>NZ_JBNCKQ010000004.1:27274-32002 GCF_049841615.1 Micromonospora sp. DT63 | reverse complement strand
AGTCCCACCTTCTATATCCCACCCCCCCCCTGGCGGCCCCGCGCGGGGGGGCGGCCCCCCCACGACGGGCCACGCGGTCAGGGAGGCTGGGACGATGAGCGACACCACAGCCCTGACCGCCGATCGCATCCTCGACACCGCCGAGGAGGTGCTGCGCCGGTACGGCCCGGCGAAGGCCACGGTGCTGGACGTGGCACGCGCGCTGGGTGTCAGCCACGGCAGCGTCTACCGGCACTTCGCCAGCAAGGCCGCGCTGCGCGAGGCGGTCGCCGAACGCTGGCTGGCCCGCGTCTCCACCCCGCTGATCGACGTCGCCACCGGTGCCGACCCGGCCCCGCAACGGCTGCGCCGGTGGCTGGCCGAGCTGAGCGGCACCAAACGGCGGATGGCCCGGGAGGACCCGGAGCTGTTCGACAACTTCCACCAACTCGCCACGCTCTCCGAGGGAGCGGTCGCCACCCACCTGGAGGTTCTCGCCGGTCAGCTCAGCCTGATCGTCGCGGACGGAGTCGCCGCCGGCGACTTCACCGTGCCCGACCCGGCGGTGGCCGGTCGCGCGCTGTTGCAGGCCACCGCGCGGTTCCACCACCCGTCGCACCGGACGGAGTGGAGCGAGCCCGGCCTCGACGACGACCTGGCCGCTGTGGTCGCGCTGCTCCTCGACGGCCTGCGAGCCCGCGCGCGCTGACTCCGGGCCACGGCACGGGCCAGCCGCCCGGCCGGGCCGGGCCGTCGACGCTCAGCCGGGAACGGCGGCCAGCAGCCGGTCGCGGAGCACTGCCGCACGGTCGGCGAACTCGCGCTGCGCTGCGGCGTACTCCGCCCGACCCTGGACGGTCTCCACCCGCACCGGCGGGTAACCGAGCGCCGCCAGGTCGTACGGGCTGGCCCGCATGTCCAACGTGCGGACCTCCCGGGCCAGCTCGAAACAGTCCGCCACCAGTTCCGAGGGCACCAGCGGCGACAACTTGTACGCCCACTTGTAGAGGTCCATGTTGGCGTGCAGACAGCCCGGCTGCTCGTG
Organism: Micromonospora sp. DT63; assembly: GCF_049841615.1. NCBI lineage: Bacteria > Bacillati > Actinomycetota > Actinomycetes > Micromonosporales > Micromonosporaceae > Micromonospora > Micromonospora sp. DT63. The sequence continues at coordinate 30,978 of NZ_JBNCKQ010000004.1, read as the reverse complement.
CGCGTGCTGCGTTTCCCGGGTCGGGGTGAGCAGGTTCAACGGCCGGGCCGGTGGCGTGAAGAACCGGAACGCGTCGAAGTGGCTGCACCGCACCCCGCGCTCCTCGACGACCGCGGCGGTCCGCTCCGGATCCAACCGCAACGGCCAGGCGTTGTGCCGCAGCTCCTCGCGGGTCTGCCGGTACACCATCGCCCACTCGTGCATCCCGAAGCAGCCGAAGTGCGCCGGTCGGGCGGCAGTGGCCGCCAGCAGCGAGCGGATCCACGCGATCGACTCGCCGCGTCGCTCACGTACCGCCTCGGTGTCGAGGGTGACCCCGGCGGCGGTGGCGCGGTAGTCCCGGCCGAACTCGGCCGGGTCCGCGTCGCGCAGCTCGACCCCCGCGCCCGGGTGCCAGCGCCGCAGCTGCGCCGGCCGGTGCGAGTAGTAGGTGAACAGGAAGTCGGCCACCGGATGCCGCTCACCCCGACGTCGTCGGGCCAGGTGCGGCGTCAGCCACACGTCCACCCGCTCCTCGTGGGCCCGGCGGCGCGCACGCCACGCCGCCACGTCGAGCACGGCGGGGGCGAGGGCGGCGGTCACGGACCCCAGGGTACGACCGCCGCCCGATCGCCGGTCAGGGCATGTGCACCCGGACGCCGGCCGAGAACACGCCGCTGCGCAGCTCCAGCTGCTGGGGCGGGTCCCGCCCGTCGACGGTGAACACCAGCGGGAGCACCACCCGGCTGCCCGCGGCCACCGGGTCGGCGAAGACGTCCCGACCCAGGTTGGCCGTCCGGGTGGCCGGCTCGTCAGTGCTCACCCACCGCCCGCCCGGCAGGTAGGCGCGTTGCAGCTGGCCGTGCCAGGGCTGCTGGCTGCCGGTGACGTTGCGCACACCCACGGTGGCCTGGCAACGCCGACCCCCGGCCGGTGCCGCGCCGGTCCCCCCGGCCGCGCCCGCCGCGCCACAGGTCATCCGGTAGACGGTGAACTCGAACGCGGACTCCCGCAGCGGCACACCCACCGGTCCGGAGACCCCGGTGCCCATCCACGCGCCGCTGGTCGGCTGCTTCTGGGTGTCGATCGACGACACCTGCCGGGTCGCCGTCCAGCCGGCCGTGCCGATCACGCCCGCCAGCACCACCACCGCCGCGCCGACCAGCAGCCAGACCGGCGGGGTACGCCGCCGTCGGCGCGGGTCGGGAGTCGCCGGACGTGGGTAGATCGTCCCGCGCCCACCGTCCGGCGTTCCGTTGGTGGCCAGGGCGGCGGCGGTAACCCGCCGTCCGCGCCGTCGACGCCACACATAGACCACGAGGGCGCTGAGCAGCACCAGGACGCCCAACCCGGCCAGCAGCACCGGATACCGCCGCCAGGGCGGCGCCTGGGTGACCTCGGCCGCCGGGGCGGCTCCGGCCGCCTGCCAGGTGGCGGTGGCGCAGTCGTACGGCCGGGTGCCGTCACTGGTGAACGCGCAGGCCGGTGCCGTCAGCGGCTGACCCGGCGCGACAGCGGTCAGCGCGGTGCCCAGCGTGGTGGTGCTGTGCGCGGGCAGCCGCAACCGCCAGGTCACCTCGCCCGTGGACCCGCCGGAGCGGCTGGACTGTCCGCCCCCGCTGATCGCGGTGGGCGACGACCCCGACGGCAACTCCTGGCGCACCGTCGTGTCGAGCGGCGAGTTGCCCACATTGCGGACATGGATGCGGTACCGCGGCGCCGGGCTGCTCTCCGACGCGACCGCCACCGTGACCGGAGGCGGGGGCGCGGACACCGGCACCCGCGACGGCGGTGCCACCGCCGGCGGCGCCGAGGGCGGGGTGGGCTCCGCGCTCGCCGCCACGGGCAACCGCGCGGCCACCGCCACCGCCGGCGGCGCCGGGCTGACGGACGCGGGCGGCGTGACAGCCGTCGGTCCGGGCGCTGGCGCCGTCGGACGTGGCGTCGGCGCGGCTGGTCGTGGCACGGACTCGGCTGGTCGTGGCGTGGCGGCCGCTGGTCGTGGCGCGGCTGCCGCCTCCGGGGCCGCCGCGGGCAGGGCCGGCACGGCGGCGAGGATGCCGAGGCAGTGTACGAACACCGCGAGGGCTCTGTGGTGTCGTGTCGATGCAGGCATACGAACGAACCTCCGGAGCCGACGCTAGGGGTGCGCGCCCTCCGTGCGGGTACGAAATCCCGAAGCCCACCCCGACCGCCCGGACCTGCGCTAGGGTGCCGCGACGCTGACGGGTTGCGCACACCCGGCGGCCCGTTGTGGCCGGTGAGCGTGTCGGCGGGGCTAGATTGGCCGGGTGCGTATCGCTCGTTTCGCTCATGCCAAGGGAATGTCGTTCGGAGCCGTCGAGGGCGAACCGGAGGCCGGGCCGCAGGGCCTGACCATCGCCGAGATCGAGGGTCACCCGTTCGGCCAGCTCTCCTTCAGTGGGGCCCGCTGGGCCCTCTCCGACGTCCGGTTGCTCTCGCCGATTCTGCCCAGCAAGGTGGTCTGCGTGGGCCGCAACTACGCCGACCACGCCGCCGAACTCGGCAACGAGGTGCCCAAGGAGCCGTTGCTCTTCCTCAAGCCGTCCACCTCGGTGATCGGTCCCCGCGACGCCATCCGGTTGCCGATCTTCTCCAAGCAGGTCGAGCACGAAGCGGAGCTGGCGGTCGTGATCGGTGCGCCGGGTGCCCGCCGGGCCGACCGGGCCGCCGCCGAACGCGCCATCTTCGGCTACACCTGCGCCAACGACGTGACCGCCCGGGACCTGCAGCGCTCGGACGGGCAGTGGACCCGCGCCAAGGGCTTCGACTCGTTCTGCCCGATCGGTCCGTGGATCACCACCGGGTTGGACGTCTCCGACCTGGAGATCCGGTGTGAGGTGGGTCGCAACCCGGACGAGATGGAGGTACGCCAGCTCGGCCGCACGAAGGACATGGTCTTCGACGTGGCCGGCCTGGTGTCGTACATCTCGCACGTGATGACCCTGCTGCCCGGCGACGTGGTGCTCACCGGCACTCCGGCGGGGGTTAGCCCTCTCGTCGAGGGGGATACGGTCACCGTGCGGATCGAGGGCATCGGCGAGCTCAGCAACCCGGTGGTCCCCGTCGCCTGATCCGTCCGATGCCCCTGTTTCCGCAGCTCACGGGCGGTTCGGGGGGATCGGATTTGGCCTGCCGGCACCGGGAGGGTAATGTTCACTCCCGGCGCCGCAAGGGGCCAATGGGGTATGGGGTAATTGGCAGCCCGACTGATTCTGGTTCAGTTAGTCTAGGTTCGAGTCCTGGTACCCCAGCGCAGCTGGGATTCGCGAGAATCCCGGACGCTGGATTCTGACGGAGTTCTCCTCCGCCCCGCGAGGGGCGGAGGGTGGCCTCTGGTAGAGTGCAGCTCCTCCGCACGCAAGGGTGGGGGAGCGAAAGTGGTTCTGGCCCCGTCGTCTAGCGGCCCAGGACGCCGCCCTCTCAAGGCGGTAGCGCCGGTTCGAATCCGGTCGGGGCTACATCTGTGCACAACCCGTCCCACCTCGGTGGGGCGGGTTGTTTCGTTGGTGCAGCTTGTTTCGTTGGTGCGCACGGCCGTCCACGGCGCCCAGACCCCACGCTCGCCCCGACGGACGGTGCCGCTAGACTACAGCGGCACCGCCTGCGAGGGCGGTGAACAGGAAGTTCTGGCCCCGTCGTCTAGCGGCCCAGGACGCCGCCCTCTCAAGGCGGTAGCGCCGGTTCGAATCCGGTCGGGGCTC
>NZ_JBNCKQ010000004.1:0-27176 GCF_049841615.1 Micromonospora sp. DT63 | reverse complement strand
AACAAACCAAAGGCTCACCTCGCCCCGCGAGGTGAGCCTTTTCCGTACCCCTGGGTCTCGCTGTTGATCATGAAGTTACTGCCCTCCGCCGCGGCGTGTCCGGGCAATAACTTCATGATCAACGGGATGGGGGCAAGGTTAAAGGCCCGAGAGGCGTTGGCCGGCTCTGACGACCGCCATGGCGTGGCGTTCGCCGGGGCGGCGGCCCAGGCGTTCGATCGGGCCGGAGATGCTGACCGAGGCGATCACGCGGCCGGTGCGGTCGCGGATCGGGGCGGAGACGCTCGCCACACCGGCCTCCCGTTCGGCCACGCTCTGCGCCCAGCCACGGCGGCGGACCTCGGCAAGGGTGCGGCCGGTGAACTTGCTGCGCGGCAGCAGTGGCATCACGGCCTCCGGAGGCTCCCAGGCGAGCAGGATCTGGGCCGCCGAGCCGGCGGTCATCGGCAGCACCGAGCCGACCGGGACGGTGTCCCGCAGGCCGCTGGCGCGCTCCGCGGCCGCCACGCAGATCCGCTCGTCGGCGCGGCGCAGGTAGAGCTGGGCGCTCTCACCGGTGGCGTCGCGTAGCGCGGCCAGCAGCGGCTCGGCGGCGGTCAGCAGGACGTCCGGGGCCGCGTTGGCCAGCTCGCCGAGCCGAGGCCCGGGGCGCCAACGGCCCTGTGTGTCCCGGACCAGCATCCGGTGGATCTCCAGGGCCTGCGCCAGCCGGTGCGCGGTGGCCCGGGGCAGCTTCGTGCGTTCAACGAGTTCGGCAAGGCTGGCGCCGTCGACACAGGCGGCCAGGATGACCACCGCCTTGTCGAGAACGCCGACACCGCTCATACTGTGTCCCACAAGCCGAAACTTACCTCCCAGAATTTAGGATGTCCAGATGGTGGGAGTCACTCCTGAGCCGAGGACCCTGGCCGAGAAGGTCTGGGACGCGCACGTCGTACGGTCCGCCGCTGGTGAGCCGGACCTGCTCTTCATCGACCTGCACCTGCTGCACGAGGTGACCAGCCCGCAGGCGTTCGACGGGCTGCGGCTCGCCGGGCGCCGGGTGCGTCGTACCGACCTGACCCTCGCGACCGAGGACCACAACACCCCGACCGGGTACGCCGATCCGGCGTTCCGGCTCCGCCGCGGTGACCTGCTCACCATCGCGGATCCGACCTCGCGTACGCAGATCGAGACGCTGCGCCGCAACTGCGCCGAGTTCGGCGTGCGACTGCACCCGCTCGGCGACGAGAACCAGGGCATCGTGCACGTCATCGGCCCGCAGCTCGGGGTCACCCAGCCCGGCATGACGATCGTGTGCGGCGACTCGCACACCGCCACCCACGGTGCGTTCGGCGCGCTCGCCTTCGGCATCGGCACCAGCGAGGTGGAGCACGTGCTGGCCACCCAGACGCTCCCGCAGAGCCGGCCGAAGACCATGGCCGTCAACGTCACCGGCCAGCTCGCCCCCGGCGTCACCGCGAAGGACCTGGTGCTCGCCCTGATCGCCCAGGTCGGCACCGGTGGTGGGCGCGGGCACATCGTCGAGTACCGCGGCGCGGCCATCCAGGCCCTCTCCATGGAGGGGCGGATGACCATCGCCAACATGTCGATCGAGTGGGGCGCCAAGGCCGGCATGATCGCGCCGGACGAGACGACCTTCGCGTACCTCAAGGGTCGGCCGAACGCGCCGCAGGGCGCGGACTGGGACGCGGCGCTGGCGTGGTGGCGGACGCTGCCCACCGACGAGGGCGCGCGCTTCGACGCCGAGGTCACCCTGGACGCCAGCCGGATCACGCCGTTCGTCACGTGGGGCACCAACCCCGGGCAGGGCGCACCGCTGAGCGCGCCGGTGCCCGACCCGGAGGAGTTCGTCACCGACTCGGAGCGCGCCGCCGCCCGTCGCGCGCTGGAGTACATGGATCTGCGCCCCGGCACCCCGCTGCGGGAGCTGCCGATCGACGTGGTCTTCGTGGGTTCCTGCACGAACGGCCGCCTGGAGGACCTGCGGGCCGCCGCCGACGTGCTGCGCGGCCACAAGGTGGCCGACTCCGTCCGGATGCTCGTGGTGCCCGGCTCCGCCGCCGTCCGGGAGGCCGCCGAGGCCGAGGGGCTGGACAAGGTCTTCGCCGACGCCGGCGCCGAGTGGCGGTTCGCCGGCTGCTCGATGTGCCTGGGCATGAACCCCGACACGCTCAAGCCCGGTGAGCGCTCCGCGTCCACCTCCAACCGCAACTTCGAGGGCCGGCAGGGCCGGGGCGGTCGTACCCACCTGGTCTCCCCGCCGGTCGCCGCCGCCACCGCCGTGGTCGGGCGGCTGGCCGCCCCCGCCGACCTGTAGAAGGGACCGACGAGATGGACAAGTTCACCACCCACACCGGCACCGCCGTACCGCTGCGCCGGTCCAACGTGGACACGGATCAGATCATCCCCGCCGTGTACCTCAAGAGGGTGACCCGCACCGGCTTCGCCGACGGGCTGTTCAGCGCCTGGCGGGAAGACCCGGCATTCGTTCTCAACGATGAATCCTATTCTGGTGCGTCGATCCTCATCGCCGGTCCGGAGTTCGGCACCGGCTCGTCCCGGGAGCACGCCGTCTGGGCGCTGCGGGACTGGGGCTTCCGCGCCGTGGTGGCTCCGCGCTTCGGTGACATCTTCCGCGGCAACGCACTCAAGGAGGGCCTGCTGCCGGTCGAGTTGGAATTGAAAGCCATCGAGGAGTTGTGGGATCTCGTCGAGGCCGAACCAACCACTCCGGTGACCGTCGACCTGACCGCCCGACAGCTCCGGGCCGGGGACGCGACCTGGTCGTTCCCGCTTGACGACTTCAGCCGGTGGAGGCTGTTGGAGGGTCTGGACGACATTGGACTCACCCTCCGGCACGCCGATGACATCGCCTCCTACGAGGCGTCCCGACTGCCGTTCCTGCCCTCGGTGGCATAGCCGTACGCCCACTCGCACAGCGGATTTCGCCCCCACCGGTCCAACCGGTGGGGGTGAATCCGTTACGACACAAGGGCTTTTTTCCACCGAATGTTTGTGTCCAGGCAGCACAGGGCATACGGTGCGCGCAGAATGGCTCGCGTCGAGTCAGTTGCACAATCGGGAGGAAGTCGTGAACAAGGCCGAGCTCATCGAGGCGCTCGCTGTTCGCCTGGGGGACCGGAAGACGGCGACGGCCGCGCTCGACGCGGTCCTCACTGAGGTCCAGGCGGCAGTCACCAAGGGCGAGAAGGTGGCGATCACCGGATTCGGAGCATTCGAAAAGCGTGTACGTGGCGCACGAACAGCGCGCAACCCGCGTACCGGCGAGGCGGTGAAGGTCAAGAAGACGTCCGTCCCGACCTTCCGCCCCGGCGCCGGGTTCAAGGAGATGGTGGCCAGCGGCAAGGTGCCGAAGGCCACGGTGGCGGCGAAGAAGACCGCCACCACCACGGCCAAGACCGCCGGCACCAAGGCGGCGGGCACCAAGGCCACCGCCACCAAGGCGGCCAGTAAGAAGACCGCCCCGGCCAAGGCGAGCAAGACCACCACCACCGCCGCCACCAAGGCGGCAAGCAAGAAGACCGCCCCGGCCAAGGCGAGCAAGACCACCACGGCGACCAAGACGGCCGCCAGCAAGAAGACCGCCACGGCGAAGAAGACCACCGCGGCGACCAAGTCCGCCACGGCGAAGAAGACCACCGCGGCGGCGAGCAAGAGCACGGCGGCCAAGAAGGCGCCGGCGAAGAAGGCTCCGGCCAAGAAGACGGCCAGCAAGCGCTGACCGACTGTCCGCCCAAAGGGCGTCCACCTCTCGGGTGGGCGCCCTTTGCGCGTACCCGGACCGTTGACCCGGCCGGACCGTACGCGCAGAATCGCCGTGCCGGCCCCCCTTCAGGACCGGTCCGCCGACGAAATGGGGCGCCGGTGCGCTACCGCCAGCTCACCACCGGATCGCTCGCGCTGGGCGTCGTTCTGCTCATCGACGTGCTGCGCGTCTGGCTGCCCGGCATCATCACCATCTTCGGGCAGGCAGCGTCCACCCCGGCCGAGGTGATGGGCGCGTTCGCGCTCGGCTGGTTCGTGCTGGCGATGGCCGTGCCGGCTCTGGTCCGGCGGGTGGGCGCCCGCCGCGTCACCGTCGTCGCCGCCGTGCTGCTGGCCGTGGCCCGGCTCGCGCTCACCAGCGCCCCCGGCGGCCGTCCGCAGCTCTGGTTGGCCACCGCCGGTCTGTTCGCCGGTCTGGTCTGGTTGGTGGGTGTCGCCGGCGGCACCGACCGTCCGGTGCCGGGACTGGCCCTGGGGTTGGCGGTCAACGCCGCCGTCCACGCGCTGCTGGACACCTACGATCTCGTCTGGCGGGGCGGCTGGGTGGCGTGGCTGCTCAGCGCCGTCGCGGTGGTGCTGTTCCTGCTCGGTACGACGCTGCCCGCCGCGCCGCCCGGCCCCGGTGGCGCCCGGTCGTGGCTGCTGGCCGGGCCGGTGCTGCTGCTGGCCGGCATGGTGGCCCTCGCGCCGGCCCTGGCCCAGGCCGGGATGTCGTACCTGGTCGCGGGTGGCGACGTCGCTCGCTCACCGCTGTTCGGCCTGGCGCCGGTGCCGGTGGCGGTCGCCGGGTTCCTGCTGGCCGCGCTGGCGGGCCCGACCCGGGGTCGGGGTCGAGCGCTCGGGCCGGCGGCCCTGCTGGCTGGCGTGGTGCTCTTCGCCCTCGACAGTGGCGACCTGCTCGTCGCGGCCATGCTGCTCACCGCCATCGGACTCGGCGCCTGCCTCGCGCTCACCGACGCGCCGGGCCGCGCCGACGCCGCGGCCGGCGCCGACGCTGCACGTCGCGCCGACGACGCCGACGTTGCGGCCGGTGCCGACGCTCAGGGTCGCGCCGACGCCGCGGCCGACGTCGCCGGTGCCGGTGCTGAGGGCGCGACGGGCACGGACGACACCCGCCGGTCGGCGGCCCGTCGGGGGTACGCGGTAGCCGCCGGCATGCTGCTCTTCGTGCTGGGTGCGGTGGGTTACTACTCCGCCTACGACCTGGGCTACCCGAACGCGGCGGTGCCGGTGGTGGTGGCCGGCGTGGTCGCCGCAGTGGCCCTGGCGGCCCGTCCGTCCGGCGACCGGCGTCCCGGCCCGCTTCCGCCGCTGCGGACCGCTGGCGGGGTCGCCGTGCTGGCTCTGCTCGCGCCGCTCGTCGCCGACGAGGTGGCGGTGGCGAGCAACCGGGAGGGTCCGCCGGAGCGGTTGACAGTGGTGGCGTACAACATCCGGATGGGCTTCGGGCTGGACGGCCGGTTCGACCTGGCCGCCCTGACCGCGGCGATCGACCGGCAGCGGCCCGATGTGGTGCTGCTCAGCGAGGTGGACCGGGGCTGGCTGCTCAACGGCGGCCACGACACGCTGGACCTGCTGTCCGACCGGCTCGGCATGCCGTACGTGTTCGGGCCGGCCGCCGACCCGGTCTGGGGTGACGCGGTGCTCAGCCGCTGGCCGGTCACCGACCCACGGTCCCGGCCCTTGCCGGCCCTCGGCGCACCCACCGGAGCGCAGGCTCTGGCCGTCACCCTGGACCTCGGCGACGGTGTCCAGGCCGCTGTGGTGAGCACCCACCTGCAACCGCCACCGGACGCGGGCCCGGTGGCACAGGCTCGCGCGGTGGCCGACTTCGCCACCGGGTACGCGGCCGGCCGGCCCCTCGTGGTGGCCGGCGACCTGAACACCGAGCCGGGCGATGAGGCGTTCGAGCAGTTCACCGCGGCCGGGCTGGTCGACGCGTTGGCGGTCGCCCGTCCGCTGGCGACCAGCCCCGCCGACGATCCGCGCCAGCAGATCGACCACGTCTTCGTCTCGCCCGGCCTGACGGCGACGGACCCGGTCGCGCCGCGCGGCGAGGCGAGCGACCACCTGCCGGTGGCGGTGACCCTCACCCTGCCGCCCCGCTGACCCCGCGCCGGGATCGCCGCTGGCTGGCCGGCCACCGCCACGTCGGCGCTCCGTTGCGGAGGCTGGCTGGCTGGCCGGCCACCGCCACGCCGGCGATCCGCGGCGGATCAACCGCCGAAGCGCCGGGCGGGCCTACAGACGGTCGGCGGCGACCAGCCGCTCGCCGCTGAAGGCGAGCAGCCAACCGCCGCCCTTCGGGGTGGTGAAGTCCTCGTCGGCGCGGCCGGTCAGCTGCTCCAACGCGCCCGGCAGCACCTTGCCCTGGCTGCACACCGCCACCTGCCCACCGGCGCAGCCCAGCTCGAGCAGTTGGGCGGCGGTGGCCAGCACCCGCTCGTCCTGTTGCTGGCCCGGCTGGGGCTCGTCCAGGTCGCCGCAGACCTCGATGGGCAGGTCGAGCAGCCCGGCCGCCGGATCCAGGGTCTGCACGCAGCGGCGCGGCGAGGCCGACAGGAGCCGGGCCGGCCGCACCACGGCGATCAGCGCCGCAAGCGCGTACGCCTGGGCCCATCCCTCGGCGTCGAGCGGGCGGGCGGTGTCCGGGCCGGTCCACGTGGCGCGCTTGCCGGCGTGCCCGTGCCGGACCAGCGCGATCGTCGCGGTCACCGGCGGCAGCGCGGCGAACGCCGCCAGCACCTCGGTGTCGTGCGGGTAGCTGACGAGGTGGATCGCGTCGTCCACGGCCAGCCACCGGATGTCGTCGACCTCGGTGCCCGGCTGGAAACCGCCCTCGGCGACCGCGAGCATCGACCAGTAGTCGACCAGCTTGGCCTGCCCCTCGCTGCGGTAGCGCACCGACGGCAGCCGCACCTGCGGTACGCCCCGCACGTCGGCCTCCTCGGCGACCTCCCGGACCGCCGCGAGCAGTGGATGCTCGCCCGGTTCGAGCTTGCCCTTGGGCAGCGTCCAGTCCCCGTAGCGCGGGCGGTGCACGACGCAGACCCGTACGCCGTCGGCGGTCGGTCGCCAGCAGACCCCGCCGGCAGCCCGGATGCCCGTCACGGCAACCATCTGGTCCGCCGTCGCCGCGTGGCCCGGTGCCACGCGGCGGGGAATCGGGCCCGCATCAGGCGGACCGTGTCGCGTTCCCGCTCGGCCAGCCGTCCGGCGGTGACCGCCAGCTCGTGGTCGCCCGGTCGGTCGGCGGCGAGGGCGAGCCAGGTCTCGGCGGCCACCGCGGCGTCCTGGTGTTCGCCGAGCACATCCTGGACGCCGGCCAACGCGCGGGCCAGCCGCCGCGCGTCCCTGCCGACGGCCGGGACCACTGCGGTGACCGCGTAGCGGGCCTGCTTGCCCTCCTTGCGAACGGCGTGCCAGCGGTCGTCGGGCGCGAGAGGGGCGAGCCCGTCGACGCCGTCGGGGCCGGTGAGCTGCCGCCACGGGCGGGCGACCAGCTTCGGTAGCGTCCGCGCCGCCGGGGTGGCCGCCCGTCGGGTGAGCCGGGGCGCGCGGGCGGCCAGCACCAGGGCGTCCACCAGGGCCAGGTAACGCGGCGAGCGCAGCGCCTCGTCGATGGCGGCCAGCGCCTGCCGCTGCCGCTGTGCGAGCGCCTCGTCCAGCCGGTCCACCGCGCCCGTGTCGAGCGGGCTGAGCGGGTCGGCGGTCGCGGTGCGCCGCAGTCGGTCGCGCAGCACCTCGGCGTCGCGCGCCGCGCCGAGCACCCCGGCGAGCCAGCGCAACTCGTCGCGCAGGGGCCGCGCCCAGCTGCGGCGCACCAGCGGACGGAAGGTCCGCAGGTCGCTGCGCAGCCGTCGGCAGGCCACCCGCAACTGGTGTACGGCGCTGTCGCCGCCGTCGGTGGTGGTGCGCAGCCGCACCAGCGGGTCGTGCGCCAACAGCCGGCCCACCTCCTTGCGGACCGCCTCGGTGACCACCTCGCCGGCGGTCGGGTCGGCCGTCAGCCCGCCCGGGGAGACCAGGTCCGGTTCGGCCTGCGCCACCGACCCCAACGCCCGTACGTGCTTGGGGGTGAACGAGCCGGCCCGGGCCCCGGCCTCGCGCAGCACCTCGCCGATCCGTTCCAGCAGCTTGCGGTCGCCGGCCTTGCGCTCCACCTCCACCTCACGGAACGCGCCGGTGATGGCGCCGGCGTCGTCGAGGACCGTCACCCGGTCGTCCACCACCTCGGCGAGCACCGCGCCGGCCCTGTCGCACACCTCGTGGGCGTGCCGGACGGTGCGTACCACAGTCACCGGCGCGAGCGACGCGCCCCGGTGCAGGACGGTGACCAGCTCGACCAGCTCCGGCGGCGGCTGCGCGACCGGCCCGGGGCGGGAGATCTCGTGCCGGACGCCGGGCGTGCCGGTGGGCAGCTTCACCGTCCACGGCAGCTCGTCACCCTCGCGGTGCCGCAGCGACGCCCCGGCGCGGGCCAGCCGCAGGTCGACAGTGTCGAGGTAGCGGGCGACAAGCGTCACCGGCGGCAGGTCCCGGACCCGGCCGCCGGCCGGGGACGTGGTGGACAGGTCCGGCAGCACGAAGGTGTCGTCCACCTCGTACTTCTGCTCCTCCTCGACCATCAGCTCAGCCTATGCCGCGATCGGTCAGCCGGCCGTGCCACCGACGCGGCGCAGCAGCAGTTCCTGCAGATGCACCCGGGCCGTGTCGTCACCGCCGGTACGCCGTGTCCAGGTGCCGTCGCCGGCCAGCTCGAACGCGTCCACGTCCGGGCTCATCGCGGCGGTCAGCACGTGGTCCAGCTCGGCGCGGGCGACCGGATCGCTCACCTGCACCAGCGCCTCCACCCGCCGGTCCAGGTTGCGGTGCATCAGGTCGGCCGAGCCCATCCAGAACTCGGCCTCGCCGTTGTTGCCGAAGCGGAAGACCCGGGAGTGCTCCAGAAACCGGCCGAGGATCGAGCGGACCCGGATGTTCTCCGACAGCCCCGGCACCCCCGGACGCAGCGTGCACATGCCCCGGATGAGCAGGTCGACGTGGACGCCGGCCTGGGACGCCCGGTACAGCGCGTCGGTCACGCCCTCGTCGACCAGCGAGTTGACCTTGAACTGGACCAGGCCGGGCATGCCCAACCGGACGTGCGCGATCTCCCGCTCGATGCGTTCGATGAGGCCACTGCGGATCCCCTGCGGGGCGACCAGCAGCCGCCGGTACGCGGTTTGCCTGCTGTAGCCGGTGAGCACGTTGAACAGGTCGGTGAGGTCCGCCCCGATCTCCGGGTCAGCGGTGAGCATGCCGAAGTCCTCGTACAGGCGGGCGGTCTTCGGGTGGTAGTTGCCGGTGCCGATGTGGCAGTACCGGCGGATCTGGTTGCCCTCCTGCCGGACCACCAGGGCGGTCTTGCAGTGCGTCTTGAGCCCCACCAGGCCGTACACCACGTGGCAGCCGGCGCGTTCCAGGGTGCGGGCCCAGCCGATGTTGGCCACCTCGTCGAAGCGGGCCTTCACCTCGACCAGCACCACCACCTGCTTGCCGGCGGCGGCCGCGTCGACGAGCGCGTCCACGATCGGCGAGTCACCGCTGGTGCGGTAGAGGGTCTGCTTGATGGCCAGCACGTTGGGGTCGGCGGCGGCCTGTTCGATGAAGCGCTGCACGCTGGTGGCGAACGAGTGGTACGGGTGGTGCACCAGGATGTCCCCGTCGCGCAGGGTCGAGAAGACGCTGCGCGGCACCTCGCCCTCGGCGAGCCGGGGATGCGTGGCCGGCACGAACGGCGGGTCCTTGAGGTCCGGCCGGTCGGCCTCGCCGTACACCTGCCACAGCGCGGAGAGGTCCAGCAGGCCGGGCACCCGCAGCACGTCCTGGTCGTCCATGTCCAGCTCGCGGACGAGCAGCTCCAACATGTGGTCGGAGATCGACGCGGCGACCTCCAGGCGGACCGGCGGGCCGAACCGGCGGCGGGCCAGCTCCCGTTCGAGGGCCTGGAGCAGGTCCTCGTCGCGGTCCTCGTCGACCTCCACCTCGGCGTTGCGGGTGACCCGGAACAGGTGGCACTCGACCACCTGCATCCCGCTGAACAGCTGACCCAGGTGCACCGAGATCAGGTCCTCCACCGGCAGCATCCGCACGCCCGGCTGGTCCCGGTCGACCCGCACGAAGCGCGGGACGTTGTTGGGCACCTTCACCCGCGCGAACAGCTCGGACCCGCCGTCCGGATCCCGGACCGCCACCGCCAGGTTCAAGGAGCGCCCGGAGATGTACGGGAACGGGTGCGCCGGGTCCACCGCGAGCGGGGTGAGCACCGGGAAGATGTGCTCCCGGAAGTAGGTGCGCAGCCGCTCCCGTTCGGGGTCGCCCAGGTCACCCCAGCGCAGTATGCGGATGCCCTCGTCGGCCAGCCGGGGCAGGACGTCGTCGACGAAGCAGGCGGCGTGCCTGGCGACCAGCTCGGCGGTCCGTTCGGCGATCAGCTCCAGCTGCGTACGCAGGGGCAGCCGGTCCCCGCCCCGCACCGGCAGGCCTGCGGAGAGCCGCCGCTTCAGGCCGGCGATCCGCACCATGTAGAACTCGTCGAGGTTGCTGGCGAAGATCGCGAGGAACTTGGCCCGTTCCAGCAGGGGGGTGCGCTGGTCCTCGGCGAGGGTGAGCACCCGCGCGTTGAAGTCGAGCCAGGACAGCTCCCGGTTGAGGAAGCGGTCCTCCGGCAGCGGGGGAGCGGCCGGTGGCTCGTCGTCCCCCTCACCACCGGTGGAGAGGCCCGTGGAGAGGCTGCCGGAGGGACCGGGCAGGGCTGCCCCGGCCGCAGGGCCGTCCGTCTCGGTGGGCGGCACGCCGGGTTCGATGACCTCGTCGAGCCCGGAGGAGGCGGCGCCCGGGTCGTCGGCGAGCGTGTCGGCACGGGCGGCGCCGGCCCGTTCGGCCCGGGACGGGCGGAAACGGCCGTCGGTGCCGCGAATGCGGGCGCCGTTGCGGGGGTCGGTGGCTGAAGGGGTGACCGGATGCTCGCGAGGGGTGCTCACCCGCTCATAATCACCCGAAGAGAGTTAACGCAAAATGAACTTGGCCTCGCCAGCTCAGTTCATCGTCGGCAATGTCACCCGGACGACCTCGCCGTCGGGATCGGTGTCGATGCGCACCCGCTGGCCGAGCCGGAGCAACCGCAGGCCGGAGGCGTCGAACGCCCGGGCGGGAAAGCGCAGCTCGGTGCCGTCGTCGAGCAGCAGGACACCGCTGCGCGTCGCCGCGTCGTAACTGGCCACCGTGCCCTGCATGCTGGCACCGTACACCGGTCGGATCGGCTTGTTCAGCGCGCCGGCCCGCCGGCTCAAGGCAGCTTGTTCAGCGTGTCGGGCAGCCGGCGGCGAGCAGCGCCGCGGTGCGCGGTCCCAGCCCCAGCCCGGCGGCGACGGCCAGGTCGTCGGCGGTGTCCACGTCCCGCCGCAGGCTGGGCCAGTCGCCGGTGAGCGGCAGCGCCCCACTCGCCGCGTGCGCCGCCGCCGAGCCGACGCCGAACCGTGGGTCGAGGTCGACGCCCGGCGGCGCGGCGAGCAGCACCGTCCCACCGCCGGGGGCGTCCGCGACGAACCGGCGTACCCCCTCGGTGTCACGCTGGGCCGCGAGCAGCGCGTCGGCCAGCTCGGCCGGGCGCAGCGCCGGCAGATCGGCGGTCAGCCCGGCCACCCACCGGCCGGAGATCTGTGCCGCGCCGTGCCGGAACGCGGCGTTCAGGCCGGCGTCCGGCACGTCGGGCACCGTCCCCGCCCCGGCGGCCCGCGCCGCGGCCACCACCCGGGTGTCGTCGGTCACCACCAGAGCCTCGGCGACCGCCGGGCAGGCCAGCACCGCGCGGAGCGTGTCGGCCGCCAGCGCCAGCGCCAGCTCCTCATGCGGTACGCCGGGCAGCGCGCCCCGCAGCCGGCTCTTGGCCGCTGCCAGACGCTTCACCGGCACCACCACGGCCCACCTCGGCTGACTCACGTCCGCAATCCTGCCAGCCGGACGACGGGACCCTCGCTGGCCGTACCGGGGGCGAGCAGGCATGATTTCCGCTGCGGGTGTCGCGGTGGGCTCGCGGCGGGTCGGGGCGGGACGAGGAGGCACAGTGGCACGGCGGAGGCTGGGGTTCTGGCAACGGTTCGCCGTGGGGCTGGTGAAGCCGGTGATGATCGTCTGGACCCGGCGGACCTGGCGCGGCCAGGAGCACCTCGCCAAGGACGGCGGAATGATCATTGTCGCCAACCACATCTCGCACGCCGACCCGTTGGTTTCCGCGCACTTCATCTACGACTCCGGGCGGTGGCCGCAGTACCTGGGCAAGGCCAGCGTGTTCCGGGTGCCGGTGATCGGCTGGATTCTGCACCGCTGTCGGCAGATCCCGGTCGAGCGCGGCAGCGTGGACGCGGTCCGCTCGCTGGACCGGTCGGTAGCCGCGCTCGACGAGGGCGGCGCGGTGGTGATCTACCCGGAGGGCACCACCACCCGACAGCCGGACCTGTGGCCGATGAAGGCCAAGACCGGCGCCGCCCGGCTGGCGCTGGCCACCGGCGCCCCCGTGGTGCCGCTGGTGATGTGGGGCCCGGAGCGGATCTTCGACCCGCGAACCAGTCGGCTCAACCCACGCCCCCGGATCCCGGTGACGGTGGTGGCCGGCGAGCCGATCGACCTGAGCCGCTGGGCGGGCGCCCCGCCGACCCGGGCCACTCTCGAGGAGATGACGGACGCCATCATGCTGCGGCTGCGGGACATGCTCGTCGAGATCCGTGGTGGCACCCCGCCCCCGCTGTGGGAACGGCCGGCCCGACCGTCCGTCGAGCGCCCGCAGGGTGAAGCGGCATGAGCGGCCACGTCGCGGTGCTGGGCGCCGGCTCCTGGGGCACCGCCTTCGCCAAGATCCTGGCCGACGCGGGTCGGGACGTGACCGTGTGGGCCCGCCGCGCCCCCGTGGCCGAGAGCATCCGCGCCGAGCGTCGCAACCCGGAGTACCTGCCGGACCTGCTGCTGCCGGCCCGGGTCACCGCCACCACCGACGCCGCCGAGGCGATCAGCGGCGCCGAACTGGTGGTCCTGGCCGTGCCCTCGCAGACCCTGCGCGGCAACCTCGCCGAGTGGGCCGGGCACCTGCACCCGGACGCCACCCTGGTGTCGCTGATGAAGGGCATCGAACTCGGCACCACCAAGCGGATGAGCGAGGTCATCGTCGAGACCGCCGGGGTGGCCGCCGACCGCGTGGTGGTGGTCTCCGGCCCGAACCTCGCCCCCGAGATCGCCGCCGAGCAGCCGGCCGCCACCGTCGTCGCCGGGACGAACAGCCATCGCACGGTGCTCGTGCAGTCGTCGATCCGGACGCCGTACCTGCGGCCGTACACCAACGACGACGTGATCGGCTGTGAGCTGGGCGGCGCGGTCAAGAACGTGATCGCCCTGTCGTACGGCATCGCCACCGCGATGGGCTTCGGCGACAACACCCGGGCCATGTTGATGACCCGAGGGCTGGCCGAGACGGCCCGCCTGGGCGTGGCCCTCGGCGCGGACCCGATCACCTTCGCCGGCCTGGCCGGCATGGGCGACCTCGTCGCGTCGTGCTCGTCCCCGCTGGCCCGCAACCGCACCTTCGGCGAGCACCTGGGCCGGGGCGAGACGCTGGAGCAGGCCCAGGCAGCGACCCGGCAGACCGCCGAGGGCGTGAAGAGCTGCCTCGCGATCCGTGATCTGGCGCGGGCGCACGGCGTGGAGATGCCGATCACCGAGCACGTCGAACGGATCTGCCACGAGGGGATGGACCCGCGCCTCGCCGTGGACACCCTGATGAGCCGGACCGCCAAGCCCGAGTCGTACGAGTGAGGAACCGATGAGCGAACTGGGAGACGGTACCCGCTGCGTACGCGCCGGCCTGCCCGAGCCGGCCCCGGGTGACCCGTTCCTGCCGGGCCCGGTCTTCGCCGCGCCGTACCATCTCGACCCGTGGCAGGGCCAGGGCACGTCGCCGAACGGCTACGGCCGCCCCGACAACCCGACCCGGCGGCTGTTGGAGGCCGCCGTGGGTGAGTTGGAGGGCGGCGACTGCCGGGTCTTCGCCAGCGGTCAGGCCGCCATCACCGGCACACTGCTCACCCTGCTGCGCCCCGGGGACACCGTCATGCTGCCCTCCGACGGCTACTTCCCCGTCCGGGCGTTCGCCACCGCCGTGCTGGAGACGATCGGCGTACGGGTGGTCTTCGTGCCGACCGTGGGGCCGTACCCGTCCTTCGAGGGCGTCCGGCTGGTGCTGGTGGAGACCCCGGCCAACCCGGGTTTGGACGTGGTCGACGTGGCCGCCCTCGCGGAGCGGGCGCACGCCGCCGGCGCGCTGCTCGCGGTCGACAACACCACTGCCACCCCGCTCGGGCAGCGCCCGCTGGACCTCGGCGCCGACCTGGTGGTGGCCTCCGGAACGAAGGCGCTCACCGGCCACTCCGACCTGCTGCTGGGCTACCTGGCCAGCCGGTCCGCCGAGGTCATCGAGGCGGTGACGCTCTGGCGTACCGCCACCGGCTCGGTGCCCGGAGCGTTCGACGCCTGGTTGGCGCACCGGTCGCTGGCGACCCTCGACCTGCGGCTGGCCCGCCAGAGCGCGAACGCCGCAGCCGTCGCCGACCTGCTGGCGGGCCGTTCGGACGTGACCGGTCTGCGCTGGCCGGGGCTGCCGGACGACCCCGCGTACGCGGTGGCCTCGGCGCAGATGCGCCGGATGCCCGGGGTGCTCTCGTTCGACCTGGGCGACGCCGACCGGGTGGCCCGCTTCGTCGAGGCCGCCCGGCTGGTGGCGGCGGCCACCTCGTTCGGCGGTCTGCACACCACCGCGGACCGGCGGGCGCAGTGGGGGGACGACACCGCCCCCGGCTTCGTCCGGCTCTCCTGCGGTGTGGAGGACACACCCGATCTGGTGGCCGACATCGCCGCCGCCCTGGACGCCGCCGGGCCGGCCTGAGTTATCGTGTCCACGGCCCACGGGTGTGGGCCTCGACCGGAGGAGGTGAGACCGATCCGCCAGCCAGTAGGACCGGCGCTTCCTCCCGTGTCCACGCCGCTCTAGCGGTCTCGGGAGCGCCGGCGAGCGTTCCCGGAGGCTTTCTGATGGTGACACCCTTCCCCACCGACCGGACCACCCTCGTGAGCCGGCTGCGCGCCGCCGGCTGCGTCTACGCCGAGGACGAGGCCGAGCTGTTGCTGGCCGCCGCGGACTCCCCGGCGAGGCTTGCCGACCTGACCGCACGGCGCGTGGCGGGCGAGCCGCTGGAGTACCTGCTCGGCTGGGCCGAGTTCTGCGGCCTGCGGATCTCCGTCGACGCGGGCGTCTTCGTGCCGCGCGGTCGGACGGCCCTGCTGGTCGACGCCGCCGTCGAGCTGACCGGCCCGGCGCCGGCAGTTGTCGACCTCTGCTGCGGCTCCGGGGCCACCGCTGTCGCGCTGGCCCGCCGGCTCGCGCCCCGCTGGTTGGCCGCCGCCGACATCGACCCGGCGGCGGTGGCGTGCGCCCGCCGCAACCTCGCCGGACTGCCCGCCGAGGTGTACGAGGGTGACCTGTTCGCGCCGCTGCCGGCGCACTGGCGGGGGCTGCTCGACCTGGTGGTGGCCAACGCCCCCTACGTGCCGACCGAGGCGGTGGCGCTGATGCCGCCGGAGGCGCGGCTGCACGAGGCCCCGGTGGCGCTCGACGGAGGGCCGGACGGGCTCACCGTGCTGCGCCGGGTGGGCGTCGACGCGGCGCACTGGCTGGCACCCGGCGGCCACCTGGTGGTCGAGGCCGGCGAGACGCAGACCGACGCGCTCTGCGCGGCGTTCCGCGCGGCCGGGCTGGTCCCGACCGTCCGACACGACGAGGACCGGGACGCCACCGCGGTAACCGCCCGCCGCCCAGCCTGATCCGCCCAGCGGCGCTGCGGCGGAAATGCCTGGTCGGCCCGCCCACCTGTTCGCGTCCTTTGCTCTGCTTCAACCGGCGCAACACTCGCGGCCGATTTGTGTTGCGTGGAGGGAAGCAGAGCAAAGGACGCGCGACAGCAGTCCGGGGCACCGGGGACAGGAACTCCGATGTCACCGGAGCTCGGCTGGTACCCCAGCCCCAGTTTCAGCGGGCGGGCGTGGCGGGGGAGCGGGGTTGGCACTAGCCTCGGCTCACACTCATGAGGGCGGGAGGCGGTTGCGGTGGGCAGCGCAGGTGTGCCGGTGGTCGTCGGCCTGGACAACGGCGGCACCAGCAACAACGCCACAGTCCTGACGGTGGATGGCAGGTTCCTGGTGGACGGGCTGCTGGAGATCCCGAGCGAGGTGCGTGAGGGGCCGGAGGCCGCGATCGAAGCGCTCGCCCAGGCGCTGGACGGGGCTCTGGCGCAGACCGGCGTCTCTCGTGACCTGGTCCAGGCCGTCGGGCTGGACACGCCCGGCCCGGCCAGCGCCACCGGCGTCATCTCGTCGCGCGGCTCGACCAACTTCTCCCAGCCGGCCTGGCGTGGTTTCGACGTGCGGGGCGCGCTCCAGCGGCGGCTCGGCCTGCCGGTGATCTACCACAACGACGGCAACGCGGCAGCGCTCTACGCCCACCACGTGTACTTCGGCGACGAGGCGATGACGCGATCGTCGGTCTCGGCGATCGTCGGCACCGGCCTCGGCGGCGGGGTCGTCGAGAGCGGCAAGGTGATCGCCGGCGCCGCCGGCATGGCGGGCGAACTGGGTCACGTGCACATCCCGCTGAACGGGCTGCTCGGCCCGGGTCAGCCGGAGCCCATCTGCGCCTGCGGCTTCACCGGCGACGTGGAGAGCGTCGCGTCGCTGACCGGCATCGAGAACAACCTGCTGCCGTACTGGCTGACCCGCTACCCCGACCACCCGCTGGCCGCCGAGCCGGCGGCGCGGGCCGCGAAGCTGGTGCGGGGCTACGGCGAGCGGGGTGACGCGCTGGCCCGGGACCTCTTCACCCAGCAGGCGATGGCGCTGGGCCGTCTGTTCACCGTGGCGGCCAACTTCACCGATCCCCACGCGTACTTCGTGGGGGGCGGGGTGGTGGAGGCGGCGCCGGAGTTCCGCGACTGGTTCCTGGCGACGGTCCGCGAGCACACGGTCCTCCGCGAGGAGCAGGCCGCGGTGGCCACGTTCGCGCTGGTCCCGGACCGCGACATGGCAGGTGCCAGGGGCGTGGCGATCGCTGCCCTGGAGGCGTTGCGCGCGGTGCCGGAGCCCCGTCCGCTGGTCGCCTGAGTCGTCCCCAGCTCGTCGGCCGAGCCGGCCTGCCGTGAGCCTACCCGTCCGCGCCCCGCTGATCGGGCGGTGCGGGCCCGGTCAGCGGGGCGCGGGGGCGGGGTGGTCGCGCTCCGGTCAGCGGCGCGGCGGGGCCTGGGCGAAGGCGGCCCAGGCCGCCGGGCGGAAGAGCAGGGCCGGGCCGGCCGGGTCCTTGGAGTCGCGGACGGCCACCAGTTGGGGGATCGTGGCCACCTCCACGCAGGCGCCCTCATCGCCGCTGCGGCTGCTCTTGCGCCACGCCGCCGTGGCCAACGCCGCTGTGATCGTCGGTGTCATCGGTCCTACCGTCCCTTCAGGACTGACAGGAGCATCGCCCGGCTGTCCGCCGGGCTGAGCGCCACGCTGCGCAGATGCTCCATGATCTTGGTGCAGGTACGCGTCTCGCCCGCGCGGTCGAGGATCATCTGACCGGCGACGGTCTCCACCGACGCGATGATCGGGTCCTCCGGGTCGGCGAACTCCAGAATGTGCAGCGAGCCCCGGGTGCCCCGGTGGTAACCGGCGGAGAGCGGGATCACCTGAACGGTGATGTTCGGCAGTTCGGCCATCTTGACGAGGTGCCGTAGCTGGCCGTCCATCACCGACTGGTCACCGACCGGGCGCAGCAGCGCGCCCTCGTCGATGATGGCGTCGAGGATGGGTGGGGTGTCGGCGGTGAGCCGCACCTGGCGGTCGAGTCGGATCTTGACCCGCTGCTCCACCAGCTCGTCGCCGAGGGTGTGCGGGCCGCCGCGCATCACGCCGCGGATGTAGTCGGCGGTCTGCAGCAGGCCGGGCACCACCGAGGGCTCGAAGTTGGCGATGGCGGTGGCCTCCGCCTCCAGGGCGATGAAGTCGATGGTGCGCGGGTCGAGCAGGTACGAGTACGACACCCACCAGCCCGGTTTGCGGGCGTCCTTGGCGAGCTGCACCGCGGCGGCCACCTCCTCGGAACCCACCCCGTACGAGGTGAGCAGGGCGCGCACCGTGGCCGGGCTGATCAGCGTCTGGGCGTTCTCGTAGCGGGAGAGGGTGCTGCGGGTGCTGTTGATTTCATCCGCGGCGGTCTCCAGCGTCAGCCCGGCGGCTTCCCGGTGATGGCGTAGGGCGATGCCGAGCCGGCGGGCGCGGGCGGTCTTCGGGGCCATGCATCGATGGTCGCACACATTCATGGGAACGGGTACATGAGAGATGGCCGATGAGAGTTGCATTCATGGCTGTAGACGTGTCAATCTGTCATCGCGTCCTCACCGCCGGTTGTCGTGGCGACGGTGGTGGTGAGCGACCGGAGGGGATAGGGCGCGCGGCGATCGGGTTTCTCCCCCGTACCCGATCGCCGCGTGCCGCCCGTTGCAGCCGCCCGGAAGGAGACGACGTGCACACCGGTCCGAAGTCTCTCGCCCCGCAGCGCGAGGGGCGGCGATGACCCGCTTCCTGGTCGTGCTCACCGACGTGCGCCCCGTCGAGGGCGTCGACCGCAACGAACGCGTCACCCCCGAGCGTCGCCGCCAGGTGGTCGGCGCCAGCAGCAGGGAGGCGGCCGACCGGATCGCGGGCGCCTTCATGGCGCTGGGGATGGTGCGGGCCGGGCGGCAGCGGGTGAAGGTGATCGCGGTCGGCCGCCGGCACGCCGGAGACTGATCAGCCCCGAACATTCCGTCACGCACCGTATATGCTCTGTTGACCGATTGCCGTGTCGCTTCGGGGCTCGCCGGGTATCGCCGCGCCTGATCGCCACGCACAGTAAGGTCAACCGGGTGAGCGCCACCGGCGAGCACGACCAGCCGCAGTCGCGTACGAAGAGGTGACCGGAGTGACCACCCCAGGCAAGACCCGCGTGGCGATCGTCTTCGGCGGCCGCAGCCCGGAACACGGCATCTCCTGCGTCAGCGCCGGCAGCGTGTTCGCCGCACTCGACCCGGACGAGTACGAGGTGGTGCCCGTGGGCATCACCCGCGCCGGCCAGTGGGTGCTGACCAGCGGCGACCCCGCCCAGCTCGCCATCAACGCCCGCCAGCTCCCGGAGATCACCGCCGAGTCCGGGGCGGACCTCGTGCTGCGCGCCGACCCGACCGGCAACGGGCTGATGGTGCTCGACCAGACCGAGGGGCCCCGGGCGCTGGCCGACGTGGACGTGGTCTTCCCGGTCCTGCACGGCACGTACGGCGAGGACGGCACCATCCAGGGCATGCTGGAGATGGCCGGAATCCCCTACGTGGGGGCGAACGTGTTCGCCTCCGCCGCCGCCATGGACAAGGAGTTCACCAAGAAGCTCTGCGCGGTCGAGGGCATCCCGGTCGGCGCGTACGCGGTGCTGCGCAACGGGATGACGCTCAGCGAGCAGGACAAGAAGCGGCTCGGCCTGCCGGTCTTCGTCAAGCCGTCGCGCGCCGGCTCGTCGTTCGGCATCACCCGCGTCACCGACTGGGCCGAGCTGGACGCGGCGGTCGCCACCGCCCGGCAGTTCGACCCGAAGGTCATCATCGAGGCCGCGATCATCGGCCGCGAGATCGAGTGCGGTGTGCTGGAGGGCGAGGCGGGCGGCGCCCCCGAGGCGTCCGTGCTGGCCGAGGTGCGGGTCGTCGCCGACCACGACTTCTACGACTTCGAGGCCAAGTACCTCGACGACTCCTGCGAGTACGACATCCCGGCCGGCCTGCCGGACCGGGTGACCCGCCAGGTGCGGGAGTACGCCGTCCGCGCGTTCACCGCGCTGGACTGCGCCGGCCTGGCCCGGGCCGACTTCTTCGTCACCCCCGAGCTGGACGTCTACCTCAACGAGATCAACACGATGCCCGGGTTCACCCCGACGTCGATGTTCCCCCGGATGTGGGCGGCCTCCGGCCTGGAGTACCCCAAGCTGGTCAACCGGCTGATCCGCACCGCCCAGCGGCGCGGCGTCGGCCTGCACTGAGCAGTCGCCCCCGACGCGCGGCCCGCCGTACGGGCCGCGCGTCAGCGGATCAGCGCTGGCAGCCGGCGGGGATGGTCCCGCCCGAGGGCACCGACGCCACGATCGCGCTGGAGATCGGCGAAACCCACTGCAGCGGCTGCTCGTACGAGCGTGGAATGCGGACGGTGACCGGTGTCTCCCGATCGACAGTGGTGAGCACTGTCACGTCGGTCTCCTCGACGGGATGCCAGCAGACCCGGTTGACGGTCCAGACCTCGTCGGTGGCCGGGACGGTCGGCGCGGCGCCCCCACAGGCCACGGTGAGCGCGGGGTCGCCGTACGCGGCGTTCTGCTCCGGGCCCGCCGTGACCGGGCGCTGGGCCAGGTCACGGATGGTCTGCGGCAGCTGGGAGAGCAGCGCGCGGCAGACCGTGGCCGGACGCTCGGCCAGCGCCGGGGCGGCCATCTCGACCGGGGCGGTGGACTGCGCCCGTGCGGTGCTCGGCGAGGGGCTCGGCGCGGCGGCGGGCGTGTCCGGGGCGAGCTTGGCGAAGGCCAGCACGGCCACCAGCAGCGTGATCGGCAACGCGATCAACGTGGCCAGCAGGGCGGCGCCCCGGATCGTCCGGTCCCGGCCGGCCGGCGCGTCGGCGCCCTGCTCGGCGCTGTCGCGGATACCGTCAGCCGGCTCGGGCGTCCCGTCGGCCGGCTCGCGCTTTCCGTCGGCCGGCTTGGGCTTGCCGTCGTCGTCGAGAGCAGCCGAGGAGGTCGTCATCTCGTCCACTTACAGCCGCACCACCGAACACGTGAGGGTGCGGGTGATGCCGGGCACCATCTGCACCTTGCTGACGATGAGTTTGCCGAGCTCGTCGACGGTGTTCGCCTCGGTGAGGACGACCACGTCGTACGGCCCGGTGACGGCGTCGACGCGTACCACGCCGGCGATGTCCGCGATGAGACCCGCCACGTCACGTGCGCGGCCGACCTCGGTCTGGATGAGGATGTACGCCTGTACCACGACTCGACCTCCGTCCGTCGCCGCCCGGGAGCGGCCCGAAGGGTGAAACTACCTTACGGACCAGGTCTGATCCCTATCGGTGGTCAAGGAGCAGCGGTGAGCGAGCGCGGCGGTGCCGGGCAGTACGGGCCGAACGCCGGCGGTGGCGCCAGCGTGGCCGGGATCGGCGAGTTCGGGCTGATCGGGCGGATCACCGCCCGATTGGCGATGGGCCCGACGACAGTGCTCGGCCCGGGTGACGACGCGGCGGTGGTGGCCGCGCCGGACGCCCGGGTGGTCGCCTGCACGGACGTGCTTGTCGACGGACGGCACTTCCGGCGGGACTGGTGCTCGGCGCGCGACGTCGGTCACCGGGCCGCGGCGGCCAACCTGGCCGACGTCGCGGCGATGGGCGCCACCCCGACAGCCCTGCTGGTCGCCCTCTGCATGCCCGCCGACCTGGAGACGAGTTGGGCGGAGGGCCTGGCCGACGGGTTGGCCGCGGAGGCCGCCACGGTCGGCGCGAGCGTCGTCGGCGGGGACATGTCGGCCAGCCCCACCCTGACCATCGCGGTCACCGCCCTGGGCGACCTCGCCGGCCGGGCGCCGGTGGTGCGCTCCGGCGCCCGCCCCGGGGACGTGCTCGCCCTGGCCGGTCGCATCGGGTACGCGGCGGCCGGGCTGACCGTGCTCAGCCGGGGATTTCGCACACCCCGGCTGCTGGTCGAGGCGTACCGGCGGCCGCAGGTCGCCTACCCGGCCGGGCCGCAGGCCGCCCAGCTCGGCGCGACCTCGATGATCGACGTCTCGGACGGGCTCCTCGCCGATCTCGGGCACGTGGCGCAGGCCAGCGGTGTGGCGATCGACGTGCGCCGCGACGCGTTCGAGGTGCCCCGGCAGATGGCCGACGCCGCACGGGCGCTCGGCGTCGACCCGTACACCTGGATTCTGGCCGGTGGCGAGGACCACGCGCTGGCCGCGACCTTTCCCGCGACGGTGGCGTTGCCGCCGGAGTGGCGACCCATCGGCCTGGTCACGGAGGGTGCCGGAGTGACTGTCGACGGCGGCGCCTACGACGGGCCCCGGGGCTGGGACCACTTCCGGTGACGCCGCGCGCCGGCCGTATTCTGGACACCGTGAGTGAGATCGAGATCCGGGTGGTGCGGTTCGACGCGCCGGTGGCGCAGCAGCTGATCCGGGCCGCGCTGGCCGACCTCGGTGCCCGCTACGGGGGCACCGGCGACGACACCCCGGTCGCCGCGAGCGAATTCGAGCCGCCGGACGGCGCGTTCCTCGTCGCCTACCTGGCCGGTGAGCCGGTCGGCTGCGGCGGCTGGCGCAGCCACGGTGCGGACACCGCCGAGCTGAAGCGGATGTACACCGCCCCGGCGGCCCGTGGTCGCGGCGTGGCCCGGACGGTCCTCGCGGCCGTCGAGCGCTCGGCCCGCGAGCAGGGCCGCAAGCGGATGGTCCTGGAGTGCGGGGACAAACAGCCCGAGGCGATCGCCATGTACGCGTCCGCCGGTTATGACCGGATCCCGAACTTCGGCTTCTACAAGGACGCGGAGGGCTGCGTCTCCTTCGGCCGCACGCTCTGAGCGGCAGGCGCCCACCCGGGCGCGGACACGACAGAGCCGGCGGACCGCAGGGGTCCGCCGGCTGAGCCGAACGAGAAGAGTTGGTGCTGCCGCGTCAGGCGCGGGTGACCTTGCCGGCCTTGATGCACGAGGTGCAGACCTGCAACTTCTTGGTGTTGCCGCCACCGGCCGGGGTACGCACCGACTGGATGTTCGGGTTCCAGCGGCGGTTGGTCCGCCGGTGCGAGTGGGACACGTTGTGGCCGAAGCCCGGTCCCTTGCCACAGACGTCGCACACGCTAGCCACGGGATACTCCTGGGATTGAAACGTTCATGAGGTCGCCGGCAGGCGCTGCCCGGGCAACCTGGTCAGGTTACCCGATGACCCGCCGACCCGGCCAACCGGCCCGGTCGGGCGGTCGTGCACGGCCCGGCCCGGGCCTGCTGGTGGGCCGGTGGGCCGGCCCGGCGGCAACCGTACCGGAGGCGTCGGCCCGGCCCGGGAGCGCCGTCGGACCGGGCGCGGGCGGACACGCCGGACGAGTCCGACGCGTGTCGGTGCGCAACAGTAGGCTTCTGGCCGTGCTGGACACCCTCGACGCCGCCGCGGTCCGCCGCTGGTGCGCGAGCGGGCTGGCCGCGCTCAAGCGCCACCAGGGCGAGATCGACGAGCTCAACGTCTATCCGGTGCCCGACGGCGACACCGGCACCAACCTGGTGCTCACCCTCACCTCGGCCCAGCAGGCCCTGTCGATGGACCTGGACACCCTCCCCGACAGCGGCCCCACCGCCCACGGGCACGCGCTGCGGCTGATGGCCCAGGGCGCGCTGCTCGGCGCCCGGGGCAACTCGGGGGTCATCCTGTCGCAGATCCTGCGCGGCTTCGCCGACGCCGTCGTCGCCGTGCCGGTGGTGCGCGGGCAGGCACTGGCGGTCGCGCTGCGGGCCGCGACCGCCGCCGCGTACACGGCGGTCGGCCGTCCCGTGGAGGGCACCCTGCTCACCGTCGTCGCCGCGGCCGCCACCGGGGCCGAGCAGGTGGGCGGCGACGACCTGCCCGCGGTGGCGCGCGGCGCGGCGCGGGCCGCGGCCGAGGCCCTGGCCCGTACGCCCGAGCAGTTGCCGGCCCTGGCCCGCGCGGGGGTGGTCGACGCGGGCGGGCGAGGGCTCTGCGTCCTGCTCGACGCCCTGGTCGAGGTGCTCACCGGGGAGAGCGCCACAGGGCTCGCGCCGCCGCCGCGCACCGCCCGCCCGGCGGCCACCGTCGCGCGCGAGACCGGTTCGACGGAGTACGCCTACGAGGTGCAGTTCCTGCTCGACGCCCCCGCCGACGCGGTGGCCGTGCTGCGCCGGACCCTGGAGGCGTTGGGTGACTCGCTCGTCGTCGTCGGCGACGGCCGCGAGCCGGGCGGCACCTGGAACGTGCACGTGCACGTCAACGACGTGGGCGCGGCGGTCGAGGCCGGGGTCGCCGCCGGCCGCCCGTACCGGATCTCGGTGACCCGCTTCGCCGACCAGCCCGAGCCGTCCGCCGGCTCGACCGAGGACGGTCGGGCCGCCGTGGTGGTGGCCACCGGCAGCGGGATCGCGGAGCTGTTCGCCGCAGAGGGCGCGACGGTGGTGCCCGGCAACCCGTCCACGGGTGAGCTGCTGGACGCCGTGCGCGGCACCGGGGCGTCCCGGGTCGTGGTGCTGCCCAACGATCCCAATACGGAGGCGGTCGCGAGCGCGGCGGCCCGCGAGGCGCACCGGCACGGCATCAAGGTGAGCGTCGTGCCGACCCGTTCGCCGGTGCAGGCCCTCGCGGCCCTGGCGGTCCGCGACGGCACCCGCCGCTTCGAGGACGACGTGATCGCGATGGCCGAGGCGGCCGGCGCCTGCCGCTACGCCGAGGTCTGCCATGCCAGCCGGGAGGCGCTGACGGTCGCCGGCCCGTGCCGCCCCGGCGACGTGCTGGCGCTGGTCGAGGGGGAGGTGCACCTGATCGGCACCGATCTCACCGACACCTGCGCCGCGGTGGTCGACCGGATGCTCGGCGGTGGCGGGGAGCTGGTCACCCTGCTGGCCGGGGTGGATGCCCCCGCCGGGCTCACCGATGCCGTCCGCGCGCACGTCGCGCGGCGCTGGCCGTTCGTCGAGGTGCAGGCGTACCCGGGCGGTCAGCCGTTCTATCCGCTTCTGGTGGGGGTCGAATGAGCGAGCCGGCCACTGTGGACACCCCGTTGAAGAAGCTCGTCGGGGACAAGACGGCCAAGGCGTTGGCCACCCACCTCGATCTGCACACCGCGGGTGACCTGATCTACCACTTCCCGCGCCGCTACGACGAGCGCGGCGAGCACACCGACATCCGGTCGCTGGACGTCGGTGAGCAGGTCACCGTGCTGGCCCAGGTGCAGCGCACCGCCGTACGCCCGATGCGCCAGCGCCGGGGCAACCTGCTGGAGGTGACCGTCGGCGACGGCTCCGGCGGCCTGCTGACGCTGACGTTCTTCGGCAACCAGGCGTGGCGCGAGCGCGAGCTGCGTCCGGGCCGGTGGGGGCTGTTCGCCGGCAAGGTCACCGAGTTCCGGAGCAAACGCCAGCTCAACGGCCCGGAGTACGTCCTGCTCGGCGAGGGCGGCGAAGGCGAGGCGGCGGTCAGCGACGAGATCGAGGAGTTCGCCGGCGCGCTGATCCCCGTGTACCCGGCGGCGGCGGCCGTCCCGACCTGGGTGATCGCCCGCTGCGTACGGGTCGTGCTGGACACGTTCACCCCGCCGGAGGACCCGCTGCCGGCCGCCGTGCGGGCCAGCCGCAAACTCGTCGACCTGGGCGCCGCCCTGCGGGAGATCCATCGGCCGTCCACCAAGGAGGAGCTCTACCGGGCCCGACACCGGCTCAAGTGGGACGAGGCGTTCGCCGTCCAGGTGACGCTGGTGCAGCGCAAGCACCGGGCCGCCGACTGGCCGGCCCGGCCCCGTCCGCCGCGCGCGGGTGGGCTGCTGGACGCGTTCGACGCCCGACTGCCGTACGAGCTGACCGCCGGCCAGCGCGAGGTGGGCGCGGAGATCGCCGAGGACATTGCCGCAGCGCACCCGATGCACCGGTTGTTGCAGGGCGAGGTCGGCTCGGGCAAGACGGTGGTGGCACTGCGGGCCATGCTCCAGGTGGTCGACGCGGGCGGGCAGGCCGCGCTGCTGGCCCCCACCGAGGTGCTGGCCGCCCAGCACCACCGGGGCATGCTCGACCTGCTCGGACCGCTGGGCCGGGCCGGTGAGCTGGATTCCGCCGAGCACGCCACCCGGGTGGAGCTGGTCACCGGCTCGTTGGGCGCGGCA
Organism: Micromonospora sp. DT63; assembly: GCF_049841615.1. Classification (NCBI taxonomy): domain Bacteria; kingdom Bacillati; phylum Actinomycetota; class Actinomycetes; order Micromonosporales; family Micromonosporaceae; genus Micromonospora; species Micromonospora sp. DT63. The sequence goes on along the minus strand of NZ_JBNCKQ010000004.1, from coordinate 1,343 downwards.
GCCCGCCGACGGGCCCTCGCCGAGGTGGCCAGCGGCAACGCCGGGATCGTGCTCGGCACCCACGCGTTGCTCTACGAGGGCGTCGACTTCGCCGACCTGGGTCTCGTGGTGGTCGACGAGCAGCACCGCTTCGGCGTGGAGCAGCGTGACGCGCTGCGCGCCAAGGCCGACCAGCCCCCGCACACGCTGGTGATGACGGCGACGCCGATCCCGCGCACGGTCGCGATGACCGTCTACGGCGACCTGGAGGTGTCCACTCTCTCCCAGCTGCCCCGGGGTCGCTCGCCGATCGCCTCGCACGTGGTGCCGGCCGCCGAGAAGCCGGCCTTCCTCGACCGGGCGTGGCGGCGGCTGCGCGAGGAGGTGGCCGCCGGCCACCAGGCGTACGTGGTGTGCCCGCGTATCGGTGACGGCCCGACGTCCGACGAGGAGCCGCCACCCGAGGACGACAACGGGCGCCGGCCGCCTCTCGCCGTGACCGAGGTGGCCCCGCTGCTGGCCGAGGGGCCGCTGCACGGGCTGCGGATCGGGGTCCTGCACGGCCGGCTGCCCGCCGACGAGAAGGACGCGGTGATGCGCTCCTTCGCGGCCGGGGACCTGGACGTGCTGGTGGCGACCACGGTGATCGAGGTCGGCGTCGACGTGCCGAACGCCACAGTGATGATCGTGCTGGACGCCGACCGGTTCGGTGTCTCCCAACTGCACCAGCTGCGCGGTCGGGTCGGCCGGGGTGCCGCCGCCGGGCTCTGCTTGCTGGTCAGCGAGGCCGCCGAGGGCTCGTCGGCGCGGGAACGGCTGGACGCGGTGGCGTCCACCGGCGACGGCTTCAAGCTCGCCGAGCTGGATCTGGAGCAGCGCCGTGAGGGTGACGTGCTGGGCGCCACCCAGTCCGGGCACCGTTCGCACCTACGCCTGCTGTCCCTGCGCCGCGACGCCGACCTGATCCGCGACGCCCGCGCCGAGGCGATCACCCTCATCGAGGAGGACCCGGAGCTGGCCCGCAACCCCGCGCTGGCCGCGTCGGTCGCCGCGCTCGTCGACGAGGACCGCGCGGAGTACCTGGAGAAGGGCTAGGCGCGCTGCTTGCTGACCCCATCCGGTTTCCCGGAAACCGGGGTGTTCCGGCCACGGTGACACCCCGGTTTCCTGGTTGCCGAGTTGATCATCTGCACAGACCGAGGGCGGGGGGGCCGGGGGGGGGGTGGGGGGGCGGGGGGGGGGGGGCGGGGGGGGGGGGGGGGGGGGGGGGGGGGGGGGGGGGGGGGGGGGGTGCTCGGCGAGGTCCACTGTTGGTTGGCGCCGCCGTTGCAGGCCCAGAGGATCAGTTTGGTGCCGTTCGCGGT
>NZ_JBNCKQ010000003.1:453864-727228 GCF_049841615.1 Micromonospora sp. DT63 | reverse complement strand
CGTCAACTCCGCCCGCAAGTTCCCCCGCGCCTGCAGGTAGATCGCCTGATAAATCGTCTCGTGCGACACCCACATCTCCGGCATGTCCGGGAACTGCGCCCGCAACCGAGCACTGATCTGCTGCGGCGAACGACGTCGCCGCAGCATATCCAGCACCACCGCCCGCAACGGCCCGTCACCAGCCAACCGCGGCACCCGACCAGAGCGGTTATGCCGCAGAAACGACGCCCACTGCGCCATCAACGGCTGATACCGCTGCCCATAACGCTCGAACCGACCCACCTCCCGCGAGATCGTCGACACCGACCGCCCCAACCGCCGCGCGATCGACCCCAACGACTCACCCGCAGCCCGACCCAACCCGATCTGCTCCCGCTCCAGCGGACTCAACCTCGACGCCATAACCACCCCAACGACGATCACGAAAGGGTGTTGCAACCATCGGTTGAGCCCGCCCAGCTGACGGAAACTGTCCAAGATCTGCGCATCGCGCACCCCGCCGGCGGCGGGCCGCCGGCGGGGACGGATGACGAGCACGGGCCGCCGGGGGGTGCGGGAGCCGCTGCACGCGCGGCCCGGGCGGGTGAGCACCTGCCGAGGACGGCCCAGAGACGGCGCCCGGGCGTCGAGGTGCTGACGATGCCCGAGAGCCGAAGCGCCGGGGTCAGGGGGCCGTGTAGGTGACCGTCACCTGCTGGAAGCCCAGCGAGCGCAGCAGCCCCTCCAGCATCTTGCGGGTGTTCTCTTCGGCGCGGGCCGAGAGCCCGCTGTCCCGGGCGGCGGCGGTGATCCGTTCCTCGGCCAGCTGGTAGACCTGCTGCTGCCGGTTGGGGTCGTTGCCGACCAGGTCGCCGAGCCGGTTGAGCAGGCCGCGCTGCTCGGCGAAGACGTAGCTCTTCTCCATGTCGAGGTTGGTCTCGCCGAGCTGCGGCGCGGGCAGCTTGATCTCGACCGACTTGCCGTCGGCGGACTGCACGATCGCACCCTCACCGATCTTGGTGAAGTCGACGTACGCCTCGACGCTGCCGGCCCCGACGAACAGGGTGCGTTCGTTGAGCAGGAAGTCCGGGACGTTGCGCCGGTCGTTCTGGGTGTCGACGACGACCTGGAAGTTGCCCTCGGCGGCGACGTAGCGACTGAGATCCTGGATCGACTTCAGCAGCGGCGGCTGGCTGCGGTCGGTCTGCTCCTTGGCGAACGGGTTACGGAAATCGGGCAGGAAACCGGTCACCTGCACACCGAGCAGCACCACCACTGCCAGCGCGGCGGCGCCGAGCAGCAGGAGCAGCCCGCGGGCCGCACCACCGGACCCACCGCCTGGGCCGGCACCACCGCTCGGGGGGCCGTCGGTGCCGCCCGGCCCGTCCGGAGTCGGGTCGGGTGTCGCGGCCGAGCGCTCCTTGAGGTCGTCGCCGGTCGGGTAACCGGGGAACTCCCTCGTGGGCTCGTTGATGCCAGCGTCGCGGGCCATCACACTCACCGTCCTCGTCAGACACGTCGTCTGTCAATGACGGTACGGCCCCCGTACGACAGGCGCGCGGCGAGCGGCCGGAATGCGTAAACGGGCAGGTCAGGCGAAGGCAGAGAGCCCGGTGAGCCGCTGCCCGACGACGAGCTGGTGGATCTCGGACGTGCCCTCGTACGTCAGGACGCTCTCCAGGTTGTTCGCGTGCCGCATCACCGGGTACTCCCCGGAGACGCCGTTGGCGCCGAGGATGGTGCGGCACTGCCGGGCGATGGCCAGGGCCTCCCGCACGTTGTTCAGCTTGCCCACGCTGACCTGCTCGGGGCGCAGCCGGCCGTCGTCGGCGAGCCGGCCGAGGTGCAGCGCGAGCAGTTGACCCTTGACCAGTTCGACGGCCATGTCGGCGAGCTTGGCCTGGGTGAGCTGGAACCCGGCCAGCGGCCGACCGAACTGGGTGCGGCTGGTGGCGTACGACAGGGCGGTCTCCAGGCAGTCCCGTGCCGCGCCGAGCGAGCCCCAGACGATGCCGTACCGGGCCTCGGTCAGGCAGCTCAGCGGGGCCTTGAGCCCGACCGCCTCGGGCAGTTGGGCGTCGGCGGGGAGCCGGACGTCGTCGAGCACGATCTCGCCGGTCACCGACGCGCGCAGCGACATCTTGCGGCTGATCTCGCGGGCCGTGACGCCGGGCGTGTCCATGGGTACGGCGAAACCGCGGACGCCCTCGTCGGTGCGCGCCCAGATGACCGCCACGTCGGCGATCGGGGCGTTGGTGATCCACATCTTGGCGCCGGTGAGCATCCAGTCGTCGCCGTCGCGGCGGGCCCGGGTGGTCATGGACGCCGGGTCGGAGCCGTGGTCGGGTTCGGTGAGGCCGAAGCAGCCGATCGCCTCGCCGGTCGCCATCGCCGGCAGCCAGCGCTGCTTCTGCTCCTCGCTGCCGTAGCGCCAGATGGCGTACATGGCCAGGGAGCCCTGCACCGAGACCAGTGAGCGGAGCCCGGAGTCGCCGGCCTCCAGTTCCTGGCAGGCCAGCCCGTACGCGACGGCGGAGGCGCCGGCGCAGCCGTAGCCGCTCAGGTGCATGCCGAGCAGGCCGAGTTTGCCGAACTCCCGGGCCAGCTCGCGGGCCGGGACGCGACCCTGCTCGTACCACTCGGCGACGTGTGGGCGGACCCGTTCGTCGACGAGCTGGCGGACGACGTCGCGGATCTGCCGCTCCTCCTCGCTGAGCGACGGGTCCAGGTCGAGCAGATCGAGGGCAGTCATGCCGTCACCTTAACGAAGCCTCAGGCGGGATCGCCCGCACCCGAGAGCACCAGCACGCGGGCATGGATCTGGTTGCGCTGCTGCAGGGCGGCACGCAGGGCGCGGTGCAGCCCGTCCTCCAGGTAGAGCCCGCCGTTCCACTGGACCACGTGCGGAAACAGGTCGCCGTAGAAGGTCGAATCCTCGGCGAGGAGCTTGTCGAGCGCCAGCTCACGCTTGGTGGTGATCAACTGGTCCAGGCGCAGGGGACGGGGCGGGATCTCCGCCCACTGCTTGAGCGTGAGGTTGTGCTCCGGATAGGGACGCCCGTCCCGGACCGCTCTGAAGATCACGACGGCACGCTCCCCTCCCCGTGGCCGGGCCGACCGACGACGCCGAGCCGGGCCGCGGCGGGCACCGCGCGGCGCGGCACCGATGACCGTGCCAGCCTAGCGGCCCAGCGCACGCGACGTTCTGCTCCCTGATGTCAGTTTCGCTATCGCTCGCCCGATCCTCAACTCCGACGAACGGGACGCCGCACTCAACTCCACCGCCCGCGCCGCACCACCTCGTCCATTTCGCGCCGCCCTCGGCGCAGCGATGGTGACCGATGGTCGGGCGCGCGGTAACCGATTGTGACGGCACCGATGGGGTGGTACTCCGCCGGCACGCCGAACGCGTCCCGGTAGGCGGCGAGCCGCTGCGGCGGAATCCCGAAGAAGCACGCCCCCAGCCCCTCGTCGACGGCGGTGAGCAGCATCAGGAGCGCGGCGAAGCCGGTGTCCACGTACCAGTAGGGCACCGGCCAGCGGTCGGTCGACCGGTCCGTCCAGCCCTTGTCCGGCTCCGCGTACCGCTGCAGGTAGGCCGACTCGTTGGCGTGCGGCACCACGATGAGGGGAGCGCGGCGCATACCGGCCAGCCAGCGCTCCCGCCCGCCACCCTCCGGCGTGGTGGCGGCCCAGAACCGCTCCCGGTCGGCCGCCTCCTCCAACACCAGGAAACCCCAGCCCTGGGCGAAGCCGGCCGACGGGGCGCGCACGGCGTGGTCGAGCAGCCGATCCACCACGTCGGGCGGGACCTGACGGTCCGGGTCGTAGTTGCGCACCATCCGTCGGCGGCGGACGACCTCGGCGAACTCCATCAGGCCCCGGGACGGATGCCCCAGGCACCACGCCAGGTCGTGCCGGGCTTGAGCGTGAGCAGGTCCTTGCCCGAGCGGAACGCGTCCGGCGGGCAGGTCATCGGCTCGATCGCCACCGAACGCCGGTGCCGCTCGCCGGTCAGCGCGTCCCCGGTGAACACCTGCCACCAGCCGAACTCCGCGTCCGCCCAGATGCTCACCCCGGACGAGGAGTCCGGCGCGGCCAGGCTCACCGAGGAACCGCCGTCGGCGTCGCGGATCACCTCGCCGAAGCAGAGGTCCAGCTCCGCGCCGCCGATCCGACGCGGGCTGGTCCAGTCGTACTCGGTGCCGGCCACCGGGGTCACCCCGACCGGCAGCAGCCGACCGTCCACCAGCACACGCGTACGCGCCGGCAGCCGCATGACCAGGTCGTCCACCGCGACACCCGGCAGTTGCAGGTACGGGTGCACCGAGAAGCCGAACGGGGCCACCTCGGCGCCGATGTTGGTCACCTCGTGCTCGGCCCGAAGACCGTCCGCGCTCACACTCCACCGGCTGACCAGCCGCAGCGGCCACTCGTAGCCGGGCTGCGGCGGCAGGTCGTAGCCGAGGGTCACCGCGTCCGCGGACTGCTCCAGCAGCCGCCACGGCACCCAGTTGACCAGGCCGTGGATGGCGACGTGCCGCTCCGGCTCGGTCAGCGCGAGCTGGTGCGTCCGGTCGGCGAACGGGTAGCGACCGTCGCGGATCCGGTTCGGCCAGGGCGCGAGCACCTGCCCGGCGCAGCCGGGGCAGACCTCGTCGGTGCGGTAGCCGTCGAGCAGGTCGACGCCGTCGTGCCGGTACGTCCGCAGCCCGCCGCCCACCTCCACGATGACTGCCTCGTGGCCCGCGGCGGCGATGGTCCACTGTGCGCCGGAGAAGGGGCGCTGGTCGGGGCTTTCCATGCCGGCGACCCTAACCGGTCACGGCCGGTCGCCGCTCGACGCCGTCGTGGCCCGGTAGCGCAGCAGCGCCGGGAAGGCGACCGCGAGCACCACCACGAGCACCGCCGAGGCGAGCCCGCCGGCGACCCAGGCCACACCTCCGCCGAGCCCGGCGGCCATGGTGCCGGCCCGCAGGTCACCCAGGCGCGGACCACCGGCCACCACCACCGTGTTGACGCCCTGGAGCCGACCGCGCATCCGGTCCGGCGCGTACACCAGCAGCATGGACTGGCGCAGTACGGCGCTGACCAGGTCGGCGGCGCCGGCCACAGCGAGCAGCAGGACCATCAGCCAGAGCTGGTGGGCCAGCCCGGCCGCGGCGATCGCCAGTCCCCAGCCGACGACCGCGACCACCAGGCCGACCCCCTGCCGGCGGAGTCGACCGATCCAGCCGGAGGTCAGCCCGCCGATCATGGAGCCGATGGCGATGGCGCTGTAGAGCAGGCCGACCGAGCCGCCGCCGCCGAACCGCTCGTGGGCGATCTCCGGGAACAGCGCCCTCGGCATGGCCAGGATCATCGCGATCAGGTCCACGCCGAAGGAGAGCAGCAGCACCGGCGTGGTGGCGAGGTACCGGAATCCGTCGATCACGCTGGCCAGGCCGGCACGCCGGGCCTGGCCGTCCGCGGTCGGCTCGGGTGGGAGCGAGGGCAGCCGCAGCGCGGCCCAGAGCATGGCGGTGAACAGCACCGCGTCCAACCCGTACGCGATCGGCAGCACCACAGTGGTGTCCGGCGAGGCGGAGAGGATCAGACCGGCGGCGAGCGGGCCGGCTACCGAGGCGGCGGTGAAGGTCGTGTAGTTCAGGGTGGTGGCGGACGCGACCAGATCGTCGGGCACCAGCCGGGGCAGCATGGCGCTGCGGGCCGGCGAGGTGATCGCGAAGGCCACCGACTGCACCGCCATCAACGCCAGCAACAGCACCGGGCTGCCCACGTTCAGCAGCGCCTGGACCAGCAGACCGAGAGTGGATGCCCAGAGCAACAATGAGCCGCCGAGCAGCACCGCACGGCGGTCGCGGGCGTCGGCGACCGCGCCACCCCAGAGCCCGAAGATCAGCAGGGGTACGAAGGCAGCCACACCCAGCAGACCGACCCAGAACGAGTCCCGGGTCAGGGCGTACATCTCCACCGGCACCGCGACGGCGGTGAACTGGAAGCCGAACATCGCCACCGTGTTGCCGAGCCACAACCGGCGGTACGCCGGAACCCGCAGCGGACGGACGTCGATCGCCCAGCGGCGCGCTCCGCGCGGCCGGGCCTCCTGCACACCCGTCACGGCGCCAGCCGCTCGACGATCCAGTCGCTTCCGTCGACACGACGGAAGCGCAGGCGGTCGTGCAGCCGACCGGCCCGCCCCTGCCAGAACTCCACCGACTCCGGCCGGACGCGCAGACCACCCCAGTGCGGCGGAGGCGGGATGACCGTCGCGTCGTCGAACCGCTCGGCCACCTCCCGGTAGCGCTCTTCCAGCGCGGCCCGGTCCGGCACCACCTGCGACTGCGGGCTGGCCCAGGCGCCCACCTGCGAGCCGCGTGGCCGGCTCGCGAAGTACGACTCGGTCACCGCCTGATCGACCGGGGCGATCGACCCGGCGACCACCACCTGCCGCTGCATGGGAAACCACGGAAAGACCAGGCTGGCGTACGGGTTGGCGGACGCCTCGACGCCCTTGCGGGAGAGGTGGTTGGTGAAGAAGACGAAGCCCTCGGGGTCGTACCCCTTGAGCAGCACCGTCCGGCCGCTGGGCCGGCCGGCGGCGTCGGCGGTGCCCACCACCATCGCGTTCGGCTCGGGCAGCCCGAAGGCCACCGCGTCGGCGAACCAGCTGTCGAACTGGCGGTGCCAGTCGGCGGCCAGGTCAGCTTCGGTCAGGCCCAGGTCCGCGGCGTACTCGTTACGCATCGCGGCCGGGGCTGGTGTGTCGCCCGTCACGTCCCCACTCCTTTTCAGCGATCCGACGAGCACCCTTCCGCGCTGGCCAGTCCGCATCGCCCAGTCTCACCGAGTGGCGCGGAGAATGCGCGTCCGGGGATGTCGTGTGCAGCACAGTCGCAGCGGGTCGCATATCCGGTTACGCAGCAGGCAAGATGTTCCGAACACATCCCTGAGGGTCGCCTAAGGCGCCCGGCCGACCGGGCCGGCTCAGCTGATCAGGCGCACCGACCAGATCCAGGAGAGCGACATGGCCGATTTCAAACCCGGTCTGGAGGGCGTCGTAGCCTTCGAGACCGAGATCGCCGAACCCGACCGCGAGGGTGGCGCGCTGCGCTATCGCGGGGTCGACATCGAGGATCTGATCGGCCAGGTCTCGTTCGGCAACGTGTGGGCGCTCCTGGTCGACGGCCGGTTCGGGCCGGGCCTGCCGCCGGCGGAGCCGTTCCCGGTGCCGGTGCACTCCGGCGACATCCGGGTCGACGTGCAGTCGGCGGTCGCGATGCTGGCGCCGTACTGGGGGCTCAGCCAGCTGCTGGACATCTCCGACGAGCAGGCCCGCGAGGACCTCGCCCGGGTGTCGGTGACCGCGCTCTCGTTCGTCGCGCAGTCCGCCCGTGGTCTCGGCCTGCCGGCGGTGCCGCAGAAGGAGATCGACAAGGCGCAGACCATCGTCGAGCGGTTCATGAAGCGCTGGCGGGGCGAGCCCGACCCGCGGCACGTCAAGGCCGTCGACGCGTACTTCATCTCGGCCGCCGAGCACGGCCTGAACGCCTCCACCTTCACCGCCCGCATCGTCGCCTCCACCGGGGCGGACGCGGCGGCCTGCATCTCGTCGGGCATCGGCGCCCTCTCCGGGCCGCTGCACGGCGGCGCTCCGTCCCGCGTGCTCAGCATGCTGGAGGCCGTGGAGCGCAGCGGCGACGCGGAGGGCTACGTCAAGGGTGTCCTGGACCGCGGCGAGCGGCTGATGGGCTTCGGCCACCGCGTCTACCGCGCCGAGGACCCGCGCGCCCGTGTGCTCCGGCGCACCGCCAAGGAGCTGGGCGCACCGCGCTTCGAGATCGCCGAGGCGCTGGAGAAGGCCGCCCTCGCCGAGCTTCAGGCCCGCCGCCCGGACCGGGTGCTGGCCACCAACGTCGAGTTCTGGTCGGCAGTGGTGCTGGACTTCGCCGAGGTGCCGGCGCACATGTTCACCTCGATGTTCACCTGCGCCCGGATGGGCGGCTGGAGCGCGCACATCCTGGAGCAGAAGCGCCTGCAGCGGCTGGTCCGCCCGTCCGCCCGCTACGTCGGCCCGAACACCCGCAAGCCCAGCGACGTCGAGGGCTGGAGCGCCATCCCGCACGGCGTCTGACCGGCATCGAGGGCCCCTTCGGACGTCCCCACGTCCGGAGGGGCCCTTTCCGTACGCCGCGCCGGGCGATCGACGCCCCGGTGTGGCGAAGGACTCAGGCCGGCCCTCGGGACCCCGACTTCCCCGGCCCGGACCGGGTGCGAGGATGAGGGTCGGCAGTGTCGCCGGATCGCCGGTACGGATCCCGGCCGCCGTGCGCCCGCGTACGCGCCCGCCGCCGGTCCGCGCCGAGCCCGCCCTCGCCCATGCGGAAGGACCTTCAAGACCGTGGCTGACGCACCGATCATCCGGATTCCCGACGAGATCAAGCCCGCCGACGGACGTTTCGGCTGCGGCCCGTCCAAGGTCCGTCCGGCGGCCGTGTCCGCGCTCGCCGAGGTGGCGACCAGCTACCTGGGCACGTCGCACCGGCAGAAGACGGTCCGCGACCAGGTGGCCCGGCTGCGCTCCGGCATCGCCGAGTTCTTCTCGCTGCCCGAGGGCTACGAGGTCGTGATCGGCAACGGCGGCACCACGGCGTTCTGGGAGGTCGCCACCTTCGGCCTCGTCCGCGACCGTGCCCAGTTCGCCAGCTTCGGCGAGTTCGGCGCGAAGTTCGCCAAGTCGGTCTCCGACGCTCCGTTCCTGGGTGAGCCGACCGTCCGCAAGGCCGCTGCGGGCAGCGCGCCGGCCCTGGTCGCCGAGGCCGGCGTGGACGTGTACGCGACGCCGCACAACGAGACCTCGACCGGCGTGGCCGTGCCGATCAGCCGGGTGGCCGGTGCGGACGAGGGCTCGCTGCTCCTGGTCGACGCCACCTCGGGCGCCGGTGGCCTGGAGGTCAACGTCGGCGAGACCGACGTCTACTACTTCGCGCCGCAGAAGTGCTTCGGCTCCGACGGCGGCCTCTGGCTGGCCCTGATGTCGCCGGCCGCGCTGGACCGGGCCGCCGAGATCAAGGCGTCGGGGCGCTACATCCCGGCCTTCCTGGACCTGGTGACCGCGATCGACAACTCGCGGCTGGAGCAGACGTACAACACCCCGGCGCTGGCCACCATCTTCCTCGCGGCCGAGCAGACCGACTGGATGAACGCGCAGGGCGGTCTGTCCTGGGCAGCCAAGCGCACGGCGGAGAGCGCCGCCACGGTGTACGGCTGGGCGGAGCGGTCCACGGTGGCCACCCCGTTCGTCACCGACCCGGCGCTGCGGTCCAACGTGGTCGCGACAATCGACTTCGCCGACGGGGTGGACGCCACCGCGATCGCCAAGGCGCTGCGCGCCAACGGCATCGTCGACACCGAGCCGTACCGCAAGCTCGGCCGCAACCAGTTGCGGGTGGCCCTGTTCCCGGCCGTCGAGCCGGCCGATGTCGAGGCGCTGACCGCGTCGATCGACTACGTCGTCGAGCGCCTCTGAGCATCGTCACGGTGGGTGTCCGTCGGGGCCTCGATGGACACCCACCGTGATCATCGCCGCAGCTCAGTCGCGACATGCGGGGTGTCGCTTCCCCCACCCCGAGACAGATGCGCGTACGGTGGTCCGAGACGCCTGGGTGGCCGACTCGTGGCGTGCGGCCAGCGAAGCGGGACGGAGGCAACGCTATGCGCCCAGTACGCTTCGTCGCCCTCTCCGAGGACGGCCATGCTCTTGTGCTCGCCGACGAGGTCGGGCGCCTGCTCGCCCTTCCGATCGACGAGCGGATCGCCGGCGCGTTGCACGCGGAGCCCGGCGCTCCGCCGCTCGCGGTGGCGCCCACGGCCGCCGACCCGATTCCCTCGCTGTCCCCTCGCGACATCCAGGCCCGCATCCGTTCCGGTGAGTCCGCCGAGGACGTCGCCCGGATCGCCGGGGTGCCCGTCGACCGGGTCCTGCGTTACGCCGGCCCGGTGCTTCAGGAGCGGGCGATGCTCGCCCAGCACGCCCGTCGCACCCGGCTCAAGGGCGCGGAGAAGCCGACCCCCCTCGCCGAGGTGGTCAACGGCCGGCTGAGCCAGCACGGCATCGACACCGAGAAGATCTCCTGGGACGCGTACCGGCGTGAGGACGGCACCTGGCGGATCATCGCCACCTGGCCGTCCGGCAAGGCCACCGCGCAGGCCATCTGGGATCTCGACAAGACCCGGCAGGCGGTCACGCCGCACGACGACATGGCGCAGTACCTGTGCGCCGAGCGACCCACGCCGATCCTCGGCCAGGAGCCGGCGCCGGAGCGGGGTGGGCACGGCCTGCCCGGCCCGTCGCGTGGTGAGCCGAGTCGTGGTGGGCACGGGTTGCCGGCCGCGTCCGAGCACCCGCGTCCGGGTCGGGACCCGATCCGGGCCGGTCGGGACGCCCTGCTCGCCTCGCTGGACCGTCCCCTCGGCGCGTCGTCGGGGCGTGGGCTGGAACCGCGTACCCCGGCTGCTCTGGCCGGGTCGGACGCGCCCCGGCAGCGGCCGGTCGGCGGCGGTGCCGCCGCGCTGCTCGGTGGTGGCCAGGGCTCGGCCTTCGACGACGATTCGGACGCGCCCAAGGAGGTCCCGGCCGTTCCGTCGCTGGCGGTGCTGCGGCCCCGCCGGACCGGCACGGCCGCGGCGGCGGCCGGTGGCGAGTCCACCGACGCCAGCGGCAAGCCGCGCAAGCGCCTGCCGAGCTGGGACGACGTGCTCTTCGGCAGCGGCCCGGCCGCCCGCGAGTCCTCCTGACGCTCGACGTCGGAGGGCGGCGGACGGCCCCGCCGACTCACGGTGGTCCGCTCCCGAGATCGTCGATGTCGCGGTGTCCCGTGCGGTTGACGCCCCGACATCGGCGATCCGGAGTGGATCGTCACAGCGCCCAGGCGGCCAGACGCTCGTAGCGCGGCTCCGGCCCCTGGTGACTGCGGACCAGCACCAGTTCGTCGGCCGACCACTGGGGTCCCTGATAGTCGTCCAGGGCAGCCCGATCGGCGTCGACGGCTGCCGGCTCGACCCGGTCGCCGGGCCGGGCCACGGTCAGGTGCGGGCGGAACGGCTTGTCGTCGTACGCCAGCCCGGCGCGGCGCAGCCGATCCCGGATCAGTCGGGCCAGATCGTGCAGCGCCTCGACGTCGCCGCGAGCATCCACCCAGAGCACTGTGTGCCGGCCGTCGCCGAACACCCCGCCGCCGCCGAGACTCAGCCGGGGCGGGGCGTCCCGGCCGTCGCGGAACCACAGCGCGGCGAGCCCGAGCGCGCCCTGCACCTCGACCAGCCGGGCGGCCTCGACGTCACCGAGGAAGGCCAGGGTGAGGTGCAGGTTCACCGGGTCGGCGAGCCGGACCCGGACGCCCGCGGCGGCCGCCGCCGCGACGCACAGACGGGCCACCCGTGCGCCGAGGTGGGTGACCGCCTCCATGGGCGGGTAGACCGCGACGAAGAGCCGCACCGACCGGCCGGTCAGCGGTGCCGTTGCCGGTGCCCGGCCCGGGCCGCCGGCAGGGTCAGACCGGCGGCGTGCAGGACGCCCTCCACCCGTACCCGTTCGATCTCCTGGTCGACGCCGGACAACTCGGTGAGGTGCTCGGTGATCCCGAGGGCGCGGCAGGCCAGCCGGAGCCGGTCGTCGTACGCCTGGACGACAGCGCCGTGCCAGACCATCGACCGGCCGGTGCCGCCGAGCCGCTGCCCGCCGAGGCGACGCAGGTCGGCGGCGAGCTGTTCCAACGGGCGACGGTCGGTGCGGTCGAACTCGCTGAGGTCGATGTCGCGGGTCAGCGCGTCGGCTTCGATGGCCCGGTCTAGGCGGGCGATGGTGCGGCGCTCCCGCCGGCTCTCGCGCCACTCGGACCAGCCGCAGACGACCCGGTCGATGATCTCGTCGGCGCAGAAGAGCAGGGCGAACGCCGCCGGGAGGCTGGCCACGGCGAGGAACGCCAGGGCAAGCATCAGCGCGCGTTCGACTCCCACATATCGACGCTAAGCCCCGTCGTGCCACCTCGCCAGCGATTTGGCTGCATCCGCGCTATCCGCCGATCGGGACTTCCCCAGGTTTGCCGAGCGTGCACGAAGGGCCCCGTTCCGACCGGAAGGGGCCCTTCAGGTAGCTCAGCAGTCGGCGGAGGTCACGTAGAAGCGGGGCATGGGCAGCACCCGGAAGCGCAGTCGCGCACCGGAGCGGCGCAGTTGCCAGGTGAGCGCGATCAGCGCGGTGGCCAGCGAGACCAGCCCGCCCATCCAGATGCTCGCCCCGGCGCCGAAGCGCTCGGCGATCCAGCCGATGAGCGGTGCGCCGACCGGGTTGGTGCCCAGGAACACCAGCACCCACAGGGCCATCACCCGTCCCCGGAAGGCGGCGTCCACCCCGAGCTGCACGCGCTGGTTGGCGGCCTGGGCGAAGAAGACCATGAAGAAGCCGGTGGGCACGAGCAGGGCCACGACCAGCCAGTACGTCCCCGCGAAGCCGACCAGGGTGCCGAAGCTGGCGCATGCGACCGCGGCGCCGAGCACCAGCCACACCGAGGGCCGACTGCGTCGGCCGGTGCCGCTGAGAGCCCCGCCGAGCGCGCCGACCGCCAGCGCCGTGCTGAACAGGCCGAACGAGGCGGCACCGGTGTGGAAGACCGTCTTGGCAAGCGCGGCGAGGGTGAGCTGGAAGTTGAACAGCGACATGCCGATCACCGACATGACCGCCATCGGCAACAGCAGGTCCGGGCGGCGCCACACGTACCGCAGCCCGTCGACGACCTTCGCGGACGCCCGCTCGTCGCGCGGTGGGAGCGCGTCGCGGTGCAGTTCGCTCGTCCGCATCCGGACCACGTTGACCAGCGGCGCGACCGAGCTGAGCGCGGTGAAGAGGAACACCGGGCCCACGTCGAAGGCGGCGATCGCCAGGCCGGCGACCGCCGGGCCGACGATCCGCGCCGAGTTGAACACGGCGGCGTTCAGCGACAACGCGTTGGGCAGCAGCGGCGTGCCGACCAGTTCGGAGACGAACGCCTGACGGACCGGGGTCTCCACGGCGTTGGCGGTGCCGAGCAGCGCGGCGAACGCGAAGACGTGCCAGAGCTGCACCAGGTCGGTGAGGACCAGCACGGACATACCGAGCGCCAGCACCGTCCAGAAGGCGTTGGCGGCGAACAGCAGCACCCGCTTGTCGTAGCGGTCGGCGAGCCGGCCGGAGAACAGGGTGAGCAGCAGCACCGGGGTGAACTGACACGCGGTCACCACGCCGAGCGCGGTCGCCGAGTTGTCGGAGAGGTCGAGGACGAGCCAGTCCTGGGCGATGAACATCATCCAGACACCGATCAGTTTGATCAGTTGTCCGGTTGCGAAGAGCCGGTAGTTGCGGACCTGTAGGGACTGGAACATCGTGCTCAGCTTGGCCTGCACTCTTGGTGCGCCTCCTCGGACGTACGCGTCATCGACAGGTGACGGCACGGCCGGAGTGGCGCGCGCGGGCTCAGGCGCGAGCGAGCTGCTGGAGAATCTCGGCGGCCCTGTGCAGGGTCTCCCGTTGGTCCTCGTCGAGCGCGGCCAGCCGGTGGGCCAGCCATTCGTCGCGGGCCCGCTCGAACTGGTCGAGCACGGCCTGCCCTCCTTCGGTCGCCGCGAGGATGACCTGCCGACCGTCGGTCGGATGGGGGGTCCGCCGCACGAGGCCGCGGTCCTCCAACTTCGCGACGATCTTGGTCATCGTCGGTGGCTGCACCCGTTCGACCTCGGCCAGTTCCCGGGGCGTCATCGCGCCCGCCAGCCGCAGGCTGGTGAGCGCGGAGACCTGGGTGACCGTGAGGTCGCCGACCGGCCGGGCCCGTCGGACCCGCCGGTTGAGTCGGGTGATCGCATCTCGCAACTGGGGAGCCAGCTGCGCCGGTGGCACGCGTTCCGCCGTCACCGTCCGCTCCATCACGTTAGTTAGCTTAACTAATGAGCCTGGCTAACGACATCCGTTATGACCAGGCTCACGAGGATGTTTGTGCTGCTCCGGGCGGGGAATCACGATCGACCCCCCGCCCGGACGGCCTCAGAGCACCAGCGACTCGATGGGCCCGCGCAGGAAGTACAGCACGAAGAGCACGGCCACCCCGTACAGCAGCGGGTGGATCTCCCGGGCCTTACCCCGCGCCAGCTTGACCACCACGAAGGTGATCAGACCGGCGCCGATCCCGTTGGAGATCGAGTAGGTGAACGGCATCAGCACGATGGTGAGGAACGCCGGAATGGCGATCTCGTAGTCGGACCAGTCGATCGTCCGCACCGCGGTCATCATCAGGAAACCGACCACCACCAGGGCCGTCGACGCCGCCTCGAACGGCACGATCACCACCAGCGGCGCCAGGAACATCGCCAGCAGGAAGAGAACGCCGGTGACCAGGCTGGCCACGCCGGTCCGGGCACCCTCCCCGACACCTGCGGCACTCTCGATGTACGACGTGTTGCTGGAGGTGCTGGCCGCACCACCGGCCGCCGCCGCGATCGAGTCGACAAGCAGGATCTCCTTGGCCTTCGGCGGGGTGCCCCGCTCGTCGAGCAGGCCACCCTCCTGACCGACCGCCACCATCGTGCCCATGGTGTCGAAGAAGTCCGTGATCAACAGGGTGAAGACGAACATCAGCACGACCACCCAGCCGGCCCGGCCCCACGAGTCGAGCACGTTGAACTTGCCGAGCAGCGACAGGTCCGGCACGTCCACCACCGTCTTGGGCAGCTCCGGCACGTTCAGCGCCCAGCCCTTCGGGTTGGGCTTCCCGTCGACGAACGACGGGCCGATGTTGGCGATCGCCTCGACGATGACGGCAAGCACCGTGGAGGTCAGGATCCCGATCAGGATCGCGCCCTTGACCCGACGCACCACCAGCACCAACGTGAGCAGCAGGCCCACCACGAAGACCAGCAGCGGCCAGCTCACCAGCTTGCCGCCGATGCCCAGGCCGACCGGCACTGTGGTGTTCGCGACGTCCGGGATCCGCCGGACGAAGCCGGCGTCCACCAGGCCGATGATGGTCAGGAAAAGGCCGATACCGACGCCGATCGCCGTCTTCATCTGCGTGGGCACCGCGTGGAACACCGCGGTACGCAGACCGGTGAGCACCAGCACCGCGATGATCACACCCTCGATCACCACCAGGCCCATCGCGTCGGCCCAGGTCATCTCGGGGGCGATCTCGTACGCCACCAGGGCGTTCACGCCCAGGCCCGCCGCGAGCGCCAGCGGGAACCGGCCGACCACACCCATCAGGATGGTCATCAGGCCGGCGACCAGCGCGGTCGCCGCCGCCAGCGCCGGAATCGGGAGGGACTTGCCGTCACCGTCGACGGCACCGCCCAGGATCAAAGGATTGAGCACCACGATGTACGCCATCGTGAAGAAGGTCGCCAGGCCACCGCGTACCTCACGGCTCAACGTCGAGCCGCGGGCGGAGATCTCGAAGAACCGGTCGAAGCCGTTACGCGGGTGAGCGGGGTCGGGAGGTGTGCCGTTCTCGGGCGGCAATACTGCCATCAGGTCCTCGCAGGTGATCTTCCGGTTGTCGCGCGCATCGTCCCAGATCACCGACGGGCAGGGGAAGCGGATCGCGTACGCTTGCCCGATGCCGAACGACCAGCCACCGCGCCCCGCGCCGCTGGACCCACCGATGGTGCCGTTCGCCGTCGCCGGGCTGATCGCATGGGCGGTCGTCGGGCTGGTGCTGCTGGTCTTCTTCCGGGGCTGGCTGACCGAGCACCACCACGAGAACTGGCTCTGGACCTGCCTGGCCGGTTTCCTGTGGGGATTCCCCGGCCTCGCCGTCATGCTGCGTCACGACGCCAACCGACGCCGCCGCCGCGCGAACTGAGCGCACCGGGCTACGCCGGCGCGAACGCTCAGGGGTGCCCGTACGGCTCCGCCGGCTCGGCCGACTCCACCGAGCCCGGCCCACGGCTGACCGACATGGCCTCGACCGCGCTGTCGTCGTACACCGTCGGGAGATCCTCCACGGCGGTCTCGGCGGCCTCGATCAGCGTCTCGGAGTGGGCGCCGCAACCATGGTCGGCGCTGACCACCCGGCCGTCGTCCGGGGCGTAGAAGTTGCCGCACGCCCCGAACGCCTGGCGCATCGCACCCGCCAGCGGCAGGTAGAAGCCACAGGTGCCGCAGCGGGCGGCGGCCGGAGCGGCGGTGGAGATGGCCGCCGAAGGGCCGTGATCGCCGTCGTACCAGCGCTGCGCCGCGTCGGCACGGCCCTCCCGGGAGAGGACCCGCGCCCGGCCGAGACCCAACTCCCAGGCCGTCTCCTCGACCGCGGGATCGTCGGAGAGCAGATAGCCGGGGACCAGCCGCTCGTCCTCCGGAGACGTCGGCAGCAGGTCACCAGGGCCGAGGTCACCCGGCTTGAGCCGCTCCTGCCAGGGCAGCCAGCCGGGCGCGAGCAGCGCATCCGGGCCGGGCAGCAGCACCGTCTCGCAGATGGTCACCGTCCGGCTGCGCGCCACACGGGTGACGGTGACCGCCCAGCGCCAGCCGCGGTAGCCGGCGAGACGGCATTCGAAGTAGTGGGTGACCAGCCGTTCACCCTCGGCCACGACCTGCAGGTGGTCGCCGACGTCGTCGGCGTCCACCTCGGTGATGCCAGCGCGGGCCACCTCGACGGCGGCGGCGCAGACCTGGTCGAGACGGGCGGCACGGGTGGAGGCGGGCCTGGTCACCCGACCATTGTTCCCCATGCTCCCCGCAGGGGTGACAGGGACTCCCGGGGAACCTTTCACCGCAGTGGTGCGGCGTACCTGGATCAGATGGGCGAGGATGGTGCACATGCCGCCGTACTCCCGCTCCGGGCGATCCGTCCTCGGGCGGACCGTCGGCACCGGCATCCGGGCCGTCCGACTGCTCCTGCGTGGTTCGGTGGGCAGCGGCCGCTGGGTGACCCGCCGGGCCGGTCGGGCCCGGACGCGGGGCGCCGGCGGCGAGGTCGGCATGATCCGCCTGTTCGATCTGCACGCCGTCTCGTGCGCGGGCGACACGCTAATCGCCATCGGTCTGGCCGGGACGATCTTCTTCAACGTGCCGCTCGGCGAGGCCCGCAGCAAGGTCGCGCTCTACCTGCTCGTGACCATGGTGCCGTTCGCGATGCTCGCCCCCGTGGTGGGCCCGCTGCTGGACCACTTCCGGCACGGCCGGCGGTACGCGCTGGCCGCGACCATGCTCGGCCGGGCGTTCCTGGCCTGGCTGATCTCCGACTACATCCACGGCTTCGGGCTCTATCCGGCCGCGTTCGGTGTGCTCGCGCTGTCGCGTGCGTACGGCGTGGCCCGGTCCGCGGCGGTGCCCCGGCTGCTGCCGGAAGGGCTGGGCCTCTCCCAGGTCGGAGCACGGGCCAGCGTCTACGGCACGGTGGCGGGGGCGCTGGTGGCCCCGATCGGGTTGGCGGCCTTCTGGTTCGGGCCGCAGTGGCCGCTGCGCGTCGCATCGGTGATCTTCCTGATCGGCATGGTGATCTCCCTGCGGCTGCCGCCAAAGGCGGACTCGGAGCCACCGGAGCGGGTCCCCCGCGCGCTGCGCGCGCTGAGCCGCCGCGGAGACCGGCCGCTGGGCCGGGGCCGACCCGCCGGTCGGCTGGTGATCGCCACCCTGATCGGCGCCGCGACGCTGCGCGCGGTGTACGGCTTCCTGCTGCTGTTCCTCGCCTTCGCCATCAAGAAGGGCGACCTGACCACCGACGTGTTCGGCCGGGATCTGGGCGCGGAGTGGGCGCTGGGCCTGGTGGGCGGCGCGCTGGCCGTCGGCAGCTTCCTGGCGACCGCCGTCGGCACCCGGTTGCGCATCCACCGCCCGACCGCCATCCAGTCCAGCAGCATGATCATCGTGGCGGGGGTGGCGGTGCTCGCCGTCATCCAGTTCTCGCTGCTGATGGTGGCCCTGCTCTGTCTGGTGACCGCGCTGGTCAGTGGGGTGGCCAAACTCGCCGTGGACGCCTCGATCCAGGAGCGCATCCCGGAGCGGCTGCGGGCCAGTTCCTTCGCCCACTCCGAGACGGTCCTGATGCTCGCCTTCGTCGTCGGTGGTGGGCTCGGGCTGGTCCCGTTCGACGGCCGCACCGGCATCGCTGTCGCCGCCGGCGTGGGCATCCTGGCCGCCGTCCGGGGGGTGCTGGTCGCCGCTCGGCTACGCGCCGAGAAGCTCGCCGGCCGGCCGCTGGCTGACGACGAGCTGGCCGAGGACGAGCCGGTGACCGAGCCCGCGGATGTCGCCCCCACCTCGCCGGCTCCCACCCAGGCCCACTCGCCGCAGCACGACGAGCCGGGGCTGGCGCCACCGGGCTACCACATCTACCGCCCCTCCTCGTCCGTCGGCGGCCCGGGCGGCGGAGCGGACGACGAGACCCGCCGGGAGTCCCCCGGCTCACTCTCGTGACCGGCCTGCTGGTGGTGACGGCGGTGCCGGCCGAGGCGGACGCCGTACGGGCCGGGCTGACCGACCCCAGCGTCACCGTCGCCCCGGTCGGGGTGGGCCCGGCGGTCGCGGGTGCCGCCACCGCACGGCTGCTGGCCCTGGCCGAGGCGGCCGGTCGCCCGTACCGCGCGGTGGTCAGCGCCGGCGTGGCCGGCGGCTTCACCGGGCGGGCCTCGGTCGGCGACACGGTGCTCGGCACCGCCAGCGTCGCCGCCGACCTGGGCGCCGAGTCACCCGACGGCTTCATCGGAATCGACGAGCTGGGCATGCCGCCCGCGCTCCTCGGCGGAGGCAGCGTGGTGCCCGCGGACCCGGGCCTGCTCGCGGCACTCCGGGCGGCCCTGCCGTCGGCTACGGCCGGCCCGGTGCTCACCGTCAGCACGGTCACCGGCACCGCCGCCAGCACCGATGAGCTGCGCCGTCGGCATCCGGAGGCGGTCGCGGAGGCCATGGAGGGGTACGGGGTCGCGGTCGCCGCCGCGCAGGCCGGGGTGCCCTTCGTCGAGCTGCGCACCATCTCCAACCCCATCGGCCCCCGCGACCGCGACGCCTGGCGGCTGCGCGAGGCCCTCACCGCGCTGACGACGGCAGCTCCGGCGCTGCGCTGACCGAGTGCACTCCGCACACCTCGAGCATCAGCGCCGACGGTCTGGTCGCCTGCAGCTCGAACCCACAGGCGAGAAGGAACTCGCGGTCGACGAACAACTCGGCGACCGCGTGCGCGGCGCGAATGCCGGCCCGTGTCATCTCCTCCGCCAACAGCTCGACAAGCCGCCGCCCGATGCCAAGCAACCGCAGGCCCGGGGCAACGACCACACCTTCCAGCACCAGCTCACGCCGGTCGTCCAGATCCTCGCCCAGGAGCAGATCGACGCTCCGCTCATGGGCCCGCAGCTCACCGACCGGCCCGCCGCCGGGCACCTCGGCGAGGAACCGCCAGGACGTGGACGGCAGCCCGTCGGACGCGCGCCGGAAGACCACCCGCGCACGCGCCTCCGACCGCCACCGCCGCAAGTCCCGCCGCTTCCGGTCCAGGTCGTACGTCAACTCCGGAACCCGCACCGGCCACAACTTCTCCGGGAGCGTGTACGAGTGCGCCCACCAGGCGCCCGGCCAGTCCCTGAGGGTGCGGACCCGCCGGACGTCGAGGTGGGCCGGGTACCGACGGTCAGCCTCGTCCCGTGGCTCGTCGGCCGGCAGACCCAGCAGCCCGCCGCCCGCGGTGGAGGGCTCGTCGCCGGGCAGACGGAGCGCGAGCTCGCCCCCCGCGGCCGCGACCAGCCGCGCCACCGTTCGAAAGGCTGGCCCGCCACCCTGACCGGCCTCGATCCGCGCCAGCGTGCTCTTCGGGACGCCGGCCCGCTCAGCCAACTCCCGCTGGCTCAGATCGGCACGCCGACGAAGATCACGAAGCGCAGCGCCCACATCGATCGCATCCCCTCCGACTGCCACCCACCCATGGTTTTCTGCCCGGCGAACGCCGTCAACAGGCCTCCTTCCGCCTGTGGATAACCATGTGGACAACGTCACCTCTGCTGTGGGTATCCCCTCGGTCGGGCTGCTGCCGAATCCATCAGGCCCTGCCGAGTCGGTCGGGGCCCTGCCGAGCCGGTCGGGCCCCGCCGAGCCGGTCGGGCCCCGCCGAGCCGGTCGGGCCCCGCCGAGCCGGTCGGGCCCCGCCGAGTCCGTCGGGGCCCTGCCGAGCGGGTCGGGCCCTGCCGAGCCAAGCGCCTGGATGCCGTGGGTGCCCTCGTGGATCGGGTCGGTCGGGCCCTGTCGAGTCCGTCGGGCCCTGTCGAGCTGCCCCATGAATGGGGCGGGACGAGCCACCAAGATCGCCCCTCGGCGCCCGCTCACCGCCCGCGCCACCGCCGCCACCGCTCGCCGCAGGCGGTCACCTCGCCCCATGTGTGGGGCAGCTCGACAGGGCGCGACGTGACCTCACCCACCTCGACCGAAGGCCGGCCGAGCACCCCGCCTGAGCTGAACGGAAGCACCCCGCCCAGCCCGACGGGGACACTGCCGGCGCCCGCCGGGAGGCCGAGAGGCCAGGACGCCGGAAGACCAGGACGCCGGGAGGCCAGGACGCCGGAAAGCCAGGACGCCGGGAGGCCGAGAGCCCGAGGCCAAGAGCCCGAGAGGCCGGAAGGCCGCCTCCGGGCCGGGCCGGGCCCGGGCGGCCGGGCCCGGGCGGGGCGGGCCCGGGCGGGGCGGGCCCGGGCGGGGCGGGCCGGGCGGGGCGGGGGGCAGGGCCGGGGCGGGCCCGGGCGGGGCGGGCCGTCGTGGATCACAGTGGGCGGGGTGCGCGCGGGCTGCTGGCCGGGGGCGGGGCTAACGTGAGGGCGTGGCGCTCTCCCTTGCGATCTCGCCCTGCCCCAACGACACGTTCGTCTTCGACGCCCTGGTGCACGGGCGGGTGCCCGGTGCGCCGCCGGTCGAGGTGACGTACGCCGACGTGGACGTCACCAACACGGCGGCCGAGCGGGGCGCGTTCGACCTGGTGAAGGTCAGCTACGCGGCGCTGCCCTGGCTGCTCGACGACTACCACCTGCTGCCCTGCGGGGGCGCGCTCGGTCGCGGGTGTGGGCCGCTGGTTCTCACCAGGGGTGACCGCGCCGACCTGACCGGTGCCACGGTGGCGGTGCCCGGTGATCGGACGACGGCGTACCTGCTGTTCCGGCTCTGGTCAGCCGGGCAGGCACCGGCTCGGATCGAGGTGGTGCCGTTCCACGAGATCATGCCGGGCGTCGCGGCCGGTCGCTACGACGCTGGGCTGGTCATCCACGAGGCGCGGTTCACCTACCACCGGCACGGCCTGACCGCGCTCGTCGACCTCGGCGAATGGTGGGAGGCCGACACCGGGCTGCCCATCCCTCTCGGCGCGATCCTGACCCGGCGCGGCGCCGTGGACCCGGTGGAAGCGGCCGGATGGATTCGCGAGTCCGTCCGGCAGGCCTGGGCGGATCCGGCGGCCAGCCGGGAGTACGTGCTCGCGCACGCCCAGGAGATGGAACTCGACGTGGTGGACCGGCACATCGGCCTCTACGTCAACGAGTTCACTGCCGACCTGGGCGAGGCCGGCTTCGCCGCGGTGACGGCGCTCCTCGACCGCGCCGCCACCGCCGGCCTGGTGCCTCAGACCTCCAGCTCGCGCGCCACCGCGTGGACCAGCTGAGCGATCTTCTGCGCCGTCTTCTTGTCCGGGTAACGGCCCCGGCGCAGGTCCGGCTGGACCTTCGCCTCCAGCACCTTGATCATGTCCTCGACGAGACCATGCAGCTCCTCGGCCGGCCGACGTCGCAGCTCCGCCATCGACGGCGGCGCGTCCAGCAGCTTTACGCCCATGGCCTGCGCGCCCCGGCGGCTGTCCACCACGCTGAAGTCGACCCGCTGACCACCCTTGAGGTCGGTGACGCCCGCCGGCAGAGCACCCTTGGGCAGAAACACGTCGCCGCCCTCGTCACTGGTGACGAAGCCGTATCCCTTGGCCGTGTCGTACCACTTCACTCGACCCGTAGGCACCTGAAAACCCCTGCTTCACTTGAGCCGCTACTGCTCCCAGGCTAGCTGGATCATGCCGTCGAGCGCCGCTGGGAATCCGGTGAGATCGTCCAGCACCACGCTCGCCCCCGCCGCACGCAGCTCATCCGGGGAGCACGGCCCGGTCGCGACAGCGATTCCCGGCACCCCCGCCACACCCGCCGCCACCATGTCCGCCACGTGGTCACCGACGTAGTGGGTCGCGCCGTGCTCGCTCAGCGCGGTCGCCTTCTGCTCGGCGAACAGGTCACCGGCCAGCTCGTCCACCACGAGGCCGAGGTGGTCCAGGTGCAACCGGGCCAGTCGGCCGATCTTGGACGTGACGACGAGCACCCTTCCGCCCCGGGCACGGATCGCGTCGATCGCCTCCCGCGCCCCGGGCAGCGGCACCGTCGGCGTGATGGCGTACGCCGGATACAGCTCCCGGTACACCAGCACGGCCGACTCGACCTGCTCCGGCGGGAACCAGTGCGCGATCTCGGTGCGCAGCGGCGGGCCGAGCCGGGACACGGCCAGGTCAGCGTCCACCGGTACGCCCGTCCTGGCAGTCAGCGCGCGATAGGCCGCGGCGATGCCGGGCCGGGAGTCAACCAGGGTCATGTCGAGATCGAATCCGACGGTCAGCGCGCGCATGTCGAGAAACCTACCGGGCGACCGCCTACCGGCCGGACGTCCGAGGGGCGCGACAGCCCCACCCCGGGCTAGCGTGGAAAGACGATGACCACCTCACTCGCCGACCACCTGCGGTCGCTGCCCGACGAGTCGCTGGCCGCGCTCCTCCAGCTCCGGCCGGACCTCGTCGTGCCCGTGCCGGCCGACGTCTCCGCCCTGGCCATCCGCGCCCAGTCCCGGGTCTCGGTGGCCCGGGCCCTGGACGGGCTGGACCAGTTCACCCTCGGAATCCTCGACGCCGCCCGGCTCACCCGGCACCCGGACGAGGGCACCACGGCCACCGACGCCGTGCTCGCCATGGCGACCACCGGGCCGCACCCGCCGGCGCCGACGGCCGTCCGCGCCGCCGTCAACCGGCTGAGGGCGCTCTTCCTGCTGTACGGCCCCGAACACGCCCTGCACGTGGTGCCGGCCGTCGACGAGGTCTCCCCGTACCCCGCTGGCCTCGGCCGACCCGCCGCGGAGCTGGACCCGCGCACGGCCGCGCTCTGCGCGGACCCGGCGAAACTGCGCCGGACGCTGCTCGCGGCACCCCCGTCGGCCCGGGCGATCCTGGACCGGTTGGCGGCCGGACCACCCGTGGGCAGCGTGCCCCCGGGCGCGTTGCAGGCACCGCCGATCGGCGCGCAGGACGCCGTCCTCGCCGACCCGACCAACGGTGGTGCGCCGACCGGCTCGCCGGTGCGCTGGCTGGTCGACAACCGGCTGCTGGTCAGCGTCTCGGCCGGCTCGTCGACGGCCAGCGGCACGGTCGAGCTGCCCCGCGAGGTGGGGCTCCTGCTGCGCCGCGACAGTGGCCCGCTCGGGCCGCTGCGCACCAGCCCGCCGCCGGTGGCCACCGCGCCCCGCGAGCCCAAGGCGGTCGACTCGGCCGGCGCCGGGCAGACGATGGAGGTGGTCCGGCACACCGAGGGGCTATTGGAGCAGCTCGCCGCCGAACCCGCGCCGGTGCTGCGCTCCGGCGGCATCGGCGTCCGGGACCTGCGCCGGCTGGCGCGTACCGCCGGCCTGGACGAGCCGACCACCGCGCTGCTGCTGGAGGTGGCGTACGCGGCGGGGCTCGCCGGTGAGCTGGAGCTGCCCGGTTCGACCACCGGCCGGTACGGGGCGGATCAGCAGGTGCTGCCGACCGGCGGGTACGAGGTGTGGCGGGCCGCCTCGCTGGCCCAACGGTGGGAGCACCTGGCCCACGCCTGGCTGACGATGACCCGCCAGGTCGGCCTGGTCGGTAGGCGTGACGACCGGGACCGGCCGATCACCGCGCTGTCCGCCGAAGCCGAGCGGGCCGGTGCTCCGGCCACCCGGCGGGCGGTGCTCGGTGTGCTCGCCGACCTGGAGCCGGCGACCGCGCCCACCGCCGAGGAGGTGCAGGCCCTGCTGGACTGGCGGGCGCCGCGGCGCAGCCGGGGTCGGGAGGCCGCCCACCGGGAGGTGCTGGCCGAGGCGGCGCAGCTCGGCGTGACCGGCTTGGGGGCGCTCACCTCGTACGGGCGGTTGTTGCTGGGCGAGCTGACGTCGGCCGACGAGCCGGGCGGCGACCCCCTGGGGTTGCACATGGACGCGGAGAGCGGCGATCCGTCCAGTGCCGCGCGGGCGTTGGACGCGCTGCTGCCCGCCCCGGTCGATCACTTCCTGGTGCAGGCCGACCTGACCGTGGTGGTGCCGGGGCCGCCCGAGCCGGCGCTGGCCGCCGAGTTGGAGGCGACCACCGAACCCGAGTCGGCCGGTGGGGCGAGTGTGCACCGGGTCACCACGGCGAGCGTGCGGAGGGCGCTGGACGCCGGTTACACGGCCGACGACCTGCACGAGCTGTTCCGGCGACGCTCGCGTACCCCGGTGCCGCAGGGGCTCAGCTACCTGGTGGACGACGTGGCCCGTAAGCACGGTGGGCTGCGGGTCGGGTCGGCCGGGGCGTACCTGCGCAGCGACGACGAGGCGCTGCTCACCGAGGTGCTGGCCGACCGGCGGTTGGAGTCGTTGACGCTGCGACGGCTGGCGCCGACGGTGCTGAGCACCCCGTACCAGGTCAGCCGGCTGCTGGGCGCGCTGCGGGACGCCGGGTACGCGCCGGTGCAGGAGGACGGCACGGGCGGCACGATGTTGTCCCGACCCCGGATCCGGCGTGCTCCGGCACGGGTCGCGGTGACCACCAGGACGCTCGATCCGCTGGCCGCCCCGAAGCTGCCGATGCCCCGGCTGCTCGGGGTGGTGGAGCACATCCGGCGGGGCGACGCTGCGGCGCGGGCGGCCCGCCGGGCGCCTGCCGTCGTCCGGGGCGGGGCGGCAGGGCTGGGCGGTGGCCCGGTGCCCGCGCACACGCACAGCGAGGCACTTGCCGTGCTCCAGCAGGCTGTCCGCGACAAGGCGCTGGTCTGGGTCGGGTACGTCGACGCCCACGGGGCGACCGCGTCCCGGCTGGTCAAGCCGGTGTCGATCGGCGCCGGCTACCTGCGGGCCGAGGACGAGCGGACCGAGATGCTGCACACCTTCGCGCTGCACCGGATCACGGCGGCGGTGCTGGCGGACTGAACAGGGCTCAGCCGCCGCTGGTGTGTTTGCTCAGCGGCGGCTGCGGCGAAAGGTGCCGACCACCGAGACGGCCAGCAACAGGGCGAAGCCGGCGCCGGCGGACTCACCGACCGAGTCGACGAAGCCCTGCCGCAGCACCAGCCAGCCGAAGAGGAACCACCCGACGAGGAGCGCCGCGGCGAGGGCGTACGCGACCACTGTCGCGCGGGACACCTCGTCGGGTGGCGCGTGTTCATGCTCTGCGATCACGTCACGGTCGACCGTCATGCCCAGCCTCCCCGCCCGGTGCGGCCCTGGACTCCCAAGAGTGTCACTCCCGGGACGGCTGTGACAGGGGATAAACCCCGAGTCGGGCGGGATGTTCAGGTGCCGGGGCGGCGGCCGATCAGCACCACCCGGGTGCCGACCTTGCCCAGCTCCCACATCCGGACGGCGTCGGCGTGCAGCAGGTTGACGCAGCCGTGCGAGCCGATCGACTTGTCGTGCAGGTAGGTAGTGGTCTCGTGGAACCCCATGCCCTGGGTGAAGTGCTGCCAGTACGGCAGCCACACCTCGTACGGGTTGGACCACTCCTTCGGATTC
Source organism: Micromonospora sp. DT63 (assembly GCF_049841615.1). NCBI lineage: Bacteria > Bacillati > Actinomycetota > Actinomycetes > Micromonosporales > Micromonosporaceae > Micromonospora > Micromonospora sp. DT63. The sequence goes on along the minus strand of NZ_JBNCKQ010000003.1, from coordinate 701,445 downwards.
CGGTAGTTGACGGTGTAGGTGCCGGACGGGGTGCGGTAGCCGGACATGCCGGTGCGCGTCACCGTCGGCGCCATGATCACCTTGCCGCCCCGGACCGCCCACACGGTCTGCCGGGTCAGGTCCACGCAGAAGGTGGTGCCGGTGCCGGCCTTGCAGCTTTTCGTGTCGGTGGTGGCGAGTCGCTGGGCCACGTCCAGGGTGGTCGGTCCGGCGCGTCCCTCGACGGGGCGAATGCCGTACCTCTTCTGGAACTTCTTGATGGCGGCGCAGTCGGCGGCGGACTGCCGACCATCGACCGTGACGGCCCCGAACCCGCCCAGCCGGGCGAGGTACGTCTCCACGGCTCGCTGGTGCTGGCCCTGCGGGCAACCGGCGACTGTCGGCGTACCGGTGCTCGGGGTCGGGGTCGGGGTCGACGCCGTGCGGGTCGGCTTCGGCGTGGGTTTCCGGGAGGGTTTCGGGGTGGGCGCGGCCGGCGTGGGCCGGCCGCGCTGGCCCGGCCCGGACGTGCCGCTCGCCCCCGTTGCCTGTTCCGCCGCACCGACCGGGGCGGCTCCCCCGCCACCACTCCCACCGGACTGCGGATCGAACGTGCACGCGCCGGCACCGACCAGCACGACCACCGCCAGGGCAACCAGCCGGGAAGTGCTCCGGACACGCCTCATGGCACCTCCCCTGGACAGTCGTCCCTTTGCTAGACGTTCGTGAGTGCCGTCCTGGTTGCACCCGGTGCTCATCTTTCTTTCGACGTTCTCCGCCGTGCAACACTGGATGGTCGGCCAGCGGCGGGTATGCGACCCGTTCCGGCCGGACGGCCAACCGAGGAGAGGACGCTGGCGTGAGTGGTGGACCCCTGATCGTGCAGTCGGACAAGACCCTGCTGCTGGAGATCGACCACCCCGACGCGCAGGCCTGCCGGATGGCGATCGCGCCGTTCGCGGAGCTGGAACGCTCGCCGGAGCACGTGCACACCTACCGCCTGACCCCGCTGGGTCTGTGGAACGCCCGCGCCGCGGGGCACGACGCCGAGGGTGTCGTCGACTCGCTGATCAAGTACTCCCGCTACCCGGTGCCGCACGCCCTGCTGGTGGACGTGGCCGAGACGATGGACCGGTACGGCCGGCTCCAGCTCGCCAACGACCCGGCGCACGGGCTGGTGCTGCGCGCGCTCGACCGGCTGGTGCTGATCGAGGTGGCCAAGAGCAAGAAGCTCGCCGGGATGCTCGGCGACAAGATTGACGACGACACGATCCGGGTCCACCCGTCCGAGCGGGGCCGGCTCAAGCAGGCGCTGCTCAAGCTGGGCTGGCCGGCGGAGGACCTGGCCGGTTACGTCGACGGTGAGGCGCACCCGATCGAGCTGGCCGAGGCCGGCAAGGACGGGCGCAAGCCGTGGACGCTGCGGTCGTACCAGCGGGAGGCCGTCGAGGCGTTCTGGGCCGGCGGGTCGGGCGTGGTGGTGCTGCCGTGTGGGGCCGGCAAGACCCTGGTCGGGGCGGCGGCGATGGCCGAGGCGAAGGCGACCACGCTGATCCTCGTCACCAACACGGTCGCCGGCCGGCAGTGGAAGCGGGAGCTGATCGCCCGCACGTCGCTGACCGAGGAGGAGATCGGCGAGTACTCCGGCGAGCGCAAGGAGATCCGCCCGGTCACCATCGCCACGTACCAGGTGCTCACCTCGCGGCGCGGTGGCGCGTTCACCCACCTGGACCTGTTCGGCGCCCGCGACTGGGGCCTGGTCGTCTACGACGAGGTGCACCTGCTGCCCGCGCCGATCTTCCGGTTCACCGCGGACCTCCAAGCCCGCCGTCGGCTGGGCCTCACTGCCACTCTGGTACGCGAGGACGGCCGGGAGGGCGACGTGTTCAGCCTGATCGGCCCGAAGCGGTACGACGCGCCGTGGAAGGACATCGAGTCGCAGGGCTGGATCGCCCCGGCCGAGTGCGTCGAGGTCCGCGTGACCCTGACCGACGCGGAGCGGATGTCGTACGCGACGGCCGAGGCCGAGGAGCGCTACCGGATGGCGGCGACCGCCCGCACCAAGCTGCCGGTGGTCAAGGCGCTCGTCGACCGGCACCCGGACGACCAGGTCCTGGTGATCGGCGCGTACATCGACCAGTTGCACCAGATCGGCGAGTACCTCGACGCGCCGATCGTGCAGGGCTCGACCACGAACAAGGAGCGGGAGCGGCTGTTCGACGCGTTCCGCACCGGGGAGATCCGCACGCTGGTGATCTCCAAGGTGGGCAACTTCTCCATCGACCTGCCCGAGGCGGCGGTGGCGATCCAGGTGTCCGGCACGTTCGGGTCGCGCCAGGAGGAGGCGCAGCGGCTGGGTCGGGTGCTCCGCCCGAAGGCCGACGGCCGGCAGGCGCACTTCTACACGGTGGTCTCCCGGGACACGATCGACACCGAGTACGCGGCGCACCGCCAGCGCTTCCTCGCCGAGCAGGGGTACGCGTACACGATCGTCGACGCCGACGACGTCCTCGGCCCGAAGCTGCCGACTGTCGACTGAACGCGGGCGGCTGCGGTAAGCCGGGGCGGGTTTCAGGGTCGGGCCGGCGGGTCGGCGTCGAGCAGTCCGGTCAGCAGGATCCGCAGGGTCGTGTCGAAGAGATCGCGCTCGGCGGGCGGCCGCGCGGGTCGACTGAATGCCGCGGCGAGGTGCGGGTAGGCCGCGACGTCCACCTCGGCGAAGCTGACCGAGCGGGAGCTGGCCTCGCTGCGGGCGAAGAGGCTCACCACGCCGGTCATCATGCCGATGGCCTCGAACTTGGCGGTCACCGCGCTGTCGACCGGCTCCAGAACCCCCAGGCAGGCGTCGAACCAGGCCAGGCTCTCCGGGCCGGGCGCGGACATCCGGTTGATCGTGTCGAGCAGCCAAGGGTGGTGCCGGAAGAGCGCCCGTTGCCGGCCGGCCAGCAGGAGCATGCCGTCGAGCCAGTCGACGTTCGGCTCCGGGTACGGCCGTAGTTCGCCGACGACCCGGTCGGTCATCAGGTCCAGCAGGTCGTCACGGGACGACAGGTGGCGGTAGAGCGCGCCGGCGCTGGCACCCAGCGCGGTGGCGACGGCGCGCATCGACACCGCCGCGATTCCCTCGGCATCAGCCAGGGCGATGGCGGCGGTGACGATGGCGCCCCGGTTGTGGGTCGGGGTGGGGCCGCGGCTGCCGCGTACGGGCCGGGCCCAGATCGACTGCCGGTCGGCGCCGCCCGGGTCGGAATTCGTAGGTGCGTCGCTCACCGATCCACTGTAAACTGCGTACAGTGTTCGCAGTTTCATCCATCGGGGGTGGGCACGCATGGAACGGATCACGGCACACGACGGCGCGTCGATCGTGCTGCACTCGACAGGAGCCGGACCGGGCATCGTGGTGGTGCACGGCGGCGGGATCACCATCGACGTCTACCGGCGGCTCGCCCAACGGCTGGCCGACCGCTTCACGGTGCACCTCTACAATCGGCGAGGGCGGGCGGACGCCGCCCCCCGCGCTCAGCCGTACACCTTCGACCAGGACATCGACGACCTCGCCGCGGTGCTGAAGCACACCGACACCCGCAACGTCATCGGGCAGAGTTCCGGCGGTTTCATCGCCCTGCAGGCCGCGGTGCGGCTGCCGATCGACCGGCTCGCGCTCTACGACATCGCGATCGACATCGACGGTGGCTTCCCCACGGCATGGCTCGACGAGGCACGACAGGCGGCGCGCGACGGTGACATCGCCCGCGCGATGGCCATCACCGACGCCGGCATCAACACCCACAACCCGGCCACCAGACTTCCGCTGCGGGTCCGCGTCGCGCTGGTCCGGGCGTTCCTGCGTACGCCGATCGGCCGGACGATGGCCGACCTGCTGCCGATGACCCTCGACGAGACGAACCAGATCCGGCTGCGCGGCGGTCCGGCCGAGGCGTGGTCGGGGGTGAGCGCGGACGTGCTGCTGGCCTACGGGGCCGCGGGGCCGCCCTACTACGCCGACCTCAACGGGAAGCTGGCTCGCGCCCTCCCACGAGCGAGGGTCCTGCCGATCCCGCGCAGCGGCCACGACGGCCTGAACCGGGCGCCGAGCAGGATCATCGAGCCGATCGCAGCATTCTTCGGGGCCCCGGTGAGCCCGGAGCGGGCAAACCAGCTCTGAGCCCCCGGCACCAACCAACCCACCCGGTCGACGGCCCTGCCAGCCGTGCGCGGCGACGCTCAGCGGGAGAAGCGGTCCACCAGCACCGCGAGTCGCCGATCGTGGTCGGCGCGGCGGAGCCGGCCGCTGCGCATCAGCGTGACCAGACCGTGCAGGCCACTCCAGAACGTCTCGGTGACCGCCTCCAGGTCGTCGTCACCGGCGATCGGACGCACCGCGTCGGCCAGCTCGGCGAACCCCCGGGCCAGGTCAGTCGGAACGTCCTGGCTGGCGAACGGCAGGTCCACGGCGAGGGTGAACATCGCGTCGTAGAGGGCGGGCCGCTGTTCGGCGAAGGTGGTGTACGCCTCGGCGACGTCGGCGATAGCCTGCCGGGGGTCGGCGGCCGAGGTCCGGGCCGCGGCCAGGGCGGTCGCCAACTCGGCGAAGCCCTCGACGGCGACCGCCGCCATGATGGCGTCCTTGCCCTTGAAGTGGCTGTAGAGGACGGGCTGGCTGTATTCGATCTCAGCGGCGAGCCGCCGGGTGGTCACCGCGTCCCAGCCCTCGGCCAGGGCCAGGTCGCGTGCGGCGGCGACGATGGCCCGTTCCCGTTCCGCCCGCTCGCGCTCCCGGCGCGTCTGAGTCGACATGACAAAACCCTAGCACTGCTAGCGTTGCTGTCGTCGCTCTGCTAGCGTCGCTCTTACATCTAGCGGCGCTAGCAATTGGAGCGGATCATGTTGTCACCCCTCGCCTACGGACTCGCCGTCGTGCTCAGCCTCTTCGTCGCCTTCATCGGTGCGCGGTTCCTGCTGGTGCCGCAGGCCGCAGCCGCCGGGTACGGCGTGCCGGCCCGGCCGGACGGCGATCCCGCCTACCTGACGGTCAAAGGGCTGAAGGACCTCACCTTCGGGCTGATCGGCCTCGCCCTGATCGCCTTCACCACTGCCGACGCGGTCGCGTGGTTCATGCTGATCGTCGCGCTCGTCCCGCTGGGCGACACCCTCATCGTGCTGCGCAACGGCGGAACGAAGGCCGTGGCCTTCGGCATCCACTTCGCGACGGCGGTGGTAGTACTCCTCGACGCCGCCCTGCTGTTCGCCCTGTAACCAACCCCTACCCTTCCCGGGTTGATCAAGAGGTTTGCGTCACCGACGGGCCGATCGGTGACGCAAACCTCTTGATCACCGCAGCCGGGGCCGGAGGCCGGGCCGGAGGCCGGGCCGGGGCCGGGGGCCGGAGGTCAGGGGGTGGGGGGTGGACAGCGGTCGGGGAGGTTGACCTCGCCGGGGCGCAGGTCGAAGCTGTCCATCGTGAACCACTCGTCGAGTTCCGGGTCGAAGAGGTTCTGCAGGCCGAACTGCAACACCTGCCACCACCGGGTCGAGTCGTGCTGGTCGACGTAGATGTCGCCGAGTGCGAGCGGGAACCGGAAGAACTCCCCCGGCACTGTGGAACCCCCGACGACGCCCACCCGCCAGTGGTCCACGTGCCGGTCCTTCTCTCCCTGCAGAATCTCCGGGCCGACATAGCGGGCGGTCTTCAGCTTGTCGTTGAAGATCTGCCGGTTGAAGAACCCCGGCACCTTGCTGCAGGGACGCGGCGGGAACAGCGGGATGTTCGGCCACTTGTAGGTGAGCGTGTAGAGGGTGTTCTCGTAGATCAGGTTCGTGAACCAGATCGGGTGCTCCGGCCCGCCGGCGACCATCTGGCTGTTGCCGTCGCGGCCCTGCCAGGTGAACGGCACGTCGATGCCGAGGTCCCGCACGATGTACCGGCCGGTGCCGCGGAAGTCCGCCGGCAGCAGCGGCGGCCGCGGCTCGCGCGTGTCAGGGGCCGGAGGACCGTCCGCCCGGACCGCGTGGGGCAGCGGCGCCGCCGCCGGACCCGGAGCGACGACGCCGAGGGCGAACAGACCGCCGGCAACGGCCGACACCACCATCCGATGGGTACGCCTCGAAGCCATCTGCCCTCCGCCGGTGTGCACGAGGGCGGGCGCTTCGACAGCGGTCCCGCCTTCGGCGAAGCGTATGAGCAGGAAAAATGTGAGAGCTGGCGGAAGTCTGCGGCTCCACCGGTCGGGTGACGAGACGCCCACCGGCCCGGGACCGAAAGCGGTCCCGGGCCGGCGTCACGCGAACCTGACTACTTGATCAGCTTCCAGGGACCGGACCTGTCACCGGGCTCCTGGCCGCGCGTCCACCACTTCGCCTCGTAGACGTGCCCCTTGAACGTCACCCGGTCGCCGGCGTCGTAGACCTTCGTGAGCGTCCAGGCCGCCGGGCTGTTGTCCGGGGGGGTCGGGGCGATCTCCTCCCAGGACCCGTTGCGGTCACCCGGCTTCTGGTTGCGGGTGTACCACTGGGCCCGCCACTTCCTACCGTCGTACATCGCGAAGTCACCCGCGTTGAAGATCCGCGACGCGGTCCAGATCGCCGTGCCGTCCTCGGTCATGGCGATTGCCTGCCACGCGCCGTTGGCGTCGGCGCCCGGCTTCTGGTTCTTCGTGTACCAGGAGGCCACGAAGACCCGGCCCTGGTAGGTGACCCGGTCGCCGTCGTTGTAGACGGTCGACGAGCTCCACTGGGCCGGCAGGTTCACCGTCAGGACGGCGGTGGCCTGCACCGGAGCGAGGTGGTCGTCGCCCGCGTACGACGCGGTGAGCGTGTGCTGGCCACCCGCGAGGCCCGCCGGCAGGGTGAACGTCGCCGTGCCGTTGGTCAGCGCGGCCGAACCGCGGACGGTCGTGCCCTCGCGCAACTCCACCGCGCCGGTGACCGGCGTGCTGTCGGCCGCGACCTGCACGGTCACCGTCGCCGCCGTACCCCAGTTGGTCGGGGCGACGGTGACTGTCATCGTCGGGACCTGCTTGGCGATCGTGAACACGGCCGGCTGGGCCACCGCCTCGCCGCCGTCGGCGCTCTTCGCGGAGACGATCCAGCCGTACGAGGTGCCCGGCAGGAGCGTGTCCCAGGTCGCCGTGGCGACGCCGTTCGAGGTCACCTCGTCGGTGCCGATCGTGCCGGCCGGCACGTACGCGGCGAGCGAGTCGGTGCCGAAGGACGTCTTGCGGGTGCTGAGATCCACCGGCAGGGTCAGGTTGTCCTCCGAGCCGTTGTAGCGCGGCTTGGGCTGGCTACCGTCCTGGCGGATGTCGTACTCGGTCGCACCGAAGTTCTTCAGGAACGGCGAGTACGTGTCGATGTGCATCTCGGCCCGGTCCACGTCGAACTGGAGCAGGCGCAGGAAACTCGCGCCGAACTGCAGCCGGTCGGTGGCCTTGTGGTCCGGCTTGCCGTCGCCGTTGACGTCGATGGTGCCGTCGGGAGCGACCCGCGTCGGCCACAGCTCGGCGGCGGTGACCGTATAGAACTGGTAGTCCGCCAGCAGCTCGACGACGTCGTGGCTGACCGTCACGCCGATCTTCGACTTCAGGTTGGTGCCGACGCCGTGCTCGTGACCGGCGAGGACCAGAAAGACGTTCGGGTTGACCTCGACGACCTGCCTGAACAGCGGAGAGCCGTCCGGAGCGGAGAAGTCCGCACCCCGCCCATCCGGGTTGGCCGACGGCTTCAGATAGTCGTGGGAGAGCAGGATCCCGTTGCGGTCCTTGTACCGCTTGAAGATCGAGTCAGCCCACTTGGCCTCGGCCGGCGTCACGCCGTACGACAGGCCGACCGCCACGAAGTCCAGGCCACCTGCCGAGAAGAGCAGGTAGTTGTTCTGGTTGTCCTTGCCCGGCGTGACCGACCCGTCGGCGTTCGTCTTCTCATCCCAGGCGTGGTATTCGGTGCCCTTCGGCCAGCCCTTCGCCGTCCCGTAGTACCGGTCCGCGCTGAAGGTCCGGCTGAACCGGGACGTGGGGCCCGTCTCGGCGCCCAACTGGTCGTCGTGGTTGCCCGCGATGACCTGGTTGACGACACCGTTGTCGTCGAGGATCTTCTGGAAGCCCGAGGCCGTGGCCAGCTCCTTCTCGACCTGCTCGTGCAGACCGGGCCGCTTCAACGAGCCGTCCGGGTTGGTGGCCAGCGGGTCGTAGTAGTCGTTCTCGATGACGTCGCCGGTGTGCGCGGCGTACGCGATCTTGCGGCTGGCCGCGTTGTCGGCGATCCACTGCATCTGCTCGCGGTACGCCGCCGACCAGATCGCCTGCTCCTCGGCCGTCTCGACGTCGGAGGGCTCGGCGTTGCCGTCGAAGTCGTCGTACGTCCCGCCGGCCGCACCCTCGGTGATGTACTGGGTGTCGGTGAAGTGCGCCAACGAGAAGTCGTACGAACTCGGATCCTCGAAGCGGTCCTTGTCGTTCTGCGCCGACGCGTCGTGCGGCGACAGGTCGTCGGCGAACGGGTCCTCACCGGTGACCAGCACGTGCACCACGCCGCCGTCGCGGTAGCCGGCCTCTATCTGCGCGGTCAGGACGGTGTCCTGCCCGGACTGCCCCCGCGAACTGGTGAGCACGACCCACTTCCTGGTGGCCGGATCCCACGCCCGCAGCGCCACGATCCGCGCCGGATCGATGGTGCCGGACCAGCGCAGCGTCGGCTCCTGCTTTGTCGCGCCCAGCGGCAGGTCGTACCGCTGGAAGACCACCCCACGACTGGACGGGGTTTCGATGGTCGCGCCGTCGAGCGGACGCAGCGAGGCGACGTCCACGGTCTTGTCGTGCTGCACGTCGAGCGTGGTCGGCACGTCCGCCGCCTCGCCCTGGTAGCCGCCGGTCGGCAGGACCACGTCCGCCTTGGTGAACGTGGCGGTCAGCCCGACGCCCTCGGCGCCGGGGATCCGGGCGGACAGTTCGGCCGAGAGCGGGTCGGTGTTCTTGACCGTCGAGTTCAGCTCGGTCGGGACGTCCGGGATGCTCGCGCTGCTGAAGCGCACCTCGCGGGTGGCGGTGTTGCCGAGCGCGTCGGTAGCCGTCAGCGCGATGGTGTGCTCACCGGCCGGCAGGCCGTGGCCGATCTGGTCGCCCTGCTTGACGGGAGCGCCGTCGAGGGTGATGACGGGCGTACCGACCACGCCGGAGGCGTCCTTGATCGTGACGTTGAGCGCGACTGTCGACGTCAGCCGCTGCCCGGCCGCCGGGACACTGCTGGAGATCTCCGGGGCGGTGTTGTCGGTGGTGAAGCGCCGCGTCGAGGTCTTCTCCCCGACGACAGCCTTGATGGTGTGGGGGCCGTCCGCGATCGTGGTCGTGTCCACGTCGGCGCGCTTGCCCAGCGCCGGCAGCGCGGTGCCGTCAGGCGCGGTGACGTCGAACAGGACGGTCCTGGTCAGTACCGCGTTGTAGCTGCTGCCGCAGGTGCCGTCGCCGAGGTACGTGGTCACCTGGGAGCCGGCGGGGTAACTCGCCGAACCGATGGTGACAGTGGTCTGCGCGATCGAGCGGATCAGCTGGGTCGCCTTCGCGCCGGTCGGCAGCAGCTCGAAGTCCCGCAGCGTGAAGTCGTCGAAGTTGTCGCAGCCGCCGGGCTTGGCGCTGCCGTGGTCGTTGCCCGCGACGAACTCCACGACGTTGACGCCCGGCACCAGCCACTCGTTCGGGAACGCGAGGTCGGCGACCTCCTTCTCCCACATGCCGATCTCCAGCGGGATGCCGTTGATCAGCACCTTGTTGTCGTACCCGTTGTCGCTGCCGTTGCCGCCGACGAACACCTTGAGGTGCGCGTCGCCCCCGCTGCCGAGAGTGTCGACGGTACGGGTCGTCGGGGCGCCGTCGATGGTGAAGTGGAACTCGGCGTCCCGGTTGGCCCCGCAGGTGGCGTCGCCCAGCGCCAGCGTGGCGGCTGTCGTCTCCGCCTTCGTCACTGTCGTGCCGCTCGTGGTGACGAGGTACGTGGTGCCGGCCGTCACCGTGCCCGCAGTGCTCAGGGTGAGGCTCGTCGCCGCCCGGGTGAGGGTGAAGTCGTCGTGGTTGGCGCAGGTCGCGCCGTTGAGGGTGCCGTTGTAGTCGCCGGTGCGGACCTCGACGACGTTGTCGCCCAGGTGCAGGAACCCGGTCGGGAACGCCAGCCTGACGTCCTCGGCTCCGGTGGCGCCGTAGTCGCCGCCGAGATCGACCCGGTGGCCGTTGACCAGCGCGTAGTTCTGGTAGCGGGCCTCGATCGAGTTGCCGGCCGCGACCGCGAGGCCGAGGGTGGCGGTTCCGGTGGCCAACGCCTCCGCGTTCTCGGCGGTTTTGTCGTCGATGGCCAGCGACTCGACATGGTCCTTGCCGCCGCTGGACAGCGCGGCGATGACGGGCTGGGTGCCGTGTACGCGGGCACCGTCACCGGGGGTGACCGCCGCCGCGCCGGCCGGAGCGTTGTTGACGTCGACGGTCACGGACGTCTTCGCGCCGGACTGGGTCGTCGCGCTGACGGTGTGCGTACCGTTGGTGAGCCTCGTGGTGTCCAGGTCGGTCCGCAGGCCGGACGTGCTGCCCGGCTCGCCGGAGATGACGAAGGTCAGAGCCTGGTTGAGCAACTTCGCCGAGCTGCCGCAGGTGCCGTCGCCGAAGTTGTAGCTGAACAGGTTCTGCTCGCCGTCGGCGACCACGCCGAGCAGGCTGAGGCTGATGCTGCTCAGCGCGTAGTCGTCGTAGTTGGGGCAGCGGCCGCCCTCACCGTTCGGCAGCTCCTCGTAGCCGACGGCGGTCTTGGTGGTCGTGTCGACCCAGTTCGCTCCGGCCTGGACGGTGATGGTGTTCGTGCCGACCTGCAGCCAGTCACCGGGGAAGTCGAGCGTGCCGACCTGACCACCGGGGATGTCCGGGAGGTACACCCGGTCGGCCGCGGCGGTGTGGCCGTTGACGGTGATGTAGTTGCGGTAGCGGGCCTCGGTGCCGTTGCCGCCCATCTCGAAGGCGAAGTGGGCGGTGCCGGCGGTCCGCTCGGCGCTGATCTTGTCGCCGTCGACCGCGAGCGTGGTCACCGAATCGTTCTCGGTGACCGGCTCGACGACGACGGGGACCTTACCCTCGATGTTCTGCCCGTCGCTCAGGCTGATCAGCGGCGCGTTACCGCTGGTCAGGGTCGTCTGTGCTCCGGCGAGGGCGGGGCTGAGGGTCGTCGCCGGTCCGGCGATGAGGAGGAGCGCCACCGCGGACAGGAGTCCGCGTGATCGCTTCCTACGCGCACGTGGAGCGTGCGTCATGGCGAGGTTTCTCCTTTGTTGGGTGCGAGGAACCGCCAACGCCGAGCACCGGAATGCCGACCACGGCGGGCACGGGGGGCCAGAGCGGGTGGCCGGTCTCAGGACGGGCGGGCGTGGGCGACCCGCCGGCGACGTACCTGGTGTCGCAGCAGCGCGACGACTGCCGCGAGGAGCAGCAGGGGGCCGACGCTCCCGGCGACCTTCCAGGCGGTGGCGCGGTCGTGGCCGACATCGCTCGCCCCGCTGGCCACGGCGGCGGGCACGTCCCCGAGCACCCAGTCGTGGGAGTACGCGTCGGCGCCGTACACCTGGCGTTTGCCCTGGGGCCCGGTCGCCACCGTCCGGTACGCGGGGTCGAGGTCGCTCAGCATCCGGACCTCAATGCGGGCGACACCGACCGGACCTGGGCAGGTGTAGCCGACGTCCACACCGGAGGCTGCGAGACCGCTCGCCTTCCCGACAGTGCCGGCGCATGCGTGACCGTCGCTGCTGAGCGTGAGCTGCCGGAGCAGGTAGCTCGCGAACTGCGTCGACGACGCGAGCACAGTGCCGTCCGAGTCCCGGGTGTCGACGGCCCCGTCGAGCAGGACGCGGTCCTGCGGCAGCAGGCCGAGGTGAACGCCGAGCAGGGTCAGTTCGTCGACGCCGCCCGCCTTCCACGTCAGATGCACCACCTCGGGACGGGCCGCGTCCGCCGCGATGGTCACCGTCTGCGGATAGCCGTACGGGTGGGCCTCGGCAGGGACGGCCATGGCGAGCAGGGTGAGGGTGAACGCCACCGCGATCACGACGCGGCGGGACCACCGTGCGGTTGAGGGCATGCCAGCGCTCCGGTCTACAGGTGCTGTGGCACGCCGGTGGGCGCGGCCGTTCGGTGACCCTGCCGGCCGTTGGCGAACTCGCCAGGCGAGCTTGATGAGAAGCGGGCGCAGCGCGGATGAACAGTTAGTTGATCAACTGCGCTGCGGGCAACAGCCCTTCGAGGTCGCCATCCGGCAGAGGGCGGAGCGGTCTCCGGCACACGGTCCGTCGCTCGTCCGCCACGCAGGTCCTCGCGTAAGGTCGCAGGGTGCCATCACCGCTGACCCCCGTGCCCCTCGGGACGGCTGCCCCCCAGGGCTCCCCGGCTCCATCTTCGGACCTGACGTTCGTCGAGTTCTTCGCCGGCGTCGGGTTGATCCACGAGGCGCTTGCGCCCCTCGGGTGGTCATGCCTCCTCGCCAACGACAACGACCCTCGGAAGGTAGCGGCCTACAAGCGGAACTACTCGACGCCCATCGATGACTCCGACATCCGTGAGCTGCCTACCGAGAAGATCCCGACCGCCCGGCTGGCAACAGCCAGCTTCCCGTGCATCGACCTCAGCCAGGCCGGCGGCAGGCGTGGAATCAATGGCGAGCACAGCGGTATCGTATGGTCCTTTCTTGACCACATCGCACAGCTCGTCAAAGAGGGGCGCGCACCGCAGTTCCTTCTTCTCGAGAACGTTGCAGGGCTTCTTACCCTGCACGAGGGTACGAGCATCGATTTGCTGCTCAGGCAGATCTCGGAATTAGGCTATGCGATCGATCTCGTGCAGGTGGACGCTCGTCATTTTGTGCCGCAGGCCCGTAATCGAGTCTTCATCCTTGGCGTGCGAGATCAGGCGTTGGCTACTTCGAACCAAATGCCGGATACTCATATCCGCCGATACAAGGTGCAGCACATCTTCCAGAGGAACCGGGACCTGCCCTGGATGTTCTTCGATTTCCCGGAGTTGCCGTCCCGACGCCTGGAGCTCGGCGATGTCCTGGTCGATCTCCCGGAAGGTGATCCGCACTGGTGGAACGAGGAGCGCACCCAGTACTTTTGGGACCACCTGGAGCACGATCATCGGCCGAAACTTGAGGCGATGGCAGCGGCCGGAGCTGACCTTCAACTTACCGCTGTGCGCCGTGGACGCCGGCGTGGGATTCGGGAGCAGATCTTCAACCTGCGCTTTGACGGGCTTGCAAGTTGCTTGAGGACCCCGAAGGGCGGTTCCTCAATTCAATTTGTGGTGCGGGTGCGGAGCGGGAAGGTGCAGATCCGCAGGATTCTCGGGTCGGAGAGCGCCCGATTGCAAGGGGTTGCGATGCACGGCAACTCTCCCAACTTCGTCATCCCAGAGTCGGAACAGGAAGCATTGTTCGCTTTCGGCGACGCCGTATGCGTACCGGCGGTTCGCTGGGTTTTTGAGAACAGCATTCAGCTGCTAGCCCTCGGATTGCCGAACATCAGTGCAAGCCAGCTTACCCTCGACCTCGCGTCGGTGGCGTAATAATGGACTTTCCGTTCCATGCCGATTCGGCTGCGAAGGAAAAGCTAGCTGACCTGGCCCGTTTGTTGGATGCGAGCCTCACGAGCACCCAGTACATCGACGGTATGGCAGCCAGCCGTCTCCTTGGCACGGTACTGGGCGCATACCGAGACGGCACCGGCGACCACTACACCGGGAATGACCCCTTCCTGGCGAAGGCCGCTCAGGATTCGCAACTCTTCGGCCTCTCTTTGGCGGCCGCTTTCGACCTCGTGACGAACGCCGAGTACCTGCACGGCAGAGTGGTCAATTCCAGGTGGATTTATTGCCACCGGGAAGGGAGCTCGCCGGGGGTGTACTACTCGTTTCTGAAGCAGTGCCCGAGATGCTGCTTGGACAAGGGGCTCGAGGGCAGGCTCAATGGCGCCCAACACAAGCCGACCAGTCACCACATCGGCGAGATCACCACGGTCGCCACGGCACTACTCCTCCAACTGGTTGCGGCCGCAAACGAGGAGCCCTTCCAGATCGCGACCATCACGAAACAGTCGCACGATGTAGACGCCATCGGATACCGTGACGACCTGATTGTGTTGTTCGAGATCAAGGCTTCGCCGATGGTCACTTTTCCGTTGGTTGCCGTGCTGCCCGAGCCGCTCCTCACCGACCGCGATGGAGAACCAGCGGAGTATCCGCAGCACGCGTTGGTGGACATGAATCTGGCCGAGGTCGACCTCGCCCTCTATGTGCCACACCGGGACTGGCTGGTCCCACTGGGAAAGAAGAGGGGCGGGTCTTGGCCGTACGATGAGCTCTCGTCGTTCTTCTTGGAACCCGGCAATTTTCTCGAGTTCCTCTCCGCGTGGATCGAGCTGTACGAGGCCTACCGAATCCCGAAGACACAGCGGAGAGACCGCAACCTCAGACTTGCCTACCTGGTCAATGGATGGGGCGATGAGATCGACTCGAACAAGACCAAGCCAGGCCTTGGCCGTACCGACGACATAAAAAAAGGCACGTATCAGCTACTGAAATTTAGTTCCTATTACCGAGATGATGCGGCAGCCACGAAGGTGCGGGGTGCGCTCGTAGCGAATCTCGATCCGCTCTTCTTGAGAGCGGATTACGTGGACAAACTGGCGGACGTTCGGTGGGCGCGGTCAGACCAATTCATTCCTTCCGGCGACAACTTCCTGATCCGGCGGGAATCCCTGCGTCATCTGTATGACGCGATCCTGACCTTCAACCAACCCGTCATCAATGACCAGCACATCGCCCAGATATTCGACCTCGGCCAGGTGGCACGGGCATTAGCGAGCGGCAGGTTGGACAAGTTCTTGCGCGAGTGGTGCTCGTCTGGCCCGGACAACGTTGCCGAGCAGGTAGCCCAGGAAGGCCGACTGTTCTAGGCGCCTCAGGGGGCACGATCCAGCGGACGGACGCTGGCGGGCTCAACCAGCGGTGAGGAGGAACGCGAAGGGGCTGGCGGGACGCAGCCCGCCAGCCCCCGACAACGCCTGCGTCAGCCGGCGCCGCCGGCGCGGAACGCCACCCAGGCGTCGCTCATCCGGTCCGCCTGGCCGGCGGTGAACATGTCCATGCAGGAGTCCTGCGTATAGTCCATGAAGTTGTGGATCGGGTCCAGCCCCGGTGCGGTGCAGGTGTCCGCGCCGATCGGGCAGTCGAACTGCGGAGCCGCCTCGCGAGGGGTGTCCGCAACGAAGTCGCCGGACGCGGAGCAGCCGTGCGCGAAGGTGTGCTCCAGCATCAGCCAGTGCCCGACCTCGTGCGTCAGCGTGTCACCGAGGGCGTACTTGCCGGCCGTGCCGCCCGGCATCGACTCGTCGAGCATCACCACGCCGTCGATGTAGTCGCGGCCGTTGTTGTAGCCCTTCGGGAAGTACGCCCAGCCGAGCAGGCCGCCACCGATGTTGGCCGCGTACACGTTCAGCGTGCGGGAGTCGCCGGTGTAGAGCGCCTTCTTCATGTCGCGCTCGTTCTTGCCCGGCTCGACCGTGTACCAGGCGCTGTTGACCGTCCACGTGGTGTCGACGAGCGAGAACCGGAACGGGGTGTCGGAGGCGTTGGCTGCCGTACGGCCCGCGTACGAGTCGTTGAGAACCCTCATCTGGGCCGCGATCAGGGTGTTCCACCTGGTCGCCTCGGCGGCGGTGAGCGGGTGGTCGGAGACCATGTGGAAGACCGTCGGCACGGTGATGCTGCCGTTGGGCAGGCGCGGCGCGTCCTTGATCACGCCGTACGCGTTGGCCTCGTTCTTGGAGTACAGCGCCGGCTCCTGGGCAGTGGCGCCCTCGGCGGCCCGCGCCGCGGTGCCCGGGTCGCACGCCGCGACACCCGGGGAGGCAGTCGCGGGGGCGGCGGTGGCGAGCGCCCCGGAGGCGCCGCCGGAGGCCAGGAACGTCGCAGCGGTGGCGGTGAGGACTGCCAGTCGGAAAATTGGTCTCCTGTGCATCGGTGCACCTCTCGGGGGATGGAGACGGCGCAGGGTCGTCATGACCTGCTCGACGACGTCGTCTCCGGGTATGAGACCACGTCGACGGCAGCAGCAAAAGACCTGCGTACGGCCCTGATGTGGGGTGTAACGGCAGGGGCACGACGGGCGCTGTTATCGCCTGGCGTCAGCGGCTCAGGGCATTCTCCCGCTGCATGTGGGACAGCTTCTCGGGATTGCGGACGGCGTAGATCCCGGTGATGAGGCCGCCGTCGATGCGCACGGCCACGACGGTGTCCAGTTCGCCGTCGACGTGGACGATCAGCGCCGGGTAGCCGTTGACCTGCGCCGGCCGCCACGACGTGCTGGCCGGGACCTTGCCCCAGAAAGATGCCAGGGCGCGGGCCACCTTGTCGGCACCGAGGATCGGCCGCGGGACTGCCTGCTTGATCCCGCCGCCGTCGCCGAGAAACACCACGTCCGGCGCGAGGACGTCGAGCAGGCCCTGCAGATCGCCCATGTCGACCGCTCGCTGGAACGCGTCGAGCGCGCACCGGGCTTCCGCCGCGGAGACGACCTGGCGGGGCCTGCGGGCCGAGACGTGTGCCCGGGCCCGGTGCGCGATCTGGCGGACGGCAGCGGGGCTCTTGTCGACGGCTTCGGCGATCTCGTCGTACTCGAGGTCGAACACCTCGCGCAGCACGAACACCGCCCGTTCGGTGGGCGCGAGCGTCTCCAGCACCAGCAGCATGGCCATCGAGACGCTGTCGGCCAGGGCGACGTCCTCGGCCACGTCGGGCGCGGTGAGCAGCGGCTCGGGCAACCAGGATCCGACGTAGGACTCCTTGCGGCGACCGAGCGTCCGCAGCCGGGTGAGCGCCTGGCGGGTGGTGATGCGCACCAGGTAGGCGCGCTGGTCGTGGACCGCTCCCAGGTCGACGCCCGCCCACCGCAGCCAGGTGTCCTGGAGTACGTCCTCCGCGTCGGCGGCCGAGCCGAGCATCTCGTACGCGACGGTGAAGAGCAGGTTGCGGTGGGCGAGGAAAGCCTCGGTGGCCCGGTCCGGCCGGTCGTCGGGTGCGGTCTGCGGCATGCCCACCAGCGTGACTCCTGTTCGCTGTCGACTGCGTCACCCACCAGATGCCGGAGCCGGCCGTTCTGTGACACCTTCCGGCCTGTGGCGGTCGTCACCCTGCCCGGCCGTCACAGGGCTGCGCTCGCCGGCATCTCATGGTCGTCCGATCCAACACCAGAGTTAAGGACGGAACGATGGACGCCAGGTTCAACATGTTCGAGAACGAGTTCGCCATGAAGTTCTTCAAGCGGTTCGCGAACGCCGGCATGGTGCTGCAGCAGTCGCCGCTGCCGAAGTCCACGCAGGAGCTGGTGTCGCTGCGGGCGAGCCAGATCAACGGCTGCGGTTGGTGCATCGACACGCACGCCAAGGAGGCCGCCGCGGCCGGCGAGAGTGCGGTTCGGCTCAGCCTGGTCGCTGCCTGGCGCGAGTCCACGGTCTTCACGGAGGCCGAGCAGGCGGCGCTCGCGCTCGCCGAGGAGGGCACCCGGCTCGCCGACGCCTACCAGGGCGTGTCCGACGAGACCTGGGCTCAGGTGCGCAAGCACTATGACGATGACCAGGTCGCCGCGCTGGTCGCCCTGGTCGCTCTGATCAACGCGGCCAACCGGCTCGCCGTGATCGTGCACCAGCGGGGCGGTTCCTACGAGCCCGGCACCTTGGCCGCCGCGTTCGGCTGAATCGGCAACGGACCCGGCCCGGGATCAGCGGATGTCCCGGGCCGGGGGGCACGCCGGAAGCGGAAACCTCGGTCGGCGCGTGCGCTGCTCGGCCCCGGGACGGTCACCTGGCTCAGAGGATCCGGGTCACCCGCTCGGCGGCGACGATGGCATCCCGTCGCACCGGGTCGAGGTTGGCGCTGATGACCACGGACGCGCCCGCCGACAGCGGCGCGAGCAACCACTTCAACGGCTGCTCGTGCTCGGCGGCGTCGACCAGCAGCCGGTCACCGGCGCGCAGGTCCAGCATCCCGGCGACCTCCCGGGCGAGCGCTCCCCACTGGCCGTAGGTCGTGCCGTCCGCGCTCGCCGGATCCGACGGGCGGATGGCGGTGTGGTCGGGTGTGACGTCCGAGTGGCGGAGCACCTCGGCGGACCAGTCCAACCAGCCCAGCGGCACGTCGGCCAGGCGACCCGGCCCGGTACCGACGAGGTAGCGGTGCGGGGCGTCCGGCACGTCCTCCAACCAGTCGTCCTGGCGTTCGGGGGTCACGAAGACCGCGTCGAACGGCCGGTCGCCGCCGGGCTCCAGCACCGCCAGGCCCGCCGTGGCGCGCGGTCGGAACGACACCGCCAGGCCGCACGCCCAAGCCCCCAACAACACCGCTGCGGTACGCCAGTGCGGCGGCAGCAGCACCGCTACGCGGCTGCCGGGGCCGAGCCCGCACCCGTCCCGCAGGAGGCTGGCGCTGCGCGCCGCCCAGGCGCCGACCTGCTGGGCGGTCAGGTCGACACGCTCGCCGGTCGCCTCGTCGCGGTAGCTGAGCAGCGGAATCTCCGTGGCGGTGTACGGGTCCGACAGGTCGGCCGTGGCGTGTGGCTGCATCTGGGCGCTCCCCGGGTGGCGACGTCGGCACCACCTTACGCAACGACTTTGGTCGTACCCCTCGTCGGCCGATGGCCGTAGCGGCTGGCCGGGTGGCCCACTGACGCTACGGGCGACCCCGCAGCGCCATCGAGGAGTGCCCATGCCTACCGAGTCCGACCCCGCCGACCGTCCCCCGTTGCGCCGCCGGCTCGTGCCGGTCGTCGCGTTGCTGCTGCTCGCGCCCTGGGCGGCCGAGTGTTCGTGGGGTGGCTTCGCCATCGACGGCTTCCTCCCGGTGGTGATCGGCCTGGCTCCGATGTACGGCGGGGCGGCGATCCTGATCCGGGAGACCGCCCGACACCTCGGCGCGGGCTGGCCGGCGATCGTGCTGCTCGCCGCCGCTTTCGGTGTGCTCCAGGCCGGCCTGGTGGACCAGTCCCTGTTCAACCCCGGCTACCTGAATGACACGCAGTACGCCGACACCCGGGCCGCCGCCGAGGCGTCGCTGGTGCCGGGGCTCGGGTTCAGCCTCCGGCAGGCGTTCGACTACGTGGGCAACCACGTCGTGCTGACCATCTGCGCGCCGATCGTGTTCGTCGAGTCCTTCCTCGGTGCGAAGCGGCGGCTTTCGCCGTGGCTCGGACGACAGGGGTTGGCGGTGGTCGCTGTGGTCTACCTGCTCGGCAGCCTGCTGGTCTTCGCCTCTCCCGAGGGCCGGAAGAACTTCCTGGCCAGCCCGCTTCAACTGGCCTTCGCCACGGCGGTGGTCCTCACCCTGGTCGCGACGGCCCTGCTGCCCCGCTGGCGTCGCCCGCACCCGCGCCGCGTCCGCCGGGTGCCGCACCCGCTCTGGGTCGGTCTGCTTGTCGTCCTCGTCCACTTCGGCACCGACCTGGCACCCGGCTGGGCGGGAGTGGTCATCGCGCTGGCGCTCGCCGCCACCGTCGGGGCCGTGCTCGCGTACCTGTCGGCGGGCGCGCGCTGGGGGCAGCGGCACGTGCTCGCCGCGGGCTGGGCGAGCGTGGTCAGCGCCGCCGCGTTCGCGTACCTGGTGCCGCCATATTCCCCGGCTAGCCCGACGGCGGCCCTCGCCGGTGACGTCGCGGTCACCGTCATCACCGTCGCACTGGTCGTGGGCGCCTGGTGGCGTCTGGGCCGCCCTAGCTCGGCCGCTGTTCCCGTCGCCGCGAGGTGACGCTCTCGCTGACAGCAGGGCCGGCCTGGATGAGCCGATCCAGGACATCGCGAGCGGCGCCGAGCCGATCCATGGACGCCGTGATGCGGGCGCGCTCCACGGCCAGAGCGTCGAGGAGCTCCGGGCAGGTGGGGGCCAGCACGGTCACGTCGTCCGGGATGCAGGGAAGGATCTCGGCGATCGCCGCGGTGTTCAAGCCGGCGGACAGCAACAGTTGGATGTGCCGCACCGTGCCCACCGCCTGTGGGTCGTAGTGACGGTAGCCGCTGGCGAGACGGGCGGGTCGCAACAGGCCCTGCTCCTCGTAGTAGCGCAGGGCGCGCGGGGTGGTGCCCGCCTCCCGCGCCAGTTCGCTGATCCGCACACCGACAGCAGATCAGGGCTTGACCTTCACGTCAACGTGAAGGTTTAGCGTCGTCGCTGTGACTCACCGCAGCCATGACAATCAATCCGCAGCCGTCGCCGTCCTGGGACTCGGCCCGATGGGCCGGGCCCTGGCCGCCGCGTCGCTCGCCGCCGGCCACCCCACCGTGCTCTGGAACCGTTCACCCGCCAAGGCGTCCGCGCTGGTGGCCCAGGGGGCGGTGCTCGCTCCGACGGTGGCCGATGCGGCACACCGGGCATCGGTCGTCATCGCCTGCGTCATCAACTACCGGGCGGTCCGCGCCGTCCTGTCGGGGCTCGAACGCCCGCCGAGAGGAACGTTCGTCAACCTCAGCAGCGGGCACGCCGCCGAGGCACGGGACATGGCGGGTTGGGCGGCGCAGCGGGGCGTCAACTATCTCGACGGCGCGATCCTGACGCCCGCGCCGACCATCGGGACACCTGCCGCGACGATCCTCTACAGCGGTCCGCGGGCCCTCTTCGACGACAGCCTTCTCTGGCTGGAGAGCTTCGGTGGCACCAGCGCCTACCTCGGCGCCGACGCCGGCACGGCAGCGGCGTACGAGATGGCGTTGCTCGACCTGTTCACCATGTCCGTCGGCGGGCTCGCGCACGCCTTCGCCCTGGCTGCCACCGAGGGCATATCCCCTACCGCGTTCGCCCGCTTCGCCCGCGGAATCGGCGGCCTGTTGCCCGACATGGCCGACCGGTTCGGCGATCAACTCACGTCCGGAACCTTCGCCGCCGACGTGTCCACCATCGCGTCGGCGGGCTCGGCGGTCGCCCACGTCCGCGACGCCGCTGCCGCGCGCGGTGTCGACCCCGCGCCGCTACAGGCCGTGCACTCGATCATCGAACGGGCCATCGCGGCGGGCCACGGAGGTGACAGCTACGCCAGACTGGCCCAGTCGCTCGTACCGGCCGATCCGGCGGAGGCGGCACGCTGATCACGTTCGGCACTGGGCCGGGTGCCGCGACCTGGGCGATTACACTCACCCCCACACCACGTGGAGGGGGCGGCGCAGTGGGTGAACTGCTGTCGACTGTGGTTCAGATACTCAACTCGTACGTCACCAGGCTGCTGGATCGGCGGGCGGTTTCCCAGGACGCCGAGGTCGGCGCCCACCTGCTGGACGTGGTCCTCACGTTGCAGGAGTTGTGCCTCAACGGCGACCGTCTCCTGAGCCTGGCCGACACCATGATCTCCGGTGCGGAGCCGCGGGCCGACGACCAGGCGGAGTTCGCCGCCCTGCTGCACCGCCAGTCCGTGCTGATCAACCAGCTCCGACGCGGCATCGACGACTCCCGCGCGCTGCTCGCCACCGTCGACGTGGACTTCGCGTTCGCGATGGCGCCCTTCCTCGACGGCAAGTCGGGGCTGCTCACCCGCTGGCAACAGCAGGCGGCCGTCAGTCGGTACTCCACCACGACGCTGTTCTTCCTGCCCGCCGAGGCGGTCACGCGGGTGGTGGCCGCCAGCCCGGCCGCCTCGACCGCCACCGCACTCGACCGGAACCGGACAGACTTCGTGCTGGTGATGGCGGACGAGGTACGCAGCGTGCGCCGACGGGAGGTGGCGGACATCCGAGCCGTCGCGGACGACGAGCGCGCGACGCTGCTGCGGGACGCGGGCCGGGCCCGTGCCGACCTGGCCGCCGCCCGGGCGCTGTGCGCGCGGCTGCTCACGGCGACCCAGGAGGCCATCGGTCCGGCGGCCACCGCCCGGATCCGGCGGACGCTGACGCCCCGACAGCAGCACCGCTGAGCGGAATCAGTCGCCCGGATCCCGGTCCCAGTCGAAGCCGGCGCGGGCGAACGCGACGCTGCCGTCCCCGGTGGCGTACACCTTTATCGCTTTCAGGCCCAGCGACCGGGTGAGCCTTTCCAGGTTGGACATGATGCGCTGGAAGAGCCCGGTGTCGGTGGCCTCCTCGGTGATGCGGATCTCGTCCAGCATCGCCATCCGGCGCGGGAAGGAGAGTCGCAGTTCGAGCAGGACCCGCAGGACGTCGGACGGCGCGATACGCAGCGAGACCGCGGCACCGCCGTCGGCATACAACGAGACCTCGACACGCGCCTCGGGCAGCTCCGCTGTCAACACCTCGTGGAACTGCCTCGGCGTCAGCTTCATCCACTGTCGCCAGGCGGCGAGCGCGGCCTCGTCCGCCCGGCCGACCGTCAGCGCCGGTTCCGCCGCCCGCAGGTCGGCCACTGTCAACGCCTCGATCTCGACCGGTCGATCCCCGGCTCGGACCTTTTCGTACGGCGTCAACGGCACCCCCGCCTCGACGAGGAGCCGATCGAAGTCCGGGTCGGGCCAGTACGGGGCCGGCGCGAACTCGCTGACGCGGCACCACAGCTCGTGCCACAGCCGTACCGCGTTGAGGGGTCGAAGGCCGAGCCGCATGGCGGCGACGAGGACGCACCGGTGCAGTTGCAGCGTGCCCGCGAGCGCCGCCAGGTTCGCCCTCGGCTCGTCGTAGGCCCGCAGGGCGCCGACGGAGTTCCGTTCCAGTTCGCTGTACGCCACCAGCTCCGGCATGTCCGTCAGTAGCACCGGGATCGGGGAGTCGAGCAGGGAGTCGAGGTCGGCCGGCTCCCAGGCGACGTCATCGTTCAGCAGGATCATCCGCAGGTCCCGGCCGTGTTGGCGGACCACCACCTGGAGGATCGGCTCACCCTGCGGCAACGTCAGGTGGTTGAGCCACACCACCGTCTCGGGGTAGAGCCGCAGGCTCACGTCGATCGCCGGCACGGTGACGAGCAGGGCGGGCCCGTCCTGCTCGACCCGTAGCGCGCGAAGTTCACTCAACGCGGCGACGACTTCACTCTGAAGCATCGACGCACTCTAGCGGCTGTCGGCCAGACCGGTCTCATCCGGGACGTTCGATGTGGCGTCCAGCCCCACGGTCGGGCCGTCGGCCAGTCACACACCGCAACCTGGACGTCCGGGGTCGCCTCCACCTCGGCACCCTTTGCTCTGCTTCAACCAAGGAAACACACACGCTCCGTGCAGGCCGCACCTGACCGGTCATCTCTCCTGAAGACAGAACAGCAGGTAGATCCCGGTGTTTCCTCTGTTGAAGCAGAGCAAAGGGGCTGAGCGGTTCGAACGGGGGCGGCTGGGGCAGTCACACTGAGCGACAGGTGGCGACGGCGCCGGTCACGCACCCACCGTTACGTGGGCGGCCCGAACGACCGGGCCGGGCTAGCGTCCGCCGGGCAGTTCCGGGCCGCCGTCGAGCAGGGCGGCCAGCAGGTCGCCGTACTCCTCGACCCGCTCCAGGACCTCGGCGGCGGTGAACTGGCGGACGGCGGGCTTCCGGCCGCGGGCGCCGGCCTCGACCTCGTCCCAGGTCAACGGCGTCGAGGCCGAGGGCGTGCGCTGGGCGCGCAGCGAGTACGGCGCCACTGTGGTCTTCGCCGCGTTGTTCTGGCTCCAGTCGATGAAGACCTTGCCGGGGCGCAGGTTCTTCGCCATCTTCGACACGATCAGCTTGGGGTGCGCCTTCTCCAGCTCCTGGGCGATCCGGCGCGCGTAGGCGGAGACGTCGTCGGCGGACTGGGTGCCGGCGATCGGGCAGCACAACTGCATGCCCTTCTTGCCGGACGTCTTCGGGTACGAGTCGATGCCGTCGTCGGCGAGCCGGTCACGCATCAGCACCGCCACCGGGCAGCACTCGGCGAGCCCGGCGGGCGGCCCCGGGTCCAGGTCGACGACCATCATGTCCGGGTCCTCGCCGACCTTCCACTGCGGTGTGTGCAGCTCCAACGCGGCGAGGTTGGCCAGCCAGACCAGGGTGGGCAGATCGTCGGCGACCACGTAGTCGATGGTCTCCCGACCCTTCGTCGACCCGGGCGCGGGCAGCGTCTCCACCCGCACCCAGTCCGGGGTCGCGGCCGGCTTGTTCTTCTCGAAGAAGGACTTGTCGTCGACCCCGTTGGGAAAGCGGATCCGGGTGACCGGGCGGTCGGACAGGTGCGGCAGCAGCACCGGAGAGATCCGGGTGTAGTAGTCGATCACCTCGCCCTTGGTGAAGCCGACCGCCGGATAGAGGACCTTGTCCAGGTTGGACAGCTCCAGCGGGCGGCCCTCGACGTCCACCCGCAGCTTCTCAGCCGGCATCGTCGACCTCCTCCGGCGGCTTGTCCGGGCGCAACCGCAGCACCCGGGGGAAGCGCAGCCGGCCGTCGGGGGTGCGTTGGCCGTACTTCACCTCCACCACCACCCGGGGTTCTACCCAGATGGCACCCCGGGCATCCTCGCGCGGCACGCCCGGCGCGAACGGTGACACGCCGGAGCGCAGCGGCTCCAGCTCGGCGAGGAGCTGCCGTTCGATGGCCGCCCCGATCCCGCCGCCGACCCGACCCCGGTAGATCAACCGGCCGTCCGGGCCGGGCACCCCGACCAGCAGTCCACCGATGCGGCGTGCACCCGGCCGCCAGCCGCCCACGACGAAGTCCCCGGTCACCTCCAGCTTGACCTTCACCCAGTCCGGGGAGCGCACACCGGGGCGGTAGACGGCGGCGACCCGCTTGGCCATCACGCCCTCCAGGCCGTGTTCGCCGGCCGCCTCGTAGGTCGCCGGGCCGTCGGTGAACACCGGCGGCACTGCCCATCGGGCGCCGCCGAGGCCGAGCGCGTCAAGTGCCTCCCGGCGACGCTCGTACGGCCAGCCGGTCAGGTCGTCGCCGTTGCGGCGCAACAGGTCGAAGATCATGTACGTGACCGGCATGACCGCCGCCAGCCGGGCCGCCTTGTTGCGGTCCCGGACGTGCATCCGCTCGGCGAGGGCCGTGAACGACGGCTGCCCGCCCTGGCCGAGCAGCACCACCTCGCCGTCGAGCAGCACGTCGTCGACCTGCTCGGGGAGGGTGGCCAGCTCGGGGTACGCGGCGGTGATCTCCACGCCGGAGCGGGCGTACAGGTGCTGGACGCCGCCGGAGATGTCGGCGAGCGCGCGGACCCCGTCCCACTTGAACTCGTACGCCCAGCCGTCACCCGCCGGGAGCGGCCCGGTCATCGCGAGCATCGGCTTGAGCGGCACGCCGGGCACGACCCGACTGTAGTAGCAGGCCGAACACCTCGCGTCGAGTTCCTTCGGATGCGAGCATGGTCGATACCGGGGAAGGGAGCGCAGGATGCGTGCCATCTGGAAGGGAGCCGTGTCGTTCGGGCTCGTCTCGATCGGGGTGAAGCTCTACTCGGCGACCGAGGAGAAGGACATCCGGTTCCACCAGGTGCACCGCGAGGACGGCGGCCGGATCCGCTACAAGCGCACCTGCTCGGTCTGCGGCGAGGAGGTCACCTACGACGACATCGCCAAGGGCTACGACATCGGCGGCGGCGAGATGGTGATCCTCACCGACGAGGACTTCGCCGACCTGCCGCTGACCAGCTCGCGGGCGATCGACGTGCTGGAGTTCGTGCCCGCCGAGCAGGTCGACCCCATCCTCTACAACAAGGCGTACTTCCTGGAGCCGGAAGGCACGGCCACCAAACCGTACGTGCTGCTGCGCGACGCCCTGACCGACTCGGAGCGGGTGGCCATCGTCAAGGTGGCGCTGCGCCAACGTGAACAGCTCGCCACCCTGCGGGTCCGCGAGGGTGTGCTGCTGCTCAACACGATGCTCTGGCCGGACGAGATCCGTAAGCCGGACTTCGGTTTCCTCGACGAGGACCTGAAGGTGCGCCCACCGGAGCTGGCCATGGCCAGCTCCCTGATCGACTCGATGACCGGCGAGTTCGAGCCGGACGTCTTCACCGACGACTACCGGGCCGCGTTGCAGGAGGTCATCGACGCCAAGGTGGAGGGTCGGGAGGTCGTCCAGCCGGAGGAGGCCGAGGAGGCACCGGCGGCGGCGGTGGACCTGATGGCCGCGCTGAAGGCATCTGTGGACCGGGCCCGTGCGGCACGCGGCGAACAGCCCGCGCGCGGTGGGGGCGGCGGCGAGCCGACGCCCATCTCGTCGGCCCGCTCGGCCCAGAAGGCGGCCGAGAAGAAGGCCGCCAAGGCGCCCGCGAAGAAGACCGCGGCGAAGAAGACGGCGGAGAAGAAGACCGCCGCCAAGAAGGCCGAGCCGGCGAAGAAGACAGCAGCGAAGAAGGCCGAGCCGGCGAAGAAGACGGCCGCGCGCAAGACCGCACCCCGCAAGAGCGCCTGACCCTACGGCGGCGACGAAGGGTGTCCGCCGGACCGGGTACGCTCCGCCGGCCGTTGGCCACCGGAGGAGCCCCCCATGCCGTACACCCCTGATCTGGACCGGTTGTTGACGCCCGGTGCCCGCTTCACCGACGAGTACGGCGCGTACCTGATCGAGGCCCACCCCGTGGACGACGTCGTGCTGCCCACCGGCCGGGTGGTCGGATGCGACCCGCTGGTCTGCCCGGAGGCCGAGCCGTACACCGTGACCGTGGTGCCGGGGCGGTATCCCGCCCGCGCCTGGGTGGCCGTGGTGCTGCGCGAGGGCGCCGAGGTGGACCGTCGGGTGGCCGCGCTGCAACTGGTGGTCTCCGACGAGCCGGCGACCCGTTGGGAGCCGGCCGTCGCGGGCGACCAGGACGTCGCCACGCTCGGCCCGGACGACTACTTCGGGTACGGGGTGGACGCGGGCGCCGGCACGCTCGCCGACCCGACGGCGCTCGCCGTCCTCGACGGCTGGGAGCACGACCAGGTCCAGGAGGTGTTCATCCCCGACGAGCTGCCCGTGTCGCCGGTCCGGGGCCTGATCACCGCAGTCCTCGACGAGGCCACCGGCGCCAATGTCGTCACCGTGGCCACGGGTTGGGGGGACGGCTGCTACGGCACCTGGATCGGGCGCGCGGCCGACGGAGGCGTGACGTCGTTCGTGACCGACTTCATGGTGATCCCGAAATAACGTCCCGCTAGGGCGTCGCTGGGCGATCCGAGGCATCCGGGGCGGGCACGGCAGGCCGCCGGGCGGGTACCGTGTGCGTCGGCTTTCCCCCCGGCACCGGGTGCCGGCCACACCTTCGCAGCAGGGAGTCGACGACGTGAGCGAGCGCACGCAGGAGAACCGGTCGGAGGGCCAGAGCCCGGCGACGAAGGCGGGGCGGCGGCTGGCCGCCCAGCTGGCCGCGCAGAAGGCCGCCGAGGCGAAGCGCCGCCGCCAGGCGTGGGCGGGCGGCCTCGCCGGCGTCGCCGTGATGGCGCTGCTGATCGGCGGTTTCGTGTGGATCGACAAGAACCGGAGCGACGACAAGCCCGCCAACCAGGCAGGCGCGACCCCGTCCGCCTCCGCCCCGGCCGCGGACGCCCCCACCGCGCCCCCGGCTCCGCAGCTGCCCGCGGGCTCCGACCCGGCGCTGGGCACCAAGCCGAAGGTGACGGCGGGCAAGGGTGAGCTGAAGAAGCTCACCGTCACCCCGGTGATCAAGGGCAGCGGCCCGGCGGTGAAGAAGGGCCAGACCATCACCACCAACTACGTGGGCGTCTTCTACAAGGACGGCAAGGAGTTCGACTCGTCCTGGAACGCCGGCCAGCCGGCCACCTTCCCCATCGGCGTGGGCCAGGTCATCCCCGGCTGGGACCAGGGTCTGGTGGGTGTGACAGTGGGCAGCCGGGTGCAGCTCGACATCCCGGGCGAGCTGGCGTACGGCAACGACGAGGCGAACGCGAACGGGCGGCCGACCGGTCCGCTGCGCTTCGTGGTGGACGTGCTCGCCGCCCAGTGACCCGTCCGGATCGCCCCGGTTGTCACCCCGGCGCGATGGACTTGTTCACATGGGGCTTCCTGCCCGTCACCCTCCGGCAGTAGGTTCGGCGTCACCCCGGGCGGCCCGCCGTCCGGGGTGACCAGGCGGACCGGGGACGCGGAGGTGCACGTGACGGCGCTGGACGAGCCCGGGCGGACCGCCCGGCTGATGTGGACGCACTTCGAGCCGGTGCATGCGGTCACCTACTTCCACCCGCGGGCCCGGGCCGCGCACGAGGCGGTCGGGCTGCGCGGCTACTGGCGCGGCTACTTCGCCGGCCGGACCGCCCCGCTGGGCGCCGCCGAGGCCGCCCCGGTCATCGCCGCGTTCTTCAACTTCGCACCACCCATGGTGAGCCGGGCCCTGCCGGCGGTCTGGCGGCTCGCCACCCCGCAGGAGGCCCTGCGCGCCCGGCTGACCGGCGCCGTGCAGGCCCTCGCCGAGCTGACCTACGAGCTGCCCGAGGCGCACCTGGCCGAGGCCGCCGATCTGCTGGAGCGGGCCGCCTCGGCGGCGCAGACCGCCGGTCGGGTGCTCGGCGCGGCCAACGCGGCGCTGCCGGTCGGGGAATACCCCCTCGCCCGTCTCTGGCAGGCCGCCACCACGCTGCGGGAGCTGCGGGGCGACGGGCACAACGCCGCCCTGGTGGCCGCCGGCCTGGACCCGGTGGAGACGCTGGCCTGGCGGGTCGCCGTGGACATGCCGGCGGAGAACCTGCTCGGCCGGGGCTGGTCCGAGGAGCAGTGGCGGGCCGCCCGCGAGCGGCTGGCACAGCGCGGCTGGCTGACCGGCGACGGCACGGCCACGGACGTCGGTCACGCCGGCTTCCAGGCGATCGAGGACGCCACCGACCGGGCCGCCGCGCATCCGTGGCTGGCCCTCGGCCCGGACGACACCGACCGGCTGCGTGAGCTGCTGGAGCCGATGGCCCGGTCGTGTCACACGGTGATCCCGCCGAACAGCCCGATCGGGCTGCCCGCGCTGCCCGGCTGACCGGCGGTCCGCCTCTCGGGCAGGATGGGCCCGTGGTGGATGCGGTGGTTTTCGACCTGGACGGTGTGATCGTGGATTCCGAACCGGTCTGGGAGGAGGTCCGGCGGGCGTACGTGGCGGCACACGGCGGGACGTGGCAGCCGGACACCCAGCGCCGGCTGATGGGCATGAGCACCGGTGAGTGGGCCCACTACCTCAGCGGTGAGCTGGGTGTGCGCCGCAGCGCCGGGCAGGTCGCCGACGAGGTG
The DNA here is from genome assembly GCF_049841615.1 of Micromonospora sp. DT63. NCBI lineage: Bacteria > Bacillati > Actinomycetota > Actinomycetes > Micromonosporales > Micromonosporaceae > Micromonospora > Micromonospora sp. DT63. The sequence continues at coordinate 672,319 of NZ_JBNCKQ010000003.1, read as the reverse complement.
GTGCGGGAGATGGCCCGGCGCTACACCGACCACGTGCCGCTCATCGACGGCGCCGACGAGGTCGTACGCCGGCTGGCCGCGCGGTGGCCGCTGGGGTTGGCCAGCTCGTCACCGACCCGGCTGATCGCGGCGGCGCTGGACGCCACCGGCCTGACCGGCGCGTTCGGCGCGACCCTCTCCACCGAGGAGACCGAGCGGGGCAAGCCGGCGCCGGACGTCTACCTGGACGTCGCGCGGCGTCTCGGCGTCGACCCGACCCGGTGCGCGGCAGTGGAGGATTCGTCCAACGGCGTGCGGTCGGCCGCGGCGGCGGGGATGCGGGTGGTGGCGGTGCCGCACCTGTCGTACCCCCTCGACCCGGACGCGGCCGGGCTCGCGGTCGTGACGCTGGGGTCGATCGGTGAGTTGACGCCGGAGCTGGTGGAGGGGCTGGGTTGACGCGGGCAGACTGGGGAAGGAACAACGAATGAAAGCCATCGTGTACGAGCGCACCGGCGACCCTTCCGTGCTGGAGCTGGTCGACCGGCCGGTGCCGGAGCCGGGTGCGGGCGAGGTGCTGGTCCGGCTGGCGATGTCCGGGGTGAACCCGACGGACTGGAAGTCGCGGCGGGCCTTCCCGCCGGACGGGTGGCAGATCCCCGGGCAGGACGGCGCGGGCGTGGTGGAGGCGGTCGGCGAGGGGGTCGACCGTGAGCTGATCGGCCAGCGGGTCTGGATCTGGGAGGCGGCCTGGCAGCGGCCGTGGGGCACCTCCGCGGAGTACACGCTGGTGCCGGTGCGCCAGGCGGTTCCCCTGGGCGACGCCTCGTTCGAGCTGGGAGCCAGCCTGGGCATCCCGTTCCTCACCGCGCACCGCTGTCTGACGGCCGGCGAGTTCATGCCCGACGCGCTGCGCGCCGGTGCGCTTGCCGATCACACGGTGCTGGTGCAGGGCGGGGCGGGCGCGGTAGGCAACGCGGCGATCCAGCTCGCCCGCTGGGCCGACGCGACGGTGATCGCCACGGTGAGCAGCGCGGAGAAGGCGCAGCTCGCGGCGGCGGCCGGTGCCTCCCATGTGATCAACTATCGGGAGCAGGACGTGGTCGAGGAGGTCGGCAGGATCGCTCCGCACGGCGTCCACACGATCGTGGAGGTCGCGCCGGCCGCGAACGCGGCGGCTGACGTGCAGATGATCCGGCAGGGCGGCGCGGTCTGCGTGTACGCCGACAACGGCGGCACCGAGGTGACGCTCCCGATCCGCCCGCTGTACGTGGTGAACGCCCGCTGGCAGTTCGTGCTGGTCTACACGGAGCCGAAGGCGGCCAAGGCGCAGGGTGTGATCGACGTGGCGGCGGCGGCCAACCAGGGTGGTATCCGGGTCGGTGCGGACGCCGGTCTGCCGCTGCACCACTATCCGCTGGCCGACACGGCGGCGGCCCACCAGGCGGTCGAGGACTCGGCGGTGGGCAAGGTGCTGATCACCACCAGCGACGCCTGAACGGATCGCGCGACACCCGATTTCCCCGTCATCAGGACAGACGCGAACAATTTTCGCAACAATGACGGTGCGGGATAACCCCGCGTGGAGCGGGCGGCCCCGGCGCGGTGCGAACGCCGGGGCCGCCCCTGGGGAGGAATGTCAGGAGAACTCCTCTGCCCAACAGGCGACAGTGCCCGGTAAAACGTTACGGTGCTGTCAGCTCCCGGACAGTCAGCTCACCGTCGGCGTACCGCGAACGGACGACCTTCTTGTCGAACTTGCCGACGCTGGTTTTCGGCACCGTGTCGATGAACGCCCACCGCTCGGGCAGCTGCCACCTGGCGATCGAACCGGCCAGGAAGTCCCGCAGCTCCTCGGCGGTCACCGAAGCGCCCTCACGGACCACCACGGTCGCCAGCGGCCGCTCGTCCCAGCGCTCGTCCGGCACGCCCACCACGCACGCCTCCAGCACGGCCGGGTGCGCCATCAGCGCGTTCTCCAGCTCCACCGACGAGATCCACTCGCCGCCGGACTTGATCACGTCCTTCGCCCGGTCGGTGAGCGTGATGTACCCGTCCGGGGAGAGCATGCCCACGTCGCCGGTACGCAACCAGCCGTCGCGGAACTTCTCCTCGTCCGGGGCGTCGTCACCGACGTACCGCGCGGTCACCCACGGTCCACGGACCTCCAACTCGCCCACGGCCGTGCCGTCGGCGGGCAGCGGCTCGCCCAGCGGCCCGACGATGCGCGCCTGCACCCCGGCCGGCACGCGACCCTGCGTGTAGCGGTAGCGCCAGGCCTGCTCGCCGGTCGCCCCCGCCGGCGGCCGGGAGACCGACCCCAGCGGCGACATCTCGGTCATCCCCCAGGCGTGGATGACGTCGATCCCGTGCCGCTCGTCGAACGCGTGCATCAACGCCGGCGGGCACGCCGAGCCGCCGACGATCACCTCGGTGAGCGAGGACGTGTCCACGTCGTGGCTGTCCAGGTAGGCCAGCAGGTCGGTCCAGATGGTCGGCACCGCGCCGGCCAGGGTGGGCCGCTCGGCGGCGATCATCTCGGCGATCGGCGCGGCCTGGAGGAACCGGTCCGGCATGATCAGTGACGCGCCGGAGAGGAACGCCGCGTACGGCAGACCCCACGACATGGCGTGGAACATCGGCACGATGGCCAGCTCCCGGTCGGTCGGCCCGAGACCGAAGCCCTCCGGCATGCAGACCTGCAACGAGTGCAGGTAGATGGACCGGTGCGAGTAGGCGACGCCCTTCGGGTTGCCGGTGGTGCCCGACGTGTAGCAGAGCGCGGCGGCGTCCCGCTCGTCCACCTCCGGCCAGTCGTACACGTCGGGCCGGTCGGCCAGCAGCGCGTCCCAGTGGTGCACGGTGATCCGGTCGCCCGCCGCCGCCACCAGCGGGGCGGGGTCGCCACCGCCGACCACCACCACGTGCCGCACCGTGCTCAGCTCGCCGATCACCCTGGCCAGCAGCGGGATGAGCGTGGTGTCGACGAGCACCACCCGGTCCTGCGCGTGGTTGGCGATGTAGGCGACCTGGTCGGGAAAGAGCCGGAGGTTGAGGGTGTGCAGCACCGCGCCCATGCTCGGCACCGCGAAGTAGGCCACCAGGTGCTCGTTGTTGTTCCACATGAAGGTGGCGACCCGCTCGTCGCCGGTCACCCCGCACTCGTCGCGCAGCGCGTGGGCCAGCCGGGCGGCGGTGCGACCCACCTCGGCGTACGTCATCCGGCGGGGCTCGCCGCCCGTCCAGGTGACCACCTCGGCGGTGCCGTGCACCCCTGCGCCGTGGTCGAGGATCCGGGAGACCTGCAGGGGGGCGTCCATCATCGTGCTACGCATGGGTAACAAGCTAGTGTCGGCGGTCACACGTTGGGAACCCCCGTAAATTGTCGCAGGTGAGCATCTCCTGGGCCGACTCGTACGTGGGGCAGTTGCGCGCGCTCGCCGGGGACCGGACGCTGATGTTCGTCGGCGCCCGAGCCGTGGTCAGCGACAACGCGGGGCGCATCCTGCTCATCCAACGCTCGGACAACGGTCAGTGGGCCATGCCCGCCGGCGCCATGGAACTGGGCGAGTCGATCGCCGACTGCGCGGTCCGCGAGGTCCGCGAGGAGACCGGGCTGCGGGCGCTGCGGGTCTGCGCGTTCGCCCTCTACACCGGCCCGGACCGGACCAGCACCAACATGTACGGGCACACGTACCAGGTCTTCACCACCGCGTTCAAGGTCGAGGAGTGGGACGGGCAGCTGACCCGGGTCACCGACGAGACCACCGACGCCGGCTTCTTCCCCCGCGACCGCTTCCCGACCCCACTCTCCGGCTCGGTGTTGGAAACCCTGGCCGACCTGGACGTCTTCGAGCAGACGAACCGGCTGATCCTCAAGTAGGTCCTACTGCGGGTAGCGCATCTCGGCGAAGAACCCCTCCTGGATCCAGTTCGGGTACGCGACCGGCAGCTTGGTGGCCTCGTCCAGCTCGGTGAGGTCCTGCTCGGTCAGCGTGAGGTCCGAGGCGGCGATGTTGTCCACCAACTGCTCGTGCTTGCGGGCTCCGACGATCACGCTGGTCACTGCCGGCCGGGACAGCAGCCAGGCGACGGCCACCCGGGCCGGGCTGACCTCGTGCCGCTCGGCGACGCCCTTGAGCACGTCGACCACAGCGAAGGCGTGCTCGGGTTCGAACGGCGTGAAGCTGGAGTAGCCGGGCTGGGCGCTGCGGGCGCCGCTGTCGGCGACGGCGCCGTCCCGGCCGACCTTGCCGGAGAGGAATCCACCGGCGAGAGGGCTCCACACGGTCAGGCCGACGCCCGCGTCGAGCGCCATCGGCACCACGTCGCGCTCCACGTCCCGACCCAGCAGGGAGTAGTACTCCTGGACGGAGACGAAGCCGGCGAGCTTCTCCCGCGCGGAGATGCCGAGCGCCTTGGAGATCTGCCAGGCGGCGAAGTTGGCGCAGCCGATGTAGCGGACCTTGCCCTGTCGGACCGCGTCGTCGAGCGCGCGCAGCATCTCCTCCATCGGCGTGACCTGGTCGAAGTTGTGGATCTGGTACAGGTCGATGTGATCGGTGCCCAGCCGGCGCAGGCTTTCCTCCAGGTTCTGCATGATGTGCAGGCGGGAGGTGCCGACGTCGTTGGGGCCGGGGCCGGTGCGCGAGTGCACCTTGGTGGCCAGCACGACGTCGCGACGCCGCTTGCCGAGCGCCTGGCCGAGCAGTTCCTCGCTCTCCCCGTCGCTGTAGCCGTCGGCGGTGTCGACGAAGTTCACGCCCGCGTCGAGCGCCGTGTCGACCATCCGCTGCGCCTCGGGCAGCGCCAGTCCGCCGAGGGTTCCCCAGAGCGGGTGTCCGCTGCCACCGAAGGTCATCGCGCCGAGCGAGATCTCCGAGACGTACACCCCGGTGGTGCCCAGCAGTCGGTACTTCACCTGTGTTGCTCCTCGTGGTGGGGGGTCGGAGGCCACGTCGGCACTCCGGCGGTCACTGTGTCGGACACTGTGTCCGGCAGCGAGCGTACGTCGTCGGTCGCGCCCCCGGCCACCTAGGATCTCGACCATGCCCTCGATCACCCGACGTCGCCCGCACAACCCGGACGGGCGGGCGGCCGTCGAGGCACGGGTGCTGGCGGCCACGGAGCGACTGCTCCAGGGGGGCGCCCGCTTCACCGACCTCGGCGTGCAGCGGATCGCGGCCGAGGCCGGAGTGGCCCGGTCGACCTTCTACACCCACTTCCGGGACAAGAGCGAGCTGCTCATGCGCCTCGCCGGCACCATGCGAGAGAGTTCCTTCGACCGCACCAGCGGCTGGGACCCGGGCGGGCCCGGCGACCCGCTCGCGCGGCTGACCGAGGTCTTCGCCGACGTGATCCGGATCTACCGGACGTACGCCCCGGTGCTTGCGGCGGTCAGCGAGGTCGCCGCGTACGACGAGGTGGTCCGGGAGTACTGGGCAGCGGGGCTGGAACGGTTCGTGAGGCGCACGGCGGATGCCCTCCGCGCCGAGCAGCAGGCCGGGCGTACCCCCGCCGACCTGGACGTCACGGCCGCCAGCCGCTTGATCGTGATCGGCGGCGACCGCTTCCTCGCCGACCACGTCAGCACGACCACGGCCGACCCCGGGACCGACGCGGCGGCAGCGCGGGAACTTGCGGCGACATGGTGGTACGGCGCGTACCGCCGCCCGGCTTGATCAATTCCGCTCGAATTCGCCCTGCCAGCCGGCTCGTCGGCTGGCAGGGCGACCGGGCGTGGTCAAATCATCGTCTGGGACTTGGCCTCCATGTCCGCCGCGGCCTCATCCTTCGATTCCTTGGTCAGCGGTTTCCCGCCCGGCGCCGGCGCCTCTCCGCCGAGCGGGTCGGCACCGCCCTTGGCGCCCTGCGGGCCGGCACCGCGTAGCTCGTTGTTGGGCAGCGCCAGGGTGACCAGCACCGCCACGATGGCAACGAGACCGGTGGTCAGGAAGACCAGGTGCAGCGACTCCACGAACGACGCCTGGATGGCGGCCCGGACGGCGCCGGGCAGGGCCATGATGGTCGCCGGGTCGTTGATCGAGATGTTCGTGCCGCCACTCGCCGCGACAGCGGCCCGCTGCTCCGGCGGAAGCTGGGCGATCGCACCGGGCAGCCGGTCGGCGAGCTGCGAGTTGAGCCGCGACGAGAGCACCGTGCCGAGAATCGCCACCCCGAACGAGCCGCCCAGCGACCGGAAGAACGTCGCCGACGAGGTACCGGCGCCCAGGTCGCGGATGGAGACCGCGTTCTGCACCGCGAGGACGAGCGACTGCATGCACAGACCGAGGCCGACGCCGATCACCACCATGAAGCCGAACGCCATCCAGAGCGACGTGCCCACCTGCAACCGCGTGAACAGCAGCATGCCGAGCACCAGGGTGGCCGCCCCGGCCACAGGGAACCACTTGTACCTGCCGATCCGGCTCATCGCCCGTCCGGTGAGGATCGAGGTCACGATGATGCCGGCCATCATCGGCAGCATCAGCAGACCGCTGCGGGTCGGCGAGGCGCCCTTGACGATCTGGAGGTACAGCGGGATGAAGATGATCGACCCGAACATCACCAGACCGAGCACGAAGCCTGCGGAGTTGGCCAGCGCGAACGTGGCGCTGCGGAACAGCCGCAGCGGCAGGATCGGCTCGGCGACCCGCGCCTCCTGGAGCACGAAGAGCACCGCCAGGACCGCACCCGCGACGAAGAGGCCGATGATCAGCCCGGAACCCCACGGGTACTCGTTGCCGCCCCAGCTCAGCGCGAGCAGGAGGCAACTCACCCCGGCCACCAGCAGGCCGGCGCCGAGCCAGTCGATCGCGTGGTTCCGGCGCTCGAACGGGATCAGCCGCATCACGTGGTAGCAGACCACGATGGCCAGGATCGCCAGCGGCACGTTGATGTAGAAGATCCACCGCCAGTCGGTCTCGGCGAAGTATCCACCGACCAGCGGGCCGGCCACCGACGCGATGCCGAACACCGCTCCGAACAGACCCTGGTAGCGGCCTCTCTCCCGGGGTGAGACCACATCCGAGATGATCGTGAACGCCAGCGTCAGCAGACCACCGGCGCCGAGACCCTGGATGCCCCGCGTGACGATCAGCTGGGTCATGTTCTGCGACAGGCCGGCCAGCAGCGACCCGACCAGGAACGTACCGATCGAGAAGAGGAAGACCGGGCGACGCCCGTACAGGTCGGCCATCTTGCCGTACAGCGGGGTCGACGCGGTCGAGGCGAGCAGGTACGCCGTGACCACCCACGAGTAGTGGTTGATCCCACCCAGCTCACCGACGATGGTCGGCAGGGCCGTGCCGACGATGGTCTGGTCGAGGGCGGCCAGCAGCATGCCCGTCATCAGGCCCAGCATGAGCAGCCGGATCTGCTGGCGATTCAGTACCGGCGCGGCAGAGGCTTCGGTGGTCATCAAGCCCTCTTTCCCGACCACCGGAGAACATGCCCCACACCCCAAAAAACCCCGAGCCTCCCAAGGTTGATCAAGAGGTTCGCGTCACGACACGCCGGGTGGGATGACGCAAACCTCTTGATCAACTCGGGAGGGCGGGGTCAGGAGGCGGCGAAGGTTTTGGTGATCTTTGCGCAGAAGGCGGGGAGGTCGTCGGGCTTGCGGCTGCTCGTCAGGTTGCCGTCCGTCACGCACTCCTCGTCGACCCAGGTCGCGCCGGCGTTGGTCAGGTCGGTGCGCAGGCTGGGCCAGGAGGTGATCCGCCGGCCACGCACCACGTCCGCCTCGATCAGCGTCCACGGGCCGTGACAGATCACCCCGACCGGCTTGCCGGCGTCGAAGAACGCCTTCACGAACCGCACCGCGTCCGGGTCGGACCGCAGGAAGTCCGGGTTCGCCACCCCGCCCGGCAGCACCAGCGCGTCGTACCCGGCGGCGTCCGCCTTGTTCGCGGTGACGTCCACGTCGTACGTCTTGGACTGGTCCAGGTGGTTGAAGGACTGGATGGAACCGGGCTTGAGCGAGACCAGCTCGGCCGTCGCGCCGGCGTTCTCGACCGCCTCGCGCGGCTGGACGTACTCGACCTCCTCGACGCCGTCGGCGGCCAGGAAGGCGATCCTCTTGCCCTGCAGTGTCGCTGCCATCTCGGTACATCTCCTTTCCGGGGTACCTCAACTCCCTTCCCGAGCGCCAACGCCCGAAACACCCCACGGCGGTAACGACGGGCACCCCGCCGACGACTGTGGGACGAAAGGCCGCCGACCTGCGGCGTAGCCCGGTCCCGGCGCAGGTTTGTCCCGAGGGCCGCTGGGGACCCGGGGAGGCATGGCAGGTGCAGCAGCGGAACAGCGCCGGCTCGCCACCGTCGTGGAGAGCTGGCTCGGGCGCCCGGTCCTGATCATCGGCGACGCCATGCTGGACGAGTGGCGGTTTGCCGACTCCGACCGGCTCTGCCGGGAGGCGCCCGCCCCGGTCCTCACCCTGCGCCGACGGATCTCCGCCGCCGGTGGGGCCGCGAACACCGCGGTCAACGTCGCCACCCTCGGCGGTCGGGCCGTGCTGGTGGCGCCGGTCGGCGCCGACGTGGCCGGCGACGAACTGCACGACTGTCTGGACCGGGCCGGCGTCTGGGACCGCACGGTCAACCAGCCCGGTCGGCCCACCCCCGTGAAGCGGCGGATGCTCGCCGGCAACCAGATCCTGCTCCGGGAGGACTCCGGCGACGCGGACGACGCGCTCGACCCGGAGGGGGTGGACCGGCTGCTCACGGCGCTGGACTGCGCCACCGAGGAGCTGCGCGCCGCCGCCGGCGGAGAGGCGCCGACCCTGGTGGTCTGCGACTACGGCCTGGGCGCGCTGCCCGCGCCGGTCCGCGCCTGGCTGGTCGAGCAGCGCGAGCGGTACGCCACTGTCGCGCTGGACGCCCACGACCTCGCCGACTGGCGGGGGCTCGCGCCGACTGTGGTCACCCCCAGCTTCGCCGAGGCGACCCGGTTGCTGGCCCGTGCCGGTGGCGCGAACCGCTCGACCGCCGGCACCGACCTGCACCTGGAACACCCCGACAACGATCCGGCCGACGGGCCGTCCGAGCTGAGCGTCGGCGCCGCCCCGGGCGGGGCCCGCGCCGACGACCGGCCCGGCCCGGTCGGCGAGCCCACCCCGGGCGAGGGGCGGGTGGCCCTCACCGGCGACGGCCTCAGCGTCACAGGCACCGGCGTCACAGTGAACACCGAGGCTGGAGCGGGCGTGGACCGGGCCGTACTGGCCGAGTCGCGCCTCGCCGAACTGCGCGCGCACACCGGCGCGGACGTGGTCGCGGTGACCCTGGACACCGACGGCGCGGTGGTCGGCGGCGCGGACGGGGAACGGCGGCGCAGCCACAGCACCCCGGTCCCCGCGAGCCACGCGGTGGGTGCGGGAGACGCCTACCTGGCGGCGATGACGCTGGCCCTGGCCGCCGACGCGCCGCTGCCCACCGCCGCGCAACTCGCCCAGCTCGCCGCAACGATCACCGTGTCGGACACCGGCACCTGCGTGTGCCTGCGCAACGACCTGCTCGCCGCCCTCGACATGCCACCGGAGACCGCCGGGCACCCGGCGGTGGTCGGCACCGACGAGTTGGACGCGATCGTCGCCGAGCACCGCGAGGCGGGCCGGTCCGTGGTGTTCACCAACGGCTGCTTCGACGTGCTGCACCCCGGGCACGTGCGCTACCTGGAACAGGCCCGCGCCCTGGGCGACCTGCTCATCGTGGCGGTCAACTCGGACGGCAGCGTACGCCGGCTCAAGGGGCCGGACCGGCCGGTCAACCCGGTCGAGGACCGGGGCGCCCTGCTCGCCGCGCTCTCCTGCGTGGACCATGTGGTGGTGTTCGAGGAGGACTCGCCCGCCGCGCTGATCGAGGCGGTCCGGCCCGACGTGTACGTCAAGGGCGGCGACTATCCGCCGGAGCTGGTGCCGGAGGCGCCGCTGGTGCGCCGACTCGGCGGTCAGGTGCGCACGCTGGGGTACGTGCCGGACCGGTCCACCTCGGCGATCATCGACCGGATCCGGTCACACAGCCAAGAGCCGTCGTCGCACGCCACCGACCCGTCGCTGAGCCCGCGCACCCAGGCGTCGTGAACCGGCCCCTCGCCCTCGGCGCCCCGGCGGAGTTCCGTGCCGACCGGCTGGTCGACGTGTTGATCCCGACCCGTAACCGGCCCGCCGAACTGGCCGTCACCCTGGCCGGGCTCGCCGCCCAGGGCGGGGTCCCCGGCTTCGGCGTGGTGGTCAGCGACCAGTCCGACAACGATCCGGCGTACGCCCATCCCGCCGCGGCCACCATGGTCCGGGCGCTGCGGCACGCGGGCCACCCGGTGCTGTTGACCCGCCGGCTGCCGCGCCGCGGGTTGGCCGAGCACCGCGCCTATCTGCTCGCCGCGTCATCGGCCCGGTACGTGCTCAACCTCGACGACGACGTCTGGCTGGAACCCGGGGCGCTGCACCGGCTGGTCGCCGCAATCGAGGAGCTGGGCTGCGGGTTCGTCGGCAACGGTGTGCACGGCCTGTCCTACACCGAGGACGTACGACCGGACACGCACCGGCACTACGAGGAGTGGGCCGGTCGGCCCGTCCCGGAGCGGATCCGGCCGGGCACCCCCGAGTGGGACCGCGCCCGCATCCACTCGGCGGCCAACCTGCTGCACGTCACCGCCGAGCTGGCACTGCCGCCGGGCGCGTGGCGGGCGTACAAGGTGTCCTGGATCGGCGGGTGCGTGCTCTACGACCGGGCCAAGCTCGTCGACTCCGGGGGCTTCGACTTCTGGCGGCGGGTGCACGAGCGGCACCAGGGCGAGGACGTGGCCGCCCAGCTCGCGGTGCTGGCCCGCCACGGCGGGGCGGGCATCCTGCCCAGCGGCGCCTACCACCTGGAGACCCCCACCACTGTCACCGAGCGGGACGTGGAGGCGTGGGAGGTGGTCCTCGCCGACGAGGACACCCCACAGCCGGCCTGAGCGCCGCCTACGGGTTGAGCAGTTCGCGGGCCGATTCCAGCACCTCGACCACCGGCACGTCGGTGACGAACGAGTCGCGGTGCGGGCACTCGCCGTCCCCCGGCCGGTGCGGATAGATGCCGGGCGTGCAGTCCACGCCGCAGACCGGGCAGTGCACCATCCAGGAGCTGATCGGCCGGTGCCGGCCCCGCAGCGGCGTCGCCGTGTTGATCAGGTTGCCGACCCAGAAGATGCCCACCGTCGCCGTGCCCACCGCGGCGGCCAGGTGCAGCGGGCCGGTGTCGTTGGAGACGACCAGCGCGCAATCGGCGTAGCAGCCGGCCAGCCCGCCGAGGCTGAGCGTGCCCACCTGCGGCCGGACCGGCACCCCCGCCGCCGCGACCACCTGGTCCACCACCTCCCGCTCGGAGGGCGTACCGGTCACCAGCACCTCGTACCCGTCGCCGTGCAGCGCACGGGCCACCTCGGCGAACCGCTCGGCCGGCCAGCGACGCCGGGTGTCGGTGGCGCCCGGATGCAGCGCCACCCGAGGGCGGGCCGGCGGGCCGAGCACCCGCTCGGCCTCCGCCCGATCCGCGTCGGTGACCGCGAGCGTCGGCACGATGGTGGTCGCCGGAGCACCCACCAGGGCCACCGTCTCCAGATAGCGGATCACCTCGTGCTGGTAGTACACGTAGCGGATCCACCGGTCCAGCGGCGGCGCGTCGTCGGCGCGCAACCCGACAGTCACGCGGGCGCCGAGGCGGCTGACCAACGGGTTGGAGTTGGCGCCCCCGCCGTGGACCTGCACCGCCAGGTCGAAACCCTCGCCGCTGGCCGCCGCCACGAACTCGTCCATCGTGGATGCCGACTCACCGGCCTCCGGCTCCCGGATGCCGGGGCCCGGCGGCACCACCAGCACCCGGTCCACCGGGCCCGGCCGGTCGCGCCAGAGCTTCGCGTGCCACGGCGCCCCGAGCAGCACGATCTCCGCCGAGGGGTACGCGGCACGCAACGCGTCCAACGCCGGCAGAACGAAGATGAAGTCGCCGAGGGCGTTGGCACGCAGCACCGCGATCCGGCGCACGTCTTCGACTCGCCCGGCCGTCGGGCCGAGCAGGGACGGGGTGACCACGTGGCGCGCTACGACCGGTCGATCTCGCCGACGGTGTCCGGGTGGTGCAGCTCCCGGTCCGCGGCGGGATCGGCCGGCATCGGCGTACCAGCGGAGGGGCCGGCCGAGCGCGGCCCGGTGCGGCCGACGGTGATGGTGCGCGCGGTGGGCCGGGCCGCCCGCGGCAGGCGGACGCGCAGCAGCCCGTGGTCCATGACCGCGTCGATGCCGTCCGGGTCGACCCGGGACGGCAGGTCGATGCGGTACTCGAAACCGCGCGTCTCGAAGCCACCGGGAATGCCCTGCTCGGCGTTGACCTCCGCCTCGGAGCGGGCCCGTACGCACAGCTCGCGGTCGTCCAGCTCGACGGCCACCTCCTCGGGCGCGACGCCCGGCAGCCGGACGACGACCTGCCAGCCGTCCGACGTCTCGGTCAGTTCGACGTCGGACGACCCGGCCCGACCGCCGACCAGTCTGCTCAGCTCGGCGCGCAGCGACTGCAACTCGCCCATCGGGTCCCAGCCCTGTTGCCGGCCACGCCACCCCCGGCCGAACCCGCCGGGCTGCTGCTGCTCGCTCATCGCACGTCTCCGATCCGCTGGGTGGTGGGCCGCAGTGAGCTGGGCGCATCCAGACCGGCGTCCCGGTCGACGCCCACACCGAGCCGGTCGACCAGCTCGCCACCCAGCCAGGCGCTGATGCCGAGGATCGCCACCGCGACCACCTCGATGGCGATCAGCGCGCCACCGGCGGCCCGCGAATCGGCGTTGAGCCGGACCGCCCACACGGCGGCGAAGAGCAGGATCACCGCGAGGTTGGCGCCCGCGTGCAGCAGACCCACCCGCTTCGCGCGGGTGCCGGTCGGGATCGCCAGCAGGTCGAACGAGCCGGCCGCCGCGGCCAGCAGGCCGCCGATCAGGCCGACGGTGATGTTCCAGTACGCGACCTCGCCGAGGAAGTCGGGCCCGCCGACCGTGTCGATGATGTCGAAGAGCACCGCCGTGACCAGCAGCGCGACCGGGAACATGACCAGCATCGGATGGACTGGATGACCCAGTACCTTGAGTCGGCTCTCCATCTCCCGGCCTCCACTGGTCGGCTTTCCTGCGGACGGTATGAGCGGCGGGCGTGTCGGGTGAGGCCGTACCCCGGGCGACCGGGGGCAAACCTCGCGCTGGCCACGCGGGCCTAGGCTGGCGACGGTGGCGCCGCCACCCGGGTCAACGGCTGGGGGAGGATCGCGTGACGGTGGAGATCACCTCGCACGAGGAACTGCGTGAGCTGCTCGGGACGCCGGGTGTACGCGCCGCCACCAAGGACCGCGCCCGCCTGCACGAGCGGGACCGGCAGTGGCTCGCCGCTTCGCCGTTCTGCCTGGTGGCGACGGCGGGCGCGGACGGCACCTGCGACGTCTCGCCCAAGGGCGACCCGGCCGGATTCGCGCTGGTGCTGGACGACACGACAATCGCGCTGCCGGAGCGGCCGGGTAACAAGCGGGCCGACGGCTACCGCAACATCCTGGACAACCCACACGTCGGGCTGCTCTTTCTGATCCCCGGTCGCACCGACACGCTGCGCATCAACGGGCGGGCCCGACTGGTACGCGACGCGCCCTGGTTCGACGACATGGTCGTCAAGGGGCACCGGCCGGTGCTCGCCGTGGTGGTGGAGATCGAGCAGATCTTCTACCACTGCGCGAAGGCGTTCCTGCGGTCCGCGCTGTGGCAGCCGGAGACCTGGCAGCCCGACGTGCTGCCGACCCGCGCACGCCTGATCAAGGAGGTCGAGGCGCCGCCCGAGAGCCTGGAGGACCTGGAGAGGCACTACGGCCCGGAGTACGCCAGGAAGATCTACACCTGACCGACCCCGGCCGGCGGGCGGTCAGGCCGCTGGCGTCACCAGGCAGAGGACATGGCCGTCCGGATCGGTGAGCACCGACTGTCGTTCGCCCCAGGGCTGATCAGCTGGCGCGTCAACGACCTGGGCACCCGCCTTCACCGCCGCAGCGGTCGCCGCGTCGACGTCCGAGACGAGGAAGCTCACCGCAACGCCGGCCAAGCCGGGCGTGGGTGGGCGTTCGTGCAGCAGAAGCTCGACCTCGGAACCCGGAACGGCCAGGGCCACCATCTCACCGGCGCCGTACTTCTCGGTCAGCCCCAACGCATCCCGGTAGAGCGCCAGCGCGCGCTCCCGATCCGCCACCGACACGATGATCCGCCGCAACCCCCGTACCGTCACCAGGTCACCCTAACGGCGCAGGCTCGCCGCGGCGTTCCCGGCAAACCGCGTCCGACTACGGACTCTGATCCTGCCGGACGTCACTCCGGGGTGACCGACACCATCCACAGGTGGCCGTCCGGATCGGCGAAGACGCCCGCGTACCCCCATGGTTGTGCGGTCGGTTCGGTGACGACCTCGCCGCCTGCGACGCGCGCCCGCTCGACGACCGCGTCCACCTCGGCCACGGTGGCGGCCCCGAGGCCGAGCAGGCACTCGCTCTGCCCCCGCGGGGCGACCTCGTGTCCGCCGATCACCCAACCGAAGCCGCCGGTCGGGATGAGCATCAGGCGCAGCCCGTCGTTGACCACGAACTGCAACGGCTCCGGGATGCCGTCGTCGGCCAGCTCACCCACCGCTTCGAGGCCGAGGCTGTCGCGGTAGAAGCGGTACGAGGTCGGACGATCGGCGATCGGCAGGCTGATGATCACTGGTGCGGCTGGCATGGACGGCACCTCCACAGGTCGGTCGGACACGGCCACCGGCTCGGGGATGAGGACCGCATTTCCAGTATGGACAGCGGGGCTGACACTCGTAGCGCATCGACAACCGGTGGCGCCGGATGCCCGCCCCCGGCATGACCCTCTAGCGTGGCCGCCATGAGTGTCGACGGCTGGTTGGCAGACACCCGCACGTCCTACGACACGGTCGCGGTCAGTTACGCGCACCTGGTCCGCGACTTCCTGGCACAGGCACCCTACGAGCGGGCAGCTCTGGCGTTGTTCGCCGACCACGTACGCGCCACAGGCGGGGGCCCGGTCGCCGACGTGGGCTGCGGACCGGGTCGCATCACGGCGCACCTGAACGAGCTGGGCATCGCCGCCTTCGGCATCGACCTCTCCCCCGGAATGATCGCGGTGGCCCGCCACGAGCACCCCGACCTGAGATTCGAGGTCGGCTCCATGACCGATCTCGACCTGCCCGACGGCTCGGTGGCCGGCCTGATCGCCTGGTACTCGCTCATCCACATTCCCGACGAGCGGCTCGGTCAGGTCCTCGCGCACTTCCGGCGGGTGGTGCGCCCCGGAGGCCCGCTGCTGGTCGGCTACCACGTGGGCGACGAGACGACCCTCAAGACCGAGGGGTACGGCGGTCACCCCATGAGGATCCGCGTGCACCGCCGCCGGCCGGCGCAGGTCGCCGCCTGGCTACGCGACAACGGGTTCGCGGTCGAGGCCGAGATGACAGTCATCTCACCCGAGAGCAAGCTCGGCGGCATCACCTTCGGTCGACGAGAGCCCTGATCACCCGCGGATCCGGTCGGCGCCGAGCACGCTGAGCAGCGTGCTCTTGCCCGCACCGTTGGGCCCGATCAGTGCGCAGTGCTCCCCGGCGCGGATCGTGACGCTGACATCCGCGAGCAGCAGGCGACCCTCCCGCACGACATCGACGTCCCGGGCCTCGATCACCGTGTCGCCCGGGTCGGCGTACCCCGTCATTTCTGCGGCTCGGTGAGGAACACGCCGAGGGCCAGCGCCACCAGGGGGATCAGACAGATGATGGTGAACACGCCCTGCGGGCCCCAGGCTTCCGCCGCCACCCCGAGGACGGGCGCGAGGAGGCCGCCGATGCTCACGGCGAGCCCGAGGGTCACGCCCGCCGCCGTGCCGGGCCGCGACGGCAGATAGTCCTGGCCCAGCTTGACCAGCACGGCGAACGGGATGTTCAGGGCGATGCCAGCGAGCACGGCGAAGACGAGCGGCGGGTACTCCCCGGGCGTGAGCCGCAGGCCGACGAGTGCGGGAACGGCGACGATCGCGCCGAACTGCACGGTGCGGACCATCCCGACGCGGTCGGCGATCCGACCCCCCAGCAGAGTCCCGGCCACTCCGCCGACCAGGAAGCACGCCAGCGCCGCCCCGGCGAGACTCCGGCCCGCGCCCAGATGGCGTATCCAGAACAACTCGATGAAGGTGATCGCGCCGAAGAAGGCGACCGACCTGACGGTCTCGATGCAGGTCAGCACCAGGAAGGGGACCCAGCGGTCCCGGCCGTTGTGCGAGACGGTGCGCGCGGCCGGTCGCCGCAGCCGGTTCCGGTACAGCAGGAACCCCATGAGCACGGCCGGCGGGATGAAGAGCGCGGTCGCTCCGACGCCCATCGCGATCAGTGCGGGAGTGGCAAGCACCGGCGCCAGAAAGAACCCGACACTGCCCCCGGCGGCGAAGATGCTCATCGCTGTCGCACTGTCGCCCGCCGCCACCCGTGCCGACTTTCCGGCGGCCGGGTGGAACATCGCCACGCCGAATCCCGACACGCAGAGCAGGAGCCAGACCGCCACGTAACTGTCCACGAGACCGGACAGGCCGAGCCCGACTCCGGCGAGCGTTACTCCCGCCCCGGCCAGCCAGTCCAGCCGATAACGGTCGACGGCGACACCGATGAAGGGCTGCGGAACCGAGCTGCCCAGGGTCGCGGCGAGCGTGAGCCCCCCTGCGGCGACGTAGCTGTAATGGCGGTCCAGTACGAAATACGGGACGCAGGCCGGCACCAGACCCTGATAAAGGTCGTCGACCGCGTGGGCCGCGCCCCACAGTCGCATCCGCCGCCACGCCGACGGTTGCCTGTCCAGCTCCTCGGCCAGTGCCAGCACCGACTCGGGGTTGGCCGGGTTCGCTCGGCTGCTTGTCTCCGCCACCATCAGCTCTCTCGTTGCGGGTGTCGGAGGAAGAATGCCCGAGCGTCCCAGTTGCCGGCTATCGATATCCTGCCGACTTATGTCGCCAAGCAGCCAAGATGTGGACGGTCCCGCCCGGGTACCCCTGGCCGACCGTGACCGGATCGACTGGCACCACCACGGACGCCACCAGCTTGTCTGCCCCCGCAACGGAGTGCTGGCCGTGTCGACGCCGACGGGAATGTGGACGGTGCCACCGGACCGGGCGGTGTGGATTCCGGCCGGGGTCGCCCACGCCCATCGGGCGTACGGGCCCACCGACATGCGCGCGATCATGTTCGATCGCCCACTGAATCCGATGGGCGTGGATCAACCGACCGCCCTGGCCGTCTCGCCGCTGCTGCGCGAGGTGATCGTCAGCCTCACCGACGGCGAGGAGCTGACCGACGACGAACGGGACAACCTCGAACGCGTGGCGCTCGACCAGCTACGACGTGCGACCACACTGCGCCTTCGCCTGCCGTACCCGGCCGATTCCCGGCTGCGGGATCTTGCCGAGATCCTGCTCGAGGACCCCACCGACCGTCGCACCCTCGGCGAGCTGGGCACTGCCGTGGGAGCCGGCGCGCGTACCCTCAGCCGGCTGTTCCGGGAGCAGACCGGAATGTCGTTCCCGCACTGGCGGACGCAGCTGCGGTTGCATCACTCGCTCACGTTGATCGCCGTGGGTGAATCGGTGACCACGACCGCCGCGGCCAGTGGTTACAGCGGCCCCAGCGCCTTCATTCAGGCGTTCCGGGCCTACTTCGGGATGACGCCGGGCGAGTACTGCCGGAGCCGGCAGGGGCGCGATTCTCCTCCGACGGGCGCTACGCAGCACCGGTGGCGAAACCCCGTGGACGAGCACCGGCCGTGATCGGGAAACTGCCGGGATGGAACCGACACAGACGGCGCTCATCGTGCCGATACCCGAGGCCGAGGAAGCGGTGGGCCGGTTTCGGGAATCCCTCGACCCCGCTGCCTCCTGGGGCGTGCCGGCACACGTGACAGTCCTCTACCCGTTCCTGCCTCCGCAGCAGATCAGCGACCAGGTCCTGGCAGTACTGCGCAAGGCCATTGCCGGCATACCGCGGTTCGAGGTTGCGTTTACTCACATCGGCTGGTTCGGCGACACGGTCGTATGGCTCGCACCGCAGCCCGACCGTCCGTTCCGGAACCTCACCGCGGCGGTGTGGCAGCGGTTTCCCGAGACCGCCCCCTATGCCGGGGCGCACACCGAGGTGGTGCCGCACCTGACCATCGGTAGCGACGCCCCCGAGCCCACCCTGAGCCACGCCGCCGAGACGGTCTCCGCGCAGCTGCCGATCAACGCGGCCGTCGACATGGTGCGACTCATCGCCGGAACGCCGGGCCTGAGCCCATGGCGTACCGTCTGCGAGTTTCCGCTGGGGGCGGATCGCTGAGTACGTTCGGCAGTCCTCCGCGTACCGGGCCAGCCCCTCTGTCAGAGGCGCTACCGCAGGCGTACCCCGGTGGGTCGGCACCTGCGCTACCAGCAGGCCCGGGTGCGGAGCCTGGCGTCCGGTGTGAGTCGGTGCCAGCCTGGGGGCGTGCGGTACGACCCTCAACGGCACGTCTGGGCGGCGCTCTCCATCACCGACGTCTGCTCGCTGCTCGGCCGCTGTCCGGCCCGCTGGTGGCTCTCCGGTGGATGGGCCATCGACCACTGGTTGGGCGCGGTCAGCCGCCAGCACGGCGACATCGACGTCAGCACCCTCCGGCCGGGGCTCCCAGCCCTGCTCGGCAGCATGCCCGCCCAGCTGCGGCCGATCGCGGCCATGAGCGGGCGTCTTCTCCCGTTGACGGAGCACCTTGACGACCCCGAGCTGCGCAATATCTGGATACACGACGAGAACCGCGATCGTTTCGTCCTTCAGGTCAACGTGGAGGACGGCGACGAGTCGGTCTGGCGGTACCGCAGAGATCCACGGATCAGTCTCGGGTGGAGTTCGGCCGTCGCGACTGTCCGTGGCGTACCGACCGGAACGCTGGCCACTCAACTCCTGTGGAAGGCGCGAGATCCACGCCCGCAGGACGAGCATGACCTGAGCATCGCCGACCGCCTGTTACTCCCCGAGCAACGCCGGTGGTTGCGGATGGCGATCCGTACCGCGCACCCGCACTCGCCGTGGGCCAACGACCCCCCGGCGCGCGGCTGATCGTCGGCGCGGAACTGAGACCCGGTTCGAGCGGAGCTGCCGGACGGAATCGAATGACCTTCAGGGCCGACCCGCGCCGATGCTCGTGCTGCCGCACCGCCCGACGTCTGTTCGTTCAACTCCGCGCGAGTCGACTGGTGTCTCAGTGCGGGGATTCGCCGGACCGCAGTCCGTCGACGAGGAGCGCGACCATGCGCCGCCCGTAGTCGGGTTCCTCGTCCGGCATGGGCGCACACAGTTTGGCAACGGCGTACAGCAGGTCCTGGGCACCGACCCGGGCCCGGACCTCGCCGCTGGCCGTCGCGGCGTCGAGCAGGGACTCGAGGGCCGGTCCCAGCTTCTGCAGGAGATATCCGGGCAGGCCGTCGAACGCCGGATCGCCGGAGTGCAGGGCTGCGGCAAATCCGCGTTTGGTCGCGACGAACGCGGTGAACCGGTCGAGCCACTTCGCGAGGGCGACCCCCGGCTCGTGCGCGGCGGCCAGAGCCGGGGCAGCGTCGGCGCAGGCGTCGATCTCGCGCTCGATGACGGCCTTGATCAGGTCCGAGCGCTGCGGGAAGTGCCGGTAGAGCGTGCCGACGCCGACGCCGGCCAGATCGGTGATCTCTTTGGCGGGGGCGTCGACGCCGACGGTGCTGAAGACCGTCTTAGCCGCTTCGAGCAGGGACTCGATGTTGCGGCGCGCGTCGGTGCGCAGCCGGCGCGGGGCGCGATCGCGAACACTGAAATCTGCCGTGTTGTCGGACATGGCTGCGCCTCCCTTGCTGTTCCGGAAAGGCTTTCCGTATAGTTCCGGAAAGAGTTTCCAGATAACGACGATACCGCAGGGAGACGCTCATGCAGTACCGCACCCTGGGCCGGACGGGCATCAAGGTCAGCCCGTACGCGCTCGGCACGCTGATGTTCGCCACGGTGATCGGGAACCCCGACCCTGACGACTCGATCAAGGTCATCCACAGGGCGCTGGACGCGGGGATCAACCTCGTCGACACCGCCGATGCCTACGGCGACTCGGAGGAGATCGTGGGCAGGGCCCTCAAGGGGCGCCGCGACAAGGTCATCCTCGCGACCAAGGTGGGCCTTCCCAGGCTGAACGCGCTGCCCCGGACGCCGGGCACGGCCACCGACCCCAACCAGCGAGGCGCCTCCCGCCGCTGGATCATGAGCGCGGTCGAGGACTCGCTGCGCCGCCTGCAGACCGACCACATCGACCTCTACCAGATCCAGCGCCCGGACCCCGACACCGACATCGAGGAGACGCTCTCCGCGCTCTCCGACCTGATCCGCAGTGGCAAGGTCCGGGCGATCGGGTCGTCCACGATGCCCGCATCCGACATCATCGAGGCCCAGTGGGTCGCCGAGCGGCGCGGGCTGGAACGTTTCCACACCGAGCAGCCGCCCTACTCGATCCTCAACCGCAGCATCGAGAGCGAGGTGCTGCCGGCCGCGCAGCGCTACGGGATGGGCACGCTGGTGTGGGGCCCGCTCGGGCAGGGAATGCTCACCGGCCGGGTCCGCAAGGGCGAGCAGAACGACCTGCGCCGCGCCCGCTTCTCCAGGCACCTCACCGACGAGCGCCGGATCGACGTCGTCGAGCAGCTCATCCCGCTCGCCAACGAGGCAGGCATGCCGTTGACCCACCTCGCCATGGCATTCGCCATCGCACACCCGGGCGTGACCAGCGCAATCCTCGGCCCGCGCACGATGGAGCACCTCGACAACCTGCTCGCTGGCGTCGACGTCACGCTCACCGACGAGATCCTCGACCGGATCGACGAGATCGTCGCGCCCGGCACCGACGTCACCCGGCTCGACCAGGCCTACCTGCCCCCGGCCCTGCTGAACCCGAACCTGCGCCGGCGGCCGGTCAGTGAGCGTGGCGCCGCCTGATCAGCACGCCCCCGTCGAAGACGAAGAGCGTCTTGCCACCTTCGTCTGGCCTCGGAGCCCAATCGAAAGACCGCTCTGGGAGATCGCGGAGTCCTTCATCGAGCGGAATCCTTCATCGAGTGCGTGGCTGGCGAGCTGCCGACGACAGAGCAGGTGGCTGCCCTCCTTGGACTGGCTCTGGCCTCCTTGGCGGCACAGCGAAAGGCCCAGGTCATGATCGGCGATGAAGCCGGTGACCTGGGCCTTTCCGTGGAGCCGCCTGACGGAATCGAACCGTCGACCTACGCATTACGAGTGCGTCGCTCTAGCCGACTGAGCTAAGGCGGCAACGATCAGCAAGTGTACGGCACCCCCCGGCTCCGGACCGAGCGGGATACCCCCGCGCCGCCGCCGGCACCAACCGGACAACCACCGCCATCTGGCTAATTACCGGACAGCGCCTCGGCGGGACCGGTACTACGCTGCGGCGCGTGAGTGACGAACGCGACGATCACCAGACCCCGGCGGGCGAGCAACCCGACGGGGAGCGGGCCCCTCGCCGGCCGCGCTCCACCGACCCCCTGGAGTTGGGTTTCACCCCCCGCAAGCCGGTGCCCTGGCTGGCGCCGTTCCTGCTGATCAGCACCGGCATCCGGACACTGTTGGCGATCCTCTTCGGGGCGTACCTGGACAAGCGCGAGTTGCAGAACGCCTTCGGCGACGGCATCTTCCGCCAGGCGGGGCCGGACGGCGGACTCTGGCTCGACTACGTGGCCGACCTCGGTGACGGCTTCCACGCCACCTACTCCGTCGCGTACCTGCTGGCGCAGCCGGAGCTGACCGTGGACGGGCACCGGCTGCCCCGTGGGCAGACCCTGGTGATGGGCGGGGACCAGGTGTACCCGTCGGCGGCCTACGCGGAGTACGAGAACCGGTGCAAGGGGCCGTACCAGGCCGCGCTGCCGGCGACCCCGCCCGAGGGTCCCACGCTGTTCGCGGTGCCGGGCAACCACGACTGGTACGACGGCCTGACCGCCTTCCTGCGGTTGTTCGTCCGCTCCCGGGACCGTAACTTCGCCGGCTGGCGCACCGGGCAGTCGCGGTCGTACTTCGCCGTGGAGTTGCCGGCCGGCTGGTGGCTGCTGGGCGTCGACGACCAGTCCGGCTCATACCTGGACGACCCACAGTTGGCGTACTTCGACGAGGTGGCCCGGCGACTCACCCCCGAGTCGAAGGTGATCATCGCGGCGCCGTCGCCGACGTGGGTCAAGGCCGCCGACATCCCCACGGCGTACGACTCGATCGACTACTTCATCCGGACCATCATCGATCCGACCGGGGCGCAGGTGCGTCTGCTGCTCTCCGGCGACCTGCACCACTACGCCCGCTATGCCGGCCCGGAGCGGCAGCTGATCACCTGTGGCGGCGGCGGCGCGTACCTGTACCCGACGCACAAGCTCCCGAAGCGCATCGAGGTGCCGCCCCGGGACACGCTGACCCGACGGGCCAGCCGCACAGAGCCGTACGACCTGGTGGCCCGCTATCCGGACGCGGCCCGCTCCCGGCGCTACGGCTGGGGCATCTTCGCCCGGCTGCCGTTTCGCAACCCCGGCTTCGCCACGCTGCTCGGCACCCTGCACACCCTGCTGATGCTGGCCATGGCGGGTGCGACGGCGAACTGGGCCGACAGCACCAACCAGCGACTGTTCAGCGTCCCGCTGGTGCTGATGGTGCTCGTGACGGTGGTGGCGGCGGTGCTGTTCGCCAAGCCGCCCAGCGCCAGTGGCAAGCGGCATGTCCGGCATTGGATTCTCGGCGTCAGCCACGGCGTGGCCCAGGTGGCGCTGGCCGCCGGCGGCACCTGGGTCTGGTTGGCGCTGCCGTTCTACGACTGGCCGTGGCCGCTGCCGGCGGTCGCCGCGGCGGTGCTGTACGGCCCGGTCATCGGCCTGGTGGCCAGTCAGCTGGTGGCGGCGTACCTGCTGGTCGCCAGTGCGTTCGGGGTGAACGTCAACGAGCTGTTCGCCGGGCAGGGCATCGAGGACTCCAAGTCGTTCCTGCGGTTGCGCATCGACCCGGATGGCACGCTGACGGTGTACCCGCTCGGGGTGGACCGGGTGGCCCGCGACTGGCAGGTGAACCCCGACCAGTCCCCCACAGCCAGCTGGCTGACCCCCCGCGCCCCGCTAACCCCCCACCTGACCGAACCCCCCATCGTCCTCTCCTGACCCACCTGTTGATCAAGAGCTTTGCGTCAGAATTCGGGCTCCGAATGACGCAAAGCTCTTGATCAACAAGATGACCCCGGGGGTTAGGGGGTGTAGTGCTGGTCGTGGGCTTGGCGGGGGGCGCAGACGGAGGCGCGGGAGCAGGAGCAGCGGGAACCGTCGGCGTCCAGGCGGACGGTGACCGCGTCTCGCGGGACGCTGTGGCCGACCACCCGACCGTCGCCCTCGGGGGTGGAGACACGGCTGCCGACGGCCGGCGCGGTCTCCTGGAAGCGCTGGTACAGCGGGTGCTCGTACTTCAGGCAGCACATCAACCGGCCACACGCCCCCGAGATGCGCAGCGGGTTCAGCGGCAGATCCTGGTCCTTGGCCATCCGGATCGTCACCGGCTCGAAGTCGGTCAGGAACGTCGCGCAACACAGGTCCCGGCCACACGAACCGATGCCGCCCTGGACGCGCGCCGAATCCCGTGCCGAGAGCTGCCGCAGCTCGACCCGGCAGTGCAGGGTGGCGCCCAGGTCGCGGACCAGGGACCGGAAGTCCACCCGGTGCGGGGCGGTGAAGTAGACGGTGCTGCGCTCGCCGCCGCCGTCGCCCGAGCCGAGGACGTGGTCGACGGCCACCACCTTCATCGGCAGGCCGTGCGCACGGATCAACCGCTTCGCCGCCACCTTCGCCTCGGCCTTACGACGGCGCAGCGCCTCGTCCCGGGCCAGGTCGTCGTCACCGGCCAGCCCGACCAGCCGGGGGAAGCCGTCGGTCTCCTCGGTCACCCACTGGGCGGCCCAGACGCACTCGGCCACCTCGGGCCCGTCGTCGGTCGGCACCAGCACCCGGTCGCCCACCTGCGGGCGCAACTCGCCCGGGTCGAGGTAGTAGAGGCGCCCGTACCGGTTGAAGCTGACCGCGCAGAGCATGCCCATCCCCCCACCTTACGACGCATCACCGCAAAGGACGCAGCGGCCGATCCGCACACCGGCATCCATGACCGTCGACTCGACCTATTGCCGGGCCACCCGTCGTGCCGTTGACCCTCGCCCGGACGGTTGATTCCGGCCGCGGGTGCGGGACAAACGTCTCCGGGCGGCGTTGAGTGGAGGCAGACCTGCGGGGGGTGCAGGGGGAAGACCACGGCGTCGCCGTGGGCGCCGACTCTGCTCGGGCGCCCGCGAGCGACGCCGTGGCCTGTCCGGGGACGCGACGACCGGCTACCAGCCGACCCGGGTGGGCTGGTCGTAGCGGGGACGGCCGTCCATCGACGACCGCCAGGTGGACTCCGCCAGGCTCGGCGCCCACTGACGCAGCAGTGTCTCGGCACCGTCGTACGCGACGCACAGCACCGCCAGCACCCGCGCCGCGATCTCGGCCGCGTCGGCGACACCCGGCCCGACCGGCGTCAGGCGGGTCGGCGGACCGGTGGCGGTGGCGGCGACCACGGCCACCGCCTCGGCCGAGCGCAGCACGTCGGCCATCGTCCGGGCCAGGGCGAGGCGGCTGCCCTCCACCCAGTCGGCGAGGGCGTCCGCGTACCCGGCGGTGGATTCCAGTCGCCCGACCAGGCTCTCCGGACCCTCGTCGAGATGGCGCAGCAGCGCGGCGCGCTCCTGCCCGTACGCCGAGGCGGCCGGACCGGACCAGAGCACCGGGTCGGTGAGCGCCGCGCCGACGTCGTCGTACCCCCGGACCAGCCGGCGCACCGCGTGCCCGGCGCTGGCCAGCGGCGCCGGGTGCAGGTCGAGGAAGCCCCGGACGGCGTCACCCGGCAGCACCTGCATCCGGCGCAGCAGAGGCCAGACGCGGTGCCCCTCGGGAACGCCGGCCGCGAGCAACGCGTCCACCCGGTAGAGCAGGTTGAGGCCCGGTTCGGCGAGCCGGTCCAGCGGGTCCATCACGGCTCCCCGATGATCCGGCGGCGGGCGGCGCGGTCGACCTCGGCGTACCGGTCGGCGGCCTCGCGGACCGCCGAGGAGGCGGCGGCGAGCCGAGCGGCGGCGGCTCGCGCCTCGCGGGCCCGATCGTCGGTGGCGGCGGTCCACTGTCGGTGCAGCGCGCGACCGATCTCGCCGGGGCGGCCCGGGGCGTCCGCGCCGAACGCGGCCTGGGCCGGGTCGCTTGCGGTGACCGTGTGGGACAGCGTGGTCAGGATGGCGCTCGCCTCATCGAGCCGCGCGGAGAGCGCGCGCAGTGCGTCCATGTCAGGCCCCCGCGAGCGGTCGGTAGGCGGCGAACGTCTCGTTGTGCAGCTTCTCCCGGGCCCACTCGGCGGCGTCGGCGGCCGCGGTGACGGCGGCCTGCACCGAGCCCGCCACGTCTCGTGGGCTGCGGGTGTGCAGCGGCCCGAGGAACCGGACGTCGGTGATCCGCCCGCCGGCGGTGACCACCACCTCGACCAGCCCGTCCGGCGACCGGACGGTGACCTCGACTGTCGAGACGGCCTGGTCGAACTCGGCCTGCAGCGATTCGATGCGGCGGTAGCGCCGCACCGCCTCCTCGATCCAGGCCTCGTCGATCTCCCCCCGCGGCATCGGCGACTCCTCCCGGATGGCCCCTCACTGAGCGTGCCGTCACCGTCACCACGGCACACCGGACCGTACCGCACCGCAATCGCGCGTGTCGATGGCTGTGGACAACCGGCTGGAGCTGCGGGTCAGCCCTTCCAGAGGGCGAGCATCATCGCCTCCACCGCGATCCGTGGCTTGACGTTCGCCTCGATCGCCGCCCGGCAGGCGAGAACGGCCTCCAACCGGCGCAGCGAACCCTCGGCGTCCCACTTCTGGGCCCCCGCGCCGGCGAGCGCGGCGGTGTCGGTGTGCACGGGATCGACCGGGGCCCGCAGCGCCATGGTGAGCGCGTCCCGGTAGAAGCCGGCCAGGTCGACGAGCGCCCGGTCCAGCGCGTCCCGCTGGGCCCTGGTGGCCCGCGACTTCTGCCGCTTCTCCAACTCCTTGAGCTGCCCGGCGGCACCGCGCATCGCGCCGGCCGCGCCCCGACCGGTGCCGCCCGCGCCGAGCGCGGTCTCCAGCGCGGCCCGTTCCGTCGCGTCCGACTCGGACACCGACGCCTCGGCCTCCGCCTCGGCCGCCTCGATCAGCGCGGACGCCGCGTCGAACGCCGCGCCGACGCCGGTCAGCCGGCGCGGCACGGCGAGGACCGCCTCACGCCGCTTGCGGGCCTCCGGATCACGGGCCAGCCGGCGGGCCCGACCCACGTGCCCCTGCGCGGCAGCCGCCGCCCACTGCGCCACGTCGGGCGCGATGCCGTCCCGCCGGACCAGCACCTCGGCCACCGCGGCGGCCGGCGGCTGGCGCAGGGGTACGAGACGACAGCGCGACCGGATGGTCACCGAGATGTCGTCCGGGTGGGTGGACGGGGCGCAGAGCATGAAGACCGTACGCGGTGGCGGCTCCTCGATGGCCTTGAGCAGCGCGTTGCCGGCCGCCTCGGTGAGCCGGTCGGCATCCTCGATGACCACCACCTGCCACCGCCCGCCGGACGGGGTGCTGGCCGCGCGCAACACCAGCGCGCGCATCTCGCCGACGCCGATGGAGAGCCCTTCCGGCACCACCATCCGGACGTCGGCGTTGGTGCCGCCCATCGTGGTGTGGCAGCCGGGGCACTCGCCGCAGCCGGTGCCGTACGTGCACTGGAGGGCTGCGGCGAAGGCGCGGGCGGCGACCGAGCGACCGGAACCGGGTGGCCCGGTGAAGATCCAGGCGTGCGTCATCCCGGTGGACGGGTCCAGCGCGCCGGGCTCGGTGTCGCCGGGCTCGGGAGCGGCCTCGCCGGCCGCGCCTGCGGCGATCAGCGCGGGTGCCCGGTCGGCCGCGCCGGCGCGCAGCACTGCCGCCGCCGCGCCGGCGGCCCGGCGCAGTTCGGCGACCGCCTCGTCCTGGCCGACCAGATCGGCGAAGACGTCCGGCATCAGGTCTTGTGCTCCATCGTCACCAGCTCCGCGTCGGATAACTCGGGCTGCACCGAGGTGTCCGGGCCCTGCGCGGGGCGGGGGTGCACGATGCCGCCCGGCTTACCCAGCATCTCCTGCACACGCCGGACCACCAGGCCGGTGATCTCGTCGGCCGGTCGGGACGCGTCGAGCACCAGGTAGCGCTTCGGGTCGGCGGCGGCGAGGTCCAGGAACGCGTAGCGGACGCGCTCGTGGAAGGCGATCGACTCCGCCTCGAGCCGGTCGGCGCCCGCGTTGCGCGAGGCCACCCGGGACAGGCCGGTCCGGGGCTCGACGTCGAGCAGCACCACCAGGTCCGGCTTGAGCCCTCCGGTGGCCCAGGAGGAGAGCCAGGAGACCTCGTCGACCGGAAGCGTCCGCCCGGCGCCCTGGTACGCGAGTGACGAGTCGACGTACCGGTCACTGATCACCACACCGCCACGGACCAGCGCAGGCCGGACCACTGCGGCCACGTGGTGTGCCCGGTCGGCGGCGTAGAGCAGCGCCTCGGCGCGCGGGGAGGGCGCCTCGTCGCCGGAGGTGTCCAACACCAGCGACCGGATCCGCTGGCCGACGGCCGTGGCCCCCGGCTCGCGGGTGACCAGGACGTCGCAGCCCTGGCCGCGCAGCCGCTCGGCGAGCGCGGTGAGCTGGGTGGACTTGCCGGCGCCCTCGCCGCCCTCGAACACCACGAAGAGCCCGGCGGAGACGAACGGCTCGGAGGGCATCAGCGGGCGGCCCCGGATCGAGCCCCAGAGGTCGGCGAGGACGGGAACACCCTTCTTGTCGTCCATCTGGCCGAAGGCGCTGATCCCGGCGAAGATGCCGGCGGCGCCGGCGGCGAGCAGCAGCAGGCGGGTGGAGGAGATGGAGATGCCGAGGTCGGCGATTGTCAGTTTGCGGGAGCCGCCGACGCCGACCAGCACGCTGCTGAGCCCGATGGCCAGGATCAGCACCAGCCGGGTGCCGATCTGCACCACCGCGAAGACCCGGCCCCGCACCTCGTCGGCCACCTCGCCGCCCAGCAGTGTGGTGCCGGCCAGGAAAGCCATCCCGGCACCGGCGCCGACCAGGACCGCGCCGACGATCGCCATGGACAGGTGGATGGCGAAGGCGAGGGTCATCACGGCGGCGCTGGCCAGCACGATGCTCATGCCGAACCACCGGCGCCGGGACATGTCCTTGACGATCATCGGACCGAGACCGATGCCGAGGGCCAGACCGGCGAACATGGCGCCGAAGAGCAGCGAGAACGCGGCGTCGCCGGCGCCCAGCGAGTTGGCGAAGAACTTGGCCGTGCCGACGACGATGCCGCCACCGGCGAACGCCCCGAAGATGCCCAGCACCAGACCACGCACGAGCGGGGTCTTGCCGATGTACTTCCAGCCCTCGGAGAACTGCCGGAACATGCTCTGCTCGGAGCGCTCGGCCTCACCGCGTTGCGCCTCGCTGATCTCCTTGATCCCGAAGGCCACCACCAGGGCGGTGGCGAGCCGGGAGAAGGAGTTGAACCAGAGCGCGAGCTGGGCCGGTTCCGCCCAGTTCGGCAGGTCACCGCCGACGGCGCCACGGACACCACGGTCGAGCACGGCCAGGCCGATCGCGGCGGCGATCGGGGTAAGGCCGTACGTGGTGATCAGGGTGAGCTGGTTCGCCGCCTCCAGCCGGGCCCGCGGGATGAGGTTGGGGACCGCGGCCTCCTTGGCCGGGATCCAGAGCAGGGTGATCGACTCGATCAGGAAGGTGGCGATCAGCGCCCAGCCGACCACCAGACCGCCCGCGGCGCCGGTGAGGGCGTAGAGCGGGATGGACGCGAAGAGGACGAAACGCAGGAGGTCACAGATGACCATCGTCCAGCGCCTGTCGAACCGGTCGGCGAAGACGCCGGCCACCGGGCCGAGCACCAGCGCGGGCAGCAGCCGGATCGCTGTCACACCGCCGAACGCGGCGCCCTGGGCGGTGCTGCCCTGCACCTGGGAGGCGGCGAAGAGAGCGGTGGCCAGCAGACCGAGCCAGTCGCCGAAGGAGGCCGCGCCGAGCACGATCCAGAGCCGCCGGAACGGCCTGATCCGCAGAACCGAGCGGATCGCGGCGTAGCCGGACGGATCGACCTGACCGGAGCTGGACTGGTTGGCGGCGTTGCCCGACTGGTCACCCGCGCGCGACACGCCGGGCGACTCGCCGCTGTTCTGGCTTTCGATGGCCGTACCTCCACGTGCCGGCCCATCGCTGGGCACCCCCGGTGGAACACTCTAGACCCGGTGGGGGCCGCCCCACCGGCGACATTCTCCTGCTCGCTGAGCCTAGGCCGCCGGAGGCACCGGCCGCAGCCCGGGACGTACGCGAGGGTATTTCGCATTCACCGTCGGACAGTTAGCGTGCACACGTGGCCATCGAAAGCGACAAACTGCGCGACCGCCTGGACCGGGCGACCGCCCATCTCGACCCCCCGTACGCCGTGGTGGATCTCACCGCCTTCGACGCCAACTCGGCGGCCCTGACCGACCGCGCCGCCGGCAAACCACTCCGGCTGGCCAGCAAGTCGGTGCGCAGCCGGGAGTTGATCGGCCGGGCACTCGCCCGACCCGGCTGGCACGGCGTCATGGCGTTCACAGTGCCCGAGGCGATCTGGCTGGTCCGCGCCGGTGTGAGCGACGACGTGCTGGTCGCGTACCCGAGCGCCGACCGGGCGGCCCTCGCCGAGCTGGCCGCCGACCCGACGCTCGCCGCCGCGATCACCCTGATGATCGACGGCACCGGGCAGCTGGACTTCATCGACGCCGTCCGCGCCCCGGGGCAGCGCGCCGAACTGCGGCTCTGCCTGGACCTGGACGCCTCCTGGCGACCACTGCGCGGGGTGCACGTCGGCGTCCGCCGCTCGCCGGTGCACAGCGCCCGGGCGGCCGGCGCGCTCGCCGCCGCCGTCGCCGGCCGCGCCGGCTTCCGGCTGGTCGGGCTCATGTCGTACGAGGCGCAGATCGCCGGCCTGGGCGACGCGCCGCCGGGGCGGACGCTGCTGGCCGGCGCGATCCGGCTGGCCCAGCGCGGGTCGTACCGCGAGTTGCTGGCCCGCCGGGGCGCGGCGGTGGCGGCGGTACGCGAGCACGCCGACCTGGAGTTCGTCAACGGCGGCGGCACCGGCAGCGTGGCCGCGACAAGCGCCGATCCCGCGGTCACCGAGGTCACCGCGGGATCGGGCCTGTACGGGCCGACGCTGTTCGACGCGTACCGCGCCTGGCGGCCCACCCCCGCGGCGTTCTTCGCCTGCGCGGTGGTCCGCCGGCCGACGCCGGAGCTGGCGACGGTGCTGGGCGGCGGTTGGATCGCCTCCGGCCAGGCCGCCGACAGCCGGTTGCCCCGGCCGTGGCTGCCGGCCGGCCTGAAGCTCGTCGCCACGGAGGGCGCCGGCGAGGTGCAGACTCCGCTGTCCGGCGCGGCGGCGGCCGGCCTGAAGGTCGGCGACCGGGTGTGGTTCCGGCACGCCAAGGCCGGTGAGCTGTGCGAACGGGTCAACGAGCTGCACCTGGTCGAGGGGGACGCGATCGTGGCGACCGTGCCCACCTACCGGGGCGAGGGCCACGCGTTCCTCTGACGGGCCGCCCCGCGCGCCGGCTCAGGCGTGCTGGACGGCCTCGGCCTGCTGCTCGGCGGCGGGTCGACCGCTGTCGCGCCCGTCGACCTGGCGATGCAGGTACTCCCGGATCAGCGCCTTCGCCTCAAGCAGCACCCGCTCGTCGCCGTCGGACTTCCGCCGGAACGCGAGCTTGATCAACGCGTCGGCGGCCTCCACCGCGATCTCCAGGACGAAGCGCAGCTTCGGCACGTCGGTGAGCCCGAAGCGCTCGGTGAGCACCCGCGCCAACTGGTCGGCGATCA
This sequence comes from Micromonospora sp. DT63, assembly GCF_049841615.1. Taxonomy (NCBI): domain Bacteria; kingdom Bacillati; phylum Actinomycetota; class Actinomycetes; order Micromonosporales; family Micromonosporaceae; genus Micromonospora; species Micromonospora sp. DT63. The sequence goes on along the minus strand of NZ_JBNCKQ010000003.1, from coordinate 641,262 downwards.
CGCCGTTGTTGTCCCGCTGCTCATCGAGCAGGTGCAGGTCGACCACGTCGCCGAAGTGCAGAGTACGGAAGCCAGGGACGGTGCGGTGCATCGTGATGTACTCGTCGATGCCCGCGTCGACGCCGTCCCACCAGTGGGTCATCTCGTCGGAGGCGAAGCGCTCGTCGAGCCGCTGCAGGTAGGACTCCATCGTGCGCAGGGTCAACGCCTGCACGATCGCCCGCTTGTCCGGGAAGAACTGATAGACCGACCCGATCGCCACTTCGGCCCGCTCGGCGAGCAGGGTCGTCGTCAGACCCTCGTACCCCACCTCGTCGACGAGTTCGGCGCAGGCATCCAACATGCGCTGTACCCGCGCGACACTTCGACCCTGCACCGGTACGCGGCGCAGCGGCCCGGTCGTGGCGGCTGGTGTGGACACTCGGCGCCACCCCCCTTCGACGGATGAACATATCTCCACGTCACGAGTCCGTGACTACCGGTACAACGAGCGGATCGCAATTGCGGTATTTACCAGGTACAACGTTCCTGATATGAAGTCAGTTCATATTCATGAACAAGGAGCGCGCATGGTCGGCACCGCACCGCTCACCGCCCGCTGGTCCAACTGGGCCGGCAACCAGCGTGGCAGCGCCACAGCGATCCTGCGCCCCGGCTCGCCGGACGACGTCGCCGAAGCCGTACGCGCCACCGCCGCCGCCGGAGGCCGGATCCGCGTCGCCGGCAGCGGCCACTCCTTCACCGCTGTCGCCCTGGCCGACGACCGGCGGATGGAGCTGTCCGAGTTGGACACCGGTGTCAGTGTCGACGTCGCGCGCCGACTCGTCACGGTACCGGCGGGAATGACCCTGCACACGCTCAACGGGCTCCTCGCCCGGCACGGCCTCGCACTGCCCAACCTCGGTGACATCGACGCGCAGACAGTCGCCGGCGCGATCTCCACCGGCACCCACGGCACCGGCGCCGGCTTCGGCTGCCTGTCCACCTTCGTCGAGGCCCTCACCCTGGTCACCGGCACCGGCGAGGTGCTGCGCTGCTCCGCCGACGAGCATCCCGACGTCTTCGCCGCCGCCCGGGTCGCGCTCGGCGCGCTCGGCGTCCTGGTCGAGGTGACCCTGCGCTGCGTGGACGCCTTCGTCCTGCACGCCCACGAACGCCCCGCCGCGCTGGCCGACGTGCTCGGCGACCTGCCCACGCTGATCGGCGGCCACGACCACGTCGAGTTCTACTGGTTCCCCTACACGTCCCGGGTCCAGGTCAAGACCAACAACCGGGCGCCCGCCAACGACCGGCCGCTGCCCCGCTGGCGCGGCTGGCTGGACGACGACTTCCTGTCCAACACGGTCTTCGCCGGGGCCTGCCGACTCGGCCGAGCCGTGCCGGCGCTGGCACCGGGCATCAGCGCCGTCTCCGCCCGCGCGCTCACCGAACGGCAGTACACCGGGCGCTCCGACCGGGTGTTCTGCACCCCGCGCCGGGTCCGTTTCGTCGAGATGGAGTACGGCCTGCCCCGCGAGGCGCTGCCCGAGGCGCTCGCCGCGCTGCGACGGATAGTGGACGGGCTGCCGTTCAAGGTCCTCTTCCCGGTCGAGGTGCGCTTCACCGCCGCCGACGACATCTGGCTGTCGCACGGCTACGGCCGGGACAACGCGTACGTCGCCGTGCACCAGTACGTCGGCATGCCGTACGAGCCGTACTTCCAGGCCTTCGAGAAGGTCGCCGCCGGGTTGGGTGGCCGCCCGCACTGGGGCAAGCTGCACTACCGCGACGCCGCGTCACTCGCCACGGCGTACCCCCGCTTCGCCGACTTCCAGGCGGTCCGCGACCGCCTGGACCCCCACCGGGTCTTCACCAACCCCCACCTGACCCACGTCCTCGGGGTCTGACGGCGCGCTGGACCAGGACTTGGGTCACGGCCGGTGTCGAGAGGGGCTCAGCCGCCCGACGCCACCACCTGGTTCGCGCCGGCCCCCAGGGCCCGGACGTAGCCGAGCACCCGCTGGTACGCCGCCCGGTAGTCGCCCCGCAGTTTCGGCGGGGTGCCCGGGTCGGCAAGCGCTGTGGTCAGGTCGACCAGCCGGAGGGCCGGTGTCAGGTCGGTCCAGGTGGGCAGTGCCTCCATCCGGGTCACCGTCCAGCGCCCCGGGGCGGTCTCGGTGAAGGTCGCCCGGGCCATCACACCCTCGCGGTTGTCGTTGATCGGCTCCTCGTGCCGGGCCAGTTCGTTGCCCATGCCGAAGACCACCCACTTGTCGCCGAAGCGCTGGAACGGCTGCACCGCGTGGGCGTGATGGCCCAGGATGAGGTCCACGTCGGGCGACGAGATCAACTGCTCGGCCCAGGCCCGCTGGTCGGCGTCCGGCAGGTGCTGATACTCCGTACCCCAGTGCAGGCTGAGCACGACGATGTCGGCGCCGGCGGCGCGCGCCTTGTGGGCGGCGGCGAGGATCTTGGGCGGATCGATGAGGTTGGCCAGCCACGGCTGACCCGGGGGTCGGGTCAGCCCGTTGAAGTTCAGGCTGTACGCCAGGTGGGCGACGCGGACGTCGCCGACCTGGTAGATCCGGGGCCGGGCCGCTTCGGCGGCGCTGCGGGCGCTGCCGGTGTGCCCCAGCCCGGCGGCGTCGAGTGCGCGGATGGTCCGGGCCACCCCGTCGGCGCCCTGGTCGAGGGTGTGGTTGGAGGCGGTCGAACAGCCGTCGAAGCCGGTGGTGCGCAGCCCGTCGAGCACCTGCGGGGGCGCGTTGAACGACGGATAGCCGGCGAACGGGCCGGCGGGATCGGCGAGTGGCGTCTCGAGGTGGCACAGCGCCAGGTCGGCGCCGCGGACCGCCGGGGCGACCCCGGCGAACATCGGGGCGAAGTCCATGCCGCCGGCACGGGCAGCGTCCCGGCGTGCCTGCTCGGTCACCGCTGGATGGATCAGAACGTCACCCGCGGCGACGAGCCGCACGGTCCGCCCTTTGGCGGGATCCCGGCTCGGCCCGGTGGACGACCCGGGGGCGACGGTCGGCGGGGAAGCGTGCGACGCGATGGCGCCGGCCGGCGAGGGGCTGTCGGCGTCCATCGTCCGGATGCCGACCGCGGCCACGGCGAGCAGCAGCGCACCCGCCGCAGCACCGACGAGCACGCGGCGGCGCGGGACCGGGGTTGCGAACATCCCCTCACGTTAGGCAGTCCACACCAGAGCCCCGCCACCGAATCGGACATTTAACCCATTAGGGGCAGTGTGCTGGCTGTCACTCCTCGGCGGGACTGGCGGTGGCCTTCTTCGGGGCCGCCTTCTTCGCCGGGGCCGCCTTCCTGGCCGCCGTCGCCTTGGCGGTGGTGGTCTTCTTCGCGGCAGTGGACTTGCTGGCGGCGGCCGTCTTCTTGGTGGCCGTCGCCTTCTTCGCGGGCGCCTTCTTCGCCGCCGCCTTCTTGCGCGGCGCCGGACCCTTGGCACGCTTGTCGGCCAGCATCTCCGAGGCTTCCTCGAGGCTCAACGCCTCCGGGGTCTGCCCGCGCCGCAGGGACGCGTTGAACTCGCCGTCGGTGACGTACGGGCCGAAACGCCCATCCTTGATCACGAGCGGTTTCTCGGTCAGCGGGTCGACGCCCATCTCCCGCAGTGGCGGCGCGGCGGCCCGCCGGCCCCGGGTCTTCGGCGCGGCCAGCAGGGCCAACGCGTCGTCCAGGCTGACCGTGAACATCTGCTCTTCGGACTCCAGCGAGCGGAACTCCTCGCCCCGCTTCACGTACGGGCCGTAGCGACCGTTGTTGGCGAACACCTCGACGCCGTCGGGCGCGACGCCCACCAGCCGAGGCAGGCTGAGCAGCCGCAGCGCCTCCTCCAGGGACAGCGAATCCGGAGTCTGCGACCGCAGCAGCGACGACTTGCGCTCACCACTGGACACGTACGGGCCGAAGCGGCCGGACTTCAGCACGATCGGCTCGCCGGTGGCGGGGTCGTCACCGAGCTTGCGCTCGCCGCTGCCACCGAGGAACAGCTCGTGCACCTTCTCCGGGGTCAGCTCGTCCGGGGCGAGGCCCTCGGGGATCGGCGCCCGGTCACCCTGGGGGCCGCTCTCCTCGCCCTCACCCGTGGCGGCCGGCGTCGGCTGCTCACCGCCGGGCAGCTCCCGCTGGAGGTACGGCCCGTACCGGCCGACCCGGACGACGACCTCGCGGCCGTCCTCGTCGGTGAAGAGCGGGATGGAGTTGACGCTGCGGGCGTCGATGTCGCTGAGGTTCTCGGTGACCAGCTTCTTCAATCCGCCGGAGCGGGCGATGTCCTGGTCACCGGCACCGTTGGAGCTGCCGAAGTAGAACGCGGTGAGGAAGTCGACGGCCGCGTGGTCACCGCCGGCGATCTCGTCCAGCTCGTTCTCCATGCTGGCGGTGAAGTCGTAGTCGATCAGGCGGGGATAGTGCCGTTCCATCAGGCCGATCACCGCGAAGGCCAGGAACGTGGGGATCATCGCCTGGCCGCGCTTGGTGACGTACCCCCGGTCCTGGATCGTCTGCATGATCGACGCGTAGGTCGACGGACGGCCGATGCCCAGCTCTTCCAGGGCCTTGACCAGCGACGCCTCGGTGTAGCGCGACGGCGGCTGGGTGTGGTGACCCTGCGCGGCCAGCTCGTCGGCGGTCAGCGGCTGGTCCTTGACCAGGGTGGGCAGCCGGCGCTCGGCGTCCTCGGCCTCGGCGTTCTCGTCGTCGCTGGACTCGACGTACGCGCGCAGGAAGCCCGGGTCGGTGATGGTCTTGCCGGTCGCGCCGAAGTCGGCCTCCTCCTGCGAGGTGGAGACCGCCCGGATGCGCACCGACACGCTGGAACCGACCGCGTCGGTCATCTGCGAGGCGATCGTCCGCCGCCAGATCAGCTCGTAGAGCTTGAACTCCTCGGCGGACAGCTCCTTGGCCACCTCGCCCGGGGTGCGGAAGTTGTCCCCCGCCGGGCGGATCGCCTCGTGCGCCTCCTGCGCGTTCTTCACCTTGCCGGTGTAGCGGCGCGGCTCCGGCGGAACGCTGCGCTCGCCGTACAGCTCGACGATCTGCCGGCGGGCCGCCGAGATGGCGGTCTCCGACAGGTTCACCGAGTCGGTACGCATATAGGTGATGTAGCCGTTCTCGTAGAGCCGCTGCGCGGTACGCATCGTCTGCTGCGAGGACAGGCGCAGCTTGCGGGCCGCCTCCTGCTGGAGCGTCGAGGTGATGAACGGCGCGTACGGGCGGCGACGGTAGGGCTTCTCCTCGACGCGGGTGACGGTGAACGGCCGGCCCTCAAGGCGGGCCGCGAGCCCTCGGGCACCGCCCTCGTCCAGGTGGACGACGCCGGCGCCGGCCCGGACCCGACCCGTGGTCGGCTCGAAGTCCTTACCGGTGGCGATCCGGTCGCCGTTCAACGCGATCAGGGTGGCGTTGAAGGCCCGGGGCCCCTCGCCGGCGTTCGCCACGGCGAGGGTGGCCAGGATGTCCCAGTATTCGGCGGTGCGGAACGCCATCCGCTGCCGCTCCCGCTCGACCACGATCCGGGTCGCCACGGACTGCACCCGGCCGGCCGAGAGCTTCGGCATGACCTTCTTCCACAGCACCGGGGAGACCTCGTAGCCGTAGAGGCGGTCGAGGATCCGCCGGGCCTCCTGGGCGTCGACCAGGTCGCGGTCGATCTCCCGGGGGTTGGCCACCGCCGCCTGGATCGCCGGCTTGGTGATCTCGTGGAAGACCATCCGCTTGACCGGCACCTTGGGCTTGAGCGTCTCCACCAGGTGCCAGGCGATCGCCTCGCCCTCGCGGTCCTCATCCGTGGCCAGGAAGATCTCGTCGACCTCCTTGGCCAGCTTCACCAGCTTGCTGATCTGCTGGCGGCGGTCGGCGGAGACGACGTAGAGCGCGTGGAACCCGTTGTCCACGTCCACCCCGAGGCGGGCCCAGGACTCGCCCTTGTACTTGGCCGGCACGTCGGCGGCGTTGCGCGGCAGGTCGCGGACGTGACCGAAGCTGGCCTCCACGACGTACCCCGGGCCGAGGTAGCCCGAGATCGTCTTGGCCTTCGCCGGTGACTCGACGATGACCAGACGGGTGGTTCCAGCTTTGCTCGGCACGTCTCTGTCGACCTCACTCCTGCTCGTGGCCTTCCGGCGCCCGGACAGCGACCGCTCTCGACCCCGCCGTGGCACCGGCGGTCCGGATGTCCAACGTAACCCGCCGTCCGCGTTTCGGGTTTCGCGGGCGGCAATCCGCTGCGGCGCGGCGCTCCCCGCCCCGCCGCGCTCGGCACTGCCGGACGGCGCCACCGTACACCGTGAGTAGGGCTCGAAGCGGGTCACTGTGACGATGGCGGACCCTCGGCCGAGGCCCGACCCGGCTGTTTTCCCCCGGATCGGCCCGCCAGCTGTCCGTCACCGGACACCCCGTCCCATACCCCCCACCCGCGTCGATCATGGGGTTGTGGTGGGCGTTCAGCCCCGAAGGAGAGGAAAGTCCACCACCAAAACTCCATGATCGGCAACGAGGGGGCGGGGTCAGGGGCGGCGGGGTCAGGGCCAGGCGTCTGGTGGTGCGGCCGGTGGCGGTTCGCCGACCAGTTCGGCGAGCCGCGCCATCCGGCGTCGGCCGGTGATCCGGTACGCCGGGCCGCCCTCGCCGGGGCCGAGCAACGTGCCGTCCAGGCCGGCGGCGGCGAGGGCGGCGCCGATCGCGTCCCACGACTCCTGATCGCCCTCGCCGAGCCGCAGCAGGAAGCCGCCGGGCGGCTCCGGGGTCCCGGCGGCGGCGAGCCAGAGCCGCAGCCGCCGGCCGGTCAGGTGGAAGACCTCCGGCGGGCGCTTCGCCGAGCCGTGCAGCCACGCGACCGCGAGCGGCTTCAACAGCCGGGTGTACGACGTCCGGACGGTGTGTCGCTCGTCCTCGGTCGGCTCCCAGCTCGCGGCCAGCCCGCGCAGCGCCAGTTCGGCGACGAGCACGTGCACCCGCCAGGCGGCGTCCACCCGCACCGCGAGCCGGGCCGTGCCGCCCATCCGAACCACCTCGCCCGGCCCGGCCAGCAGGCCGGCCAGATCGGCGACCGCCGGTTCGGCGGCATCCGCGCCGAAGAAGACCAGTTGCCGCCCCGCGTCGTCGGCGTGCGGCTGCCCCGGACGACCCGACTCCGATCGGGCCGGGCCGCCGCGTCGCCGGCCGGCACCCGACGTCGCCGCGCCGGTGTCCGGCGGATCGGGCTCGGGTGCGGGAAACAGCGCCGGCAGCGGCTGCGCCGCCGGAGAGTCCCCGAGCCCCTTCAGCGACACTCCGGCACCTCGTCGAATGCCTGTTTCAACTCCTCGGAGTTGAGCTGGCTGGTGTCCAGGGCGCTGGCGTCGTACTCCTTGTTCAGCGTCTCGACGGCGGCCCGCACGCCGTCGTAGAAGGCGGCCGGCTCGCCGGTGCCCAGCCCCTCGATGGTGTCCCGGGCCCGGCCGTAGGCGTCCCGCATCTTGCTCAGCGAGCTGCGGAACCCGGCGGAGATCGCCTCGCCGTTGTCGGTCTCCGGGACGCCGGCCTGCTCGACCTTGCGGCGCGCGGTCTCACTGGCCTGCTCCGCACCGCCGAAGAGCCGCACCAGGTTCTCCTTGGCCTGCGCCGGAGTGGTCTGCGCCGTCATCTGCTGATCGGCGCTGCTGGTCAACTTGCTGATCTCGGAACGCCACGGCGTGAGCGCGCCGCAGACCGACGCCGCCCAGGCCCGCGGGCTGGGCCCACCACCGCAACCGGAAAGGACGACGACGATCGTGGCCAGGACCACCGTGAGCTTTCCGGCGGCAGACGCCCGGCACGTACGCATGCGTTGCAGCGTACGGCCTGCGGCCAGGCCTGGCACCGGTCCGGATGGCCGGGGTCCCCGCCCGACGGGTACGTCGGACGGGGACCCCGGTGCCGGTGTCGCTCAGGCGTTGATCGTCTCCGGCCGGTGGTCGGCGCTGCCCGCACCGGTGTTGCCGCCGGCGTCGGAGTCGTCCATCGCGATGCCCTTGCGCTTGCTGAACACCACCGACGCCACGATGATCGCCGTCGCCACCAGCGCGATGGTCACCCGCAGGCCGACGTTGCGGTCGTCGCCGACGCTCCACGCCACCACGGCGGGCGCGATCAGCAGCGAGACCAGGTTCATCACCTTGATCAGCGGGTTGATCGCCGGGCCGGCGGTGTCCTTGAACGGGTCGCCGACGGTGTCGCCGATGACCGTGGCGGCGTGCGCCTCGGAGCCCTTACCGCCGTACGCGCCGTCCTCGACCAGCTTCTTGGCGTTGTCCCACGCGCCACCGGAGTTGGCCAGGAAGACAGCCATCAGGGTGCCGGCGCCGATCGCACCGGCGAGGTACGCCGCCAGCGCGCCGGGCCCGAGGCCGAAGCCGACAGCGATCGGCGCCAGGATGGCGAGCAGACCGGGGGTCATCAGCTCGCGCTGCGCGTCCCGGGTGCAGATGTCGACGACCTTGCCGTACTCCGGGCGCTGGGTGCGGTCCATGATGCCGGGCAGCTCACGGAACTGCCGGCGGACCTCCATCACCACGGCGCCGGCCGAGCGGGACACCGCGTTGATGGCCAGCCCGGAGAAGAGGAAGACGACAGCCGCACCGATGATCAGGCCGACCAGGTTGCGCGGGTTGGCCACGTTCAGCGAGTTGAGGATCTCGGTCCCGACGTCGCCCACACCGGCGTCCGCGTACGAGGTGCGCAGCGTGTCGGTGTACGAGCCGAACAGCGCGGTCGCCGCCAGCACCGCCGTGGCGATCGCGATGCCCTTGGTGATCGCCTTGGTGGTGTTGCCGACCGCGTCCAGCTCGGTGAGCGTCCGGGCGCCGTGCTCGTCGATGTCGCCGGACATCTCGGCGATGCCCTGCGCGTTGTCGGAGATCGGTCCGAAGGTGTCCATGGCGACGATGACGCCGACGGTGGTGAGCAGGCCGGTGCCGGCCAGCGCCACCGCGAACAGCGACAGCGTGATGGAACTGCCGCCGAGCAGGAACGCCCCGAAGACGCCAGCGCCGATCAGCAGCGCCGAGTAGACAGCCGACTCCAGCCCGATGCTGATGCCGGCGAGGATCACCGTGGCGGCGCCGGTCTGCGAGCTCTTGCCGATGTCCTGCACCGGCCGGCGGTTGGTCTCGGTGAAGTACCCGGTCAGCGCCTGGATCGCCGCGGCCAGCACGATGCCGATCACGACCGCGCCGATGGCCACCAGTCGCGGGTTACGGTCGACGTCGGTGAGGCCACCCTCCAGCTCGGCGAAGGTCGCCGGCAGGTACGCGTACGCGGCGATCGCCACCAGCACCGCGGAGAGCACGGCGGAGATGTAGAAGGCCCGGTTGATCGCGGTGAGGCCGCTGCGGTCGGAGGCGCGCAGCCGGGTGATGAAGACGCCGACGATGGCGACCAGCACGCCGATGGTGGAGATGATCAGCGGGAAGACCAGCCCGTCCTCGCCGAAGGCGGCGCGGCCGAGGATCAGCGCTGCGACAAGCGTCACCGCGTACGACTCGAAGAGGTCGGCGGCCATGCCGGCGCAGTCACCGACGTTGTCGCCCACGTTGTCGGCGATGGTGGCGGCGTTGCGCGGGTCGTCCTCGGGGATGCCCTGCTCGACCTTGCCGACCAGGTCGGCGCCGACGTCGGCGGCCTTGGTGAAGATGCCGCCGCCGACCCGCATGAACATCGCCAGCAGCGCGGCGCCGAAGCCGAAGCCCTCCAGCACCGTCGGCGCGTCACCCCGGTAGACCAGGACGACGAGCGCGGCGCCGAAGAGACCGAGGCCGACGGTGAGGAAGCCGACCACGCCGCCGGTCCGGAAGGCGATCTTCATGGCCGCCTCGCGGCCACCCTGCCGCTCCCGGGCGGCGGCGGCCACACGCAGGTTGGCGCGGGTCGCCAACCACATGCCGGCACCGCCGATGGACGCGCTGAACACGGCGCCCACGATGAAGAAGAGCGAGCGGCCGAGCTTCACGGCCACCTCGCTGCCGTCGGTGTCGTGCACCGGCAGCAGGAAGAGCAGCACCACGGCGACGACGACGAAGATCGCCAAGGTGCGGAACTGGCGGAGCAGGTAGGCCGAGGCGCCCTCCTGGACCGCCCCCGAGATCTCCTGCATGTTCGTGGTGCCCTTGCCGGCTGCCAGCACCGTCTTCGTCAGCGCGGCGGCGAAGACGAGCGCCACCAGCGCGATGACCGCGGCGATGACGACGTATGTGACATTGCTTCCGGTAAGGGAAAGCCCGCCGCCATCGGCGGCCAAGGTCTCGGACATCTGTGTCCTCCTGTTACCGAACACTCGCGTCGACGGGTGGAGACGCACCGGTCGACGCCTGGATGCGGACTCGCAAGCGCGCGCCAACCCACCCCAGCGGACCAGCGATGACCACCCATACCCGCTGGCTGCGGGTTGGATCACTTGCTGACAACCCGGGTACTGTAGCCCTCCACAGTGTTCGAGGTCACACCGAGGTGGCACCGTGTCTCGATGATCTTCGTCGCTGTGTTATGAAACGAAATCTGATATAGGGCCCGATCCATGACGAGAAGGCCGCACCCTCGGCAGGGATACGGCCTTCTTCGGCGGTTTCTCGGGCTTGAGCGGTTCCTCGACTCAGCGGCCGACCGGCCACACCATCCGCACCTCGGTGCCGATGCCCTCGTCGACCGGGCGCACCTGCAGATCCTCGACGAAGCCCGCCAGCAGGGCGAACCCGACGCCCGTGGTCAACGCCTCGTCGGTCAGCGACTCGTTGGCCAACTCGTCCGGCGGCAGCGCCGCCAACCCGATGCCGGCCTCGATCGGCGCACGGTCCACCACCCGCACCGCGTACGTGCCGCCGTCGGACATTTCCACCAGCACCGGATCGGCCAGGCCGTACTGCCGGTGCAGGGCGACCGCCCGGGTGCAGGCCTCACCGATGGCCAGGCGCACCTCGTCCAGCAGATCCTCGCGGACACCGGCACGCCGGGCGACGGCGACGCCGACCAGTCGGGCGGTACGCACGTGTACCGGCGCCGGAGAGAAGGAGAGCCGGACCGTCGCCATCACGCGTTGGCGCCGGTCGGGCCCGCACCGACCGCAGCCTCGACCGTGGGGTGCAGCGGGAACACCTGGTCCAGCGCCGTGATCCGGAAGATCTTGAGCAGCGGCTCCTTGTCACAGACCAGGGCGAACGAGCCGCCGGCCGTACGCAGCCGCTTGTGCGCGCCCACCAGCACGCCGAGACCGGTGGAGTCGAGGAAGTCCACCCGCCCGAGGTCGACGACCACGTGCCGGGCGCCACCGTCGATCAGCTCGAGGAGTCGTTCACGGAGCCGGGGCGCGGTGTAGACGTCCACCTCACCGCCGACCTCGAGCACCGTGTGCTCGCCCACGGTGCGCGTCGCCAGCGACAGCTCCATCGGTCCTCCTCGCCAGAGCCGTAAACTCTCCTGGGCATCTAACCACTACCGCCGGGACACCCTGCGGTCACCGGCGGAGGCTTCCCCTTACCCCCGGCCCCGGCTTTTCATCTCCGAACACCAGTGCGAGAGTGCAGGACGTGACCTCCAACGACTTCCTCTCGGCGCGGCCTACGCCGCGCCGTGACCTGGAGTCGTCCGCCGCGCCCACCGTATCCGCAGGTCACGACGTCGGACCAGCGCCGGTCGACCTGCTGCGCCGGCTACGCGCCCGGGGCGCCGGCGACCCGGTCACCCACGTCGAGCGGGTGCCGGCCCGGGTCGGCGTGCCCGCACCCTGGCCGGCGTGGGCACCACCGGAGCTGCGGGCGGCGTTCGCCCGCCGCGGCGTGGTCGCGCCCTGGCAGCACCAGGCCGAGGCGGCCACCCTGGCGTACGACGGCGGCCACGTGATCGTCGCCACCGGCACCGCGTCCGGCAAGTCGCTGGCGTACCAGCTCCCGGCGCTGGCCACCCTGCTCGCCGACCCCCGGGCCACAGTTCTCTACCTGGCGCCCACCAAGGCCCTCGCCGCCGACCAGCTCCGCGCCGTCGCCGGCTTGGAGCTGGAGGGGGTACGCCCCGCCTGCTACGACGGGGACACGCCGCGCGCCGAACGGGAGTGGATCCGCCGGCACTCCCGTTTCGTGCTGACCAATCCCGACATGCTGCACCACGGCATCCTGCCCGGCCACGCCCAGTGGTCCGGTTTCCTGCGCCGCCTCGCGTACGTGGTGATCGACGAGTGCCACACCTACCGGGGGGTGTTCGGCTCGCACGTGGCGCACGTGCTGCGGCGACTGCGCCGGCAGTGCGCCCGCTTCGGCGCCACCCCGGTGTTCGTACTCGCCTCGGCGACGTCCGGCGACCCGGCGACCGCCGCCGGCCGACTGACCGGCCTGCCGGTGACGGCGGTCACCGAGGACGCCTCACCGCGCGGCGGGGTGACCTTCGCGCTCTGGGAGCCGCCGCTGCTCGCACCCGACTCGGCCACCCCCGCGGTGCCCGCGCAGGCCGCCGGCGACCACGACGCCACCACGGACCTCGTCCAGGTCCGCCGGTCGGCGCTGCGCGAGACCGCGGACCTGCTCGCCGACACGGTCGCCGAGGGCGTACGCACGCTCGCGTTCGTGCGATCCCGCAAGGGCGCCGAGGTGGTGGCCGCCAACGCGCGCCGGGCCCTGGACGACGCCGTCCCGGGGCTCGGTGACCGGGTCGCCGCCTACCGGGGCGGCTACCTGCGCGAGGAGCGGCGCGAGCTGGAACGTGCCCTGCTGCACGGTGACCTGCTCGGCCTCGCCTCCACCAACGCGCTGGAGCTGGGCGTGGACCTGGTCGGTCTGGACGCCGTGCTGATCTGCGGCTATCCGGGCACCCGGGCGTCGCTGTGGCAGCAGGCCGGCCGTGCCGGGCGATCCGGGCAGGAGGCCCTCGCCGTACTGGTGGCACGGGACGACCCGCTGGACACCTACCTGGTGCACCACCCGGAGGCGATCTTCGGTGCGCCCGTCGAGGCGACGGTGCTCGACCCGGCCAACCCGTACGTGCTGGCGCCGCAGTTGGCCTGCGCGGCAGTCGAGGCGCCGCTCACCCCGGCCGACCTGGCGCTCTTCGGCGACGGGGCGAAGGAGGCCATCGACCAGTTGGTCGAGGCCGGCGCGCTGCGGCAGCGGCCCACCGGCTGGTACTGGCGGCACCGCGAGCGCCCCGAGGTGGACCTGCGCGGCGAGGGCGGCGCCCCGGTGTGCGTGGTGGAGTCCGCCACGGGCCGGCTGCTCGGCACCGTCGACGGCGGCTCGTCGCACTTCCTGCTCCACCCCGGCGCGGTCTACCTGCACCAGGGCATCTCGTACGTGGTCGACGACCTCGACCTGGCCGACGGCTGCGCGCTGGTGCACGTCGAGGAGCCGGACTGGTCCACCCACGCCCGGGACGTCACGGACCTGTCCGTGGTGTCGGTGCGCTCCTACGTCGACGCCGGGCCGGTCGGGATGTTCCTCGGCGAGGTGGACGTGACCAGCCAGGTCGTGTCGTACCAGCGGCGTCGGATCGCCACCGGCGAGGTGATCGACACCCGGCCGCTCGACCTGCCCACCCGGGAGCTGCGCACGGTGGCGGTCTGGTTCACGCTGTCACCGCGGTCGCTGGCCTCCGCAGGGGTCCAGCAGGCCGACGTCCCGGGTGCGCTGCACGCCGCCGAACACGCCGCGATCGGCCTGCTTCCGCTGATGGCGACGTGCGACAGGTGGGACATCGGCGGGCTCTCCACCGCCCTGCACCCGGACACCGAGGCGCCGACGGTCTTCGTCTACGACGGGCACCCGGGCGGCGCCGGCTTCTCCGAGCGGGCGTACGGGACGGCCTCGGCGTGGCTGCGCGCCACGCGGGACGCCATCGCGGAGTGCGGCTGCGAGACCGGCTGCCCGTCCTGCGTGCAGTCGCCGAAATGCGGCAACGGCAACAACCCGCTCTCGAAGCCGGACGCGATCCGGGTGCTCGACGTGGTGCTGGAGAATCTGCCCGCCTGACGCACCTTGCATGAATCCCGACGGCACTGGGCACAATGGCATGGGAGCGCTTCCATCGATGCTTGTGTTCCAGTTAGCCCCCGCGCCCGAGGAGAAGCCGTGGCCGACACGATCGCTGAGACCGTCGACCTGCTCTACACCATCGACCAGGACCACCTCACCCTTGATCAGCAGATCGCACTTGGGGCGGCGCTGGCCGCCCTGGCCCAGGCGGAACGACTGGAGCAGATCAACGAACGGCTGCGCAGCATCCACCAGGTGCTCAACACCTGGTCGTTGCGCGTGACCGTGGACGGTCGCTGACCGTCGCGGGCCCGGTCCCGCGGGGCGGACCGGTGGGGGTGGGAGCGCCAGGGGCACGGGCCGACGGTGGTTGCCTGGCTGTGCGAGACTCCGGCGCACCATCCCCCTGAGGAGAACACATGCAGCTCGACAACTTGCAGGCCCTGCAGCAGTTCCACATCCGCCAGCGGCTGCGGATGATGGTCAACCAGTACGAGGTCCGGGCGGTCGCGCCGGACGGCACCGAGGGTGAGCTGCTGGCGTTCGCGCAGCAGAAGCGGCTCGCCTTCAAGGAGCAGGTGACGATCTACACCGACGACTCCAAGCAGCAGCCCCTGCTCGGCTTCAAGGCCCGCCAGCGCATCGACCTCGGCGCGACGTACGACGTCACCGACGCGGCCGGTAACGCGATCGGCCTGTTCCGCAAGGACTTCGCCCAGTCGCTGCTCCGCTCCACCTGGCACGTCGAGCAGGCCGGCCTGCCGCAGGTGACGGGCCAGGAGCGCAGCCTGCCGGTGGCGCTGCTGCGCCGGTTCGTCGACTCGCTGTCCTGGCTGCCGTACCACTTCGACTTCACCGCCGGCGGTCAGCCGATCTTCTCGGTGGTGAAGAAGTGGGGCCTGCGCGACAAGTACGTCGTCGAGGTGCAGAACCCGCAGATCGACCGTCGTCTCGTCATCGCGATGGCCGTCGCCCTCGACGCGCTCCAGTCCCGCTGACGCAACCCGGCTCACACCCGGCGACCCACCCTCTCGGCCGCTGACCGGGACAGGACCCCAAGCCTGTCCCGGCCAGCCGGCCGCGGTCGAACAGCCCGGCGCGGTCCACGCGGACCATCGACTCAGCCGCGTACCGGGCCGGCGCGGGCCGTCGACGCGACGACCCGGGTCACGCCCGGAAGCGGTGTGAACGCCACCTCGACGGTCACCAGCACGTCCAGCCCGTCGAGGAGACAGTCGATCAGTCGGCCAGCGTTGCGGTGGGCGATGTCCGCGGCGGACGCGCACGCCACCGCGTCGCCGTCAAGCGCCCGGGCAGCCCCGGCCAGCGCACCGAGATCAGCGGCCACCGCCGCCCGCTGAGCCGCCATCCCGGCGGCGGTGACAGCGGCGCCGAACGTCCCAACCAGCACGAAGACCAGTCCCAACGCGAGCAGCAGCACGGTTGCACCACCTCGCTCCGCGTTCGGTCGGCCGCCGTGGTGTCGCTCGGCGTCCGGTCGGTCGCCGTCGTGTCGCTCGGCGTCCGGGCCGTGCCCTCGCGACCGGGTGTCGGGATGCCGCATCACCATCTCCCCTCGTCCGCGCCGGGTTCCACGGCTGCGACGGCGGTGGCGAGAACGGTGATCTTCGGTAGCCGGCCGCCCAGCGCGCGGACGGGCGCGCGGACCGTCGCCTGCACCCGGTCGCCGTCGACCGACACCGACACCTCTGCCCCCGGTGGCGCCGCGCGCTCCCCATCCGCGCTGTCGGCTCCCCGGGCGGCGGCCAACGCCACCTCCCGGGCCGTGTGCAGACAGCTCGCCTGGGTGCTGACGGCGTTGACCGCGGTCAGGCCGGCGAGCAGCAGCAGGAGTAGCGCCGGCAGGCCGGCCGCCAGTTCGGCGGTGAAGGAGCCCCGGTCGCCGCCGACGAAATGGGCCCCCCGGTTGCCGTCGCACGCTCGCCCGGGGGTACCCGGTCTCCGACCATGGCCGACCTGCCGGCGCCCGCTCACTTGAGCGCCCGGTCGATGACTGCGGTCAGCGCCGACTGGACATTGCCGGAGGTCAGGACCTTCAACAGAATCCCGGCGAAGGCCACCGCGGCGAGCGTGCCCACGGCGTACTCGGCGGTGTTCATCCCGTCGTCGCCGCGGAGTCGGGCGATGAGTTTGCGCATGCGTCTTTCCTTTCTCGATGGGTCAGAGCACGTCGCCGAGGACGGCGACGATCACCGGCACCAGGCCGGCGAGAATGAACGCGGGCAGGAAGCACAGCCCCAGCGGCAGCACGATGAGGACGCCAGCCCGGCGGGCCGACGCTTCGGCGGCGGTGGCCCGGTCGGCCCGCAGGTCGTCGGCGAGACGGGTCAGCGCACCGGCCAGCGCGGCGCCGCTGTTGGCCGAGCGGAAGGCCGCCGCTGCCATCCGATCGGCTCCCGGCACCCCGTCCAACGCCGACCACGCCTCGGCCTGGCCACCGCCGAGGAGCAGGGTGCGGCCGACCCGGGCCAGTCGGCTCGCGAGCGGGCCGTCCAGCGCCTCGGCCACGGCCAGCACCGAGCGGTCCACCGGCGCACCCGCCCGCATCGCCGCCGCCAGCAGGTCGGCGGCGAGCGGCAGGTCGGCGGCCTCCCGGAGTCGCCGGTCACGCGCCGCCGGAGACTCGATCCGCCGCAGCAGCACGTCCAGCAGGACTGCGGTCGGAACCGCACCGAGCAGCCCGAACCAGCCCCCGACGACCACCGCGACGGCGAGCCCGGCCATCGCTGCCGCGAGGCGGATCGCGTCCGGTCGTCGCCGACTCTCCACACCGCCGCCACCCGAGCCGGCCCGGTGCGGCGAGCCGCGCCGACCGACCGAACCGCCCAGGCGCACCGGGGACATCAGGCGGCCCGCCCCGACGCCGCGCCCAACCGCTCGGCCCAGAACAGGCCGACTATCTGCAGGGCGACCGCGATGACCGCGCAGACCCCGCCGACAGTGCTGTGCAGGAGCACCGCCAAGGGGTCGACTCCGATCCCGTAGCCGAGCGCGATCCCGCCAACCGGCAGGGCCGCCAGCAACCAGGCCGTGGCGCGGGCGCCCGCCGCCTGTGCCGCCGCGGCGGCCAGGCCCCGGTCGGTCGCCCGGGCGTCCGCCTCGATGCGCTCGATCAGCTCGGCCAGCGGTGCGCCGGTCCGGTCCGCCAGCCGCACGGCGGCCGAGGTGAGCTCGCGAAGCCGGTCGGCTCGACCCGTCCCCTCGACGGCGGCGATCTCCAGGGTTGGCGGGACGGGCAGGCCCGCCCGGAGGTCGGCTGCCAGACCGCAGAGCAGGTCCAGGCCGCGCCGCCTTACCAGGTCCGCGTGCCGGCCCGCTCTCCAGCGGAGCAGGGCGCGCACGGCCAGCGTGCCGTAGCCGGCCACCGCGACAGCGGCCACCGGCCCGGCGGACACGGCACCGACCCCTGCCCCCACCAGGCCAACCAGCAGCAGCACACGCCTCGGCGACCGACGCACGCGCAGCCGACGGGCCTCGTACGACGCGCCGGCCGTTCGGTCCGCCGGGCGAACGAGGCGTTGGTCCGGCGGGCCAACGGTGCGATGGTCCGCCGGGTCGGCCCTGCTGCGGCCCGGATGCTCGACGGCCTCGATGGTCTCGGTCTCCGGCCGGGCAGTGGCAGCCGGGCGGCGAGGATCCCGACGGATCGGCGGCCGTGCCGGACCTGCCGGTCGCGTGGATCCACCCGGCCCGCCGGTCGCCCTCGGACGGCTCGGGCTGTCGTCGAGGTCCCGAGTGGACCAGGCGACAACCGTCCGCCCGCTGACGGACGTCGACGCTCCCGGCGGGTACGAGAGGGCACCCGGATGGACCTGGTCCGACACCCCGCCAAGCTCATCGGTCGGCCCGCCCCGCGCCCGAGCGAGGCCCCTGATCCATTCCACCAGAGCGTCGTCCGGATCAGCGCCGGTGGCGCCACGGCCCGGTGCCAGCACTCGGCGGCGGCGTGCCCGGACGCTCTGCACCGGCCAGGCCACCAGGACCGCGGCGGCCAGCAGCAGCGCCACCACGAGCGCCGTTCCGCCGGTCATGCCGGGCCCGCCGATCCGGGCCACGGCTCGCTGAGGATCGGCGGCACCGCCACGCCCCGGTCTCGCAGCAGCGTGCCGAAGGTACGTGCGGCCAACCCCAACCCACGTCCACGTATCCAGGCGGGCACCACAGTGGCCAGTCGTTCGGGCCCCTCGGGGAGCAGCAGGCAGATCGACTCGAGGACACGACCGCGGTCCCCTCGGCGTACCTGAAGCAACACTTGGAGCGCCGCGACCACCTGGGCGTGCAGGGCGGAGCGGGGCAGCCCGCCCAGCATGCCGAGCGCCTCCAGCCGGGCCGGCACGTCGGACGGGGTGTTGGCGTGCAGCGTGCCGGCGCCGCCGTCGTGGCCGGTGTTCAGCGCGGCCAGCAGGTCGACCACCTCCGCGCCCCGGCACTCCCCGACCACCAGCCGGTCCGGGCGCATCCGCAACGCCTGCCGAACCAGGTCGCCGAGGCTGACGACGCCCGTCCCCTCGACGTTGGCGGTGCGGGCCTGGAGCCCGACCACGTGCGGGTGCCCCGGTTGCAACTCGGCCGCGTCCTCCACCAGGACGATCCGCTCCGTGGTGGGCACCAAACCGAGCAACGTGTTGAGCAGGGTCGTCTTGCCCGAGCCTGTGCCGCCGGTGACCAGGTATGCCAGCCGGGCCGCGACGACGGCGGCGAGCAGTGGCGCCACCGGTCGCGGCACCGTCCCCTGGCGCACCAGTTCGTCGAGGGTGAACGGGCGGTGCCGGAACGTCCGCAGGGACAGGTAGGGCCCCTCGGTCGCCACCGGCGGCAGCACGGCGTGCAGCCGGGTGCCGTCGGGAAGCCGAGCGTCCGCGTACGGGGAGCCGTCGTCGAGCCGCCGCCCGGCGCTGGCGATCAGTCGCTGCGCCAGCCGGCGGACGTCCTCGACCGAGCCCACCGGGACCGCTACCTGGTGCAGCCCCGCGCCCCGGTCGACCCAGACGCGGACACCGTTGACCAGGACGTCGGTCACCTCCGGATCGGCCAGCAGCGGGGCCAGCGGCCCGGCGCCCACGAGGTCGTCGTGCACCCGGTCGGCGATCCGCAGTACTGCGGTGTCGCCCAACACCGCCGCGGTGGGCTCGGCGCGTACGGCGGACACGATCGCCGCCGGGGTGACGGGGTCGGTGGCGGCGGCGATCCGCTGGCGCACCCGGGCCGCGAAGGTGCCGTCCTCCGGCCGGCCGCTCATGCCGCACCCGTCGCGGGGACGCCGGTGAGGTCCGCGACGATCCGTCGGCAGAGCGTGGCGAGCGGGCCTTTGCCGGCCGCCGCCGGTGCCTCGCCGCGTTCGAGCCCCCGGCAGAGCCCGGGTTCGGGACGTAGCGTGCCAGCGAGAGGAAGCCCGAGTGCCCGTGCCACCTCGGTGGCGCGCAGGCGGCCCGGGGCGGGCCCACGCACCACCACCGAGAGCGCGGCGCAGTGTGGTGCGGCCGAGGCCACCACCCGGGCGGCGGCCGCGGTGGCGCGCAGCTCCGCCGGCACGACGACGTACGCCTGGTCGGCTGCCTGCAACGCGACCACGGCGGCGTCGTCCAACTGTCGGGGCAGGTCGATCACCACGAAGTCCCGGCCACGGTGCGCGGCGTCGACGGTCGCGGCCATCGCGGAGGCGGGCAGCGCCAGCATCTCGCCGCGATCCCAGGAGAGCACCACCAGGTCGCCCCGGCTGGGCAGCGCATCGACAAGCGCGGGCGCGTCCACCCGCCCGTCCGCGTCGGTGAGCGACGGCCAGCGCAGCCCTTCCAGCTGCTCCCAGCCCAGCACGAGGTCCAGGCCACCCCCGAGCGGGTCGGCGTCGATGAGCAGGGTGCGCAGTCGGGCCCGCGCCGCGGTCACGGCGAGCCCGCCCGCGAGGACGCTCGCGCCGGCACCGCCCCGACCGCCGAACAGCGCGACGACCCGGGCACCCGGACCGTTCTGCTGGTCGGGGCCCTGTTCGGCCAGGCGGTCCACCAGCCAGGGCTCGGCGGCGGGCAGTGCGGCGACGTGCTCGGCTCCGATCAGCTCGGCGATGTGCCAGCCGGGGTCGAGTTGACCGGCCCGGCCGACCAGCACCAGCCGGGGCCGCTTCGGCAGTCGGGCGCGCAGGCACGCCTGCGCCTGATCGGCGCCGAGCAGCACCAGCGGCGCGGGACCCCAGCGAGTGCGGGCGGCGGCCGGGTCGGCGGCGAGCTCCACCTCGGTGCCGCCGGCAGCGGCGAGCCGGAGCAGGTCGTCGAGCAGGTCGCCGTCCCCCGTGACGACCAGTGGGAGCCGTCGGATCGGCGGAACGGAGGTACGGGGTGCCATCGCGGCCTCCAGCGGTCGGGATCGGATGCACCGCCGACCCTGCTCGCGATCGGCCTCGCGGACTCCCCCCGACGCCTCGCCTGTGGACAACTCCGGGGCCTGTGGACAACGCCCGACGAGACGGTTGATCTGCTATGCGCGCGGGTTGCCGCGCAGCTAGGGCGGCTACCGGGAAAACACCGTGGGGCCGCTCCCGAGAGAGCGGTCCCACAAAGTCGGCGGTCAGCCGATCCGGTCAGTCCAGGTCGTCTCCAGGATCAGCCGGTACGCGCTGATCCGCACCGGAGCCCGCGTCAGCAACTCGTGGGCGAGCAGCTCACCCGTCGCCGGATCGAAGATCAGCAGAGACTGAGCCGCCGAGATCGACTGTCACAGCCGTCGGGGACACTCCCGGCCGTGGAGCTGGAAGAGTTTTGGAGCATCGTGGAGCGGGCACGAGCAGCGGCCGGCGCAGCGGCGGACCAACCCCGCCCCGACGGTCAGCCGGATGTGGTCGCTGACGCCCTGGTCGCGGAGCTGACGCGACTCCCGTTGTCACACATCGTGGCGTTCGACCAGACGCTCAACGAGGTGATGGACCAGGCCGACACCTGGGATCTCTGCGCGGCGTGCTGGATCATCGAGTACGGGTTCCTCTCCGACGACGGATTCTCCGATTTCCAGGCAGGGCTGGTCGGCCTGGGCAGAGCGGCGTTCGAGTCAGCCGCGCGGGACCCCGACTCGCTCGCCGACCATCCCGCGGTACGGCAGATCAGCGCATCGGAAGGCCGCGACCTGTGGATCGGCGACGAAGCCCTCCAGTTCGCCGCGCAGCAGGCGTACGAGCAACTGACCGGCGACGATGAGGCCTTCTGGGACGCCGTCGAATCAGCGGAGTCCGCGGCCACTGCGCCACCGCCGAGCCCGGAGCCAGCCGACGAGCGCTGGGACCTCAGCGACGAGGCCGAGTGGCGAAAGCGGCTGCCCAGGCTTTTCGAGCTGTTCGGCGCCCGCCGACTCGCGCTGGATTAGGGGGCGCTCCCAGCGGAAAGAGACGACCCCCGTCGGGGGATGCGGTCTCAGCTTGCCGGCCAGTGTCGGTGCTCATCAGACAGTGTCGACTGGCAGGTAGGGAGGATCGTCAGGTGACGGCTGGTGGTGCTCCACAACGGAGGGTCTGCTGCCTCGTCGCTGCCTCTGTCTAGATTTCAAGCATGATCGAGACGACACTCGGTGGATGCAATGGCTGACCGCCGCCCTGTCGTTCCTCGGCGGCCTGATCTCGGCGTCCGTCGCGGCCTATGTCGTGGTGAGGACGAACAACCAGCGGATGGCAGCCGAGGTCCGGGCTCGCTGGGACAGCGCGCTCTTTGAGCGAAGCGGCGCCTTCGTCGCTTCGGCGCGCACCCTGCGCCACCTGGCAGAGCATCCCTCGCGTAGCGAGGATGAGAACAGTCACCGGAAGGCGCTAGACGAAGCGCACCAGGGGATGCGGGTAGCCTGCGAGCAGCTTCGGCTACTGGGCAACAAGAGGGTCCAGACTGCAGCACGGGTAGTAACTCGCCATGCCTATGCTGTGCGGGTTCAGGCCGAGGACGGCCGTGACCCTCGGGCAGCGGAGTACCCCTCCAAGTCGCCAACAGCTCGCCTCAACGACGCTCTCCAAGAGTTCTACCGCGCGGTCCGCGCCCAACTCGGCGCAGAAGACCCAGAGGCGGTTTTGCATGACGATGACTTGGAAGCCGACCGGGCTACTCAGACGGAGCTGCGGTGAGCGCTCCGTCGGCGGGCAACGACAGTCACCCGACGTCTCGCTTACAAGCTCTGTGCATCGCGTCCGCACTCGTCCGGGTGTTTCGGCAGTGGTGTCCTTGCGGACGTGGTCCGGTCACCGGACATGCTTGACCACTTGCGTCCCGCGCCCTTTACAAGATCCGTTCGGCCAGTCGATGACGGAGGGGGTCGGCGCAGATGATGTCGACATGGACGCATGGGTGGACGGCGACCTGGCTGACGAGTTCGAGCGGCAGCTTGATGACCTCCTAGCCGAGCTGGACTCAGCCTGGGTAGAGCCCGAACTGCAGCCGAGGTTCGCCAGCAACGAGTCGTTCCGTCGCTACCACCGGAGGAACGGCAAGCGCTGGCAGCTTGCCTGCGTTCTTCGAGAACGTCCTGACCTGGCCGCCACCCTGGCTAGCCGAGTCCTGGCCGCAGTGGTCTGCGACGAAGATGTGGCCGCCAATCGTCAACTCATCGAACCGGTGTTGACGGCGGTCGGCCGTCGCCGGGTCCAGGAGTACCTCATCTCGGTCGTTACGTCCGGCCCGCTACTGCAACGCGTCTGCGCAGTCCGCGCCTGGTATTGGTCGCAGGCCGTGCTCGTGTACGAGTCGCCTCAAGCGCTGACTGGCAAACAGCCAACAACGGGTAGCCAAGCCCACGATGATGAGGTTGCTGACCTGCGCGGGTGGTACCGCGCAGCCTGTCTCACCGCCTTCGTCGAGTGCGATCACGACGCCACACGTGAATGGCTGGCCCGAGGCTTCATTCTGGATGAGTCCTACTATCCGGCGAGCCTGCACCGCGGGGTGGCTGCGGCCCGCGCGATCGCTGAATCCGACCCGGTCCGGTTCAAGGAACTCATCGCCAAGACCACCGACGGAACGAACCTCGCCGCCATTCGGCCCGCTGATGACCGCTGAATCCGGTGCCCCGTGTCTTTGCGGACGCTGGCCTCATCGCCGACACGGTGAGCCGCAACGGCAGTCGAACTTCCGGCGGCGGGTGGCGGGCCACGAGAAGGCGTCGACGACGCTGGACCGGTACACGCACACGCCCGACGACTACGCCGACCGGGTCCGGCTGACGTTCCCTGGTGATTCGCTGACTTTCCGCCCGGCGTTGGGCCCGACCGAGCCGGCAAAGGCGCTTCCACCAGGGCGGGAGCGCTCCCCGCAAAGGGACGACCCCCGTCGGGGGGAGACGGGGGTCGTCGACGGTTCGGCTCCGGGGGGGTCGAGCCGAACCACTCAGCGGTCACGGGGGGTGCAACCGCTGAGGGTCTGTCTGTTTCGGGGATGTGAGAGCTCGTCGTGCGGACAAGTCTGCCTGAGCGGAACCGTCACGTCGAGTGGTGTTCACTCCACTCAGCGCGAAATTCTCCTCGCGGAGTGTGAGCACGGTCACGCCCAGCGGAGTTGGAGGCACCCGCCCGCAGGTCCGAGGGGTGGCCTGACCCCGGGCACCCGCCGACGATAGACCATCCGGCTAGACTTTCGCGCCGTGGGCCGAAGTGCCGCTTTCTTCGATCTGGACAAGACCGTCATCGCCAAGTCGAGCGCCCTGGCGTTTGGTCGGCCGTTCTACCGGGACGGGCTGATCACCCGGCGTGACGTGGTCAAGTCGGCGTACGCGCAGCTGATGTTCCGGCTGGGCGGCACCGACGAGCAGACCATGGCCCGAACACGGGACTACCTGGCCGCGCTCTGCAAGGGCTGGCAGGTGGAACAGGTCCGCCAGATCGTCGCGGAGACGCTCCACGAGCTGATCAACCCCTATGTGTACGCCGAGGCTGCCGCTCTGATCGAGGAGCACCAGGCAGCCGGGCGGGACGTGGTGCTGGTCTCCGCGTCCGGCGAGGAGATGGTCCGGCCGATCGGCGAGCTGCTCGGGGTGACCGACGTGATCGCCACCCGGATGGCGGTGCAGGACGGCCGGTACAGCGGCGAGGTCGAGTTCTACGCCGCCGGTCCGAGCAAGGTCGAGGCGGTTGGCGAGCTGGCCGCCGTGCGCGGCTACGACCTGGCCGACTCGTACGCCTACTCCGACTCGTACAGCGATCGTCCGCTGCTGGAGTGCGTGGGTCACCCGAGCGTGGTCAACCCGGACCGGCAGCTCCGCAAGCTGGCCTCGGAGAACGCCTGGCCGGTGCTGGAGTTCCGGCACCCGATTCCGCTGGGTCGCCGGCTGCGGGAGCGGCCGGCCGTTCCGGTCGCCGCGGCGGCCCTGGGCGTGGGGGTCGGGGTGGCCATCGGCATCGCCTGGTACGGCAGGCATCGCCGGACCCGCGCCGCCACCACCGCCTGATCACCTCAGGCAGCCGCCCGGCCAGACCGAGGACCGGTCCGGCAACAGCAGGGCGGCGCCGCCTCTCCGACAGCCGAGCGCCGCATCGACGGATCCAGCCGCCCGCCCCACCTTCGCACCTCCCCTCAGCAACGTCTTGAGCGATCGCTCAAATCGTCGTACGCTCGGATTTGAGCGATCGCTTAAAACGGGGAGATCAGCATGGCCGACGTCGACGAGACACCCGAACCGTCCGGATGGACCAACACCACCGAACCACCACCACAGCGCACCGCCGCCCACTGGACTCTGGCCGGCCTGATAACGCTCTTCGGGCTGGTGGTCTTCGTCGCGGTGGTGCGTGAGGGCCGCGCCGACAGCGCCGTACTCTTCGTGGCGCTCCCGGTGCTGCTGGCCGCCGCCCTCGCGCTGACCCCGCGCCGGACGGCCCACGGCCAGGTCTTCGCCGCCACCACCGTGGCCCTGCTGCTGGCGGCGGTGGCGCTGCACGAGGGAGCGATCTGCGTCATCCTGGCGGCCCCCCTGGTGTACGCGGTGGCCCACGGCACCACCGCGCTGATCCGCGCCCTGCGGGAGGCCAACCGGCCCTACGTGCTCGTCGCCGTGCCGCTGCTGCTCCTGCCCGGCCTGGAGGGCAGTGGCATGGCTCCCCGGCTCGGTCCGGAGCAGACGGTGGAGGTGACCCGCGTCGTCGAGCTACCCGCCGACCGGGTGGCCGAGCGCCTTGCCGCCGGTCCACGCCCGACGGCCGTACGGTCTGCGCCGTTGCGCCTGCTGGGCGTGCCCACACCCGGGCGGGTCAGCGGCGACGGGCTCGATCCCGGCGACAGGTGGATGTTCGGCTACCACGGCAGCGCGCACGGCCCGGGCGGCCATCTGCTCGCCGAGGTCGAGAACGTAACGCCGGAACGTGTGGATTTCCGGTTCGTCGAGGACAGTTCGATCACCGCGCGCTGGTTCACCTGGCGGCACGCGACGCTGACCTGGCGGGCGATCGACGCCGGGCACACCGAGGTCCAGATCCGGGTCGACTACACGCGGGGTCTGGACCCGTCCTGGTACTTCGGCCCCATCCAGCAGGCGCTGCTCGGCGCCGGGGTCGGCCACCTGCTCGACATGCTGGCACTCAAGTGACAGTCGCCAGGTGGTTGAGCCTGGGGGTGCCGCTTCTCGCGGTGCTCGCCGTCGGCGCATGGGAGCGGGACCGCGCCGCCCGTGGTGCCGCGCTGTTGGCGTTCGTGGCCGCCGGGGTCGGCATCGCCGCACTGCACGAGGCCGCCCGGACGGCCGGCTGGTACGCGTTCGCCCCGGTCGACGGCGCGTACCGGGGGATGCCGGTGGACCTGTGGATCGGCTGGGCTGCGCTCTGGGGGCCGCTGCCCGTGCTGCTGCGCCGGTTGCTGCCCCTGCCTGTCGCACTGGGTCTGCTGCTCTGGGTCGACGTGGTGGCGATGCCGGCGCTGCACCCGCTTGTCCACCTCGGCCCGTACTGGCTCGTCGGGGAGGTGGCCGGGTTGCTCCTGGTGGCCCTACCCGCCCAACTGCTCGGTCGGTCCGGCGCCGACCGGCGGCGCCTGCGCACCAGGACACTGCTGCAGGTAGGGCTCTTCACCGCGCTGCTCCTCTGGTTCCTGCCCAGCCTGGCCTTCGAACTCGGCGACGGGTCGTGGGCCCGACTGACCGGGCTGAACCGCACCGAGTTGCTGGTGCTGGCGCAACTGGCCCTCCTGACGGCCACCCCGGCGCTGGCCGCGGTCGCGGAGTTCGTCACCCGGGGAGGCGGCACGCCGTACCCGTGGGACCCGCCGCGTCGACTGGTCACCACCGGCCCGTACGCCTACCTGGCCAACCCCATGCAACTCAGCGCGGTGGTGTTGCTGCTGCTCACCGCAGCGGTGACGCGCAGCGCCACGCTCGTCCTGGCGGCGGTGTCGGCGGTGGCGTTCGGCGCGGCGGTCGCGACGCCGCACGAGCGACACGACCTGCGAGCCCGGTACGGGGACTCCTGGCGGTCGTACCGGCGGCAGGTTCGTGACTGGTGGCCCCGGTGGCGGCCGTACGCGCCCGGGCCACCCGCGGTGCTCTGGCTGGACGACGACTGCGGACCCTGCGCGGCGATCTGGCGGATGCTGGCCCGGCGCCACCCGGTGGGGCTGCGCATCCGGCCCGCCCGGGAACACGACCGTGTGTTGTGGCGGGCGGAGTACGTGGGCGGCGACGGTCACGCGCAACGGGGGGTGGCCGCCGTCGCCCGCGCGCTCGAACACGTGCACCTCGGTTGGGCGGTGGTCGGCTGGGCCGTCCGGCTACCGGGCGTCGCCTGGCTCGCCCAACTGGTCACCGATGCGATGATCGCACCACCGCACCCGGCCCGCCCGCGAGGAGCGCCATGTCCGACACCAAGCAGCGTCTCCTTGACGGCGCCATCGCCGCCATCCGCGAACACGGCATCGCGGGCGTCTCCGCACGGACCATCGCCGCTGCCGCCGGGGTGAACCAGGCCCTGGTCTTCTACCACTACGGCACCGTCGACGACCTGCTCGCGGCGGCCTGCCGCGACAGCACCGCGAAGCGGGTCGAGCACTGGTCCGCCCGCCTGGCCTCGGCCGGGTCGCTGCGCGAACTGCTCGCGGTCGGGCGTGCGCTGCACGAGGAGGAACGCCAACTCGGCAACGTCACGTTCCTGGCCCAGATGCTCGCTGCCGCACAGGCGGACCAGCGGATGGCCGCCCCCACCGCCGGCGCGCTCCAACTGTGGGTGGACGAGATCGAGGCAGTCCTGCGCAGGCTGCTCGCCGGTTCCCCGTTCGCCGAGGTCGCCGACGTACCCGGCCTGGCCCGTGCGGTCTCGGCCGCGTTCATCGGGCTGGAACTCTACGACGGGGTGGACCGGGCCGGCGCCGACCAGGCGATGGCCGCGCTCGACCAACTCGCGCTGCTGCTGGAGGTCGTCGACGACCTCGGGCCCATCGCCCGCCGGGCGCTCCAAGCCAAGGTCAACCGGGCGGTACGACGGGCCTGAACGACCTCAGGCGGCCGCGAGGATCTCGTCGCCGATGGCGGTGAGCTGGTCGGCGCCCACCTCGACGGCCGCCATGTAGTGGCGCAGCCAGGAGCGCAACCCGTCCGGGGTGCCGGTGGCGAACGCGCCGGCCGAGCCGACGTACTCGGGCTCCCGTTCCCGGTGACCGACGTCGACGCCGAGCAGGCCGCGCGGGTCGAGGCCGCTGGCGAGCAGCACCAGTCGGGCGGCACCGCGCGCCACCACGCCGGACGGCCCGGCGAACGGACGCAGGTTCAGCAACTCCCCGTGTACGACGGCGGCGAGCACCAGCGGCGAGACCTTCGTGCCGCCGGCCACCAGAGCGGCGAGCCCGTCGAGGCGGGCGGCGACCACCGGGTCGGGCACCGGTCGGCCCAGCTCGGCCTCCCCCACGATGTCGCGGGCGGCGAGGACGTGCAGCCGGGCGAGTGCCTGCCGGGGTGCCTTCGGCCAGAGTTCGCTCAGGCCGGGCAGCGCCCCGGCGACCCGCAGCGCCCCCTGGAGCACCGGGTCGGTGACGGTGCCGGCCCGGACCTCCTCACGCTCGTGGACGGCGCCTTCGAGCGCGGCGCTGGCCACCGCCGACCGCAGGCTGACCTCGGCCGCGACCTGGCCACCGTTGCGGCGCAGCGCGCGGTGCCCGAGCGCCTGGTCGAAGCGCTCACGGGCCCGGTCGACGGCAGCGGCGACGTCGGTGAGCGCGAGCAGCGGGGCGAGCGGGTCGGTGGTCACCCCGTCACGCTAGCGACCCGGCCCGGCCCGACGGGCCGCACCCGCCCGCAACGCGACCCCGGCCACCCGGCGACCCTGTTCCGCCGCTCCCGTCCCCGCCGCTCCCGTCCCGCCGCTGGGCAAGGTCGACACGAGATCGGCGATATCGGGGTGTCCCACCGGTCCGGATACCGCGACATCGCCGAACCCGTGTCGATCAAGACCGGACCGGGGCGGGCCGGGGCGGGCCGGGCAGGGCGGGCAGGGCAGGGCGGGCAGGGCCGGCCGGGGCGGGCCGGGCAGGGCGGGCAGGGCAGGGCGGGCAGGGCCGGCCGGGCAGGGCGGGCCGGGGCGGGCCGGGCAGGGCGGGCCGGGGCCGGGCGGGACGGGCAGGGCCGGCCGTCGGGCGCGCGGCGGGGGCCGCTCGGCGCGACGGGGTGGGCAGCGGTCGCCGGTCGGGGACCCCGCGACTACCCTCGTGCCCAGCGAGACGCAGGTCACCCGAGGACGAGGAGTCACGGCATGAGCGAGGCATTGGCCAATCTGCTGAACGAGACGCGCCAGTTCCCCCCGCCGGCCGAACTCGCCGCGCACGCCAACGTCACAGTCGACGCGTACGCCGAGGCGCAGGCCGACCGGCTCGCCTTCTGGGCGAAGCAGGCCGACCGCCTGGCCTGGTCGAAGAAGTGGGACGAGGTGCTCGACTGGTCGAACCCGCCGTTCGCGAAGTGGTTCGTCGGTGGGCAGCTCAACGTGGCGTACAACTGTCTTGATCGGCACGTCGAGGCCGGTCGGGGTGACAAGGTGGCGATCCACTGGGAGGGCGAGCCGGGTGACACCCGCACTCTCACGTACGCCGATCTGCACGAGCTGACCTGCCGGGCGGCGAACGCGCTCACCGACCTGGGGGTGACGGCGGGCGACCGGGTGGCGATCTACCTGCCGATGATCCCGGAGGCGGCGGTCGCGATGCTGGCCTGCGCCCGGATCGGCGCGGCGCACAGCGTGGTCTTCGGTGGGTTCTCCGCCGACTCGTTGAGCAACCGCATCCAGGACGCCAACGCCAAGGTGGTGATCACCGCCGACGGTGGTTACCGGCGGGGCAAGCCGTCGGCGTTGAAGCCGACGGTGGACGAGGCGGTGGCGAACTGCCCGTCGATCGAGCACGTGCTGGTGGTCCGCCGTACCGGCGAGGACGTGGCCTGGTCGGAGAAGGACCACTGGTGGCACGAGGTGGTGGAGACGGCGTCGGCCGAGCACACGGCGCAGCCGTTCGACGCCGAGCACCCGCTGTTCATTCTCTACACGAGCGGCACCACGGCCCGGCCGAAGGGCATCCTGCACACCACGGGCGGCTACCTGACGCAGGCGTCGTACACCACGCACGCGGTCTTCGACCTGAAGCCGGACACGGACGTCTACTGGTGCACCGCCGACATCGGCTGGGTCACCGGGCACTCCTACATCGTGTACGGCCCGCTCTCCAACGGCGCCACCCAGGTCATGTACGAGGGCACCCCGGACACGCCGCACAAGGGGCGGTTCTGGGAGATCGTCGACAGGTACAAGGTCAGCATCCTCTACACCGCGCCGACCCTGATCCGGACGATGATGAAGTGGGGCGAGGACATCCCCGCCGGCTTCGACCTGTCGTCGCTGCGGCTCCTGGGCAGCGTCGGTGAGCCGATCAACCCCGAGGCGTGGATGTGGTACAGGCAGCACGTCGGCGGCGGCGAGCTGCCCATCGTGGACACCTGGTGGCAGACCGAGACGGGCTCCATCATGATCTCCCCGCTGCCTGGGGTGACGGCGGCGAAGCCGGGTTCGGCGATGACTCCGCTGCCGGGCATCGTCGCCGACGTGGTGGACGACCAGGGCCAGTCGGTGCCCAACGGCGGGGGCGGCTACCTGGTGCTGCGCGAGCCGTGGCCGTCGATGCTGCGCACCATCTGGGGTGACGACAACCGGTTCATCGAGACGTACTGGTCACGGTTCGAGGGCATGTACTTCGCCGGCGACGGGGCGAAGAAGGACGACGACGGGCACATCTGGCTGCTCGGTCGGGTCGACGACGTGATGCTGGTGTCCGGGCACAACATCTCCACCACCGAGGTCGAGTCGGCGCTGGTGTCGCACCCGTCGGTGGCCGAGGCGGCGGTGGTGGGTGCGACCGACCCCACCACCGGCCAGGCGATCGTGGCGTTCGCCATCCCACGGGGCAGCACGGACATCGCCGGCGAGGCGGGTGAGCAGCTCATCGCGGACCTGCGCAACCACGTGGCGAAGACGCTCGGCCCGATCGCCAAGCCGCGACAGATCATGCTGGTGCCGGAGCTGCCGAAGACCCGTTCGGGCAAGATCATGCGTCGCCTGCTGCGGGACGTGGCCGAGAACCGGTCGCTCGGCGACGTCACCACGCTGCAGGACTCCTCGGTGATGGAGCTGATCTCGTCCGGGATGAGCGGCACGAAGTCCGACGAGGACTGACGACAGGCGTACCCCATCGGTGGGTGACGGTCCGTCCGGACCGTCACCCACCGTCGTCTTTTGTAGAGGTACGACCACCGCGTCCCGCCGGCCGCGGAGGTTGGACGAATAACGCCTCCATCACGTTCCCGCCGTTCGGCGTGTTTCTCATTTAGTTTCACGGAGGTCGGTGGGCCTCGATGCGCCCCTGCGCGCCCGGAGTCGGCCGGCTTCCTCCGCCCATGCCCGAGAAACGGAGCGGCATGAACAGAAACTCCCATCCGGGGTCGCGTCGACGACTACTCGTCGCGCTGCCCGTCATCGCCCTCGCGGCCACCTCACTGACCGTGAGTGGAAGTGCGGCGGCGCAGCCGTCCACCACCCCCCGGGCGGTGATCGGGGCTGACGAGTACTACATCAACTACGCCGAGCCCGAGGTGCAGACGGACACCACCGGCCGCGAGGTCAAGGGCAAGGGTGGCGTCTACACCCCCGCCGTCGACGCCGCGCGCGCGTTCGACCAGAAGCACGCGCGGGGCAACCCGGTGACCGCGCGCCAGCTCGCGCAGATCGAAGCCAAGTCGATCAAGACGGGCAAGAGCCCGCGGCAGATCAAGCAGTCGCCGACCACGCAGACGGCGAAGCTGCTGACGCTGCTTGTCGAGTTCAACGACAAGGCGAACGACGACTTCACGAACGTGATGGTCCCGAAGACGGTGTTCGAGGATCGGACCTGTGTCCCCGGCACCGTGCAGAACGGGCCGAAGCACAACACCATCGCGAACCCGGCGACGCTGCCGCACGAGGACAACAACTCGATGTGGGTGCCGGACTTCTCGCCGTCGCACTACGACAAGATGCTGTACAGCAAGAAGG
Source organism: Micromonospora sp. DT63 (assembly GCF_049841615.1). NCBI lineage: Bacteria > Bacillati > Actinomycetota > Actinomycetes > Micromonosporales > Micromonosporaceae > Micromonospora > Micromonospora sp. DT63. The sequence goes on along the minus strand of NZ_JBNCKQ010000003.1, from coordinate 609,774 downwards.
GCATCACCGAGCGGGTCCGCAAGGACCTGAAGGGCCCGGACGGCAAGAAGGGCATCGACCTCTCCGGTCGCACGATGCACAACATGTACCTGGAGATGTCCAAGAACGCGTACACGGTCGACGGGCAGGCCAGCCCGTGGATCACCGTTCCGCACTCCGAGGGCTGGTACGCGGCCAACCGCTGCACCCAGGACGAGAACGGCAACTGGGTCCCCGGCCGGGAGCAGTCGATGAACGGCCACCCGGACAACCCGGCTGGCGCGGGCAAGCTGGCGGCCGACGCGATCGACGCGCTCGCCGCCAAGGACCCGAGCTTTCCGTGGGCCGAGTACGACAAGGAGGACCAGGCCGACCGCGACGGTGACGGCAACCTCTTCGAGCCGGACGGCGTGATCGACCACCTGGTGCTGGTGCACGCCGGCCAGGGCAAGTCGCGCGGCGGCGGCGACCAGGGCGTGTACGCCGTCTGGGCGCACTCCTCCTCGGTCCCGGGTGGCTACAGCATCCCGGGCACCAACCTGAAGGTGTCGAACTACATCGTGCAGCCGGAGGACGCCGGTGTCGGTGTCTTCGCCCACGAGTTCGGCCACGACCTCGGCCTGCCGGACCTCTACGACACCTCCGGCAACGCCGACTCCGACGTGGACTTCTGGGACCTGATGGCCTCGGGTTCGCACTCGGGTGAGATCTTCCAGGCGCTCCCGACGCACATGGGCATCTGGGACAAGTGGGTGCTCGGCTGGGCCGACCCGCTGACCATCCGCCCCGGGTCCAACCCGCGTGAGGTCAAGCTCGGGCAGACCTCGCGTACGCCTATCGACGCCGAGGACGGCATCAAGGTCGACCTGCCGGACAAGGTGACGGTCCTGGCCACGCCGCACAGCGGCACCAAGATGTGGCACAGCAACAACGACCAGAGCTGGGCCGACGTCAAGCTGAGCCGCTCGGTCGACGTGCCCAACGCCGCGGACGCCAAGTTCTGGATGTGGAACAACTACATCATCGAAGAAGACTGGGACTTCGGCTTCGTCGAGCTGTCGACCGACGGCGGCGCGACCTGGACCGAGCAGAAGGTGTACGCCGAGGGTGGCTCCGTGGTCACCACGCCGGACAACTACCCGGACCCGAACGGCCGGATGAACGACTTCGGCGGCAAGAAGTACGGCCTGACCGGCAGCACCGACGGCTGGCGCCACGACTACGTCGACCTGTCGGCGTACGCGGGCAAGACCGTCCAGGTGCGGCTGCGCCTGGCCACCGATGAGGCGTTCGAGGAGCGCAACTGGTTCGTCGACGACTTCTCGGTCACCGGCGGCGGCGCCACCACCTGGAGCGACGACGTCGAGGGCGGCGCCAACGGCTGGACGGCCACCGGCGGCACCTTCGTGGACACCACCGGCGCGGGCTGGAAGGTCTCCGGTGGCACCGAGGTGCACGCGCAGTACTACCTGGCCGAGTGGCGCAACTTCGACGGCTTCGACAAGGGCCTGAAGTACGCCTACGACACCATCTACTCCCACGAGGCGTGGAAGGTCGACCGGATCTCCTACAACGCGCCGGGCATGCTGGTGTGGTATCGGGACAGCGCGCTCGGCGACGTCAACCACGTCACCGGGCAGATGACCGCGCTGCCCAGCTACGGCGCGAAGGGCGGTCTGCTCATCGTGGACTCGCACTTCGACCCGTACCGGCGGACCGGCACGGCGGCCGAGAAGGACCCGTCGGTGACGGACAACCTGCCCAGCCGTCCGCAGTCGGCCAACGCGGCGTTCACGCTCCAGAAGACGTACCCCTTCACGGAGTGCCTGGAGGCGGCGGACGAGCCGTACAGCGCGTACTGCACGAAGTTCAAGGCGCAGGCACCGGTGAAGAGCTTCACCGACGCCAAGGGCTGGTACCCGGGCATCGAGATGCGCGACGGGGCACCGTACGCGCGGGACAACGACGCCTCCGTGGTGGTGCCGTCGCGTGGCAACGCGCCGTACACCACCCGGGTGACCAACCCGGACGGCAGCCCGGCGCCGGAGTTCTACGGCGTGACGCTGGGCGGCGGCGCGATCGTGCTCGGCACCGGTAACCCCGGCGACGCGGGCGTGCAGAACGGCGTGTCGTTGACGATCCGTAAGACCGCGCGGGACAACACGTCCGCCACGATCTACGTCACCCCGGCGAAGAAGTAGCGGTTTCGCGGAGCAACAACTGATGGTGGGGCCGGTGGCGGGAACGCCGCCGGCCCCACTGTCGTACACCCGATCATATTGATCGAAATATGTCGCTGTCTTTGCGCGCGGCCAGTCCGCCCTGGTTCGCGGCGCAGATGAAGCGCAGGGGTGTGACGGTGAAAAGCGTTCCCAACAAAATCTTGCAACAAATCGACGCGCGCATCTTCCCACCCGTCCCGGCAGTGTCTATGTTCACCATTGGTCCCACTAGTGGGATCGATCTATCACCGGCCCGTACCCCCGTTGGGTCGGTTCCCTCACACCGGAGGTACCACGTGCGCAAAGTCGCAGTGGGTCTGCTCGGGCTTTCGCTGACGGCGACGGGGCTGGCGTTCGGACCGTCCGCCAGTGCCGCGCCGCAGCCGAAGTTGCCGACGGCCGCTCCGTCGGTCGCCGAGCCCGCCCTTGCCGACCACGACCTGCCGAACCCGCTGGAGGACAAGCGGCGAGCGCTGCGCCAGGAGGGCCTCAACGAGGTCCTCAAGGGCAAGGCCAAGGCAGAGAAGATCAACGGCAGCACCGTCGTCAAGGTCGGTAAGACCCAGGCCGACGGGGCCAGCGCCCGCACCACCGGGGCGGGCACGGCCCAGACGGAAGACCAGTACGTCGAACTCTCCCGTCAGCGGACCGACAAGATCTTCGTGATCCTCGCCGAGTTCGGCAACGAGCGGCACCCGGACTTCCCGGACAAGAACATCGACCCCAACACCGCGGGGCCGACCAAGTTCGACGGGCCGCTGCACAACCAGATCCCGGCGCCCAACCGGGCGGTGGACAACTCCACCGTCTGGCAGCCGGACTACAACGCCGACCACTACCGGCAGCTCTACTTCGGCACCAACCCCGGTGACGAGTCGCTGAAGCAGTACTACGAGGCCCAGTCCTCGGGTCGCTACAGCGTCGAGGGCGAGGTCACCGACTGGGTCAAGGTCAAGTACAACGAGGCCCGCTACGGTCGTTCCGACGACCCGAAGGCCGACGACGACCCGACCGGTGACCCGAACGTCTGCGACAGCAACGTCTGCAGCAACACCTGGGACCTGGTCCGCGACGCCGCCAACCAGTGGGTCCTCGACCAGAAGGCCGCCGGCCGCACCGACGCGCAGATCGCCGCCGACGTCAAGTCGATGGACCAGTACGACCGGTACGACTTCGACGGTGACGGCGACTTCAACGAGTCGGACGGCTACATCGACCACTTCCAGATCGTCCACTCCGGCGGCGACCAGGCCGACGGTGACCCGATCCAGGGTGAGGACGCCATCTGGAGCCACCGCTGGTACGCGTACGCCTCGGACCAGGGCAACACCGGCCCGGCGAACTTCCCGGCCGGCGGCACCGAGATCGGCGACACCGGCGTCTGGATCGGTGACTACACGATCCAGCCGGAGAACGGTGGCCGGAGCGTCTTCTACCACGAGTACGGTCACGACCTCGGTCTGCCGGACGACTACAACGTGGTCAGTGGTGGCGACAACAACAACGAGCACTGGACCCTGATGGCCCAGAGCCGGCTCGGTGCCAAGAACGACGGTGGCATCGGCGAGCGCGGTGGCGACCTCGGCGCGTGGAACAAGTACCAGCTCGGCTGGCTCGACTACGAGACGATCGGTATCGGGCAGAAGAAGACGCTGGTTCTCGGCCCGCAGGAGTACAACTCGCCGGAGGCGCAGGGCGCGGTTGTCGTGCTCCCGGACCGCGAGTACACCTTCTCGAACGGCGCACCGTTCGAGGGCAGCAAGCAGTTCTTCACCGGCAACGAGGACGACCTCAACAGCACGATGACCCGGACGCTGGACCTCACCGGGAAGTCGTCGGCCGCCCTGGCCATGAAGGGCCGCTACAACATCGAGAGCGGGTTCGACTACCTGTTCTTCGAGGCGTCGACCGACGGTGGCAAGACCTGGGCGACCCTGCCCGGCACCGTCAACGGCAACCCGCTGAAGGAGATCTCCCCCGGGCGCTTCGCCCTGGACGGCTCCAGCAACGGCAAGTGGGTCGACGTCAACATCCCGATGAACTCCGTGGCGGGCAAGGTCGTGCAGTTCCGGCTGCGCTACCAGACCGACGGCGGCCTGTCCAAGGGCGGTTTCTACGGTGACGCGATCACCGTGACCGCCGACGGCCAGACCGTGTTCACCGACGGTGCCGAGAACGGTGCCAACGGCTGGACCTTCGCCGGGAAGTTCGAGATCGCCGCGGCCACCTACACCCGCTCGTTCGACAACTACTACATCGCCGGTACCCGGTCGTACACCTCGTACGACAAGTACCTCAAGACCGGCCCGTACTACTTCGGCTACGCGAACACCCGCCCGGACTACGTGGACCACTACGCGTACCAGGAGGGTCTGCTGATCTCGTACCACAATACCCGTTGGGCGGACAACGACACGTTCGCGCACCCGGGTGAGGGTCGGAACCTGATCATCGACGCGCACCCGGAGCCGCTGTACAACCTGACCGGTGCCCCCTGGCGGGCCCGCGTCCAGGTCTACGACGCTCCGTTCAGCCTGAAGAAGGCCGACTCGTTCACGCTGCACATCGACAGCCAGGCCAACTACGTCCGTGGCCAGGCCGCGCAGCCGCTGTTCGACGACACCCAGCAGTACTGGTACCCGGAGCTGCCGAACCACGGCGTCAAGCTCCCGGCGACCGGCCGGAAGATCAAGGTCGTGTCGCAGGACGGCATCAACACCACCGTCCGCTTCTTCTGATCCTCGGATCACGCGACACCCGCACCACGGCGATGCCCGGGCAGGTCACCTGCCCGGGCATCGCCCGTTTGCGGGAACCCCGGCCACGCCCCGCGCGTCCGATCACCCGTGCAACCGCGAACCCGCACCACTGTGACCGGCGCCGGTCTGGCCGCCCTGCTGGCGCTCACCGGCTGCGCCGGAGCGCGGAACGAAGGAGACGGCGTGTCCACCGAGCAGACCCCGTCCGACGCCCCGTCGACCGGCGCACCCTCGTCCGCCACCGCGCCGACCGGGCCCACCGATCCGACGCCGTCGTCCCCCTCCGGACGACCGTCGCGCTCGCGCGTCCCGCTGCCCACCCTGCGCCCGCCGACCGGCCCACCGCGCGAGCCGACCGACGCCCGCAAGGCCAACGTGCTGGCCGGACGGATCAACCGGGGCGGCGCCGGCCCCTGCTACGGCCTGGTCACCGACGACGGCCGGCAGTACGCGCTGCACGGCACCGGCCAGGGCACCTTCGCCGTCGGCACGACAGTCCGGGTGACCATCGGCCCGGCCGACCCGACCACCGACTGCGGCCCGGGCACCCCGGCCAGCATCGTCGACATCAGCCCGGTCGGCTGACCGTCGCCCGACGCTCCCGGGCCGGCGAAACGGCTGCCCGTCGACGGGGTCCTAGGCTGTCAACCATGACCGACCAGCGCGGCGGAGCCGTCGACGAGTCCTGTGTTCTCACCGAGGGGCCGTGGACGCACCGTTTCGTCGGCGCCAACGGCACCCGGTTCCACGTGGTCGAGGCCGGCACCGGGCCGATGGTGCTCTTCCTGCACGGCTTCCCTGAGCACTGGTGGGCCTGGCACCAGATGCTCCCGGCGGTCGCCGACGCCGGCTTCCGCGCGGTCGCCGTGGACCTGCGCGGTTACGGCGCCAGCGACAAACCACCCCGGGGGTACGACGGCTACACGCTCGCCGCCGACATCGCCGGTCTGATCCGTGCGCTGGGCGAACGCTCGGCGACTGTCGTCGGCAGCGGCGTCGGCGGCATGGTCGCCTGGACTGTGGCGTCGTTCCACCCGTCGCTGGTCCGGCGGTTGGTGGTCCTGGGAGCACCCCACCCGCTGCGGCTGCGCGCCGCCATCTTCGCCGACCCACGCGGGCAGTTCGCCGCCTCCACCCCGGCGTTGAAGTTCCAGCTTCCCCGCTACGAGCACGTGCTCACCAAGGACGGCGGGGCGGCCGTCGGGGAGATCCTGCGCCGCTGGGCCGGGCCGCGCTGGGCGGTCAGCTCGGGCTTCGAGGCGTACGCCGAGCGGTGCCGGGAGGCGATGCGCATCCCGCAGGCCGCGTTCTGCGCGCTGGAAGGCTACCGCTGGGCCTTCCGGTCGGTGCTGCGGCTGCACGGCTACCGGTTCGTCCGCCTCATGCAGAAGCCGCTGGTCACCCCGACCCTGCAACTGCACGGCGCACGGGACGTCGCCGCCCTGCCACGAACCGCCCTGGGGTCCGGCCGGTACGTCGTGGCGCCGTACGAGTGGCGCCTGCTCGACGGGGTGGGGCACTTCCCCCACCTGGAAGCTCCCGAGCTGGTCCTCGGCGAGATCCTGCGGTGGGCCAAGTCCTGATCGATCAGACCCGCTGCTCGCGCAGGTCGGTGACCTCGGCGGCCGGCGCCCAGCCCTGGTAGACGCCGAAGTCGAAGACCTCCAGCCGCATGGCCTCGGCCACCGGCCAGCGACCGCCGGTGTACTCCACCCGCAGCCAGGCGTCGTGTTTCCCGAGCACGATGAACGGTTGCCCCTGCCACGTGCAGGTGGTCCGCACGTACGCCAGGTCCTCGATCTCGCTCGCCGGCAGCACCCGCACGTACCGGCCCGGACGGATCTCCTCGAAGCCCTCACCCGGCTCCGGCTGGTAGAGCCGGATGTCGTCGCCGTCCGGGCTCGCCTGGTACTCCCGGCCCCGCCAGCGGGCCACGTAGCCGTCGCGCATCACGCCTCCGGAACCCGTCGCCAGATGACCGCGTCCGTGTCGAGCACCGCGATCACCCGCTCGGTGCCGTCCCCGCCGATGCGCCAGAGCTGCGCGCCGTGCGGGAGGCGGGCACTGTCCACCTTGAACTCCGCCACCACGTCGCTGCTCTCACCCGGGGCGAAGCCGTTGCCCCGGAACGGCGGGCGTTCGATGACCCAACCCTCCATTGCCCGCATCGCCGGCTCGTTCTGACCGCCGTACGGGATCCGGTAGAGGCTGGGCCGGTGCGCCGGCCAGCGCAGCACGTAGATCTCCTCCGCGTCGCGTACGAACGGTGACCCCGGGTAGCTCAGGCCCAGTGCATCGTGCAGCTCGGCCGGCGTGGTCAGGTGCGCCAACTCGCCGGCCCGGTGCACGAAGCCGGACACCCGGTCGTACCCGCGCTCCAGGTAGTACGCGAGCTGACTCGGCGCGATCGCCTTCTGCATCACTGTCGGACGGGCCGGGTCGACCGCCGCCGGAGCGTACCGGGGGCGGGCCGTGGGTTCCGCCTCGACCGCCGGCTCCTGCGGGTCGACCTCCAGATCGTCGCCGAGCCCCACCTCGGCGGCCCAGTTGGCCAACGCGACGATCTGGTCGCCGGGCAGCTTCGCGCCGACGGGCGTGCCCGGGTTGACGGCGAACGACCAGTCCTCGTCCGGCCAACGCCGGATCAGCTGGGCGAACTTCACCCGGACGGTGTCGACGTCACCCTCGACGTGGTCGACGAGACGCTCCGGGGACGTGTAGACCACCACGTACGTCTCGCCGTCGAGCTGGGCGGTACGCCACACGAAGCCCGGGTCGCCGGGACGGCTGCCGCGCACCGAGTCCGCCGCCGACGGAAGCAGGACCCTCGCCAACAGCAGGGTGGACAGGAACGTGTCCGTGCTGCCCGCGCCGGCCGCGCCGAGCAGGTCCTCCTCGACCGTGTTGGCCGGCTCGAACTGCACCGGAGCCGGCTCGTCGACCACCGCACGCTTGTCGTCCACGACCGGGCGTTCGTCGTCGGCGCGTACCGTCTCCGGCTCGTAGCCCACCGGGGATCGGGGCGCCGACCAACCGGCCGAGCCGCCACCGCTCAGGTCGTCACCGCTGAGGCCAGCGCCGCTCAAGCCAGCGCCGCTCAGGTCGGAGCCGCTCAGGTCGGAGCCGCTCAGGCCAGCGCCGCTCAGGCCAGCGCCGCTCAGGCCAGCGCCGCTCAGGCCAGCGCCGCTCAAGCCAGCGCCGCTCAGGTCGGAGCCGGCCGGATCGAACGGGCCCGCGCCGGTGCTGTCCGTGCCGAACAGGCCGGCGGCGGTCTCGGGGGGATCGGCCAGACCCGTGCCGGTGTCGGCCGGTTCGAACGGAGCTGTGCCGGACGGGGCGGGCGCGAACGACGAGGGCACGCCGATCGGATCCGGGGCCGCGGCGGAGGGTCCGGGAACGAAGGGGCCGGGCATCGCGGCCCCGGGAACGGCGGGACCGGGTGCGGCCGGGTCGGGCGCGGGTGGCCCGAACGGCGGTGGCCCAGCGGTCGTCGGGCCGAACGGCGGTGGGCCGGCCGTCGTCGGGCCGGCCGTCGTCGGGCCGGGTCGCCGTGTCGTGTCGAAGGCGGGAGCGCCCTCGGTCGGGTCGAGGAGATCGCGGGACTCGATGATGGTGCCCTCGATGACGATGGGCGTGAAGCCGCGACGCGGGGCGGGTGGGCCGGAGACCGGCTCCGCGACCGACGGCGGCAGTTCCTCCACCGGCTCGAAACGCTGCCGGTCACCGGGGCGGCCACGCGGGATCGCCTGGGTCTCGTCGGCCGTGGGAACGTGCCCTCCGACGCCTGTCGGTGACGGCTCACCCGCGGCTGGGCCGGGCACCCGGAACGCATGGGTGGGTTCCTCGGCCAACGGTGTGGGCCGTCGCGGTGGCAGAGGTTGGGTGGCCTCGTCGTCGGTCGCGGGCGCTCGTACCACCTGGGACGCGCCCAGGTCGCCGGCCGGTGGCCGCAGCGGTCGGGTGGCGTCCGGTGTCGGCATCGGGAAGGCCGAGGCCGCGCTGTCGCCGCCCGGCGCGTCCGCGGGACGGCGACGCGGGAAGGGCTGGCTGCCCCGCCCGAACCGGGACGGGGGCACCGCGCGGTCGCCCGGCCGGCCGTCCCCGGGAACCGGCCCGGACGCTCGACCGGACGTCGGCTCGAAGAAGGAGCGCCGGCCACCCTGGGTGTTGCCGTCACCGGCGGCCGGGCCGTCGCCGTCACCCGCCGGACGGCTCGCGGACGGCCGGCCGGCGCGTGGACCCGGCTGGTCGACCGGGGCGACCTGGGCGCGGTCGGTGGAGGCCAGCGGCACGTACCGGGATGCGCCGGCACGGCTCGCGCCCGGCACGGGGCCGACGCCGGGGCGGGCCGGTCGGGGCGGGGCGGTCGGCTGCCGCTGACCGGCGGCGGGCAGATCCTCCGGGCCGGACCGGCGCGACAGCTCACCCGGGCCGGGCGCGCGGGTCGGGGTGGCCGATCCCGAGGGTGTGCCCACCGGCGGCACCGCGTTCCTCGGCGCGGACCGTCCCGACGGCGTCGGGTCCGACGCGGGCGGCGTGGGCGGCATGGGCGGCATGGGCGGCACGAACCCGGTGGCGGGCGAGCCGTCCCGGCCGGTCGTACCGGCTCTCGATCGGGCCAGCGTCTCGGCGCGCTCCAGCCGGGCGCGGGCGCCCATGGCACGGCCCGGCAGCCGGACGTCCCCACGGGAGAGCTGCGACACGAACCAGGCGGGCAGGTAGCCCTCGACCGGCAACCCGGGGTTGACCGCGAGCCACCACTCGTGGTTGGGCCAACCGAGGGCGAGGTCGGTGAACGGCACGCGCCGGTTGGTGCCGGCGTGTTCACCGAGGCAGGCCCGCAGCGCCGCGGCGGAGGTGAAGGCCAGCACGTGGGTCCGGCCGCCGGTGGTCCAGGTGCCCCAGCCGGCGGAGGACTGGCCGGACGGCGCCGGCGTGGAGACCGGCAACAGCAGATCGGTGCGGGACAGGAGGCGGAAGTAGAGCTCCTGGTCGTTGGCGCGCAGCGCGTCCCGCATCGCCACCTCGGCCTCCGTGGCCGGCTCCCATTCGGTCACGGCCACCTCTCCTTCCGAGAACAGGCCACAGGTATCGCGTACAACCTACAAGGTGGTATCAAGATCACAATGGCTGGCCGGTGGCGGTCCGCCGGGGCGGCGTCGAGGCGATAACATCCCGTTCCGGAGCCGACACGATACGGAGGCTGTCGATGTCCCGGTCGATCGCGCGCCCCGTCCTGGCAGGTCTGGCGGCTGCTCTGCTGACCGCTGCGGCCGGTCCGGCCGTCGCCGCCAGCGCCGGGCTGGGGATGGCCCCGGCCTGCGCGACGCCACTGGCGCCCGTCCGGCCGGTCGAGGCCACACCCTGGCCCCAGCAGCGGTACGACCCCACGCGACTCGCGCCGCTGACCACGGGCGCCGGTGTGACGGTCGCGGTGGTCGACTCCGGAGTCGACCGGGCGCATCCCCAGTTGACCGGACGGGTGCTGGCCGGCACCGACCTGCTCGACCCGGGTGGGGACGGCAGCCGGGACTGCGCCGGGCACGGCACCGGCGTGGCGAGCATCATCGCGGCGGCGCCCCGGCCCGGTGTCGCCTTCCACGGCCTGGCCCCGGCCGCCCGGATCCTGCCGGTACGGGTGAGTGAGCAGCAGGTGGTGCAGGGTCGGGAGTCGGGGCGCACGGTGAGCGCCGACGAGTTCGCCCACGCCATCCGCTGGGCCGTCGACCACGACGCCGACGTGGTGAACCTCTCCGTGGTGCTGTACGCCGACGACCCGGAGGTCCGCTCCGCCGTGCGGTACGCCGTCGAGCGGGACGTGGTGCTGGTGGCCGCCGTGGGCAACCTGCACGACAGCGGCGACCCGCGCCCGTTCCCCGCCGCGTACGACGGGGTGCTCGGGGTGGGCGCGATCGGGGCGGACGGGGCGCGGGCGACGTTCTCCCAGACCGGCCCGTACGTCGATCTGGTCGCCCCGGGCAGCGCCGTGCTTGTCGCCGCCCCCGCGCAGGGCCACCAGCAGGTCGAGGGCACCAGTTACGCGGTGCCGTTCGTGGCCGCCACTGCGGCGTTGCTGCGCGCGTACCGACCCGAGTTGACCGCCGCCGAGGTGGCGGAGCGGATCGTCGCCACCGTCGACCCGGCGCCCGGCCCGGGACACGGCGGCGGGTACGGCGCCGGGGTGCTGAACCCCTACCGGGCGGTCACCGAGACGGGCGGCGGCCGGTCGGCCGCCGCCCGGCCGGTTGCCGTACTCGCCGAGGACCGGCCCGATCCGGCGGTGCTCGCCCGCCAGGCCCGCCGCGCGACCGCCCGGGACCGGGCTCTGATGGCTGGCGCGGCGATCGGCCTGACGGCGGTCGCCGTGGTGCTGCTCGCGGTCGTGCTGCCCCGCGGCGCGCGCCGGCGTTGGCGACCGGCCGAGCCGGTCTGACCCGACCGGGTCGCCTCGGTGGCCCTCGTCGGAGGGCGGCCGGGGCGCCGACGCGGGCACGGTCAGCGCTCCCGGCCCACCGGCGTCACTGGAACAGCCCGGTGTTCTTCTTCTCCGTGTCCAGATAGTCGGCCGCGGAGTCGTCCACCGCCACCTTGATGGCGCGCAGCATCGCCTGCAGGTCCTGCGAGGCGGACCGCCACCGCGCCTGGCGCTGCTCATACGCCTGTCGGGCGTCACCCGCCCAGGCCGACACCAGCGGCGCGGCGTCGCGTTCGAGCTGGCCGAGCTGTGAGTCGAGCGTGTTCAGCGCCCGTTGAATGTCCACGCCGGCCTGTTGCAGCGCGGCGAAGTTGACGACCAGCACACCGTGGTCCATCGGAACTCCCTCCCGGCAGGTCAGAGCGGCAGCTGGATGCCGCCGCGGTTGGTGCCGGCCACCCGGCTGGCCGCCTCGTCGTCCGAGACGTCGTACTGTCGGCCGGCGGTGCGGATGGCCCCGGCGGTTTCCCGCAGGGCCCGGTGCAACGCGGCCTGATCCTGTGACCACTGCCGCTTGACCTGCTCGAACGACCGCCCACCGGCGCCGCGCCAGGCCTGCTGCAACACCTCCAGCTCGGCCAGCAGGCCGGTCAGCATGGACTGCAACGACTGGTCCACCTGCTCGAACTTCGCGGCGGTCTGCCGCATCACCGCCGCTTCTGCCTGGGTCTGGGACACCCGAACATCACCTCGTCTCCTCGGTCGTGCCTGGCCGGCTGTGCGCCCAGGGGGAGCGCACTATCGCGTGGCCCGGTCGACGAGCATGGCTGGACGCGGGTCAGCGATGAACTTCGTGGCTGACGGTAGCGGCCCGGTAGCAGTTCTGCTACCCCACCGGGCTCCCCTGTGGACAACCACGGCAGCCATCGGTCGCTTACTATGTGCCGCAGCCACGTCGCGGCGCGTGACGGGCAGTCCCGGGGCGGTCGGCCGCCCGGCACGTCCAAACTGGTCGAGGAGGCGCGGTGTCGCCGATCACCACCGGAGGCCCGCACCCGGCGAGCCGGCAGGGTTGGGGCCCGGTCCCGGCCGCCGCCGCCCCGACAGCCGGGTCGGGCGCCCCCACCGCCGTCGGAGCCTCTGTCGGCACCGCGCCGGGTGTCGACACCGGAGCGACCGAAGCCGTCACCGCCGCGCCGGCCGCGCTCGGCGTTCCCGGGCCGAGGGCGGCCAGGGACGGCGCACCGGGTCGACGATCCCGCGGTCGCTGGGCCGCGTTCAGCCGACGCGGCGCGGGGATCGGCGCGGGCCAACTGGTCACCGGGCAGGTCGCCGTCGCGGTCGTCCTCGCCGCGCTGGGTCGGGGCACGCCGCTCACCGTCGCCGCACTGCTCGTGGCCGCGCTCCTGGTCGCGGTCGCCGGCGTGCGGGTGCGCGGCAGGTGGCTCTTCGAGTGGCTGGGCACCGCCGCCGCGCATCTGACCCGGCGGCGCGTGCTGGGTCGGCAGGCCGACCCGGCCGGGTTGCTCGCCCTTGTCGCACCCGGTGCCGTGGTCCACTCGACGGAGCTGTCGGGCGGGCCGGCGGCGGTGCTGGAGGACACCGGCGGCATGGTGGCGCTTCTGGAGCTCGGCGACCCCGGCGACCTGCTCGGCGACGCGTCCCGGGAGATCCCCGCGCCGGCCGCGCTGCTGCCGACGCCCGGTCCGGACGTCCCGCCGGTGCGGATCCAACTGCTTCTCAGCGGGACGCCGGCACCCGTCCCGACGGCGGGTGGCACCGTCGGCACCTCGTACCGGCAGCTCACCGACGGCCGGCTCGCGGGGCGGGAGCGGGCGGTGCTGGCGGTTCGGGTGCTGCGGGCGGACGGGTGGACGCAGGAGGCCCTGCGTCGGGCGCTCGCCGGCACGGTACGCCGGATCGTCCGCCGACTCGGGCCGCTGACCGCCCGGCCGCTCGGCGTGCCTGCGGCACTGCGCGTGCTGGGCGAGCTGGCCCACCACGACGGCCAGCCGGTGCGGGAGTCGTGGCCGCTGCTCCGCTCGGGCGCACTCGTCCAGGCCACGTTCCGGCTGGTCGACTGGCCGCAGACCGGCGCACCGGCCGCGCGGCGGCTGGTGCCCCGGCTGCTCGCCCTGCCGGCGACCGCGACGACGGTGTCGCTCTGCGTCGGGCCGCCGGCGGCCGGCGACACCGGGACCGCGCCGACCGAGATGGCCGTACGCCTGGCCGCCACGTCGACCGCCGAGCTGACCGTGGCCGTCGACGCGCTGAGTCGACTGGTCGACGGCGTCGGCGGGACGCTGCGCAGACTCGACGGCGCGCACCTGAGCGGGCTGGCTGGCACGCTGCCGGTGGCGCTCACCAGCGCCGGGGGGCAATCGGCTGTGGCGCTGGACGACTGGGAGCTGACCCTGGGCGAGGCGGGGATGATGGTCGGCACCAACCGGCACGGCGGCGCGGTGACCGTACGGTTGTTCCGGCCGGAGAGCACCCGGGTGATGCTGGTGGGCGGGGTGCGGGCCGCGCAGCTGGTGGCGCTGCGGGCGATGGCCCTGGGCGCGCTGGTGGTGGTGCAGACGGCGCGACCCCGCGCCTGGGAGCCGTTCGTGCGGGGTGTGGGCGCTCCGGGCGGAACGATCCCGCTGATCCCGCCGGGCCGACCGGTCGCCGACTCGGTGGGTACCGCGCTTCAACCGTTGCTGCTGGTGGTCGACGCCGGGCCGGTGCCGGCCGAGACCGAGCCGGGTCCGGCGTGGCGGGCCACCCTCGTGGTGCGCGACGAGCTGACCCCGGCCGATGTGGACGCGTTGAGCCGCGCGGATCTGGCCGTGTTGCAGCCGCTGCACGGGGCCGAGGCCGCGCTGGCTGGAACGGCGCTGGGGCTGGGCGGCTCGGCCGACTGGCTCACCCGGATCCGGGACGACATGGTGGCGGTGGTGAACCGCCGAGCCCTGCGCTGGGCGCTGCTCTCCCCCACCCCGATCGAGGCCCAGCTGATCGGCCCGCCGGCACGCGGCTGAGCCGGCGGGGACGCCGACCCGAGTGCTGCCGGGCGCTCCCGGGGCCGCGTCGTCGTGGATGGTCAACTGGTGGGTTACGCCGGTGAGTGGTCCGTGGCACGATCCCGGCCATGGGTTTTCTGAAAGGGTTGCTGATTCGGCTGGCCACCACGGCGCTGGCCTTCTGGTTGGCCACACTGCTCATTCCGGGCATCGACCTGGAGTCGACCTCGGCAGTGGAGACGGTCACCACGCTGATCCTGGTGGCGGTGATCTTCGGCGTCGTCAACGCGGTGCTCCAGCCGGTCATCAAGACCGTCGGCTGCGGCTTCTACCTGCTCACCCTGGGTCTCATCGCGCTGGTGGTGAACGGGCTGCTGTTCCTGCTCACGAGCTGGATCGCCGACCAGGCCGGGTTGCCGTTCTCGGTGGACGGCTTCTGGCCGGCCGCCGTGCTCGGCGCCCTGTTCGTGAGCATCGTGACCTGGATCCTGGGCGCCGTTCTCGACCGGGACTGACGGCGACCGACCACCACCGACCCGGACCGCCCGGCCCCCGATGGGCCGGGCGGTCCGGTGACCAGAGTTCGGGAATTGGCGGGCCGGCGAGCCGATCGGGTTGGTTAGCCTCACAGACGTGTTCTCGCTGACCCGCTCCGACGGCCACCTGATCAGCACCGACCCCGCCCGGCTCGACCTGGACCGGATCCACCACTGGCTGTCCACCGACGCCTACTGGGCGCTGGGGCGTGACCGGGAGACGGTGGTGCGGGCGTTCGCCGGGTCACTCCCGTTCGGCGTCTACCGACCCGGGGACGGCCACCAGGTGGCGGTGGCCCGGGTGGTCACCGACGGCGCCACCTTCGCCTGGCTCTGCGACGTGTACGTCGACCGTGCCTCCCGGGGCCGCGGGCTGGGCGGTTGGCTGGCCGGCGCGGTCCGCGACCACCTCGCCGAGCTGGGCGTACGCCGGATTCTGCTCTCGACCAGCGACGCGCACGAGGTGTACGCGCGGGTCGGCTTCACCCCGTTGGACGTTCCGCAGCGGTGGATGCAGCTCGACCGGCGCCCACCGGTGACGCCGATCACCGGAAAGGAACAAAGCGGAGGTTCACCCCTTACGGTGGAGGCGTGACGCCACTCCGCCTGGGATACCTCTACGGCATCGGCGCGTACCTGCTCTGGGGTTTCTTTCCGCTCTACTTCAAGCTGCTGCGACCCACCGGCCCGCTGGAGATCCTGGCCCACCGGATCGTCTGGTCGGTGCTCTTCGTGGCCCTGCTGCTCGGCGCGCTGCGCAACATCGGCTTCCTGCGGGCGCTGCTACGCCGCCGCCGGACGGTCGCCGGGATCGTCGCCGCGTCCGCGCTCATCGCCATCAACTGGGGCATCTACATCTATGGAGTCAGCTCCAACCGGGTGGTGGAGACCGCGCTCGGCTACTTCATCAACCCCCTCGTGGTGGTGCTGCTCGGGGTGACGGTGCTGCGGGAACGACTCCGCCCGGCGCAGTGGGTGGCGCTGGGCATCGGCGCGTCGGCCGTCGCGGTGCTCGCCGTCGACTACGGCCGGCTGCCCTGGCTGGCCCTGAGCCTCGCGTTCAGCTTCGCCGGCTACGGCCTGATCAAGAAGCAGCTCGGGTTGCCCGCCGCCGAGGGGCTCTTCGTCGAGTCGGCGGTGCTGGCGCTGCCCGCGCTGGGCTATCTCGCCTGGCTGAGCCGGCACGGCGGGTTGACCTTCGGGCATGTCTCCGCCGGGCACACCGCGCTGCTGGTGCTGGCCGGCGCGGCCACCGCGATCCCGCTGCTGCTCTTCGCCGGGGCTGCCAACCGGCTGCCACTGACCGGCCTCGGGATGATCCAGTACCTGGCGCCGATCCTCCAGCTCGCCTGCGGCGTGCTGATCTTCCACGAGCCGATGCCGCCGGCCCGCCTCGCCGGCTTCGCACTGGTCTGGCTGGCCCTGGTCGTCTTCACCGCCGACGCCATTCGCCAGGCCCGCCACTCCAGAAGCACCCCACGCCTCCCCAGCCCCGTCCCAACCCCCTAACCCACACCCCGCCCCGCCCCGCCCCGCCCCGCCCCGCCCCGCCCCACCCCACCCCCGCGATCTTGCAGTTTGTGTCGTCGATTTGCGGTTCTTGACCCGTTACGGGACGACAGAAAGTGCAAGATCGCGGCGAAGGGGGGCGGGGTCGCGGGAGGCGGCGAAGGGCGGGCGGGGTTACGGGACTGCGTAGGTGAGCAGGGGGGTGCCGTCGGAACGTTGGAGTTCCACGCTGACCAGCTCGGCGTCGGTGAAGCGGGTGACGCCGGTGAAGCTGAGGTCGTCGCCGGGGGCGGCCAGCCAGGAGCCGATCTGCTCGCTGCTGCCGTTCGGGCCGTGGGCCACCAGCCGGAACGGGTACGCCTTGCCGTAGCTCGTCCGCGCGTCGTACCCGCAGTGCATGGTCACCTCGGTGCCCCACTTGCTGCCGGCCAGCCCGATCTCGGCGTGCACCGGCCCGGCTGTCGCCACCGGCCGCATGGCGACCATCGACACCTGCGGGCCGGGGTGGGTGCCCTGTGCGCCCGGGGTCACCGGTGGGGCGACCGGTCGGGGCAGCACCGCGGCCGTGCCGACACCCACCACGAGGGCGAGCGCGGCGGCGGCCAGCGTCGTGAGGGCGTACCGCCGACGGGTCGCTGCACGCTCGCGGCGCCGGCGGTTCCGGGCCTCCTCGAGCAGCGCGGGCACCCGGGGCGGGGACGGCGGCGGCAGGAACTGCTCCAGACCCGCAGGGTCGAGACGACCGAGCAGTCCCGGCAGGACGGCGATCTCGGCGACCGCGTCCCGGCAGGAGGCGCAGCCGGCGAGGTGCCGCTCGTAGGCCGCCCGTTCGGCGGGGGCCAGGGCGCCCAGCACGTACGCGCCGTCGTCGTGCGCGAACTCGCACCGAGTCATCCCGTCACCCCCATCTCGGCCAGGACCAACCGTAGTGAGCGCAGGGCGTAGTGGGTGCGCGACTTCACCGTGCCCGGCGGTACGCCCAGCCTCGATGCCGCCTCGGCCACCGACCGCCCCTGGTAGAAGCATTCGACAAGCACTTCACGGTGGGTGGGACTGAGCCGGTTCAACGCCTCGGCGACGGTCCACGCCTCCACCGCGCGCTCGGCCTCGTCGACCACCTCGGGCGGCTCGGGCAGTTCGTCGGTGAACACCTCGCCGACCCGGGTGGACCGTCGCCGCCAGGCGTCGATGGCCAGGTTACGGGCGGTGGTGAACAGCCAGGCGCGTACGGAGCCGCGTCGCGGGTCGAGGGACTCGGGGTGCCGCCAGGCCCGCAGCAGCGTCTCCTGCACCAGGTCCTCGGCCCGCTGCCGGTCGCCGTTGACCAGCCGCAGGGCGTGTGCGTACAGCGCCTCCGCGTGCTCGTCGTGCAGCGCCCGCAGCAGTTGGGCGTCATGGTCGCTGATGGCGGTCTCCTCACTTCCGGCGCGCGTCCGGCGGTGTGTCCGCTCGGGAATACGTGCGGTCACGCCGAACGGTTCAGACCGAGGTCAGACCGCTGGTGCCCGCGCAGGTGTTCACGCCTGGTTCACACTGCGGCCGACGACCGCTCACCACGTCCTCCTAGCGTCCGGCTGGTACGCCGCCTGTCGTGCCACCGACTTTCCTGGAGGCCACTTCCATGAGCGACCGTCCCCGGCTGCTCCCCCTGTTGACCGGCAACCGTCACGGCACCCGTGATGCCATGACCTGTCTGTACCGCTGCGGCAACGCCTGTGACCACCCCGTCCCGAACACGTCGGACAACGCGTACTTCGGGGACGTGGTGAACGCGGAGGTCTCCCGGCGCGGCGTCGTCCGGGCCGGCGCGGTCGGCGCCCTGGTCCTCGGCTTCGGTGGCGCGGCGGCCGGCGCGCTGGCCGGCGCGGCCCCCGCCGCCGCCGCGGCCCCCGCCACCCCGGACGTGCCGGAAAACTTCGGCTTCGGCCGTCCCACCACGGGTGTCGGCAGCGGCGCGCTGACTTTCAAGCCGATCCCGCCGAACAAATTGGACACCCTTGTCGTGCCGAACGGCTACGACCACGCCGTGGTGATCAAGTGGGGCGACGCGGTGCTGCCGGGGGCGCCGGAGTTCAATCTGCACCACCAGACCGCCGCCGCCCAGTCGAAGCAGTTCGGCTACAACAACGACTTCGTCGGGGTGCTGCCGCTGGACAAGCAGGGCAGGCGGGCGCTGCTCGTGGTCAACCACGAGTACACCAACGAGGACCTGATGTTCCCCGGCTTTCCCGGCCTGGACGGGCTCTCCGTGGAGCAGCTGCGCACGGCGATGGCCGCGCACGGCATGTCCGTGGTGGAGTTGGAGCGGGTCGCCGGCACCGGGCAGTGGAAGCCCGTGGACAACGGTCGCCGGCCGTACAACCGGCGGGTCACCGCGCTCAGCACCACGTTCGACCTGACCGGCCCGGCCGCCGGCTCGGCCTGGCTGAAGACCGCCGCCGACCCCAAGGGTCGTACGGTCGTCGGCACGCTGAACAACTGCTCCGGTGGCGTGACCCCGTGGGGACGGTGCTCTCCGGCGAGGAGAACTTCAACCAGTACTTCGTCGGCGCGGACGCCGCTCCGGCCGACCTCAAGCCGAAGCTGGACCGCTACGGCATCACCACCGCGTCCCGCTACCCCAGCGGCAGCCGTAAGTGGGAGCGCGCCGACGAGCGTTTCGACCTGGCCAAGCACCCCAACGAGGCGCACCGGTTCGGCTGGATCGTCGAGATCGACCCGTTCGACCCGGAGAGCCGCCCGCGCAAGCACACGGCGATGGGCCGCTTCAAGCACGAGGGCGCGAACGTCATCGTCGCCAAGGACGGGCACGTGGTCGCGTACATGGGCGACGACGAGCGGTTCGACTACCTCTACAAGTTCGTCTCGGACAAGAAGTTCCTCAAGGGCAACTCGTGGGCGGCCCGCAAGCACAACCTCACGCTGCTGGAGTCCGGCACGCTCTACGTCGCGCAGCTCGACCAGACCAGCGCGGGCGAGATCGACGGCTCGGGCAACGTCCCCGCCGACGGCGCGTTCAACGGTCGTGGGCGCTGGATCAAGCTGGTCAGCGGTAACCGCTCGTTCGTCGACGGGATGACCGCCGCGGACGTGCTGACCTTCACCCGGCTCGCCGGCGACAAGGTCGGGGCGACCAAGATGGACCGCCCGGAGGACGTCGAGCCGAGCCTGCTCACCGGCAAGGTCTACGTGGCGCTGACCAACAACACCGACCGCGGCAAGGCCGGCAAGGCGGCGGCCGACGAGGCCAACCCGCGCAACGCCAACAAGCACGGGCAGATCCTGGAGCTGGTCGAGGACCGCAACGACAACACCTCGGAGACCTTCGCCTGGTCGCTGCCGATCGTGTGCGGCGACCCGACCGACCCGTCGACCTTCTTCTCCGGGTACGACAAGACCAAGGTCTCCCCGATCTCCTGCCCGGACAACGTCGCCTTCGACGCCACCGGCAACCTGTGGATCTCCACCGACGGCAACGCGCTGGGCAGCAACGACGGCCTCTTCGCCACCGCCGTCGAGGGTCCGGAGAAGGGTCACCTCAAGCAGTTCCTGACCGTGCCACTCGGTGCGGAGACCTGCGGCCCGTTCATCACCGGCGACAACCGCTCGGTGTTCGTCGCGGTGCAGCACCCGGGTGAGATCACCGGCGCGTCGGTGGAGAACCCGGCCTCGAACTGGCCGGACGGCGACTACGCCAAGCCGGGCGTGGTGGTCACCTGGCGTCTCGACGGCGGCCCGGTGGGCAGCTGACGGTGCCCCCGCGGCCGGCGGGCCGCTGACGTTCCCCCAGGCGGTCCGGCGCTGGACCGCCCCGAGAGGCCCTCTCCCAGCCCGGGAGAGGGCCTTTCGGCATCCGGTGGGTCAGTGGTCGGAGGCGATGCCGTCGGCGACCGTGCGGGCGACGGTGAGCAGCTTGGCCCGGACGACGCGCGCGGACGTCATCATCTCGCTCGCCGGCAGGGCGCAGGCCAGTACGACCCGGCGTTCCATGTCCTTGTCCGGCGTGACGAGCACCGCCGCGCAGGCCACGCCCTGGCGGAACTGCCCCAGCTCCAGCTGCATCCCGCGTCGGTCGCCGGCGGCCAGGTCGGCCTCGAACGCCTCGGTGGTGGTCAGCGTGGCGGTGGTGAACGGGCGCATGCCGTACTCGCGCAGGTAGCGGAAACGCTGCTCGGTGGTGAGGGTGGCGAGCAGGGACTTGCCGAGGGCCGTCGCGTGCGCCCCCTCGTCGAAGCCGGGAACCAGGTCTTCCAGGTAGGGCGAGCGGTGCCCCTCGGCCACCGCGGTGATGGCGACCTGACCGCCGACGAAGCGGCCCAGGTAGTGGCTGTAGCCGGTGTCCACGGCGGCCCGGCGCAACGTCTCACCGACCACTGGCGGGCCCCGGAACGCGGTCACCAGCTCGCGGTAGCGGTCGGCCACCTCCAGCCCCACGATGTACGTGCCGTCCTCGCGACGGATCACGTAGCCCTCGTAGGCGAGGGTGCGGACCAGGTGGTAGGTGGTGGCCACGGTCAGCTCGCACCGTCGGGCGATCTGCTTGACGGTCAGGCCCTTCGGGGCGCGACCGACCGACTCGAGCACCCGCAGGGCTCGGGACACGCTGCGGATCAGGTCCGAGGGTTCTGCCAAGGGGTCGCGCACAACCACCTCCGCCGCCGGGGACTTACACCATATGAAAAACAGGCCGGGCGCGAAATGCCTGTTCGGGTCGAGGATGCCAGATCACCATCCACTCCTTGTAGGCCGATGGTCACCAGGAGTGGTCTGAGCCTGACTCGCGTAGGTTTGCCGGACGATGACCGACACCGCCCTCACCCCCGCTGAAGACCGCACCCGCACCCGCCCGATCCGGGCCAGCGCCGGCGCCGTCGCCACCACCGTGGCCTGCGTACTGCCCGTCTTCCTGCTCGGCGGCCTCGCCGTGCAGATGGGAGCCGACCTCGACTTCTCCCCGGCCGGGCTGGGCCTGGCCGTGTCCGTCTACTTCGGCGTGAGCGCGCTGGCCTCGGTGCCGTCGGGCCGGCTCGTCGAGCGGTACGGGCCGGCAGTGGTGGCCCGCAGCGGCATCGTGCTGGCCTCCGGGTCCATGCTGGCCGTGGCGGTGTTCGCCAGCTCGTACGAGGTGCTGCTCGCCCTGCTGGCGCTCAGCGCCGCAGCGAACGCCCTCGGCCAACTCGCCAGCAACGCAGCGCTGGCCCAGCACGTGCCTCCGAACCGGCAGGGGCTGTCGTTCGGTGTGAAGCAGGCGGCCATTCCGGTCTCCACCCTGCTGGCCGGCGCGGCGGTGCCCACCATCGCGCTCACCGCCGGCTGGCGCTGGGCGTTCGTGGCCGCAGCGGTCGCGGCGCTGACGACGCTGCCGGCCGTACCCCGGCAACTGCCCGGCCGGGACCGACGGGCCGACGCGGCACGCGCGGGCCGGGCCACGACGGCCCTGGTGGTGATCGGCGCGGCGGCGACGTTGGCGGCGGGCGCGGCCAACGCGCTGGGCACCTTCCTGGTGGACTCGGCCGCCGCCCGGGGTCTGTCGCCGGGCCTCGCCGGCCTCACCCTGACGCTGGGCAGCGCGGTCTGCGTGGCCGCCCGGGTAGGTGCCGGCGGACTGGCCGACCGCCGGGCCAGCGGGCACGTCGCACTCATCGCCGCGATGCTGGTGGTCGGGGCGGCCGGGCTCGGTCTGCTCGCGGTGGCCGGTCCGGTGCCGTTGGTGGCCGGCGTGGTGCTCGGCTTCGGCCTCGGCTGGGCGTGGCCCGGCCTGGTGAACTTCGCGGTGGTCCGGCTGCATCCGCAGGCTCCGGCCGCCGCCACCTCGATCACGCAGACCGGGGTGTACGCGGGCGGCTGCCTCGGCCCGCTGAGCCTCGGCCCACTCGCCGCCCACTTCGGCTATCCGACCATGTGGGTCACGGCGGCGGTGGCGATGCTGCTCGCCGCCGCCCTGATGCTGATGGGCAGCCGCCTACTGACAGCCGCCGCACCCCCAACCCGCGCGTGACCATGAAGTTGTTGCCCGATCAGACGGTGTGTCGGGGCGGTAACTTCATGATCAACCGGGGGACGGACCGGATGGTGGGGTTAGCTGGTGCGGTCGGCGATGTAGTCGCAGAGCGACTCCAGCGCCTGGCGGGACGCGCTCGCCGGGAGCGGCGCCAGGCGCGCGCGGGCGTCCTCGGCGTAGCTGCGGACGGTCTCCCGGGCGCGCTTGAGCGCCGGGCTCTCCCGCAGCAGCCCCAGGGCCTCGGCGTGCAGCGCGTCGTCGGTCAACGGGCCGGTCGCCAGGATCTCCCGCAGCCGCACCGACGCCGCGTCGGAGTCGTCGGCCGCACGGGCGTAGAGCACCGGCAGCGTCGGGACACCCTCGCGCAGGTCCGTGCCGGGCGTCTTGCCCGACTGCACCGACTCGGACGCGATGTCCAGCAGGTCGTCGGTGAGCTGGAACGCGACGCCGATCGTCTCGCCGTAACCGGCGAGCGCCTCGACCTGCTCGGCGGGGGCGCCACCGAACATGCCGCCGAACCGGACCGACGTGGCGATCAGCGAGCCGGTCTTCTCGGCGATCACGCTCAGGTAGTGCGCGACCGGGTCCTCCCCGGCGCGCGGGCCCACCGTCTCCGCGATCTGACCGTGCACCAGGCGGGCGAAGGTGCGCGCCTGCAACCGGACGGCCTCGGGGCCCAGATCGGCCGCGATGTCCGCGGCGCGGGCGAAGAGGTAGTCGCCGACCAGGATGGCGACCGAGTTGGTCCAGCGCGAGTTGGCGCTCGGTGCGCCCCGCCGCACGGCGGCCTCGTCCATCACGTCGTCGTGGTAGAGGGTGGCCAGGTGGGTGAGCTCCATCACCACGGCCGCCGGGACCACCTGCGCGCCCGACGGATCGCCGAACTGTGCGCCGAGCGCCACCAGCAGCGGCCGGAACCGCTTCCCGCCGGCCTCCAGGAGGTGCCGGGCCGCCTCCGTGACGAACGGGTCGGCGCTGGCCACACTGGCGCGCAGCTCGATCTCGACCGCGTCCAGCAGCCCCAGCACGGACGCCTCGACGCGGGGATCGGCAAGATGAAGGCCGAGCGCGCCGAACTGACTCGTGCTCGCCCGACCCCGGCGACCGCCGGAACCGGTGGCACCTGAACGCTCGCCAGCCGGAATCACCACACCATCAACCATGCCACACCCGTTCGACCTGCTCCGGGTCGGGGATACGCAGCGGGGGCCGGCACGCGTCCGCGCGCCGACCCCCGGTGTCCGAGGTACGTCTCACCGCACGAATTCTGCGGCTCCGGTAGCCAGGTCGAGCAACGGACCAGGGGCGACACCCAGCACCAGGGTGGCCAGCACGCCGACCATCAGCGCGGCGGACGTGAGGCCGCCCGGCACGGTGACCGTCGGCGTGGACTCGCCCGGCTCGGACAGCCACATCATCACCACGACCCGCAGGTACGGGAACGCCAGCACCATGCTGGTCAGCACACCCGCGATGACGAGCCAGGCCTGACCGCCGTCCAGCGCCGGCCCGAAGACCGCGAACTTGCTGGTGAAGCCGCTGGTCAGCGGGATACCGGCGAACGCGAGCAGGATGAACGTGAACAGCCCGGCGTAGAACGGCGAGCGCCGTCCCAACCCGGCCCAGCGGGACAGGTGGGTGGCCTCGCCGTCGGCGTCGCGCACCAGGGTCACCACCGCGAACGCGGCCAGCACCGAGAAGCCGTACGCGACCAGGTAGAACATCGTGCCGGAGAGCCCGTCCCGGCTCGGCGCCAGCACACCGACCAGCAGGTAGCCGGCGTTGGCGATCGAGGAGTACGCGAGCAGCCGCTTGATGTCCGTCTGGGTGACCGCCAGCACCGCGCCGACCAGCATGGTCAGCACCGCCACCGCACCGAGCACCGGCGTGAAGTCCCAGCCCCCGCCCTCGAACGCGACGTGGAAGACGCGCAGCAGCGCGCCGAACGCCGCGACCTTGGTGCAGGCGGCCATGAAACCAGTGATCGGCGTCGGCGCACCCTGGTAGACGTCCGGCGTCCACACGTGGAACGGGGCGGCGGCGGCCTTGAAGAGCAGACCGATGGCGAGCAGCGCCATGCCGGCGAAGAGCAGCACCTGGCTGGCCGGCGACTCGCTGACCGCCGCGTTGACGGTGGCGAAGTCGACACCTGCCGAACGGCCCGGAACACCTGCGGTGAAGCCGTAGATCAGGGCCACCCCGAACAGGAAGAACGCCGAGGCGTACGCGCCGAGCAGGAAGTACTTCATCGCCGCTTCCTGGCTCAGCAGACGCCGGCGGCGGGCCAGCGCGCAGAGCAGGTACAGCGGCAGGGAGAAGACCTCCAGCGCGATGAACATGGTCAGCAGGTCGTTCGCCGCCACGAAGATCAGCATGCCGCCGATCGCGAACGTGATGAGCGGGTAGACCTCGGTGAGCCCGTTGCGCCCCTCGGCCTGCTTCCGGTCGTCGGCGGACTCGGCGGTCACCGCGGCCTGGGCGACGAACGCGCCGCCCCGCTCGACGGTACGGTCACCGATCAGCAGTAGCGCCATCGCGGCCAGCACCAGGATGGCGCCCTGGAGGAAGAGCGTCGGCCCGTCCACCGCGATGGCCTGACCGGCCGTGACGAGCCGGTCGTCGGCGTTGAGGACCACCATGGTCAGCGCGGCGAGGACGGCCAGCAGCGCCAGCGTCAGCTGCACGACGTGCCGCGAGCGCCGCGGCACGAACGCCTCGACGAGCACACCGAGCAACGCGGTGCCCAGCATGATCATGATCGGGGCGAGTGCCGCGTAGTCGAGCGACGGCAATTTCAACTCGGTCACTGGGCCAGCCTTCCGTTCGCGACTGCGGGGCTCCGCTTCGCTGCACTCCTCGCGCTCACCGCTGCGCCTCCTGGACGGTGCCGCCCACGGACGGGGCCGGGTCGGTTCTGCCGATGTCGTCCATGGTCGCCTGGACGGCCGGGTTGATCACATCGGTGACCGGCTTGGGATAGAAGCCGAGCAGCACGATCAGCGCGATCAGCGGGGCGACCACCACCTTCTCGCGCAGGTTGAGGTCCCGGCGCATCCCGTCGACCTCGGTCAGCGCCGGATTGAGCGTGCCCTGCGTGGTGCGCTGCACCATCCACAGCACGTACGCCGCCGCCAGGATGATGCCGACAGTGGCGATGACCGCCACCGGCTTGTTCACCGTGAAGGTGCCGATCAGCACCAGGAACTCGGAGATGAACGGCGCGGTGCCGGGCAGCGCGAGCGAGGCGAGACCGGCGAAGAACAGCACGCCGGCGAGCACCGGGACCAGCTTGCCGGCGCCGCCGAAGTCACTGATCAACGACGAGCCGCGCCGGGAGATCAGCATGCCGACCACGAGGAACAGCAGGCCGGTGGCCAGACCGTGGTTGAGCATGTAGAGCACCGCGCCCGTGCCGGCCTGCGTGGTGAAGGCGAAGATGCCCACCCCGATGAACCCGAAGTGCGCGATCGACGTGTACGACACAAGCCGCTTGAGGTCGTTCTGGCCGACCGCCAGCAGCGCCGCGTAGATGATGCCGATCACGCCCAGCGCCAGCGCCCACGGCGCGAACCACTTCGACGCCTCCGGGAACAGCGGCAGGCAGTAGCGCAGGATCCCGAACGTGCCGACCTTGTCCAGCACACCGACCAGCAGCGCGGCGGCGCCCGCCGGGGCGGCGCCACCGGCGTCGGGCAGCCAGGTGTGGAACGGGAAGAACGGGGCCTTGATGGCGAACGCGAGGAAGAAGCCGAGGAACAGCCACCGCTCGGTGCCGGTGCTGATGTCCACCTGCGACAGCGCCTGCCAGTCGAAGGTCTTCCCGCCGACCACCCAGAGGCCGATCACCGCGGCCAGCATGAACAGACCGCCGACCAGCGAGTAGAGGAAGAACTTCACCGCCGCGTACTGCCGCTGGTGACCTCCGTAGCTGCCGATCAGGAAGTACATCGGCACCAGCATGACCTCGAAGAACACGTAGAACAGGAAGACGTCGGCGGCCGCGAAGACGCCGATCATCGTGCTCTCGAGGATCAGCAGCAGCGCGAAGTAGACCGGAATGGATCGCTTGGAGGACTCCGCGTCGTGCCAGGAGGCCAGGATCACCAGCGGCACCAGCACCGCGATCAGCATGAGCATCACCAGTGCGATGCCGTCGGCGGCGAACGTGAAGCTGACGCCCCAGTTCGGGATCCAGGTGTACGACTCCCGGAACTGGAACCGGTCACCGCCCGCGTTGAAGCTGACCCACATCACCACCGAGAGCACCAGCACCAGCAGCGACCAGACGAACGCCACCTGCTTGGCCAGCTCCGGCCGGTGGCGCGGCAGGAAGGCCACCACCAGGGCGCCCACCAGCGGCGCCACGGTGAGCACCGAGAGGAACGGGAAGTTGGACATTATGCGGCCTTACCTCCGTCGTGGATGCGTGGTCCGCCGGCGGGGGCGGGCGTATTCAGGTCGATCACGCCAACCACCCCGCCTGCACCGCCAGGAACGCCGCCATCACCAGCAGCGCACCGGCCAGGATCGAGGTGGCGTACGAGCGGACGAAACCGGTCTGCAGCCGCCGGAGCCGGCCCGAACCGCCGCCGACGCCAGCGGCGAGACCGTTGACCAGCCCGTCGATGCCCCGGTTGTCGAGGAAGACCAGCGCCCGGGTGAGGAAGATGCCCGGCTTCTCGAAGACCGCCTCGTTGACCGCGTCGGTGTAGAGGTTGCGGCGGGCGGCGGTGACCAGCACCCCGGCCGGCTGCGGCGCGGTGGCCGTACCGGCCCGGAACAGGAACCAGGCCAGGCCGGCGCCGAGCACGGTCACCAGCAGCGACAGCGTGGTGATCACGAGGTGCGAGAGGACCGGCTCGTGCTCGGCGTGCTCACCGCCCAGACCGGCGGTGGAGGTCAGCCAGTCCGGAACGGACGTGGAGAGCAGGAAACCGGCGCCGACCGAACCGACCGCCAGCAGGATCAGCGGGATGGTCATCAGCTTCGGCGACTCGTGCGGGTGCTCGATGTCCTCGGTCCACCGCTTCGGGCCGTGGAAGGTGAGCACGAACAGCCGCGTCATGTAGAACGCGGTCAGCCCCGCGCCGAGCAGCGCCGCACCACCGAAGAGCCAGGCCGTCCAGTCGTCCCGCTCGAAGGCGGCCACGATGATCGGCTCCTTCGAGAAGAAGCCCGAGAACGGGAACATGCCGATGATGGCCAGCCAGCCCATCATGAACGTCAGCCAGGTGACCTTCATGTACGTCGACAGCCCACCGAAGCGGCGGATGTCCACCTGGTCCTTCATCCCGTGCATGACCGAACCGGCGCCCAGGAACATGTTGGCCTTGAAGAAGCCGTGCGCCAGCAGGTGCACGATGGCCAGCGCGTACGCGCCACCGCCCAGGCCGACGCCGAGGAACATGTAGCCGATCTGGCTGACCGTCGACCAGGCCAGCACCCGCTTGATGTCGTCCTTCGCCGCGCCGATGATGCAGCCCATCAGCAGGGTGAGCGCACCGACGCTGACCACCACGAGCTGGAGCGTCGAGTTGGCGGAGAAGATCGGGTTCGACCGGGCGATCAGGTAGACGCCGGCGGTGACCATGGTGGCGGCGTGGATGAGCGCCGACACCGGGGTGGGGCCCTCCATCGCGTCCGGCAGCCACGCCTGGAGCGGGAACTGGCCGGACTTACCGGCCGCACCGAGCAGCAGCAGCAGGCCGAGCACCAGCACCGTGGTGCCGGTCAGCGCGCCGACACCGTTGAACACCTCGTCGTACTGGGTGGTGCCCAGGGTCGCGAACATGATGAAGATGCCGATGGCGAGGCCGGTGTCGCCGACCCGGTTCATCAGGAACGCCTTCTTGCCGGCCGTGGCGGCGCTCGGCCGCCCGTACCAGAAGGAGATCAGCAGGTACGACGCCAGACCGACGCCCTCCCAGCCGAAGTACAGCATCACGTAGTTGTTGCCGAGCACCAGCAGCAGCATGGCCGCGACGAACAGGTTGAAGTACGCGAAGAACCGGCGGCGACCCGCGTCGTGCGCCATGTACTCGACGGCGTACAGGTGGATCAGGAATCCGACGCCGGTGATCAGGAGGACGAAGACCGCGGCCAGCGGGTCGAACAGCAGGCCGAAGTCGACCCGCAGGTCACCGACCGCGATGAAGTCCCAGAGGCTCAGCTCGGCCGACTTGTTCTCCAGGCCGCGCAGCTGGAAGAAGGACGCCAGCCCGAGCACGAACGCGGCCCCGATGGCCGCGACGCCCAACCAGTGCCCCCAGCGGTCGGCCCGCCGGCCGAGCAGCAGCAGGATGGCCGCGCTGACCAGCGGGATCGCCACCAGCAGCCAGACGCTGCCGAGCAAGCCCGTGGCCTCTGCGTACTGCACAGTCTCTTCCACTCGCTTGCCCCTTAGTACTTGAGCAGGTTGGCGTCGTCGACACTCGCCGAGCGCCGGGTCCGGAAGATGGACATGATGATCGCGAGGCCGACGACGACCTCGGCCGCGGCCACCACCATCACGAAGAACGCCATGATCTGGCCGTTGAGGTCACCGTTGATACGGCTGAAGGTGACCAGCGTCAGGTTGGCCGCGTTGAGCATCAGCTCGACACACATGAACAGCACGATCGCGTTGCGCCGGACGAGCACCCCGGACGCGCCGATGGTGAACAGCACCGCCGCCAGCACGAGGTAATGATTGGGCGTCATCGCTGGGCCAGCCTTTCGTTCGCGACTGCGGGGCTCCGCTTCGCTGCACTCCTCGCGCTCACCTGTCGGTCCCCTTCAGCGTGGTCTCCTGCGCGGTCAGCTCGCGGACCGGCAGGATGTCCGGCGTGCTCCGCTCGGTGAGCCGGCCGTCCGGCAGCCGTGCCGGGGTGGCCACCGAGGAGGAGGTGGCGAAGACGCCGGGGCCCGGCTTGGGTCCGGGGTAGTTGCCCGGCGCGAAGCGCGCCCGCATGGTCGACACCTGGTCGACCTTGTCCTGCTTACGCCGCTCGATGTGCGCGAGCACCATGGCGCCGACCGCCGCGGTGATCAGCAGCGCCGAGGTCAGCTCGAACGCGAAGACGTACTTGGTGAACAGCAGCCGGGCGATGCCCTGCACGTTGCCTTCGGCATTGGCCTCGTCCAGGCCGACCGCAGTGGTCTTGTCCATGGCGTTGTAGACGGCGGTGCCGACCAGGCCGGCGAAGCCGAGCCCCAGCAGGATCGCGGCGACCCGCTGGCCGCGCAGCGTCTCGATCAGGGAGTCGGAGGCGTCCCGGCCGACCAGCATCAGCACGAACAGGAAGAGCATCATGATCGCGCCGGTGTAGACGATGATCTGCACCATGCCGATGAACGGCCCGGCCTGGAGCACGTAGAACACGCCCAGGCAGAGCATCGTGAGCACCAGCCAGAGCGCCGAGTGCACCGCGTTGCGGGCCGCCACCATCCCGATCGCGCCGATGAGCGCGAGCGGCGCGAGGATCCAGAAGGTGACCTCCTCGCCGCCGGACACACCGCCCGCCGCGGCCAGCACCGTAGACGTGGTCATGCTCCCTCTCCCTTGCCGGCCGCCGCGCGCTGGGCGGCCTGCTCGGCACCCGGGAACGTCACGCCGGGGTGCTCCTCGACCTGGTAGCGGCCGGGACCCATGGGGGACGTCTCGGCACCGGCGGAGGTGCCCGGGTTGTCCAGCGCGCCGACGTAGTAGTCCTTCTCGCTGTCGCCCAGTCGCATCGGGTGCGGCGGCTGCTCCATGCCCTCGAGCAGCGGAGCGAGCAGCTGCTCCTTCGTGAAGATCAGGTCCTGCCGGTTGTCCCGGGCCAGCTCGTACTCGTTGCTCATCGTGAGCGAACGGGTCGGGCAGGCCTCGATGCAGAGCCCGCAGAAGATGCACCGCGCGTAGTTGATCTGGTAGGTGCTGGCGAACCGCTCACCGGGCGAGAAACGCTGCTCGTCGGTGTTGTCGCCGCCCTCGACGTAGATCGCGTCCGCCGGGCAGGCCCAGGCGCACAGCTCGCAGCCGATGCACTTCTCCAGACCGTCCGGGTGCCGGTTGAGGATGTGCCGCCCGTGGTAGCGCGGCGCCGACACCGGCGGCTTGAACGGATAGTCGGTGGTGACGACCTTCCTGAACATGTGCGAGAAGGTGACACCGAATCCCTTGAACGTTCCGGTGATCGCGCCCACGTCACACCTCCCTGGAGTCCGAGCCGGCGACGATGTTGGCCGGCTCCCGCTCGGCGACCACGCGCGTGATACGCGGGCTCGGTGGTACCTGTAGATCCATCGGCGGCAACGGGAAGCTCCCGTACGGCCGGTTGTCGACCTGTTCCTGCGTCGTCGGCGTCGGCTGCGGCTTCCGACTCGGCCAGAAGAGCGTGGCGATCAGCGCGATGCCGGCCGGAATGCCGACCGCGATCGCCTTGCCCTTCCAGTCCCAACCCTCGATGGAACGCAGGCCCGACAGGACCAGGATCCAGACCAGGTTGATCGGCAGCAGCACCTTCCAGCCGAAGCGCATGAACTGGTCGTAGCGCAGCCGAGGCAGCGTGCCACGCAGCCACACGAAGACGAAGACCAGCGCGATCACCTTGCCGAAGAACCAGAGCATCGGCCACCAACCGGAGTTGGCGCCCTCCCACAGCGTGATCGGCCACGGCGCCCGCCAGCCCCCCAGGAACAGCGTGGTGGTGACCGCGGACATGGTCACCATGGCGACGTACTCGCTGAGCATGAAGAGCGCGAACTTCAGCGAGCTGTACTCCGTCATGAAGCCGGCGACCAGCTCCGACTCGGCCTCGGGCAGGTCGAAGGGCGCGCGGTTGGTCTCGCCGACGGTGGCGATGAAGAAGATGATGAAGCTGGGCAGCAGCAGGATCGCGTACCAGCCCGGCGCCGGGATCTCGTAGCCGCCGATGGTCAGTCGGGTCGCGTCACCCTGGGCGGCGACGATCCCGCTCGTGCTCATCGTGCCGGCCGTCATGAAGACGGCCACGATGGAGAGTCCCATGGCGACCTCGTACGAGATCATCTGGGCGCTCGACCGCAGGCCGCCGAGCAGCGGGTACGTCGAGCCGGAGGCCCACCCGCCCAGCACGATGCCGTAGACGCCCATCGAGGAGCAGGCCAGCAGCAGCAGCACCGCCACCGGCACGTCGGTGACCTGCAACGGCGTGTGGTGACCGGCGATGCTCACCATCGGGCCGAACGGCACCACCGACAGGGCGGTGACCGCGCAGATCACCGAGATCGTCGGGGCGAAGAAGTAGACGACCTTGTCGGCCGCCTTCGGCAGGATGTCCTCCTTGAAGGCCATCTTGAGGCCGTCGGCGAGGGTCTGCAGCAGGCCGAACGGGCCGACCTGGTTGGGGCCGGGCCGCACCTGCATATAGCCCACGACGCGCCGCTCGAACCAGACACCGAGCAGGGTGGCCAGCAGACCGAAGGCGAACGCGAAGACGATCTTGCCAAGGACCAGCCACCACGGATCCCGACCGAAGTCGGCGAGCGTCGGGTCCTGGGCCAGGAGTGACGGTGTCACTGGTTACCCCCAGTGTTGAGCAGCGGACCCGGGAGACCGGCCTCGTCCGCCGCGACCCGCCCGGCCGGAACGGTAGCGCTCGGTGCGGGAACGGAGATCCGGACGACCGTGCCGGATGCCGCCCCGAGGCTGCGCCGCACTGTCGAACCGGGTGAGTTGGTCGGCAGCCAGACGACGCCGTCCGGCATCTCGGTCAGCTCCGCCGGCAGGGTCAGCGCCCCGCGGTCGGTGCCCACCGTGACCGCGTCCCCGTCGGCGACACCGAGCGCCTCGGCGGTGCCCTTGCCCAGCCGGACGACCGGCGGGCGGGCGGTGCCGGCGAGGTGCTCGTCGCCGTCGGTCAGGGTGCCGAGGTCGACCAGCTGGTGCCAGGTCGCCAGCACTGCCTCCCCGGCACGCGGGTGCGGCACCGTCCCCGGCGACACCGACGGTGCGGACGGCCGGGACGTGCGCGTGGCCGGCAGCGAGCCCAGCTCGCGACGCACACTCGGCACGTCGGCGGTGCCGAGCCGCACGTCGAGCAGGGCGGCCAGCGCGTCGAGCACCCGGCCGTCGGTCATCGCGGCCGTGTTCAGCACCGCCTCGAACGGACGCAGGCGGCCCTCCCAGTCCAGGAAGCTGCCGGCCTTCTCGACCACCGGCGCCACCGGCAGCACCACGTCGGCCCGGCGGGTTACCGCGCTCGCGCGCAGTTCCAGGCTGACCAGGAACGGCACCGCGTCCAGAGCGGACTCGGCCAGCCGCGGGTCGGCCAGGTCGGCCGGGTCGACACCGCCGACCACCAGCGCACCGAGCTGCCCGTTGGCCGCCGCCGCGAGGATGCCGTCGGTGTCCCGACCGGCCTGGCTCGGGATCACCCCGGCCGGGATGTCCCACGCCTCGCCCAGCTCGGCCCGCGCCGCCGGCTCGGTGACCAGTCGGCCACCGGGGAGCAGGTTGGGCAGGCAGCCGGCGTCGACAGCGCCGCGGTCACCCGCGCGCCGCGGCACCCAGGCCAGCTTCGCGCCGGTACGCCGGGCCACGTCGGCCGCGGCGGAGAGCCCGCCCGGCACGGTGGCCAGCCGCTCACCGACGATGAGGATCGCGCCCGGGGCGCTGAGCGCCTCGGTGACCGTGGCGTGCTCGGCGAGCACGCTGGCCTCCTCGCCCGGCACGACCCGGGCCAGCTTGGCGCCGAGCTTCTCCAGGCCGCGGGTGGCGAACGGCGCCAGCGCGTACACCGTCAGGGTCTTCTTGAGGTACGCCTTGCGCAGCCGCAGGAAGAGGATCGGGCACTCCTCCTCCGGCTCCAGGCCGACCAGCACCACCGCCGGCGCGTTCTCCACGTCGGTGTAGGTGACGTCGGTGACCCCGGCGACCGAGCTGGCCAGGAAGTCGGCCTCCTCGCGGGAGACCGGCCGGGCCCGGAAGTCGATGTCGTTGGTGTTCAGCGCGACGCGGGCGAACTTGGCGTACGCGTACGCGTCCTCGACGGTCAGCCGACCGCCGGTGAGCACCGCAGTGCCCTGGCCACCCTCGCGGGCCGCGTGCAGCCCCTCGGCGGCCCGGGTCAGCGCCTCACTCCAGGACGCCTCCCGCAGCTCACCGGTGTGCTCGTCGCGGACCAGCGGGTTGGTCAGGCGGTCGGCGGCGCGGGTGTACTGGAAACCCCAGCGGCCCTTGTCGCAGTTCCACTCCTCGTTCACCGCCGGCTCGTCACCGGCGAGCCGGCGCAGCACCTTGCCGCGCCGCCAGTCGGTGCGCTGCCCGCAGCCGGCCGAGCAGTGCTCGCAGACGCTCGGGCTGGACACCAGGTCGAACGGGCGGGCCCGGAACCGGTACTGCGCGCCGGTCAGTGCGCCCACCGGGCAGATCTGCACGGTGTTGCCGGAGAAGTAGGAGTTGAACGGCACGTCACCGGCGTCACCCTCCTCGCCGTACGCGTCGTCCCGGTAGATGTTGATCTCCTCGGCGGACGACCGGCCCATCAGGTCGATGAACTTGTCGCCGGCGATCTCCTCGGAGAACCGGGTGCAGCGCTGGCACAGCACGCACCGCTCGCGGTCCAGCAGCACCTGGCTGCTGATCGCCATCGGCTTCTCGTACTCCCGCTTGTGCTCGTGGAAGCGCGAGTCGGTGCGGCCGGTGGACATCGCCTGGTTCTGCAGGGGGCACTCGCCGCCCTTGTCACACATGGGGCAGTCCAGGGGGTGGTTGAGCAGGAGAAGCTCCATCACCCCCTCCTGCGCCTTCTTGGCGACCGGCGAGGTGAGCTGGGTGCGGACCACCATGCCGTCGGCGACGGTCTGGGTGCAGGAGGCGACCGGCTTGCGCTGCCCCTCCACCTCGACCAGGCACTGGCGGCACGCGCCGGCCGGGGCCAGCAGCGGGTGGTCGCAGAACCGGGGGATCTCGGTGCCCATCTGCTCGGCGGCCCGGATCAGCAGCGTCCCCTTCGGGGCGGTGACCTCGACGCCGTCGATGGTGAGCGTGACGGTTTCGGTCTGCTTGGCTACGTCGGTCATCAGTGCGCCCCTACCAGGGTCTTCTCCGACAGCTTGGGTGCGGTACGTCCCTCGATGTAGTCGAGGTAGTCCTGCTTGAAGTACTTCAGCGACGAGGTCACCGAGCTGGTCGCACCGTCACCGAGGCCGCAGAACGAGCGGCCGAGGATGTTGTCGCAGGTGTCCAGAAGGGTGTCCAGGTCCTCGTGGGTGCCCTGACCCGAGAGGATCCGCCGGTAGACCCGGACCATCCAGTAGTTGCCCTCGCGGCACGGGGTGCACTTGCCGCACGACTCGTGGTGGTAGAACTCCAGCCACCGGTACGTCGCGTAGACCGGGCAGTCCTGGTCGGAGAAGATCTGCGTGGCAGTGGTGCCGAGGATCGAGCCGGCCGCCGCCACCCCCTCGAAGTCCAGTGGCACGTCCAGGTGCTCGGCGGCGAGCAGCGGGGTGGACGAGCCGCCCGGGGTCCAGAACTTCAAGTTGTGGCCGGGCTGCATGCCACCGGCCAGCTCCAGCAGTTCGCGCAGCGTGATGCCCATCGAGCACTCGTACTGGCCGGGGTTGTTGATGCGGCCGGAGAGCGAGTAGATCATCGGACCGGAGGACTTCTCGGTGCCCATGGTCTTCCACCAGTCGGCGCCACCGAGCACGATCGGCGGCACGCTGGCGATGGTGCCGACGTTGTTGACCACCGTCGGGCTCGCGTACAGGCCGTGGGTGGCCGGGAACGGCGGGCGCAGCCGGGGCTGACCCCGGAACCCCTCCAGCGAGTCCAGCAGCGCCGTCTCCTCGCCGCAGATGTACGCCCCGGCGCCGGAGTGCACCACCAGCTCCAGGTCGTAGCCGCTGCGCAGGATGTTCCGGCCGAGGTAGCCCTTGTCGTACGCCTCCTGGACCGCGTTGCGCAGCCGGCGCGCGGCGTGCACCGCCTCGCCCCGGATGTAGATGTACGCGCGGCTGGCCCGGATCGCGTACGACGCGATGATCACGCCCTCGACCAGCGCGTGCGGGTCGTGGGTCATCAGCGGCAGGTCCTTGCAGGTGCCCGGCTCGCCCTCGTCGGCGTTGACCACCAGGTAGTGCGGCTTGCCGTCGCCCTGCGGGATGAAGCCCCACTTGAGGCCGGTGGGGAAGCCGGCGCCACCGCGACCGCGCAGACCGGAATCCTTGATCAGCTGGATCAGGTCGTCCGGGTGTGCCTTGAGCGCCTTGCGCAGCGCGGCGTAGCCGTCGAGCTGCTCGTACGTGCCGATCCGCCAGGCGTCCGGCGACAGCCAGCGCTTGGTCAGCACCGGCGTCAGCTTGGCCAGCGTCTCCGGGCGGGGAGTGGTCACTTCTGGGCCCCCGTTTCGCTCGCGTCCGCCGATCCGGCGCCGTCGGCGTCCGTCCCGGCCTTCGCTTCGGTGAGGTTGCGCTCCTGCGCCCCGGCTTCGTCGCCGGCGGGCTTGCCGTCGCCGGCCGGCGGGTTGGCCGCCGCGCCGGCGGCCTCGGCCGACCGTGCGTCGCCAGCTTCGGGCGCCGTGCCGGTGCCGTCCACCGGAACCTTGGTGCCAGGAGCGTCCGGCACGGCCGTGCCCGCGTCCGGCTGCCGGGTCTCGGCGGTACGCACCTGCGGCGACTTGTCGTCAGGTGCCTTGACGTCGCGTGCGGTGCTGCCGGTGGCGGCCTCCGGCTTCGCCGGCTCGGCGACCCCGGTCGGGGCGGACGCCCCGTCGCCACCCTTTACCGGTGCCGCGCTGGCCTCGGCGGGCGCCGGCTTGGCGGCCTCCGCCTTCGCCTTCGCCTCGGCGGCGGCCTTGTCGGCCTCGGCCTTGCTGCGGATCGGGGTGTTCGGGTCGAAGCCCGGCACCGAGACGTTGTGCTCCTGCGCCAGCCGCAGACCCTGCAGGGTCGGCTCGCCCGGCCCGCCGTCGGCTACCGCGCCGTCGCGCTCGTCGGCGAAACCGGCGAGCTGCACCGCCATCTCCTTGAGCGTGCAGAGCCGCGCCCCGCGCGTCGGCATCGGCCGGCCACCCGCGCGCAGCTCGTCGACCACGCCGACCGCCGTGGACGGGTCCACGCCGTCGAAGAAGTCGTAGTTGACGGTCATCACCGGGCCGTAGTCGCAGGCCGCCAGGCACTCGGCGTGCTCCAGCGTGATCGTGCCGTCCGCGGTCGTCTCGTCGTGCCCGACACCCAGATGCTCGACGAGGGTGTCGTAGACCTCCTGGCCGCCCAGCACGTTGCACATCGTGTTGGTGCAGACGCTGACCAGGAAGTCACCGGTGGGCTTGCGCTTGTACATCGTGTAGAAGGTGGCCACCGCGCCGACCTGGGCCTTGTTCAGCCCGAGCACCTCGGCGCAGAACGTGACCCCGGCCGGGGACACGTACCCCTCCTGGGACTGGACCAGGTGCAGCAGCGGCAGCAGCGCCGAGCGGGACCGGTCCGCCGGATAGCGGGCGATGATCTCGCGTGCCCGCTCCCGCGTCTCTTCGGTGAAAACACTCATCGGTCACAACCACCCATCACGGGGTCCAGCGAGGCGCCGCCGGCGATCACGTCGGCGATGAGGCCACCCTCGGCCATCGCCGGGAGGGCCTGGAGGTTGACGAAGCTCGGCTCCCGGTAGTGCACCCGGTACGGCCGGGTGCCGCCGTCGGAGACCGCGTGCACGCCCAACTCGCCGCGGGGCGCCTCGATGGCGACGTACACCTGGCCGGGCGGAACCCGGAAACCCTCGGTCACCAGCTTGAAGTGGTGGATCAGCGACTCCATCGACTGACCCATGATCTTCGCGACGTGCTCCAGCGAGTTGCCCATGCCGTCGACGCCGATGGCGAGCTGCGCGGGCCACGCGATCTTGCGGTCGGCGACCATCACCGGGCCCGGCCGCAGCCGGTCCAACGCCTGCTCGACCAGCTTCATCGACTCGCGGATCTCGGCGAGCCGCACCTGGTAGCGACCCCACACGTCGCCGTCGGGGTGGGTCGGCACGTCGAACTCGTACGTCTCGTAGCCGCAGTACGGCATGGTCTTGCGCAGGTCCCAGGCGAGCCCGGCCGAACGCAGCACCGGACCGGTGATGCCGAGCGCCACGCAGCCGGTCACGTCCAGCACCGCGACGTTCTTCGTCCGCTCGAGCCAGATGGGCTGACCGGAGAGCAGGTCCTCGTACTCCTTGAGCTTCTTCGGCATCATCTTCAGGAACTCGCGGATCTTGACGATCGCCTCGTCCGGCACGTCCTGCGCGACACCGCCCGGGCGGACGTACGCGTGGTTCATCCGCAGGCCGGTGATGGTCTCGAAGATGTCGAGGATGTACTCCCGCTCGCGGAAGCCGTACAGCATGATCGAGATCGCGCCCAGCTCCATGCCGGTGGTGGCCAGCCAGACCAGGTGCGACGAGATCCGGTTGAGCTCCATCATCAGCACGCGGATGGTGGTGGCCCGCTCGGTGATGTCGTCGGTGATGCCGAGCAGCTTCTCGACCGCGAGGGCGTAACCCGTCTCGTTGAAGATCGGGGCGAGGTAGTCCATCCGGGTCACGAACGTCGAACCCTGGACCCAGTTGCGGTATTCGAGGTTCTTCTCGATGCCCGTGTGCAGGTAGCCGACGACCGAGCGGGCCTCGCGGACCGTCTCGCCCTCCAGCTCCAGGATCAGTCGCAGCACCCCGTGCGTGGACGGGTGTTGCGGACCCATGTTGACCACGATCCGCTCGTCGTTGATCGGGTCGGTGCCCGAGACGACCGTGTCCCAGTCCCCACCGGTGACGGTGAAGACCCGACCCTCGGTGGTCTCGCGTTCGGTCGCGTAGTTCGACGTGGTCACAGCACCGGCCTTCCGTTCGCGACTGGGTGGTCCCCTGCCCGCGACTGCGGGGCTCGCTCCGCTCGCTCCTCGCGCGGGCGGATGGGGCGCCGACCTGCTGCACTCCTCGCGCTCACTGGTACGACCTCCTGCGGTCCGGCGGCGGGATCTCGGCGCCCTTGTACTCGACAGGCACGCCACCGAGCGGGTAGTCCTTGCGCTGCGGGTGGCCCTCCCAGTCGTCCGGCATGAGGATCCGGGTCAGGTTGGGGTGGCCGTCGAAGACGATGCCGAACATGTCGTACGCCTCCCGCTCCTGCCAGTCCGCGGTCGGGTAGATGGCGGTGACGCTGGGCAGGTGCGGCGCTTCGACGGAGACCGCGGCCTCCAGCCGGATCCGACGCCGGTAGGTCATCGAGGTGAGCAGGTAGACCACGTGCAGCCGGCGCTCGTCGGCGCCGAGGTAGTCCACCCCGGACACCGAGGAGCACAGCTCGAAGCGCAACGCCAGGTCGTCCCGCAGCACCTGGCAGACCTCGGCGATCCGCTCCGGGCGGACGTGCAGGGTCAGCTCGCCCCGGTCGACGACCACCTTCTCGATCGCGTCGCCGAAGGCCGGGTACGCCTCTTCGAGAGCGTCGCGGACCTCGTCGAAGTAGCCCCCGTACGGGCGGGACGCCTCCTCGATGGGCTGGCGCTGGCGGACCAGGCCGCCGTAGCCGGACACGTCGCCCGTGCCCTGGTTGCCGAACATGCCGCGCCCCGCCGGGCTGGACGGCGGGTACTCGGCCGGGGCGGTGCCGCTGGCGCCGGCCGG
Source organism: Micromonospora sp. DT63 (assembly GCF_049841615.1). Taxonomy (NCBI): domain Bacteria; kingdom Bacillati; phylum Actinomycetota; class Actinomycetes; order Micromonosporales; family Micromonosporaceae; genus Micromonospora; species Micromonospora sp. DT63. The sequence continues at coordinate 570,733 of NZ_JBNCKQ010000003.1, read as the reverse complement.
GGTGACCGGCACCGGCACACCCCCGTCGTTGGTCCTGTCGTTCGGTGCGGTCACTGCGCCTGCCCTCCGTTCGCGCCTGCGGGGCTCCGCTTCGCTGCACTCCTCGCGCTCACTTGGGGCCCCGCTGCGCGTGAAGGTGGTTCTGGGCGTTCATCCAGTTCTCGATCCGCAACTGCTCCTCGCGCCCCTCGCGGACCGCCTGGGTCCACTCGGCACGCCGGGCCTTGTCGTTGCGGTACGAGGACGGCATGGAGCCGTACGGCACTACCGGAACGTCGCCGCGCTCCTGGCGGGCCGCCAGCATCTTGCGACCGTTCGGGCCCAGCGGCTCATACATGATCTTCTCGCGGAGCTTGAGGATCGCGTCGATGAGCATCTCCGGCCGGGGCGGGCAGCCGGGCAGGTACATGTCGACAGGCACGACGTGGTCGACGCCCTGGACGATCGCGTAGTTGTTGAACATGCCGCCGCTGCTGGCGCAGACGCCCATGGAGAGCACCCAGCGGGGCTCGGCCATCTGGTCGTAGATCTGGCGCAGCACCGGTGCCATCTTCTGGCTCACCCGGCCGGCCACGATCATCAGGTCGGCCTGCCGGGGCGAGGCCCGGAAGACCTCCATGCCCCAGCGACCCATGTCGTAGTGCGGACCACCGGCGGCCATCATCTCGATGGCGCAGCAGGCCAGGCCGAAGGTGGCGCCCCACACGGACGACTTCCGGGACCAGTTGACCAGCTTCTCCACCGAGGTGAGCAGGACGCCGGCGGGGAGCTTCTCCTCGATGCCCATCTGACGTTCCTTCCTCAGTCCCAGTCCAGGCCGCCGCGCCGCCACACATAGGCGTACGCGACGAAGACCGCGACGATGAACAGGACCATCTCCACGAAGCCGAAGATCGGCAGAGCGTCGAACGAGACCGCCCAGGGGTAGAGGAAGATGATCTCGATGTCGAAGACGATGAAGAGCATCGCCGTCAGGTAGAACTTGATCGGGAACCGGCCGCCGCCGACCGGCTGGGGGCTGGGCTCGATGCCGCACTCGTAAGCCTCGAGTTTGGCCTTGTTGTATCGACGTGGACCGGCGAAGCGGGCGGCGCCGACAGAGAACAGCGAGAACGCCGCGGCGAGGGCGAACAGCCCGATGATCGGTGCGTAAGGCGAGAGCGACATCGTTTTCTCCTGCTCGTCCTTCCCTGCCCTCGGTGCTTGACGAAAATCACACTATTCACGTCCCTCGCGGTGGCTGCCGGCGGGGGTCGATCTTTGTCGGCGTCGGGGCTGTGACCAGCACCGATGCCGTCCTACTTACACAGCTGGCGCGGCTTTCGTCATCGCGTTGATGACCCGGTCCATCGCGTCCCCACCACGGGGGTCGGTCAGATTGGCCAACAGCTTGAGCACGAAACGCATCAGCGTCGGGTGCGGCATGCCGTGTTTGGTGGCGATCCGCATGATCTCGGGGCGGCCGATCAGCTTCACGAAGATGCCGCCGAGCCGGTAGTAGCCGCCGAGGCGGGCCTTCAGCTCGTTCGGGTACGCCATCAGGGCCCGCTCGCGCTCCGGCCCGGCGGGACGCGCGAGGGCCTGCACCGCCACCTCCGCGGCCAGCTCGCCGGACTCCATGGCGTACGCGATGCCTTCGCCGTTGAAGGGGTTGACCATCCCGCCGGAGTCGCCGACGAGCAGGACGCCGCGGGTGTAGTGCGGCACCCGGTTGAAGCCCATCGGCAGCGCGGCGCCGAGGATCGGACCGTCGGCGTTCGCCTCGTCGGTCATGCCCCAGTCGGCGGGCGTGTTCGCCAGCCAGTCGGTGAGCAGCCGGCGGTAGTTGGTCTTGCCGAACGCGGACGACGAGTTGAGCACGCCGAGGCCGACGTTGACCCGACCGTCGCCGAGGCCGAAGATCCAGCCGTACCCGGGCAGCAGGTTGTCGCCGCTGTCCTTGCTGCGCAGCTCCAGCCACGACTCCAGGTAGTCGTCGTCGTGCTTGACCGGGGAGTGGTAGTAGCGGCGGACGGCCACGCCGATCGGCCGGTCCTCCCGCTTGGCAAGCCCGAGCGCGAGCGGGAACCGACCGGAGACCCCGTCGGCCGCCACGACCAGCGGGGCGTGGAAGGTGGCGGGCTCCTTGCCGGGCCCCACCTCCGCCTCGACGCCGGTCACCCGGCCGTCGCCGTCGAGCACCGGGCCCAGCACGTTGACGTTGGTCCGCAGTTTGGCGCCGGCCGCCACCGCCCGCTGGGCGAGCAGGTCGTCGAAGTCCAGTCGGGTGCGGACCAGGCCGTAGTTGGGGAAGCTGGCCAGCTCGGGCCAGTCCAGTTCCAGCCGTACGCCGCCGCCGATCACCCGCAGGCCCTTGTTGTGCAGCCAGCCGGCCTCGGGCGAGGTGTCCACGCCCATCCGGATGAGCTGGCGCACGGCGCGCGGGGTCAGCCCGTCGCCGCAGACCTTCTCCCGGGGGAACTCGGTCTTCTCCAACACCAACACCCGTACGCCGTGCCGGGCCAGGTGGTACGCAGTTGCCGATCCACCGGGACCGGCGCCAACGACGATGACGTCGGCGTCGTGTTCCACCGCGGTCATTCGCGCCTCCTCCCGCACGCTCGTGAAATGCTTCACAAGCCAGACGGGACGAGTGTATGACCGGCGTCATACCTGCGCAGGATCAGGGGTACCTAACTCGCCGATGTGACACTTGGCGACCGTCCACAGCAGGCGACTGTCAGGCCGTTCGGGAGGCGTCCAGGCCCGCGTCGACCCGGATCGCCTCCGGCAGATGCTCTCGCAGGGCGCCGCCCGCCGCCCGGTCCAGCGCGGCCAGCACCTCGGCCACCACCTGCCGGACGTCCGCCGGATCCGCGCCGGCCAGCGCGCGCAACTGCGCGATGAGTTCGGCCGCGTCGTCGTCGGTGGCGGCCACCGGGTCCGCCGGCTCTGCTCCGGTCATGCCGACGAGCGTACGGGGCAAAGTGGACTAAAGTCGGATATTCCTGAAACGTGTGACCGTCTCGTGTGCTACTGACGGACGCCCCGGTGCAGCGCGACCACGCCGCCGGTCAGGTTGCGCCACGCCACCCGACCCCACCCGGCCGCCGCGACCCGCCCGGCCAGCGCGGCCTGGTCCGGCCAGGCCCGGACCGACTCGGCCAGGTAGACGTACGCCTCGGGGTTGCTCGACACCGCGCGGGCGACCACCGGCAGCGACCGCATCAGGTACGACAGGTAGACCGTCCGGAACGCCGGGTTGACCGGGGTGCTGAACTCGCACACCACCAGCCGTCCACCCGGCCGGGTGACCCGGGCCAGCTCGCGCAGGGCCGCGTCGGTGTCGTTGACGTTGCGCAGAGCGAAGGAGATGGTCACCGCGTCGAAGCTCGCGTCGGCGAACGGCAGTCGCAGCGCGTCCCCGGCCAGGAGCGGCACCTCGGGCCGGGCGCGCTTGCCCGCGTACAGCATGCCCAGCGACAGGTCGACCCCGACCGCGTACGCCCCGGACTGGGCCAGCTCGCGCGTCGAGACGCCGGTGCCCGCGCCCACATCCAGCACCCGCTCGCCCGGCCGCAGCCCGAGCGCCGCCCGGGTGGCCCGACGCCAGGAGCGGTCCTGGCCCAGCGAGATCACGGTGTTGGTCAGGTCGTAACGCTCGGCCACGCCGTCGAACATCGCGGCGACCTCGTGCGGCTGCTTGTCCAGACTGGCGCGCTGACCCTGCGGTGTACGGCTCACCCGCCCCACTCTGCCAGCCACGTTCAAGCCCTCGGCCGCTGGGTCCGCGTACCCCCGTGGCGACCGGAAGCGTCGACGCGGCGGACGACCGCGGCCCGGCATGCGTGAGGGCGGGGTGGTCGCCCACCCCGCCCTCGCGTCGTGCCTACGTCAGATCGTGCCCACGCCCGTCAGCTCGTGCCGACGTCAGTCGGTCGACTTCTCGTCGCCCGGGGCGACCAGGACGACCTTGCGCCGGCGGGAGAGCACCAGCAGCGCCCCGCCCGCGAGCAGGATCAGCCCGCCGATGCCGCCGATCAGGCCGGCCTGCACACCGGTCACCGGCAGCCCACCGCCACCGGAACCACCGCCACCGGAGGTCGGCGACGTGGTCGTGCCCGGCGTCGTCGTGCCGCCCGGCGTCGGAGTAGCCGTCGGGGTCGCCGTCGGCGTCGGCGTGGCTGTCGGGGTCGGGGTCGGGGTCGGCTGCGCGCTCAGGTCGACGAAGACGTCGAACTGCGCGGTGTTGTCCACCTCGTCGGTCTCGGTGAACGCCCGGCGCTGCGCGCTGGAGGCCACCTTCGGCTGCTCCTCGGGGCTACCCTCGGCGGCCTCCAGGCCGGCGGCCCAGAGGAAACCGGGCCGGAGCACCGGCTCGGTGACGTCCGCGCCGACCTTCACCCGCACGTCGGCGGTGTAGAACTGCCCCGGCTTCAGCACCACGCCGGTGTCCTCGCAGTACGCGTTCGCGAACCCACCCAGCGGCTGCTCGACGCAGCCGTCCGGCAGCTCGGCGAAGGTGACGCCCGCCGGCAGGGTGATGCCGTACGCGACGCCGGTCGCCTTGCGGCTGCCGTCGTTGTAGACCGCCCAGTCGAGCGGAGCGGTCGCGCCGAGCTTGACCGGCTTGAGACCGGACTCGCCGGCCTCGTCGCCGTCCACCGTCACGTCGGCGTAGACGTCCTGCACCCAGGTGGTCAGGTCGTAACCGGGCTTGGCGACGGTGATGTCGTGCCGCACGGTGTTGTCACGCGGATTGGGGTCGGCGGTGGCCGAGCTGATGCTGACCACGAGCGTGCCGGCGTCACCGCGACCGCCGGTCGAGAAGATCGGGATGCCGAAGTCCTCGGTGGTGCCGGCCGCCAGATCGCCGAGCAGGCAGGTGAAGGTCGTGCCGGTGAGGTCGCACCCGACCGGGGTGAGCACGCCGACCTTGCGGTTCTTCAGGCCCTTCGTCTCCACGGTGACCCGGACGTCCTTGGCGTCGACAGTGCTGCGGGTGTTGTCGACCTGAAACTTGAACGGCTTCGCCTTGGCCGCCTTGACGCCCTGGGCCAGCTCGTAGCTGAGGGGCACCAGGGCCAGGTCGGCCTGGTCGGCGGCCTGCGCCGGGGCGGCAACGGTGGCCAGGCCACCGGCCGCGAGCAGTGCCACGACGCCGACACGAGCCAGCGTCGAGCGGTGGAAGGCTGTCATCAGTCCCCCGGGGGGTAGGGAAGAAAGAATGGGTTGCGGAACGAGCGGACGTTATCGAAGGTCAAACTCCCCCGCCAGCCTGGGCGATGAAGTTCAACCGTCCGGACTGGACCGGGCAAACGGTACGGGCGGGATGGTCACCCATCCCGCCCGTACCGCCGTGCGTTATATGAACGGCCCGCCTGGGCCGATGGAGGACCTTCTCAGGCGGTCGGCCTCTCGTCGGCCGGCGCCACCAGGACCACCCGACGCCGCCGGGCGATCAGGAACATCACACCACCCGCGAGCAGCACGGCCACGCCGATTCCACCGATGAGACCCGCCTTGGCGCCCGTCACCGGGAGGCCGCCGTCGCCGCCGCCGGTGCCGCCGCCGCCGCCGGTGCCGCCCTTGGCGGCCACGAGCACCGCGTACGCGTCGGTGTTGTCGGTGTCGTCGATGTCGCGCACCGCCGTGGCCTGCGCGGTCGTGGCGGCCTTGAGGAACGACGGGAGAGCCGACTTCCGGGCGGCGAGGTTGGCGTTGGTCGCCGGCAGTTGGCCGATCGCGGCGACGGTGCCGTTGCCCCCCTGGAGAGCGACCGGCGCCTTGACGTTCGCGGCGACCTTGACCGGGAAGACGCCCACGAGAACATCCTGCGGCCCCAGCTGGATCAGCGGTGCGGGGCAGTTCGCGATCCGGCGGTCCGGCGAGTACGTGCACTCCCGCAGGTCCTCAGTGAAGGTGACGCCGTTCGGCAGGGTGAGGTCGAGCTTGACGCCGTCGGCGATCACGTCGCCCTGGTTGATGATCTCGACGAGCACCTCGGTCTCGGTGCCGGGCGTGAGCAGCGGGGGCTGCTCCGACGGCGAGACCTGGAACTTGACGTCCGGCACGACGATGCCCATGTCGACGCCGCTCTCGTCGGTCAGCACGAGGTCGGCGGACGCCGCGTTGTTGCCCGGCGTGGTGTCGTCCTCGGATTCGAGCGCGAACGTGAGCGGAGCCGTGTACGGCAGCTCAGCGCCCTGCTCGGCCTTGAACATGATGATCGGGATCTCGATGGTCTCACCGGGAGCGGGGACCTCGTCGTCCTGGATGCGGCAGGTGATGTTCACCGGACGCTCGGCGCCGTCGATGGTGCACGGCGTGTCGGCCAGCGGCACCACCTCGACGCGGTCGAAGTCAACCTTCGAGACGTCGAGCTTGATCAGGAAGTTGCTCGGGGTGCCGGGCCCGTTGTTCATGATCTTGGCAAACGCCACCTTGGCCTCGGCGCCCGCCGCGACTTTGGTGCCTGCCAACGCGACCGACAGGTCGGTGGGGGTGCCGGCGGCGTGCGCCGGGACCCCAAAAGCGGTGAGAGCGCAGGACGCGAGGAGCGCCGCCGCGCCGAGCCGCGCCAGCGGCCGGTTACGGTAGATCATGAAGGGTCCGCCCGTGAGTGAAGGATGGGTTCGGGCGGGGACGTTAGCGGGCCTCGATCAACCCCGCAGCCCCGAACCCGGCTTATCCGGGCGCGGCGGCGCGAGCGAATCGAGAATTGTCCAGATTGATGGCGGCTGTGGCCCCCGATCGGCGGCAGCCGTCGGGGCAACGTTCACCCAATCGATACCTGTGGACCTGGCCCGATCACCCGAACGGTCAACGGGCGTCGACAAGTGGCAGCGATTTCCCGGCGCCGCCGCCGGGCAGCGCGATCGAGGAGAAGTGCGAGACCACGCGCTCGTCGGTCGGGTCGTCGGCAGGCGTGTGGTGCACGGCGAGCCGGTTGTAGAGGGTGTCCCGCTGGGCCGGGATCCGGTCGGCGGAGCGGATCATGCCGATCAGCTCGTGCAGGTTGGAGCGGTGCCGGGCGCCGGCCGAGGAGATGACGTTCTCCTCCAGCATGATCGAGCCGAGGTCGTCCACGCCCATGTGCAGCGACAACTGCCCGACGTCCTTGCCGGTGGTCAGCCAGGACGCCTGCAGGTGCGGCACCGTCTCGAAGAAGAGCCGGGCCACCGCGACCAGGCGCAGATACTCCAGCGTGGTCGCCTGGGTGCGGCCCTTGAGGTGGTTGTTCTCCGGCTGGTACGTCCACGGGATGAACGACCGGAACCCACGGGTGCGGTCCTGCACGTCGCGGATCATTCGCAGGTGCTCGATCCGCTCGGCGTGCGTCTCACCGGTGCCCATCATCATGGTCGCGGTCGACTCGACGCCCTGCCGGTGGGCCAGCTCCATGACCTCCAGCCAACGCTCACCCGACTCCTTGAGCGGGGCGATGGCCCTGCGCGGGCGCTCGGGCAGCATCTCCGCACCGGCGCCGGCGATGGAGTCCAGGCCGGCGGCCTTGATCCGGGCGATGGCCTCGTCCAGGCTCACGCCGGAGACCTTGGCCATGTGCAGGATCTCGCTCGGCCCGATCGAGTGGATGACGAGCTGCGGGTACGCCTGCTTGACCGAGGAGAACAGCTCCTCGTAGTACTCGACGCCGTAGTCCGGGTGGTGGCCGCCCTGGAGCATCACCTGGGTCGCGCCCAGCTCGACCGCCTCGCCGCAGCGACGCAGGATCTCCTCGGTGGGGTGGGTCCACCCCTCGGCGTGCTTCGGCGCCCGGTAGAACGCACAGAACTTGCACGCCGTCACGCAGACGTTCGTGTAGTTGATGTTGCGATCGATCAGGTACGTGACGACGTTGTCCGGGTAGCGCCGCCGGCGCACCGCGTCCGCCGCCTCGCCCAACGCGTGGAAGGGCGCCTCGGTGTAGAGCAGCAGGGCCTCCTCGGGCGTGATCCGCCCGCCGTCCGCGCCACGCTGCAGGATGTCGTCGATCTCCCGGCTCACCGTCACGCCCCCGAGCCTACGTCGCCCGCTCAGCCGCCGGCACGCCCCTCCGTGACCGGTGACGAGCGCCCCAGGACGGTGTCAGTCCATCCCCGGACTCGCCACCGGAAGCCCGACCCCTTTCGCCGCGTCCAACAGGCGACGGTCATACGTGACGAAGGCGGCGAAGTCCGAGCCGGACTGCGCGGCGAGGATCTCCGCCGTGGCGAGGTGGATGGCGTCGAGGCTGCGCAGCAACGGATCGCGATAGGCACCGGCCGCAGCCCGGACGGAGGCGTCGATCTCCACCCGGTACAGACGGGACAGCGCCCCGGGCACGCCCACCAGAGCCAGGGGGGCCGACCGACGCAATGCCCTCGGCACCTCGACCTCGACCAGCGCGGACGCGACGAGAGACATCCCGGACCGCTCGTTCAGCCACGCGATCAACTCTTCGGTCGCTGGCTCACGTCGAAGCAACTTGATGATCGCCGCCGAGTCGAGGTAGATCACCAGCGTTCTTCCTCGCGGGCGGCGGCGAGCCCAGCAGCCACATCGACATCAGGGTCACCGAGCACCGGAGGCAGCGGCAGGGGCCCACCGTCCGTCGGCGCGGTCGCCCGTCCTTCGGCGACGAGCCGGGACAGCAGAGCACCACCGGCGACGATCGGAACCAGCCGGGCGATCGGCTCGCCGCGATCCGTCACCTCGACCGTCTCGCCGGCACGCACCCGAGCCAGCACCCTACTGGTGTGCTGGTTGAGCTCTCGAACAGCTACCTGTTCCACGCGACGAGTGTAGTACGACCTGTTCTACACGTCACGCCTCGTAGTCGGAGCGTCAGCTTTCGCGCACCTGGACGTGTATGCCGTACGCGTCCCGCAGATCCGCCGCGAGCGTCGGACCCGCCCACGCCAGCACGTGCGCCTCCCACCACTGCCGTTCGTCCGGCCCCGGCATCCGCTGCTCGGAGAGCACCGCTCGGAACCGCTCGTCCGCCGCCTCTATCCGCTCACGCACCCAGCCCATCTGCGGAAAGCCGAACAACCTCTCGTCGGTCAGCACGTTCTCGATCGCGTGCCGGACGCTCAGGTCGAACCGGTACTCCTCGAGAATGTCGTCGTAGCCGTCCTCGCAGAACCCGACGAACTGCTCCCACCCCTGCACGTAACCGGTTGGACGGCGCCCCCCGGTGACCTCGGCGAACCGCTCGACGAACTCCCGGTCATTCGGCGTCCTCACGCGTCGTAGTCCACCGTGAGCCTGTCGGTGGTCGGGCTGGACTGGCAGGTCAGCACGTAGCCGGCGGCCAGCTCGTCGGGCTCCAGGGCGTAGTTGCGGGCCATCGTGACCGCCCCGTCGACGACCTTCGCCTTGCAGGTCGAGCAGACACCACCCTTGCAGGCGTACGGCAGCTCGCCGCGCACCTTGAGCGCGGCGTCCAGCACCCGCTCCTCGCGGCCCATCGTGAAGCTCGACGACCGGCCGTCGAGCACGATGGTGACGTCCGTCCCGGTGCCCGGCTGGTCGGCGGGGCGGGCCACCGGCTCCGGTGGCGCGTCGACGTGGAACAGCTCGGTGTGCACCGCCGACTCCGGCAGCCCGCGCGCGGTCAGCACGTCGCGGGCGTCGACCACCATGCCGTACGGGCCGCAGAGGAACCACTCCTCGATGACCTCGCCCGGCACGATGGTGCCCAGCAGGCGCTCCAGCCGGTCGGCGTCGATCCGCCCGGACAGCAACGGCGACTCACCCTGCTCCCGGGACAGCACGTGCACCAGGTGCAGTCGGGTGGGGTAGCGGTCCTTCAGGTCGGCCAACTCCTCGGCGAACATGACCCGGTTGGCCGTGCGGTTGCCGTACACCAGGGTGAAGGTGCTGGCCGGCTCGACGGCCAGGGCCGTCCCGACGAGCGCGAGCACCGGGGTGATGCCCGAGCCGGCGACGACCGCGCCGTAGTGCCGCACCCGGTCCGCCGCGAACGCCGTGGTGAAGGTGCCCAGCGGCGTCATCACCTCGACGGTGTCGCCGCGGCGCAGCGCGCCGCAGGCGAACGCCGAGAACGCGCCGCCGGGAATCTCCCGCACCCCGATCCGCAGCCGGCCGTGCCGGGCCAGGTCGTCGAGGGTGGAGCAGATGGAGTACGACCGGCGCACGTCGTCGCCGTCGTCGGTCACCCGCCGCACGGTGAGGTGCTGACCGGCGCGGAACGCGAACGCCTCCCGCAACTCCTCCGGTACGTCGAAGGTGACCGCTACCGAGTCGTCGGTGAGCCTGTCGACTGCGGCGACGGGCAGCGGGTGGAAGGCCGGCCGGCGGCGGACCGGGCGGGAGATGGTGACTGTCACAGCGCCTTCAGGTGGTCGAAGGGTTCGGAGCAGGAACGGCAGCGCCACAACGCCTTGCACGCGGTCGAGCCGAACCGGCTGACCTGCTCGGTCTCCGGCGAGCCGCAGAGCGGGCAGCGGACCGCGAGGGTCAACGCCACCACGCCCGGGGCGGGCACCGGCGACGGCGGGGCGATCCCGGCGGCGGCCAGCTTGGCCCGCCCGACATCGGAGATCCAGTCGGTGCTCCACGGTGGGCTGTAGACCGTCCGCACCTCGGCGTCCGGATAACCGGCCGTGGCCAGCGCGCGCCGGACGTCGGCCCGGATCACGTCCATGGCGGGGCAGCCTGTGTACGTCGGGGTGATGGTGACGGTGACCCGTCCACTGGCCCGGTCCTCCTCGACCGCACGCAGGATCCCCAACTCGTCGATGGTGATCACCCGGATCTCCGGGTCCACCACGCTCGCCGCCGCCAGTCGCGCGTCGGTCACCACTGCGCCCCGGGGTGCGCGCGGTGCAGCACCTGCATCTCGGCCAGCAGGTAGGACAGGTGCTCGGTGTGCACGCCCTTGCGCCCTCCCGTCGGCGCCCAGCCGCGCTCCGGGCGGGTGAGCGTCGCCTCGGCCAGCACCGGGCCGACGGTCTCGTCGAACGCCGCCCGCAGGCCCGCCGGGTCGACCGGCGCCGCCGGGTCCGCGGCGAACAGCTCGTGGGTGTACGGCCAGACGTGGTCGACGGCGTCCTGCATCCGGCGGTGCGACTCCTCGGTGCCGTCGCCGAGCCGCCTGACCCACAGCGCGCCGTGGTCCAGGTGGTACGCCGACTCCTTGCGCGCCTTCGCTCCGATGGCGGCCAGCCGCTCGTCCGGGCAGGACGCCAGCGCGGTGTAGAGCGGCAACTGGTACGCCGCGAGGAAGAACAGCTTCGCCATGGTCACCGCGAAGTCGCCGTTGGGCAGCTCGACCAGCAGTGCGTTGCGGAACTCGCGGTCGTCACGCAGGTACGCCAGCGCGTCCTCGTCCCGACCTGCCGCCTCCAGCTCACCCGCGTACGACAGCAGCAGGCGGGCCGCGCCGAGCTGGTCGAGGGCGATGTTGGCGAGCGCGATGTCCTCTTCCATCTCCGGCGCGCGGGTCGTCCACTCGGCCAGCCGCTGTGCGGCGATCAGCGCGTCGTCACCGAGGCCGAGAGCGAAGGCGAAGGGGCCGTTCACAGGTGCGCCACCCCGTCCGGCACCTCGTAGAACGTCGGGTGGCGGTAGACCTTGTCGGCTGCCGGGTCGAAGAAGGAGTCCTTCTCGTCCGGGCTGGACGCGGTGATCGCGCCCGCCGGCACCACCCAGATCGACACGCCCTCCTGTCGGCGAGTGTAGAGGTCGCGGGCGTTGCGCAGGGCCAGCTCGGCGTCCGGGGCGTGCAGGCTGCCGACGTGGGTGTGCGACAGGCCGCGCCGCGCCCGCACGAAGACCTCCCACAGAGGCGAGTGCTCGTTGCTCACGCGGCCACCTTCTCCCTCTTGTCGGCCCGCTTGGCGGCGTACGCCGCGGCGGCCTCGCGTACCCATGCGCCGTCGGCGTGGGCGGCCCGGCGGTGCGCCATCCGCTCCCGGTTGCACGGCCCGTTGCCCTTGATGACCTGCATCAGCTCGTCGTAGTCGGGCTGCGTGTAGTCGTACGCCTGCCGTTCCTCGTTCCAGCGCAGGCCGTCATCGGGGATACGCAGCCCGAGGATCTCCGCCTGCTGGACGCACATGTCGACGAAGCGCTGCCGCAGGTCGTCGTTGGAGAAGCGCTTGATCTTCCACGCCATCGACTGGGCGGAGTGGGTGGAGTCGCCGTCCGGCGGGCCGAACATGGCCAGCGACGGGTACCACCAGCGTTCCACCGCGTCCTGGGCCATGGCCTGCTGGGCCGGGGTGCCGTGCGCCAGGGTGTGCAGGATCTCGTAGCCCTGGCGCTGGTGGAACGACTCCTCCTTGCAGACCCGGATCATCGCTCGCGCGTACGGGCCGTAGGAGCACCGGCACAGCGGCACCTGGTTGACGATCGCTGCGCCGTCCACCAGCCAGCCGATCGCGCCCACGTCAGCCCAGGTCAACGTGGGGTAGTTGAAGATCGAGCTGTACTTCTGCTTTCCGTCGAGCAGCAGCTGGACCAGTTCGTCGCGACTGATACCGAGGGTCTCGGCGGCGGCGTAGAGGTAGAGGCCGTGGCCCGCCTCGTCCTGCACCTTGGCCAGCAGGATCGCCTTGCGCTTGAGCGAGGGCGCCCGACTGATCCAGTTGCCCTCCGGCTGCATGCCGATGATCTCCGAGTGGGCGTGCTGGGCGATCTGCCGGATCAACGTCCGGCGGTACGCCTCGGGCATCCAGTCGCGCGGCTCGATCTTCTGCTCCGCGTCGACCACCTCGGTGAAGTACGCGGCCAGGTCCTCGTCCGGTGCGGGGCCGCCGCGGCGCTCGCGCGCGGCGGCGGCACGCAGCTCCGCCTCGGCGGCCTCGACCTCGCCGAGCAGGCCGGCGCCGGGCGCGTCGTCCGGTGCATCGCCAGGGGCGGAGAAGTCGTTGCCATACATGCGGACAAGTGTTACAGCTTGCGCCTCGATGCACCAGGGGGTGTAACAGGAAACCCGAATGACGTTCCGTCACCGATGGGCAGTTCCTGGCTACGGGTCGTGACCCCGGCCTGTATGACTTGGGTCACGGGGAGAAGATGAAACCCCTCAGAAGCCGCATACCAGCGGGATTTTCCACCGATTTCGCACGTTGCCTGGTGTCGAACTCTGGTGCCCGGCCTGTCCGGACGTAGACTTCTGCCGGTCACACGATCGGCTGCCCCCACGCCGTCTCCACAGAGGCCACCTCCCCCGGCCTTGGCGAACGCACCGGTCGCCCCGGACAACACAGCCGGTCCCCCCGGCCCTGACATCTGGAGCTCACCCAACTCATGCGATCTCGCGTGACCATGGTGTTCGCCGTCGTGGCAGTTCTTCTCGGTGGCGTCCTGCTGGTCCCCACCGCGTACGCCCGGCTCTCCACCGACGACAGCTCTGGCGGCAGCGGTGGCGGGGCCAGCGTCGCCGCGCCCAAGCCGACCCCGCCGCCACCGCCCACGCTGGCGGCTGGCCGGGTATCGGTGAGCTTCAAGGGCGATTTCTTCTCCTGGGCGTTGATGGACCGGCAGACCGGCAAGATCTCCGGGTCCTCGAACATGACCGCGACCAGCTCCACCGAGTCGATGATCAAGGCGTGGATCGTCTCGGACTATCTGCGCCAGCTCGGCCCCAAGAAGCAGCCGACCGCCGCGCTGAAAGAAGCGGCTCGGCTCGCCATCATCGACAGCAATGACACCGCGGCCAACAAGGTCCACGCCGCCGCGGGCGGGTCGTATGCGCGGTCGAAGAGCAGCATCCCCGACGCGGTGATCCAGCGGGCGATCAAGATCTGCGGACTGACCGACACCAAGCGCGGCAACGTCGAGCCCTACACGGGCTGGTGGAGCTTCACCCGCATGTCGCCCCGCGACGCGGTCCGGCTCGGCGACTGCATCGCCGACGGCAAGGCCGCCGGCCCGACGTGGACCAAGTGGGTGCTGGATCAGATGAGCAAGGTCCGCGGCAGCACCGCCAAGAAGGACCAGAAGTCGGAATACGGCGGTGGCCGCTGGGGCATCATCGACGGTCTACCGAAGTCGATCACCGCTCAGGGTCCGGTCAGCATCAAGAACGGGTGGACCCCGATCAGCTACGACGGCAACTGGCACGTCAACTGCCTCGCCGTCAACGACAAGTGGAGTCTCGCGGTGATGCTGCGCTACCCGATCAGGAGCGGCCTGGACTACGGCGCGCAGGTCTGCGCCAGCGTGGCCACCCAACTGGTCACCCCGCAGCCGGGTGCCGCGCTCAAGGTGCCGCAGCAGCCGGTCGGAAAGCTCTGATGGCCGGCAACCGGCGTGCCGACCGGCGCGGCGCGGGCGAGACCTCGCCGCTGCGCCTGATCGCTGTCGCGGTAATCCTCATCGGGCTGGTCCTGGTGTCGCTCCGCCTCCTGCCCGGGTCGCCGTTCGAGTCGGCAGCCGCCGCGAAGTGGGGTGACTCCGAGGCGACGACCAGCGACCGGTCCACCGGCGCGGCCACCGACCGCAGCGCCCGTCAGCCGGCCCCGCCGTCGCCGAGCCCCAGCGCCGCCCTGGAGCCGCTGCCGTTCCAGGCCAAGGACCTCAACCTCGACATTCAGGGCTGGTACTCCTGGAGCGTGCTCGACCGCCGGACCGGAAAGATCATCGGTTCGAAGAACATGGACGAGACCAGCACCACCGCCTCGATGATCAAATCCTGGATCGTCGCCGACTACCTGCGTCGCGCGGCCGACGCCGGCGAGACGCCGAGCGACGCGAAGCTCGCCGACGCCACCCGGATCATCCGGGACAGCGACAACACCCGGGCCGAACAGTTCTACAACTCGGTCGGCCGGGACGCCTCGATCAAGCGGCTGCTCTCCATGTGCAAGCTGACCGACAGCAGCGTCGCCCCCGACAAGGGGTGGTCCCGCACGGCCCTCTCCCCCCGCGACACCGCCCGCCTGGGCAACTGCATCGCCACCGGCACCGCCGCCGGTCCGAAGTGGACCAAGTGGCTGCTCAACGAGATGAAGCTCGTTCGCGGCGCCGGCGACTTCGGCATCCGCAAGGCGTTCCCGGCCGCCGAGCAGAAGCAGATCGCCATCAAGAACGGGTGGATCGACCGGACCAAAGAGCAGGAGATGCACATCAACTGCCTGGCCATCGGCGACACCTGGACGATGGGCGTGATGGTCAAGTACCCGATCGGCATGGGCTACGACTACGGCATGAAGAACTGCGAGAAGATCACCGAGGCGCTGCTGCGCCCCGGCACCTGATCAACTGCCGACCGCGGGCTGTCGGCTCGGCCCGGCGGTCGGCTCGGCCCGACGGTCAGCTCCGGCCGGCGGTCGGCTCGGCCCGACGGTCGGCTCGGCCCGACGGTCGGCTCGGCCCGACGGTCGGCTCGGCCCGGCGGTCGGCCTGGCCGGCGGTTCAGCGGGTCTCGGCAGGCTCGCGCCGGCTGCTCAGCCGGCGAAGAACTCCGGGCCACCCTCGGGCAGCGCCGGGACCTCGCCGAGCGCGGCGACCCGCCGGGCGAACTCGCGCAGCCCGGCGACCTGCCGCTCGCCGAGCGAGAAGTCCAGAGTCCGGAAGTACGTGGCCAGTGTCGCGGCGTCGAACGCCTCCCAACGCGCTGCCGCCTCGGCGACCTGGTCCAGCTCGGAGAGGCAGAGGTCGCGCGAGCGGAGGAACGCCTCGTGCACCTCCTTGACCAGGCCCGGGTGTGCGGCGGCGAAGTCGCGACGGACCGCCCAGACGGCGAAGACCATCGGCAGCCCGCTCCAGTCCCGCCACGCCTGCCCGAGGTCGGTCACGGTGAGCCCCCGCAACGGCGCCTCGTAGTAGGCCCGGAGCGCCACGTCCCCGATCAGCACCCCGGCGTCGGCTTCCAGCAGCATCTGGGTCAGATCCGGAGGGCAGCGGAAGTAGTCGGGCCGCACGTCGTACCGCTCGGCGAGCAACAACTGCGCCAGCATGACCCCGGTCCGCGAGGTCGAGCCGAGTGCCACCCGGGCACCGTCCAGCTCGGCGAGGGGACGGGTGGAGACCATGTTGACCGAGAGCACCGGCCCGTCGCTGCCCACCGCGAGGTCCGGCAGGAGGAGCAGCTCGTCGGTGTGCTTCAGGTACTCCATCAGCGTGATGGGGCCGATGTCGAGGTCGCCGGCCACCAGCGCCGCGCTCAGCCGGTCCGGCGAGTCCTTGTGCAGGTCCACGTCGAGGAGGGTGCCCGAGCGCATCAGCCCCCAGTAGATGGGCAGACAGTTCAGGAACTGGATGTGCCCGACCCGCGGGCGTGCGACGCGCTCAGCCATGACCCGACGGTATCCCCGGCCTCCGGCTCGGGCCCGGCGGGCCGGCCTGGAGTGGCCAACCCCGCATCCGTCCCACCCGGTCGCGGTTCCTCCGGTGCCGTCGTTACCTCGCGCTCGGGGCCGGTCGACTGCGGAGGTACCGGTCCGGCCGACCGCTCACGCCCCGGCCTGCGTACCGCCCTGGCGACGACCGGCACGAACACCAGCACCACCAGGAGCCCCGCCGCGCCGGCCGCCGCGATCAACGGCCGGGGCGAAACGCGCGTGAGCAGCGCACCGCCGAGCAGATAACCGGTCATCGAACCGCCCTGCACCGCCGCGCCGAAACTGGCGTACGCGCGGGCGTGCATGGCCTCCGGCACCCGGCGAGCGATGAGAAGGTTGGCGAAGACGTTCTCCCCGGCGTTCGCCGCTCCCGCCACCAGCCAGAGCGGCACCAGCACACCCGCCGTCGGCACCAACGCCGCCAGCAGCACCATCAGGCTGCACCCGGCGAGCGCGATCAGCACCGCACGGACCAGCGCGCCGTCGTCGTCCAGCCGACGCGCGAGTCGCGCCGCCAGCCAGCCACCGGGCAACATCCCGGCCATCCAGGCGGCACCCACGAGGCCGTACGTGGTGGCAGAGCCGTTCAGCGTCTCCCGGATGAAGAAGACCTCGATCACGTTGATGCCGCCGACCGCCGCGATCACCACTGCGGTGCTCGCCACCATGACGAGCATCAGCGGATCCAGCCGCAGTCGCCAGCCCTCCGCCGTACCGCCCGCAGCAGGCAGCCCGGCCACCGATGGCCCGGCCCCGGTCGGTACGGCCCCAGCCGATCCGCCCGCGGTCGGACCGGTCTCGGTCGGACCGGCCTCGGTCGGACCGGCCTCGGTCGGACCGGCCTCGGTCGGACCGGCCTCGGTCGGACCGGCCTGCGCCTCCGGGCCTATGGTCCGCGTTCCCGAGCCGGCAGCGGTCGGTTCGGCAGCGCACGGTTCGGCAGCGCTCGATCCGGCGGCAGCGGTCGGTACGGGGGCGGTCGGCACGGCGGCTGCGGTCTGGCGATCACCGCGTCGGGTCCGCAGCAGCAGGCCGGCCGCCACCAGTGCCAGGTAGGTCGCGGCGTCGACCAGCAGCGGTACGCGGGTGCCGAACTGCCCCACCAGCAGGCCAGCCAGCACCGGGCCGCCGAGCGCGCCGAGAGAGACAGCGGTCTGACTGATCGCACTGGCGCGGGGCAGGTCGGCCGGGCGGACCATCGCCGGGAGCAGCGCCGCCAGGCAGGGCTGCGTCACCGCGAGCCCGCAGGCGAGCAGCGCGACGAGCCCCACCACCAGAACCGGGTGGGTGACGACGGCGAGCAACGTGCAGATCGCGGCCTGGGCCAGCCCGACGGTCACCAGCAGGGTACGGCTGTCGACCCGGTCGGCGAGCCGGCCGGCGAGCGGTGCCAGCACCACCAGGGGCAGGGTGGCCGCGAGCAGCAGCCCCGACACGGCGAGCCCGCCAGCTCCGGAACCCTGGAGGGCGAGGGCGAGCGCGGTGGCGGCGAGGAAGTCGCCACAGATCGTGATTCCACGAGCCGAGGCGGCGAGCCACACGTCGGACCAGCGCGGCTGACCAGTTGTGAAGGACATGCTTCGAAAATAATCCTTCACAACTGGTCCGCACAACCCCCGTCTATGCCAGCGGCACCGTCCGGTACTGCACGGCGACGGAGCGCGCGTCCGGCGGCACCTCCGTGCGGTGCCGCGGGTAGTACGGCCTCAGCAGCGCCAGGACCGCTTCGTTGAGGGCGGCCAACTCCTCCGCTGTGAGCACGAGCAGCGCCTCGTTGAACAGCGCCGCGTCGTACCACTCAGGAGGTTCATCCCCGGCGCGGCGCAACCAGTCCCGGGTCCGCTCCATGGCGCGCGCCGCATGCGCCTCCACCAGGGCCTGTTCCGCGGCCCGCGCCTCGGGCCCGGCCTCGCGGCCCGCGTCGACCATGAGGCTTGGGTTCGACGTGCGCCACACCCGCTCCCGGGCGTCCCCTCGGCTCGGCGCCTGCTCCACCAAGCCGAACTTCGCCAACGCCCGCAGGTGATAACTGGTCGCGCTCGGTGACAGCCTGACGATCTCCGCACACTCGGTGGCGGTGCTGCCATCGACATGGCTGTGGAGATACTCCATGATCGCGATCCGGGCCGGATGGGCCAGCGCCCGCATCACCTGCGGGTCACTGACCATCCGAAGCGGCTCGGGACGGGCCTCGGTCATGCCTCCATGATCCCGGCCGCCCACCCGACCCGCCATCACCCCGCACATCCCGCCACGTCGGACGCCCGGCGCAGGCACCGTGCCGCGATCATCCGACAGCCGGCCGACCGCCCCGAAGGTCGAACCGGGGTCGCGGGCTGCGTCGATACCGCAGGTTGGCGGTGGTGGAGGCGCTCAGCATCGGCGGCCCGCCTGCGCGTCCCCGAGCCCGGGTTCGCTCATTTCACCCGGGAACCGGCTGCCAGATGTCGCCGCCGGGAGCCGCGTACCCGTATTGGCGGATTGGCTGAGCCGGGCCGGAGAGTCATCCGGCGGCGCAAAGTTGTCGTACACCTGTTCTATCGTGGCTTCATGTTGGGGGCGTTGGCACAGGCGAGCGGTGCCGTCGACGACTGCGTCGAGGCTGCGGCGTGGGCCCTCCCCGACAACGAACTGCTCGCCTCGCTCGACGCAGCTCACCAGGTGGCGCAGCGATTGGCCGCCGTCCAGCTCGGTCTGGTGCGCGAGCTGGACGCCCGAGGTCTGGCCGTCGCCGAAGGCGCCTCGTCCACCGCGGTCTGGTTGCGGGATCGCCTTCGGCTCTCCAGCCGGTCCGCCCGCCAGCTCGTTCAGCTCGCGGCCACCCTCGACGCCGCGCCACCAGCGGTCCGCGCTGCCGTGCACGCCGGCACCATCACCGTGGAGCAGGGCCGGGTGCTGGCGGAGACCATCGCCGCCCTGCCCGTCGAGGCCGGGCCGGAGGTGGCCGACAAAGCCACCGAGCTGCTGATCACGTGGGCCGATCGGTTCGACCCGGCCACCCTGAGCCGCCTCGGGGAGCGCGTCCTCGCACACGTCGCGCCCGACGCGGCCGACCAGGCAGAGCTGGCAGCTCTCAAGCGAGCCACCGAGCGAGCCGAGGCCCGCCGGCACGTCACCCTCTCCGACCAGCAGGATGGCCAGGTACGTCTGAGCGGCACCCTCGACACCGAAACCGCGAGCCTGCTGCGCGAGGCCATCGATCCGCTCTGCGCCCCGGCCGGTGAGCACGACGAGCGCAGTCCCGGTCAACGCCGGGCGGACGCACTCGGTGAGATCTGCCGGCTGGCACTGCGCACCGGCGGCCTGCCCGACAACGGTGGGGACCGCCCGCAACTGGTGGTCACCATGTCACTGGACGCGCTGGTCAACGGCGTACGCGCAGGCACCCTGGAAACCGGGGTGCGCCTCACACCGGGCGCGGTCCGACGCCTGGCCTGCGACTCCTCGGTCCTCCCGGCCGTGTTGGGCGGCAACAGCCAGATCCTGGACGTCGGGCGTCAACGCCGACTCTTCACCGGCCCACTGCGGCGCGCGCTGGTGCTACGCGACGGTGGCTGCGCCTTCCCCGGCTGCGACCGGCCATCCCGTTGGTGCGACGGCCACCACGTCCGCCACTGGGCCGACGGCGGCACGACGACGCTGAGCAACGCGGTCCTGCTGTGCGGCCACCATCACCGGCTCCTCCACCAGGGTGACTGGATCGTCCGCATCGCGCCGGACGGCCAGGCCGAATTCCTCCCGCCCGACTGGATGGACCCGCTCCGCACCCCACGGCGCAACCTCTACCACCGGCGCTGCTGAGACCGGCCAAGCTCACTCATCGCGAACCGGCCGAGCCCAGCAACCAAGCCCGGCGGCCCGTTCGCCCACGCCTAGCCAGGCCCCCCGACGCACCGGCCGCCCGGCTGGCCCGGCCCACGTCGGACCCCGGCCCGGCTCGGGTACGCCCGGCGCTCCCTCGCGGATAGGCCCGGCCGGCCCGGCCCACGTCGGACCCCGGCCCCGCTCGGGTGCGCCTGGCGCTACTTTGCGGATAGGCCCGGCTGGCCCGGCCCACGTCGGACCCCGGCCCGGCTCGGGAGCGCGTGGCGCTACTTTGCGGATAGGCCCGGCCGGCTCGGCCCAGGTCGACCCGCCTGCCTACCTGCCCAACACCGGCCCGTGGATCCACCCGCGAGGTAGCGCCCGCAACACCAGGGCAACCGCACGCGATGATCCTGCGTCGCTCAGGACCGACGGCCAGACGAAGACCGACGAGACCAGCACCAGGCCCGGGCAGTGCGCGCCCGGCGCTACGTCGTTCTGCGCCACGCCAACGCGAACGGGTGGTCTCGTCGGTAATTCGGTGGAAGGGGCCCTCGGGAGGGCGTAGGGTTGCAGCCCGCTGACGGCCGAGGTGAGCTGCACCGGAACGGACGTCACCGCGCCGGGCGGGCGGCCATCCGCCACCGGACACGCGAGCGCGCAGCAGATGTGAACGATGGGACGTCAGCATGCCCGCACCTGACCTGGACACCCACCCCGAAACGGATCTGGTCGCCGAACGCGCCCATCTGGCCACCTCGCGCGCGGCGCTGCGCCGGATGCGGGAGCGGGCCGAAGCCCTCTTCTCGACCGGCGACCAGGTGGCCGGCGACCCGTACGCGGCGGAGATGCTCGGCCGTACGCTGGCCCGCCGGGTGGCCGAACTGGCCGACGACCCCACCACGCCGCTGTTCTTCGGCCGCCTCGACTTCGGTGGAACCACGAGCGACGACAAGACGGCCACCGGACCCACGACCAGCGCCACCACGACCAACGCCGACACCACAAACAGCGCAGCCACCACCAGCGCAGGCACCGCCACCAGCAGCACGACCACCACCAGCGCCGGCGAGGCAAGCAAAGGCAGCGGCAGCGGAGGCAGCACCGGACGCAGCGGCAGCGGAGGCAGCGGAGGCAGCGGCCGCGGAAGCAGTGGCCGCGAAGGCAGCGGCAGCGGCAGCGGCAGCGGCAGCGGCAGCGGCAGCGGCAGCGGCAGCGGCAGCGGCAGCGGCGATCATCACGGTCGGCGGTATCACGTGGGGCGGCGGCATGTCACCGACGAGCACGGCGAGCCGCTGGTGCTGGACTGGCGGGCACCGGTCTCCCGGTCGTTCTACCGGGCCAGCGCGCGCGATCCGCAGGGAGTGGCGGTCCGGCGGCGGTTCGGGTTCAGCAACGGGGTGTTGACCAGTTTCGAGGATGAGCGGCTGGACCGGGGCGAGGAACTGGGCACGGCCAGTCGGATCCTCACCTCCGAGATCGAGCGACCGCGCGTCGGGCCGATGCGCGACATCGTCGCCACGATTCAGCCGGAGCAGGACGAGCTGGTCCGGGCCGACCTGGCCGACTCGATCTGCGTGCAGGGGGCGCCGGGCACCGGCAAGACGGCTGTCGGCCTGCATCGGGCCGCGTACCTGCTCTATCTGCACCGGGAGCGGTTGCGGCGGGCGGGCGTGCTGATCGTCGGGCCGAACAGGGCGTTCCTGTCGTACATCGCGGCGGTGCTGCCGGCGCTCGGTGAGGTCGAGGTCGAGCAGGCCACCGTGGAGGAGTTGATCTCACGGGTGCCGGTGCGGGCGGTGGAGGCGCCGGCCGTGGCGGCGATCAAGCACGACGCGCGGATGGCGGGCGTCCTGCGGCGCGCGGTGCAGACACGGATCGGTACGCCGACCGACTCGATCACCGTGTCGGACGGTTCGTTCCGGTGGCGGATCGGCTTGGAGCCGCTGCACCGGATCGTCGAGGAGACCCGTCGGGAGGGGCTGCCGTACGGCACCGGCCGGGAGCGGGTGCGGGCGCGCGTGGTGAGTCTCCTGCAACGGCAGGCCGAGGCGCGGCGAGCGGAGTCGCCCAGCGACGCGTGGCTGCGCCGGATGAGCCGGTGCCGGCCGGTGGTGGACTTCCTGGACGCGGTCTGGCCGGCGCTCACCCCGGAGGGGCTGGTACACGGTCTGCTCTCCGACCCGGCCCGACTCGCCACGGCTGCGGACGGGTTGCTCAGCGACGCCGAGCAGGCGCAGCTGGTCTGGGCGAAGCCGGCCCGTACGCCGAAGGCCGCCCGCTGGACCGCCGCCGACGCGGTGCTTGTCGACGAGGCTGCCGGGCTGCTGGAGCGCCCCTCCGGGTTCGGGCACGTGGTGGTGGACGAGGCTCAGGATCTCTCCCCCATGCAGTGTCGGGCCATCGCCCGCCGCAGTGAGCACGGCTCGGTCACCCTGCTCGGTGACCTCGCGCAGGGCACCGCGCCGTGGGCGGCGACCGACTGGCGGGAGTCCCTGACCCACCTGGGCAAGCCGGACGCCGTGGTGGTGCCGTTGACTGTCGGTTTCCGGGTGCCCGCCGCGGTGGTCGCGTTCGCCAACCTGCTGCTGCCGGCGCTGGCGGTGGACGTACCGCCGGCCGAGTCGCTGCGTCACGACGGCGGCCTGGATGTGCGTACCGTGGCCGATCTGACCGCCGCGACGGTGGCCGAGGTGCGGACGGCGCTCGCGCACGACGGTTCGGTAGGTGTGATCGCCGCGGACGACGCGGTCGACGAGCTGCGCGCGGCGCTGGCCGCCGCGGGCGTGGCCACCGCGACCGCCGACGACGTCGCCGCCGCGGAGCGGGTCACAGTGGTGCCCGCGACGCTGGTCAAGGGTCTGGAGTACGACCACGTGGTGGTGGTCGAGCCGGCCGCGATCGTCGCGGCCGAGCCACGCGGGCTGCACCGGCTGTACGTGGTGCTCACCCGCGCGGTGTCCCGCCTCTCGGTGCTGCACAGCGAACCGCTGCCCGCGCCACTGCTGACCGCGCCGCCGCAGACGCCGGCGCAGGCCGCGCCACTGGAGCCGGCGCCGCTGTAGACCGCGCTGTCCCCGGCGGCGTTGGCGCGGGCCACGGCCAGCTCGCCGGTGCTCGCGGCGGGTCGGGCGGGTCAGCGGCCGGTCAGCGCGGCGGCGATCTCGCGCAGTGGCTTGCCGTGCTCGGCGATCGGCACCGTGAACGCCAGCCACGAGCCGTCGGTGAACTCGATCCGCAGCCGCTTCGGGTTGAGCCGGTGCCAACCCACGCGGGCATCGGCCACCGCCGGCCGGGGCACGGACCAGACGATCCGGGTTTCGGCGGTGGCCCGCTCGTCGTCAGCTTGGCTCGACCAGAGTTTCCTCGGCCCGGACGCGCACACGAGCAGCCGCCGGTCGGTGACCGCGAGGACGGTGTCCTCGATCGAGGTCACCGGAGGCACCGGCCGCCGGGCGTACCGGAGCGTGGAGGCGGCCGAGCCGGGGGAGCCCCGGCCGGCGACCCCGAAGGCGACGCGGTCGACGATCCGGTCGCCCGCCGAAAAGGACAGCAGCGGTACGAGCAGGTTGAGCAGGACCCCGGAGACAACGCCGGCGGCACGGGAGGAGGCTGGGCGGTCAACGGCGGGCGGATCGGCGGCGGGCGGATCGGCTGGCCCGACGCCCTGGGCGATCTCCGCCTTCGCGACGGCGAGCAACTGTTCGTCCGGCTCGACAAGGTCGGTCAGCCGTGCCTGGTAATTGATGCCGGCCCTCCTCTGTCCTGTGCGACGGGTCAGCCACAGACGACTCCCACCGTAGGCACTCCGCGCCGCTGTCGGGTACCCGCCACGGGAGCGGGGCACACGGCTTCGACTTTGCGCCGTAAAGTTGTTTGCGTGGAACACGACGACGATCGACCGCCCGCCGACGCCGCGACGGCACTCCAACTGATCCGCGACCAGCGGGCGGCCACGGTCTCCCGGTTGGAACCCGACGCCCGGCTCATCTACTGGCCGTGGGGCGTGGCGTGGCTGGTCGGCTTCGGGCTGTTCTTCCTGCGCTACTCCCCGGACGGGCGGGTGCTGGTCCGGTTGCCCGACTGGCTGCCCCTGACCGCGCTCTTCGCCCTGCTGGTGGCCGCCGGCGCGATCCAGGCCGTGGCCGGCGCGCGGGCGTACGGCCAGGTCAGCGGGGACTCGGCCCGGCGCGGCCGGTGGTACGGGTGGGCCTGGGCCCTGGGGTCGGTGAGCGTGTACGCGGCGGTCGGCCGGGTCTCGGAACACCTGCCGCACGATCTGGCGGCGCTGCTCTGGTCCGCTGCCGCCGTGGGGTTGACCGGGGCGTTGCACATGGCGGGCGGCGCGATCTGGCTGGACCGGGACCTCTTCCGGCTGGGCGTCTGGATCAGCGTGATCAACGTGCTCGGGGTGATCGCCGGGCCGGGCTGGCACGCCCTCGTCATCTCGGTGGCCGGCGGGGCCGGGATCCTGGTCGCCGGAACCATCGCCCGGCTGCGACAGCGACGCCGGCCATGACCGACCTCGATCCGGTCATCCACGCCCAGGCACGGCTGCGGGTGGTCGCCGCGCTCTCCGCGCTCGGCGACGGGGACCGGATCACCTTTCCCCGGCTCCAGGAACTGCTCGCGATGACCGCCGGCAACCTCTCCGTCCACCTGCGAAAGCTGGAGGACGCCGGGTACGTCGAGATCAGCAAGACCCATCGTGGACGTACCCCGGCCACCCTGATCCGGCTCAGCCGGCGGGGCCGGCTGGCGTTCGAGGAGTACACCGAAGCCATCCGCACCCTGCTCGATCCCTCCCAGCTCGGCCCCACCCCGTCGAAGGAGCAGTCATGACCCTCGCCCGCGCCGACCAGGCCAGCCGCCGGTACGGCGACGTCCTCGCCCTCGACCGCGTCGACCTGGAGGTCCGGGCCGGCGAGCTCGTCGGCCTGCTCGGCCCCAACGGCGCCGGCAAGAGCACCCTGATGAATCTGCTGGTCGGTCTGCGTCGGCCCAGTTCGGGCCGTGTCGAGTTGTTCGGGCGCGACCCCCGCGACCCGGCGTCGCGGCGGCAGATCGGCGTCACCCCGCAGGAGACCGGTCTGCCGGGCACGCTGCGGGTCGGCGAGGTCGTCGACTTCGTCTCCGCGCACTACCCCGACCCGGTGCCCCGGGGTGAGCTGCTCGACCGCTTCGGCCTCGGCGACCTCGCCCGGCGGCAGACCGGCGGGCTCTCCGGCGGCCAGCGTCGCCGGCTGGCCGTGGCGCTGGCGTTCGTCGGCCGACCCCGGCTCGTACTGCTCGACGAGCCGACCACCGGCCTGGACGTCGAGGCCCGGCACACCCTGTGGGACGCGATCCGCGCGTTCCACTCCGACGGCGGAACCGTCCTGCTGAGCAGCCACTACCTGGAGGAGGTGGAGGCGCTCGCCCACCGCGTGGTGGTGATCGGGCAGGGCCGGGTGCTCGCCGACGACACCGTGGAGGCCGTGCGCGGCATCGTCGGCGTACGCCGGGTCAGCCTGGTCGCCGATGAGCTGCCCGAACTGCCCGGCGTCGTACGCGCCGAACGGGTCGACGGACGACTGCACCTGCTCACCACCGACGCCGACGAGCTGGTCCGGGCGCTGGTCGGCTCCCGGGCGGCGTTCACCGACCTGGAGGTGCGGCCCACCTCGCTGGAGGAGGCGTTCCTCGCCATCACCAGCGGGACGGGCAGCCAGGAGCAGGCCCACGTCGCCGCGCAGCCCGCCCCCGAAGACCCCGCCCCCGCCGCTGCCGGCGGCCGACCCACCACCCGCTGAGGAGGCGCACCGTGCAGCTCGCCCTGGTCCACGCCCGCTACCAACTTCTGGAGATCATCCGGATCCCGGTGGCCGTCGTCGGCAGCGCTTTCTTCCCCGCCGCCGCCATGATCTTCTTCGTGGTGCCGTTCACCGGTGACGACCCGGTCGGCGCCACCTTCGCCACCGCGTCGATGATCACCTTCTCGGTGATGAGCGCCAACATCTTCCAGTACGGCGTCGGCGTCGCCGAGGACCGCGACCAGCCGTGGAACCCGTACACGCGGACTCTGCCGGCCGGACCCGCGCCGCGCTTCGCGGGTCGGGTGCTGGCCGGCCTCGCGCTGACGTACCTCTCGCTGATCCCGGTCGTGGTGATCGGCGCGACGCTGACCCCGGCCCGGATCACCCCGCTGGCGTTCCTGGTGACCGCCGTGACGGTTGCCGTCATCTCGGTGCCGTTCACGCTGATGGGGCTCGCCATCGGCTACTCGCTGCCCAGCAAGGCGGCGGTCGTGGTGGCGCAGGTCGTCTTCCTGCCGCTCGCGTTCGGCGGTGGGCTGCTCTCCGCACCGGGAGACGCGCCCGGGTTCATCGAGACGATCGCGCCGTACCTGCCCACCCGGGGCGCGGCCGAACTCATGTGGTCGGCGGTCGGGGACTACCCGGTCGAGCCGCTGGCGCTGATCATGCTCGGCGTCTGGGTCGCGCTGCTCGCCTCACTCGCCGCCTGGGCGTACCGACGGGACGAGGGTCGCCGGTTCAGCTGACGATTCGTCCGTTTCCGCCCCGTACGACGGCGGGACGGTGCCAGGATTCCGGCAGGGGGGCCGCCCGTGGCCGCCGGCCGAGAGGGGTCTGACGTGAGCACCGTCCCGCCGGGTACGCCGTGCTGGGCCGACCTGGCAACCCCGGACCTGACCGACGCGCGCCGCTTCTACCCCGAACTCTTCGGCTGGACCGGACGGGTGACACCGGAGCCCGAGGCCGGCGGCTACACCGTCTTCCTGCTCGACGGCCGGCCGGTGGCCGGTGTCGGCCCGCCGGCCATTCCCGACCAGGTGCCGATCTGGTCAACGTACATCGCCACCGACGACGCGGAACTGGCCGCCGGGCGGGTCGAACGCGCCGGTGGGCAGGTAGTGGTGCCGCCGTTCGAGGTCTTCGACCGGGGCCGGATGGCGGTGTTCGCCGACCCGGCGGGCGCCACGTTCAGCGTCTGGCAGCCACTGGCGATGCCCGGCGCCGAGGCGTTCAACGTGCCCGGCGCGATGAGCTGGAACGAACTGGTCACCCCCGACCCGGACGGGGCGAAGGTCTTCTACGAGCTGGTGTTCGGGTGGCAGCCGGACGAGCAGCCGGTCGGCGGCATGACGTACACCGGGTGGCGGCTCGGCGCGCGGATCGTCGCCGGAATGATGCCGCCGCTCGCCGACGACTTCCCGGCCGACCTCCCGGCCTACTGGACGGTGTACTTCGCGGTGACCGACGCGGACGCCGCCGCCGCCCGCGCCGCCGAACTCGGCGGAACCATCCTCGTGCCACCCCGCGACATCCCGACCGGCCGGTTCGCCGCCCTCCGCGATCCCCAGGGCGCACTCTTCTCGGTCATCGACCTGGGTGACGACGGGAGTTAGGGCGCACGGGAACCACCAACGGGCCGTTGGTGCCGGGGACCACCCGGACGCTGGCCCGGTAGTGGGTGGCGAGGAGGTGTTCGGTCAGCACCTCGTGCGGCGTCCCGGTCGCCACCACCCGACCGCCGGCCAGCAGCACCATCCGGTCCGCGTACTCCCCGGCCAGGGAGAGATCGTGCATGGTGGCGAGCACCGTCAGACCGTGCGCGCGACGCAGCTGGTCGACCAGCTCCAGCACCTCCTGCTGGTGACCGATGTCCAGCGCGCTGGTCGGCTCGTCGAGCAGCAGCAGCGTCGCGCCCTGGGCGAGCGCGCGGGCGAGGAAGACCCGCTGTCGTTCGCCCCCGGAGAGGGTTGCCAGCTCGCGGCGGTGAAAGCCGGTGAGGTCCAGGCGGTCCAGCACCTCCTGCACAGCGGCGATGTCCGCTGTCGACTCCCGACCCAGCGGCGGGATGTAGGGGGTGCGGCCGAGCAGCACGTAGTCCAGCACCGACATGCCGGGCGGCACCACCGGGGACTGTGTCACCGTCGCCACCACCCGGGCGCGGTCGCGGCGGCGCAGCGCGGTGCTCGGCGTACCGAACAGGGTGATGGCCTCCGGCGCGGGCAGCAGGCCGCCGACGGCGCGCAGCAGGGTGGATTTGCCGGCGCCGTTCGGGCCGATCACGGTGACCCACTCGCCGGCCGCGACGGTGAGGTCGACGCCGGTGAGGATCGGCGTGCCGTCCAGACTGACGTGCAGACCCCGCACCTCGACGGCCGGCACGCCGGTCGGCCCGGGAGCCGGCACGCCCGCCGGCCCGGGCTCGGGGCTCACGTGAGCACCCGTCGGGCGGTGCGCAGCACGAGGACGAAGAACGGGCCGCCGAGCAGTGCGGTGACCACGCCGATGGGCACCTCGGCCGGGGCGGCGGCGGTACGGGCCACCACGTCGGTCAGGGCCAGGAAAGCGGCCCCGAACAGCAGTGACAGCGGCAGGATCACGCGGTAGCTCGACCCGGCGAGCAGCCGGACGGTGTGCGGCACGATGATGCCGACGAAGCCGATGAGCCCCGTCGCGGAGACCGCCGCGGCGGTGCCCAGCGACGCTGCGGCGATCAGCAGGTAGCGGGAGCGCTGCGGGTGCAGGCCGAGGCTCCTCGCCTCGTCGTCGCCGACCGCGAGGACGTCCAGCTCGCGGCGGTGCAGCAGCACCACCACCGTGGTCAGGGCGGCGTACGGCAGCACCAGCAGCACGTCGTGCCAGCCGGCGGTGGCCAGCCGGCCGAGCAGCCAGGAGTAGACCGGCTGGATGCTGTCGGAGTGCCGCTGGAGCAGGTACGTCTGCCCGGCGGAGAGGAAGGCGGAGACCGCGACGCCGGCCAGGATCAGCATCGCCGGGGACCTGCTCCGCCCGCCGGCCGCGCCGAGCAGGTAGGTCATCGTCACGGCGAGCAACGAGCCGACGAACGCGGCCAGCGGGATGGTCAGCGGCAGCCCGGAGATCGCCCCCTGCCGACCGGCGCCGCCGAGGGCGATCACCGCGGTGACCGCGAGGCCCGCGCCGGCGGCGACGCCGAGCAGGTACGGGTCGGCCAGCGGGTTGCGGAACACACCCTGGTAGCAGCCGCCGGCCAGGGCGAGCAGGCCGCCGACGAGGAGGCCCAGCACGACCCGGGGCAGCCGCAGTTCGGTGATGATGGCGATCTCCCGCTCGCTCAGCCCGCTGTCGAGGTGCACCCCGGGGATCAGGTTGAGCAACTCGGCGGCGACGCTGCCCGGCGGGAGGCTTACCGGCCCGAGCGACACCCCGGCGAGGAGGGCGACGAGCACCGCGAGGACGCCGGCGACCACCCAGCCTTTGCGCAGCCCGGCGGGCCGGGACGCGCGAGGCGTACCGGCCGGCCGGGTGGCGGGTGCTCCAGCGGTCATCTGCGACGTTCCGGTCACTGACGGACGACCGTCACGCGGGCACCTTGGCGACCGCGTCGATGATCACCCGGAGCAGGTCCACGACCCGCGGGCCCCACCGGGAGGCGGTGTCGTCGTCCAGCGCGACGACCTGGTTGTTCTTCACTGCGGTGATCCCGGACCAGCCGCTGCGGGCCTTGACCGAGTCGCCGTTCTGCTGGCAGCACTTGGAGTCGGCCAGGAACACGAAGTCCGGGTCGGCCTTGACGATGAACTCCTGGGACAGCTGCGGGTAGCCGCCGTTCTTGCCGTCGGCGTCGGCCGCGTCGGCGATGTTGGTCAGGCCGACCAGGCCGTAGAGCGAGCCGATGAAGGTCTTGCTGGTCGCGCTGTACAGCTCCGGGCCCAGCTCGTGGTAGTAGGTGAGCTTCTCGGTGCGCTGCGGCAGGTCCTTGACCAGCTTGGCGATGTCGTCCTTCATCCGACCGGCGACGTCGGTGGCCTGGTCGGCGTGCCCGGTCAGGGTGCCCAGCTCGGTGATCTGCCGGTACGAGTCGTCAAGCGTGCTGGCCGCCGGGGTCAGATACACCGGGATCTTCAGCTTGCCGAGCTGGTCGACGATCTTGTTGATGTCGTTGGAGAGCACCACCAGGTCAGGGTTCTTGCCGGCAATCGCCTCGGCGTTGGGCTGGAAGCCGGACAGGTCCGTCTTGGGCGCGTCGGCCGGGTAATTGGACTGGTCGTCGACCGCGGTCACCTGCGGGCCGGCACCGATCGCGAAGAGCATCTCGGTGGCGCTGGGCGAGAGCGACACGATCTTCTCGGGACGCTTGTCGAGGGTCAGCGCGCCGACCGTCACCGGGTAGCTGGCGGCGGCGGTGCCCGCGCTCGGCTTGTCGTCGGTCTTCTCGGCGCAGGCGCCGAGGGCGAGCGCGGCGACCGCGAGGGTCGCGGCGAGGAGCCGGGGGGTACGTCTGGACATGGGGGCCTCCTGTCGGTCGAGGAGTGTGGTGCTTCGCCGACAGGACTCGTACGCCCGCCCACGAGGCGCCCTTCCTCGAGAGCGCGTGTCGCGACCCCTCCGCAGGCGACCTGGCTCGTCCCCGCCGTCGGGCGGGGCATCACAGTTGCGGGACAGCGCCGGTTTCACACCGGCTTCGCTGCGGAGTGGTCGGTAAGACGGTAGCGCACCCGCCGGGACGTGCCGGATCGATCAAGTGTTGATCAACACTCGTCGATAGGCGTGCGGTCGCAGGAGCGGCATTTGTCCCGGATCTGAGGCTCGGGAGCGGGTGGCGGGGCCCCGCCGGGGGCGGAGCGGGGCCCCACCCGATCAGGAGGCGGTGATGGTGACGTTGTCCACAGCCGCCTCCACGAGGCTCGCGCCGGAGGCGTCCGCCGCCTCGACGAGGATCCGCACGGACTGACCGGCGTACGGGGTGAGGTTGAGGTTCGCCACCGCCCAGGTCCCGTTGCGGTTGGCGGCCGCGCCGGCCTGGGTGAGCAGGGCCGTGGTGCCGCCGTTGTGCACCACGCTCACCCGCAGGTAGTCGGCCGACGAAGCGTTCGAGCCGTGTGCCAGGTACCAGGCCAGCGAGAGGGTCAGCGTGCCGGACGACGGCAGGGTCACCGCCGGGGACCGGGCGCTGCTCACCCCACCGTCGAGGTCGTAGTCACCCGCCGCCGAGCCCGCGAGCCGGCCGGTCACCAGGTCGTTGGATCCGGCGTACGGGGTGAGCTGCTTGGCGCCGGAGGACGTGGTGGCCTGGGCGGCACCCCGTTCGAAGACCCCGAGGGTCGCGGTGTCGGTGCCGGCCGGGTTGATCGTCCAGCCGGTGGCGGTCTCGAAGGTGTCCGACCAGACCGTGGTGCCGCCGCCACCGCCGCAGTACTGCGACTGCTTGCCGATGGCCCGGTACGGGCAGTCGGCGTACTCGCTGAGCAGCAGCACCGCCTCCCGGTTGCGGGTGGTCTGCGCGGTGATCACCTCGTCGGGCGGGTAGAAGCCGCCGCCGCCGGACGAGCCGGGGTACATCTCGAACGTGTACGCCCAGATGTTGTGGGTGGCCCACATCCAGTCGAGGCTGTCCCCGTCGGTGATGTAGAGGTCGCTGGACTGCTCCGGGGTGTAGTTGTTGGTGGCCGCCATCTGCTGGCCGATGGTGGCGAAGGTGTTGTACTGGTCGGCGCTCATCCCGGTGGCGGTGTTCGCGGTCGTGTAGCCGTACGGCCAGAGCACCAGCTCCGAGTAGGTGTGGAAGTCGATGTTGGCCTTGATCTGCTGGGTGCCGCCGACGACGCGACTGTTGACGAAGTTGCGCAGCGCCTGCGTCTCGGGTGCGGAGAACGCGGACGGACCGCGGTAGGTCTCCGACGACGTCGACCCGGAGGAGCCGCCGCAGCAGCCCCAGTTGTAGCCCCAGTTGCGGTTCAGGTCGGTGCCGACGTTCGACGAACCGCTGTTGGGCTGCCGGTTCTTGCGCCACGACCGGTACGAGCCGGTGGCGATGTCGTACTCGCTGCCGTCCGGGTTGACCGTCGGCACGATCCAGATCTCCCGGCTGTTGACGATGTTGGTGATCCGGGAGTCGCTGCCGTAGCTGTCGGTGAAGAGGTTGAGCAGGTAGATCGCCATCTCGACGGTCAGGTGCTCGCGCGCGTGCTGTTGGGCGTTGAACAGGATCTCCGGCTCGTTCTCGTCGGTGCCGACGTTGTCGGAGATCTTCACGGCCATCAGGTCGCGGCCCTCGTACGACGTACCAATGCTGATCTTGCGGGCGATGGCCGGGTGGTCGGCGACGGCCTGGTTCACGACGGCGGTCAGTTCCGCGTAGTCGTGGTAGTTGGAGTCGGCGGGCGGGAACGCCAGCGTGCCCATCTCACCGGCGCCGCGTTCGGCGTTCGGTGGTGGGGCGAGCGGTTCCAACCGGAAGCCGAGCTTGCCGATGGCGGCGGCCTCGCCGGCGGTGGCCGAGACGTGCAGGACGCCGTGTTCGGAGTAGTCGATGGCGGCCCCGGTGCGGGCCACCGCGTTGCGGTCGGCGAGGGTCCGGGGCCCGAGCACCCGGTAGCCGGCGGCGACGGGCTCGGCGGTGCGGTCCGGCGCCGGTTTGGCAGCGACCGGTCCGGCGGCGACGGTGACGATTCCCAGCCCGGTGACGACGGCGAGCGCCAGGAGGCGACGGAGAGGGTGGGGTCTGCCCAGGGTCATGGACTACCTCCTCGGAGGGCGGGATGTCCCGCTCGGTGAAGCACACTTCACCATCAGTCACATGGTCATATCAATATTGATCGCTGCCTTATGCATCCCAGGTTGACCATCGCTGCGGCAAAGATTTTCTGCCGCTGAACATCTGGCGAAACTTCCCTCCAAGCGGAACACTGACCAGCGACGATGCCCCCACTCGACACCGCGGAGCACCCATGGCCTCCTCCCGCCTGCACGCGGCCGCCCTCGCCGGCGTCAGCGCGCTCACCCTGCTCGCCACCGCAGCACCCGCGACGGCGGCCCGGCCGCCGGCCCCCACCCACGACGAGCAGATCACCTTCCAGGACTGGTCCGGCCCCGCCGACTGGCACCGGGGCAGCCGGGACGGCACCCGCGTCGTGCCCGGCGCGCGGGCGGGCGTCACCCTGGCCCGCCCGGCCGGCACCATCGAGTACGCCGACCCGCACACCGGCACCACCCGCACCTGGGAGTACGGCACCTGGACCTCGCCGGTGACCCGGATCGGCTTCGACGCGACCGAGCTGATCGCCTCCTGGAACGCGGAGACCCCCGCCGGCACCTGGATCCAGGTGGAGATGCAGGGCAGCTACACCAGCGGCGACCAGACCCCGTGGTACGTCATGGGCCGCTGGGCCTCCGGCGACACCGACATCAAGCGGACCAGCGTCAACAAGCAGGGTGACCCCTGGTCGACGATCTGGACCGACACCTTCAGCATCGACGACGCCGACGCCGGGGTGCTGCTGCGGTCGTACCAGCTGCGGCTGACCCTCTACCGCGCGCCGGGGCAGACCGCCGCGCCGGTGGTGCGGATGCTCGGCGCGATGAGCTCCACCGTGCCGGACCGGTTCACCGTGCCGCCGAGCGCCGGGCACATCGCCTGGGGTGTCGAGCTGCCGGTGCCGCGCTACTCGCAGAACGTCCACAAGGGCCACTACCCCGAGTACGACGGCGGGGGCGAGGCCTGGTGCTCGCCCACCTCCACGGAGATGGTCGTCGAGTACTGGGGGCGCAAGCCCTCGGAGGCCGACACCTCCTGGGTGGACCCGACCTACCCGGACCCGACGGTCAACCACGCCGCCCGGATGACCTTCGACTACGCGTACGACGGCGCCGGCAACTGGCCGTTCAACACCGCGTACGCGGCCAGCTACCCCGGCCTGGAGGGTCGGGTGACCCGACTGCACTCGCTGGACGAGCTGGAGCGCTTCATCGCCGCCGGCATCCCCGTGGTGACCAGCCAGTCCTTCCTCGCCAGCGAGCTGGACGGGGCGAACTACGGCACCTCCGGGCACCTGTTCGTGGTGGTCGGCTTCACCGCCGACGGCGACGTCATCGTCAACGACCCGGCGTCGTCCAGCAACGACGTCGTGCGCAACGTCTACAAGCGGGCGCAGTTCGAGCAGATCTGGCTGCGGACCAAGCGCACCAACGCCACCGGCGGAGTCTCCGGCGGCTCCGGTGGCATCGCGTACCTGATCAAGCCCCTGTCAAAGCCCTGGCCCAAGGTCCCCGGCTCCACCAACTGGTAAGCCCAGACGCCGTCGATCATGAAGTTATTGCCCGACCGCCCGGCGTGTCGCGGCAATAACTTCATGATCGACGCTGGTTGTCGGGGGGGTGGGGTGGGGTCCTACGGCTGCTGGCGCTCCGCCTCGTCGGGCTGGTCGTCGTCGCCGGCCAGGGCCGCGCGGAGGCGTTCCTTCTCGGTGCGGCGGCGTTCGGCGGCACTTGCCATCTCCCCGGCCATCTCGTCGCGCCAGCCGCGCAACAGGAAGAAGGAGAGGGCGGCGGAGAAGACCAGCGCCAGCATCAGCTTCAGGAATACGTTCATGTCGACCAGCCAGAGACCCGCCAGCACGGCGACGAACAGCCCGATCCGGCCCAGCGTGTACTTGACCGCCGCGCTCACCTGCACCACTTCCGTTCTCTCCGTCAGCCGCCGGTGCCGGCGGAAGAGTCAACCTGGTCGGGTCAGCCGGTCCGGCGGGCCAGCCAACGGACGCCGGGAAACCAGACCAGCGCGTACGCCACGGTGAACGCCGCCGCCCCCAACGCCCCGGACAGCAGCGGCGGGAACCCGGCGGCAAGCCCGGCGACCAGCAGCCCAACGAGCACCGCGACCGCCAACGCGACGAACGCCGCCGCCACCCGGGCCGCGCCGAAGTCCCAGGCCCGGAAGTCGTCCCAGAACAGCCAGGCCGGCAGGATCACCGCCAGCCAACCGTTGGTGTGGCCAAAGTCGCCGGCACCGAACGAGGCGAACGCCCACTCGAACAGCACGAGCGCCAGCACGCCGATGACCAGGCCGGCCAGGCACACCCCGAGCAGGTCGCCCAGGGTACGCACGCGCCCCTCGGCGTCCCGACGGGGAAACCCACCCTGCTGCTCGGATCCGCGCTGCTCGGTCATCGACTGCGAGGGTACGTGGTGCCTCAGGCCCAGACCTGCTGCGGCTCGGCGCGGCGCTCGGCCAGCGACGGCGCCTTGTCGTACTCCCGGACCACGTTGTAGCGGGTGTCCCGCTCGACCGGCTGGAACCCGGCATCCCAGATCAGGTGCAGCAGGTCGTCGCGGTGCATGGTGTTCGGGGTGCCGTACGAGTCGGCGTCGTGCGTGATCTTGTATTCGACCACCGAGCCATCCAGGTCGTCCACACCGAAGTTCAACGAGAGCTGGGCCACCGAGAGACCGTGCATCACCCAGAAGTTCTTCAGGTGCGGCACGTTGTCGAAGAGCAGCCGGGACACGGCGAACGTCTTCAGCGACTCGGCCGGCGAGGCCATCGTGGTGCGCGCCTGGATCCGGTTGCGGATCTTGCCGTCCGCCGAGTCCACGAAGTCGTGCTGGTAGCGCAGCGGGATGAAGACCGCGAAGCCGCCCGTCTCGTCCTGCAACTCACGCAGCCGCAGCACGTGGTCGACGCGGTGCCGGGGCTCCTCGATGTGGCCGTACAGCATGGTCGCCGGGGTCTTCATGCCCTTGCGGTGCGCCAGGGCGTGGATGCGCGACCAGTCCTCCCAGTGGCAGGCGTGGTCGACGATGTGCTGCCGGACCTCCCAGTCGAAGATCTCCGCGCCACCGCCGGTCAGCGACTCCAGACCGGCGTCCATCAGCTCGTCGAGGATCTCGTCGGCGCTCAGGCCGCTGATCTTCTCGAACCACTGGACCTCGGTCGCCGTGAAGCACTTGAGCTTGACGTTCGGCAGCGCCGCCTTCAGCTCGCGCAGCACCTTGGGGTAGTAGCGCCACGGCAGCGTCGGGTGCAGACCGTTGACGATGTGCAGCTCGGTGAGCTGCTCGTCCTCCATCTCCTTGGCCTTGCGGACAGCCTCGTCGATGCGCATCGTGTACGCGTCCTTCTCGCCCGGCTTGCGCTGGAACGAGCAGTACGCACACGACGCCGAACACACGTTGGTGAGGTTGAGGTGACGGTTGACGTTGAACATCACCCGTTCGCCGTTGAGCTCGGTGCGCTTGTGGTGCGCCAGCCGTCCCAACCAGGTCAGGTCGTCGCTGTCGTAGAGGGCGATGCCGTCCTCGCGGCTCAGCCGCTCACCGGCGTACACCTTCGCTTCGAGCTCACGCTTGAGTCCGGCGTCCATGGCACGTCCCTTCCACCTGCGGTCCCTCCCGAGGGTACGTCGGCGTTCCGGTGGCCCCGGCGGCACGGTCGGCGGCAGCGATCCACTTCACCGGACTCTCAGCCTCCCGTAACCCACCGATGCATCGACATCACTGCCATCGTGCGGTAAGACAAGGTGGGGCGGAACTCACACACTGGTACCGTCCCGACGGCCGCGCCCACCGAGCGCGGCGCCGAGCACCGGACGGGGAGTGGAATGGTCGACAGCGGGCGCGGGCGGCGGCAGCGACGACGGAGCCCGGTGATCTCGCCGGTGCTGCGACCGAAGCTCTGGGCAGCCCTGCTCGGCGCGATCGCCGCCGCCGTGCTGGCCACTCCCGCGTACGCCGATCCGGCCGTGCCCGCGACGGTGCCGGACACCGGCGCCCGCCCGCCGTCGATCGGGGCGCCGCAGTTGCCCGGCAGCCCGCCCGTCGCCGGCATCCCCACCCCACCGGTGGTCAACATCGGCGCCGGCCCGCTGGCCGCCCAGATCGCCGCCGCTGAGAGCCAGGTCGGCCTGCTCGGCGACCAGCTCCTGCTGACCCGGCAGAAACGCACCGACGCGCAGGCCCAGCTCGCCGCCGCCGGCCAGGTGCTGGCGACCACGCAGGACGCCCTCCTCCGCGCCCAGCAGGCAGCCGACGCGGCCGCCTCGGACGCGGTCAAGGCAGCCGCCGCCCTGCCGCCCGGTGACTTCGCCAACGACATCCAGGGGTTGAGCCGGCTCCAGCGGATCAACCGTGGCGAGAAGGTCGAGGGCGCGACCACCGCCGTGGCCGGCGAGCTGTCCCGGGCCCGCGCCAACGAGCAGTCCGCCTACCAGGAGCACACCAGGGCCAAGGCCGCCGTCGACGCCGCCGAGGCCGAGTTCGCCACCGGCGAGAAGGCGCTGCGCACCGCCGAGGCCGGCCTGCTCAAACTGCGCAGGGACAACGCCGCCCAGCTGATCGAGATCGAGCGTCAGCAGGAGGCCACCGAGCAGCAGCTGGGCGCGGGCTACGTCGCCGGCCAGAACACCAGCGGGATGTCCGCGCACCCGCGGGCGCTCGCCGCCGTCCGGTACGCGCTCGCCCAGCTCGGCGACCCGTACAAGTGGTCGGAGGAGGGGCCGGACGAGTTCGACTGCTCCGGTCTGATGTGGGCGGCGTACCGGTCCCCGGGCGCCGACTACTTCGACCTGCCCCGGGTCTCCCGCGACCAGTACGCGGCCACCCGTTCCCGCACCGTGCCGCAGAGCGCACTGCTCCCCGGCGACCTGCTCTTCTTCGCCTCCGGCAGCAGCTGGACCACGATCCACCACGTCGGCATGTACATCGGCAACGGCAAGATGGTGCAGGCGCCCACGACCGGCGACGTGGTCAAGATCTCGGTGGTCGGCTGGTCCCGGCTCTACGCCGCGACCCGGGTGATCGGCGCGGTGCCGACCCCGAACGTGCCCCTTCCGCCGCCCCCCACCACCAAGCCGACCCCGCCCACCAAGCCGACCCCCACCGCGAAGCCGACGCCGACCACCAAGCCGACGCCCAAGCCGACCGGGACGGCCACCCCCAAGCCCACCGGCACCCCGACCCCGAAGCCGACCGGCAGCACGCCGCCCCCGACGGGCGGCCCGACCAACACCCCGCAGACCCCGCCGCCGCCACCCACCACGCCACCGGCCAGCGCGTCGGCCTCCGCCAGCGCCACGCCGTCCACCAGCCGCAGCGGGACGTCCACCGACGGCCCGACGAACAGCCCGAGCACCGCTGGCTGAGCCGCCACACGGGCTCCGGCTGTCCGCCCGGGGCGATCTGTGGCACGGTGACAACCAGGCACATCCGGTCCGATGTCACGGGCCGGGTGCGAGCGTGGCGCGGAGGGCGGAGATGGCCGAGCAGAGAGATCCGGCGGAGAGTGTCGACTCCGCACTGACGGAGGCCGGCCCGCTCGACGGCGAAGCCCCCGCCACGCTCGACGGGCGGGCCCCCGCGCAGGCAACCGCGCCCGACGCGAAGGCCGCCGCAGACGACGCGGAGGCCGCCGCGCCCCACGCGAAGGCCGCCCCCGGCGACGCGGATGCGGCGGACAACGCATCCCACGCGAAGGCCGCGCCCGGCGACGCGAAGGCCGACCCGCCAGAGGACGACGCCGCAAACGACACCGGCACCGGCGGCGCTCCCGCCGACGACGCTGCCACCGCTCAGCCCAGCGAGGCGGACGTCGAGCAGCCGACGCCGGACACCGCTGCCCCTGGCTCGATCGTCGCGGCCCCGGTGC
This sequence comes from Micromonospora sp. DT63, assembly GCF_049841615.1. Lineage (NCBI taxonomy): Bacteria > Bacillati > Actinomycetota > Actinomycetes > Micromonosporales > Micromonosporaceae > Micromonospora > Micromonospora sp. DT63. The sequence goes on along the minus strand of NZ_JBNCKQ010000003.1, from coordinate 532,241 downwards.
GAGCCCGCGCGAGCGTCGCGACCGTCGGAGCGCTGCCCGGCGATCTCCCGGCGAGCGCTCCGGCCAGCGCGACCACCTACCGGGCGACCGGCTCAGCCAGCCCGGTAGGTGTCCCGTTGCCCGGCCAGCGGGCCGCCTCGACGGCTCCGGCGCGCGCCAGCGCCACGGTGCCGGGCAGCAGCCGGGTCGTGGCCGGCAGCGAGGGCACGCCGGACTCCCGGGCCAGCACGTCCGCCGTCTACCGGTCGGCGCCGGTCAATACCGAGCCTCCGGAGCCGGTGCAGCCCCCCGAGCCGGTGCAGCCCCCCGAGCCGCCGACTCCGGAACCAACGCCCCCCGGGCCTGGTGACCCGGAGCCCGCGCCGAGTCCGGGTCCGTACCCGCCCGGTCCGTCGCCGACCCCGGGCCCCTCCCCCACGCCGCCGCCGGACCCGGTGCCGCCCGTGCCCGGGCCACCCGTGCCGCCGCCCTCGCCGCTGCCGCCCATGCCGGGCCCGCCGACACCACCCGTCCCCGGGCCTCCGATGCCCCCGTCCGGCCCGCCGGTGCCCGCGCCACCGCCGCCGCCCGGTCCGATGCCGGCGCCACCGTTCCCGCCGCCCCCGGCGACGATCGGCACGCCGGGCGTACGGGCCACCGCCCCGGTCTCCGCGCCGCCGGCTGCCTGGCCGTCCATGACCGACGCCGCACCGCGAACCGTCAGCGCCCCGACCGCGGCACAGCCGTCACCGGATGCCGCACCGCCGGCACCAGGCGGCGCACGGACGTCGGAGGCCGCCTGGTCGGCCCCCAGCAGCGCACGGACGTCGGGTGCCGCGTCGTCGGCCCCGAGCAGTGCCTGCACGTCGGGGGCCGCGTCCTCCGCCCCGAGCGGCGCACGGACGTCGGAGGCCGCGAGCAGCACCCGGGCGGAGGTGCCCGTCTCGGCCCCACCTGTGGTGCCCGCGCCCGCGTTGCCGAGCTGGCCACCGTCCACCGCCGGCACGCCGGCGGCCGGTGGCACGGGTTACCGGACGACCACGCCGCCGGGCGGCGCTGCCCGGCGGGACGCGCCGGCGGGCCCGCCCGCCGCAAGGCGCGACGGCGGCACCGACCTGGCGGGCACCGTCTACGGCGGCGGTGAGGGCCCGGGGTTCGCCACGATCGCCCTGCCGGCCAACGCGGCGGTGGAGAATTCCGGCTCGCTGACCGGGCACATCCTTGCCCAGGGTTGGTCGGACACGCCGGCCGAGCGGTCGCGAAACACCCGGGTGGTGATCGTCCTGATCGCCGCGTTGGCGCTGCTGGTGGGGATCAGCGTGCTGGTAGTCCTGCTCGCGAACGACGCCCTGGACGGCCTGGTGGGCGGCGTGCTCAACGGCTGATCCGGCGACCGGGCGGGTTCGCGCTTCCGTGAGTCCGCCCACTACCGTCGGTCAACCGGCTGGCGGCTTCGCCGAACCGCCGTACACTGGTCGAGATCACTGACCCGGCGCGCGTGGTGCGCGCCCCTGGGCGATCTTGCGGGCGATCCGGCGGCACAGCCGCGGCAGGCCATCGCGAAGATGCGCCCCGCTCGAAAGGCATTTGTTGACCACCTCTGCTGACCCCAGCACCGTTACGTCCGTTTTCAACTCAGTCCCGGCGGCCGACACCGCCCGGGAGCAGCTCGACGTCGCCCCGAGCGAGACCGGCACCGCGCCGGCAGCGACCGCGCAGGCCGAGCCGACCGAGACAACCGAGCCGATGACCTTCGCCGCTCTCGGCCTGCCCGAGCCGCTGGTCCGCGCGCTGGCGCAGCAGGGCATCACCAGCCCGTTCGAGATCCAGCGGGCCACCGTTCCGGACGCGCTCGCCGGCCGCGACGTGCTGGGCCGCGGGCAGACCGGTTCGGGTAAGACGCTCGCCTTCGGTCTGCCGATGATCGCCCGGCTGGCCAACCGCAACCGGGCCCGGCCGATGCGTCCGCGCGCCCTGGTCCTGGTGCCCACCCGCGAGCTGGCCATGCAGGTCAACGACGCCCTGGTGCCGCTGGGCAAGTCCGTCGGCATCTTCCTCAAGACCGCCGTCGGCGGTGTTCCGTACGACCGCCAGATCGACGCGCTGCGGCGCGGCGTGGAGATCATCGTGGCGACCCCGGGTCGGCTCGGCGACCTCATCGAGCGGGGCATCTGCCAGCTCGACGACGTCGAGGTGACGGTGCTCGACGAGGCCGACCAGATGGCCGACATGGGCTTCCTGCCCGAGGTGACCGAACTGCTGGCGAAGACGCCGGCCAACGGTCAGCGGCTGCTCTTCTCGGCCACCCTCGACGGTGACGTCGACGCGCTGGTCAAGCGGTTCATGAACGACCCGGTGACCCACTCCACCGCGCCGTCCACCGCGTCGGTGTCCACCATGGATCACCACATGCTCCTGATCCCGCCGCACGAGAAGTTCCCGGTGGCCGCGTCGATCGCCGCTCGCGACGGGCGGACCATGGTCTTCGCCCGCACCCAGCTGGGTGTGGACCGGCTCGTCGAGCAGCTCGCGGCGGTCGGCGTACGGGCCGGTGGGCTGCACGGGGGCAAGACCCAGCGGATGCGGACCAAGACCCTTGCCGAGTTCCGTGAGGGCCGGATGAACGTCCTGGTCGCCACGGATGTGGCGGCCCGTGGCATCCACGTCGACGGGGTCACCCTGGTGCTGCACGTCGACCCCCCGAAGGACCCGAAGGACTACCTGCACCGCGCCGGCCGTACCGCCCGGGCCGGCGAGTCCGGCGCGGTCGCCACGCTCGTGCTGCCCAAGCAGCGTCGTACCACCCTCGCCATGCTGGAGAAGGCCGGCGTGGAGCCGGCCGAGACCCGCGTCCGGCTCGGCGACCCGGCGCTGGCCGAGCTGATCGGTGCCCGCGAGCCCAGCGGCGTCCCGGTTCGCCTGGAGGCGGAGCCTCGCGGCTTCGGTGACCGCTCCGGCGGCGCACGCCGCTTCGACGACCGTTCCGGGGGCCCGCGCCGCTTCGGTGACCGGCCGAGTGGCGAGCGCCGCTACGGCGACCGTCCGCAGGGCGAGCGCCGCTACGGCGACCGACCCACCGGCGACCGGCAGTACGGCGACCGACCGACCGGCGAGCGCCGCTACGCCGATCGGGACAGCCGGGGTTACGGCGACCGGCCCACCGGCGAGCGCCGCTTCAGCGACCGCCCGCAGGGCGACCGGCAGTACGGCGACCGTCCGCAGGGCGAGCGCCGCTACGGCGACCGCCCGCAGGGCGACCGGCAGTACGGCGACCGGCCCACCGGCGAGCGCCGCTTCAGCGACCGGCCGCAGGGCGACCGGCAGTACGGCGACCGACCGCAGGGCGAGCGCCGCTACGGCGACCGGCCCACCGGCGAGCGGCAGTACGGCGACCGGCCGACCGGCGAGCGGCGCTTCGGCGACCGGCCGCAGGCTGACCGGGGTGACCGGCCGGCCGGTGAGCGGCGTTTCGCCGACCGGGACGCCCGGGGTGGTTACCGCTCCGAGGGCCGCGGTCGGGACGACCGGCCGCGCGACGACCGTCGCGGTTTCGGCGGCCGGCCGGCGGCGCGTACCCACTGATCCACTGATTCACTGATTCACCGGAACGCCGTCGCGGAGCGCACGCTTCGCGACGGCGTTCTCGCATGCCGTGGCCGATGTCGGTCCGGTCGCGTAACGTCCGGCTCATGGCGACCATGGCGAAGTCGATCTTCTGGTCCCGGACGGACACCGCCGGCAGTGAGCAGGCTCTGTTCACCGACGGCGACGGGTTGGCGGCGCGGGGCACGCTCCTCGCCGTGGACCCGATTCCGTTCACCGCCCGCTACCGGCTGGCCACGGCGCCCGACTGGAGCACCGTCCGGGTCGAGGTCGAGGCCGAGGGGTCGGGCTGGTTGCGCCGGGTGACGTTGGAGCGGGCGGCGTCCCGGTGGCGGGTGACCACCGCCGAGCAGGGCGACCTGGACGCGGCGCTGACCAGGGCCGGGCATCCCCGGTCCGGCCTGCCGGGCACCGACGACCCGGATCGCCTGGCCGAGGCGCTCGACGTCGACCTGAGCGGCTCGCCGCTGTTCAACGCCGTGCCGGTGCGCCGGCTCGGGCTGACCAGCGGGCCGGCCGACATGCCGCGCCGGATCACCGTCGCGTGGGTGCTGCTGCCCGGCCTCGAGGTGGTGCCGGCCGAGCAGATCTACACGGGGCTCGGGCCGGGCCGGGTCCGGTTCGCCAGCGGCACCTTCACGGCGGACATCGACCTGGACGCCGACGGCTACGTGGTGCGCTACCCCGGCCTGGCGGAGCGCATCGACCCACGGTGACCGGGCCGACAGCCCAGACCGGGCCCTCCCGCAGGCCAGCGCCCGCGCGACCTGCGGGAGGGAACGCGCTGCTCAGGCGGGCCAGGCGCCGCTGGTCAGGAAGCGCTCGATGGTCGCGGCATGGGGTGCCAGATCGAGCCCCTGGGCGGCCACCCAGTCGTCGGAGTAGTACGTGTCGGCGTACCGGTCACCGGCGTCGCAGATCAGGCTGACCACCGAGCCGGTCCGGCCCTCGGCGAGCATCTCGGCGATCAGGCCGAACGCGCCCCACAGGTTGGTGCCGGTGGAGCCGCCCACCCGCCGGCCGAGCACCGCCGAGCCGGCGCGCATCGCGGCCAGCGAGGCGGCGTCCGGCACCTGGACCATTCGGTCCACGACCGATGGCAGGAAGGATGCCTCGACGGTGGGCCGGCCGATCCCCTCGATGCGGGAGCCCCTGCCGGTGCGTACCGACCAGTCGGCGGCCAGCCAGGCCGGATAGAAGGCGGAGTTCTCCGGGTCGACGACGCAGAGCTTGGTGGCCAGGCGGCGGTAGCGGGCGTACCGGCCGATGGTGGCGCTGGTGCCCCCGGTGCCGGCGCCCACGACGACCCACGCCGGGATGGGGTGGCGTTCCAGCCCCAGCTGCGCGTAGATCGACTCGGCGATGTTGTTGTTGCCCCGCCAGTCGGTGGCCCGCTCGGCGTACGTGAACTGGTCCATGAAGTGGCCGCCGGAGTCCTCGGCCAGCCAGCGGGCCTCGACCACGACGCTCGCCGGGTCGTCCACCAGGTGGCAGCGGCCGCCCTGGAACTCGATCTGCGTGATCTTCTCGGGCGAGGTGGAGGCGGGCATCACGGCGATGAACGGCAGCCCGAGCATCCGGGCGAAGTACGCCTCGGAGACCGCCGTGGAGCCGGAGGACGCCTCGACGATCGTGGTGCGCGGCCCGATCCAACCGTTGCAGAGGCCGTAGAGGAACAGCGAACGGGCCAGCCGGTGCTTCAGCGAGCCGGTCGGGTGGGACGACTCGTCCTTGAGGTAGAGGTCGATTCCCCAGGCCCGGGGCAGGGGGAACGGCAGCAGGTGGGTGTCGGCCGAGCGGTTCGCGTCCGCCTCGACGGCGGCGATCGCCTCGGTCACCCAGCTGCGGCTGGCCTCGTCGCACCGGTCGAGATGAGTCACGCGGGAAACCTAGCAAGCAGGCCAGCGGCGCTCAGCCGCGGTCCGGAGGCGTCGACCGGCGTGACTGTCGGCGTTGCCCGGCCCGACCCACGGCCTCAACGAGAGGATTCAGTCCGACGGCGAGTCGGGGCAGGGCGTCCAGGAGCCGGACCTGAGCGCCCCGCCAGCGGGGCAGGCTGACCACCGGGCGGGGCCGGCGGGCCAGCCGGGCCGCCCGGGCGGCCACCCGCTGCGGGGTCAGCATCGACCCGGTGAACGAGGCTAGCGCGCCAGGATCGTCCAGGCGGTCGTGCAGCATCGGGGTCCAGATGCCGTCCGGGCAGAGGCAGGAGACGTGCACCCGCCGGTACCCGGCCATCCGCAGGTCGGACAGGGTGCCGAGGCTGAATGCCAGCAGTGCGTGCTTGCTGGCGGCGTACACCGTCTCGCCGGGTGCGGCGATGAGCCCGGCCAGCGAGACGATGTTCAGGACGTGGCCGTGGCCCTGGCCGCGCATGACCGCCAGCGCGGCGAGTGTGCCGTTCATGGCGCCGAGCGCGTTGACGTCGAGCACGCGGCGGCGGGTCGGCCCGTCGTGCTCCCAGGAGGGGCCGGTGACCAGGATGCCGGCGTTGTTGACCCAGAGGCCGAGGCCGCCCCGGCTCGCGGCGTGCGCCGCGATCTCGGCGCACGCGGCCTCGTCGCGGACGTCCAGTGCGGCCGACCAGCCTCCGAACGGCACGGCGGCTGCTGCCGCCGCGGCCGGGTCGAGGTCGGTGAGCAGCACCGACCAGCCGTCGGCGTGCAGCGCGGCGGCGACGGCGCGGCCCAGGCCGCCGGCGGCCCCGGTCACCACTGCGGCGCCGCGTTCCGGCGAGGTCATCGGCGCACGCTACCGCCGTGCGCGGCACGACACCAGGGGTACGCGGTGCAGCAGGGTCAGGCGGGCTGCGGGCCGACCGCCTGGGGGCGGTTCTCCCACTTGGTGGAGAGGGCAATGGCGGTGCGCGTGGAGGCGACCCCGGGGGTCCGGTTCAGCCGCACGATGAGCTGCTCCAGCTCGGCGATCGTGCCGACCCGGGCCTTGAGCAGGAACGACTCGACGCCGGCCATGAAGTAGCAGGACTCGATCTCGGGCAGCACCCGCAGCGACTCCAGCATGTCGTCGGAGTCCGCGCCGGAGTCCTCGACGATGCCGATGAGCGCCGTGACGCCCAGCCCGATCGCCTCGGGTTCGACGTCCGCGCGGTAGCCCCGGACCACGCCGCTGCTCTCCAGCTTGCCGACGCGTTCGTGCACGGCGGGGGCGGAGAGGCCCACCTGCCGGGCAAGCTCGGCGTACGAGAGGCGGGCGTTGCCCCGCAGCAGGTCGACGAGGCTCAGGTCGATGGCGTCCACGGAGAGTGACCTTAACGGGTTGGGCGTAACGCGATGCCTTCGGCATCCGTTGGTCAGAACAGTGAGTAACTGTTCATAAACTGACGGTCTAGGTAGGGGTTGCACCAGTACCATTTACTAACTTCCCAGTCAGTGCATTTTTCGCGTTTGGCGGACAGGCCAGGTCCCTGGTGCTGTAATTGCCATACGTCCCTCATGACGGCTCTGGGCTCGCACCAGCCGGGGGCAGTGTGTTCAGCCAGGGGCTTCGTCGACGCGAGGAGGGGGCTGTGGACACTGGAGATCGCCTGCTGACACCGGGTGAGGTCGCCGCGCTGTTTCGGGTGGACCCGAAAACTGTGACGAGATGGGCGGCGGCCGGCCGGATAGGAAGCATCCGGACTCCAGGCGGGCATCGCCGGTTTCGGGAATCCGAGGTGCGGGCCCTGCTTGAGGGGGAGGGCATGCTGGACGAGGTGGACGAGGTCGGAAAGCCACGCAACGTGGGTCCGGCTGCCTCCACCGGGCCGGGTCCGGCCAACGCCGGCATGTACTGAACTGGTGCGGACAACGTCAGGCGGACCGGACACCAGTCCGGTCCGCGTCCCGCTGCGACGACCCGTGCGGCGTCCGGGGCCGGACGGGCTGAGCCGACGGCTCAGCCCCGGGCGGCGCCGAGCTGGCCGGACCAGCGGCGGAACAGGGTGTGTGGCACGCCGAGAGCGTCCAGCACCTTGCCGGCCACGAAATCGACAAGTTGCTGCGCGCTGGCCGCCGCGCCCGCGCCGTAGAAGCCGGGGCTGGCCGGGAGCACCACAGCGCCGGCGTCGTGCAACGCGATGAGATGCTCCAGGTGACTGCGGGTCACCGGCGTCTCCCGGGGCACCACCACCACCGGTCGACGCTCCTTGAGATTGACCTCGGCGGCGCGTTGCAGCAGGTCCTTGGAGAGCCCGATCGCGATGCCCGCGCAGGCCGCCGTGCTCGCGGGCACCACTGCCATTCCGCGGACCCGGTAGGAGCCGCTGCTGGGCCCGGCCGCCAGGTCACCCGCCGGCCAGTGCCGTACGTCCGCGTCGGTCAGGTCCCGGCCGAGCCAGGCGGCGAGGTCCTCGGCCCAGTGCGCGTCGCGGAACGACCGTCCGGTCTCGTCGAGCACGGTGAGCCGTGCCGCCCGGGACACGATGAGGTCCACCGGCTCGCCTGCGTCGAGGAGCCCGCCGACGACGGCCGCCGCGTACGGCGTGCCGGAGGCTCCGGAGACCCCGACCACCCATGGTTCCCGCATGCCCTCAGCCTGCCTGGTCGGCGTCGCACGCCGGTGGGCACCCCCGCGATCTCCTCGACGCGAGCCGTCCGAGATGTCCGGGCGGGTATCTGCTCGTCCCGGCGACCTGACATGCTGCCGGTGGCGATTCGCGCCGGAAGCAGATCGCGCGGGAGGCAGGGGTGACGACCGGCGAGGTCCTCTGGGCGCTGCGCGCCGAGTGCCCGATTCCTGCCCGGCTCTCACCGCATGCGGACCGGGTCCAACATTGGCTGCTCGGTCTGTTGCCCGAGCTGGGTCTGCCGCTGGACGACGCCGCCCTGCACCGGCTGGCCCGGGGCGGCTTCGCACGGTACGCGGGGCGGCTCTACCCGGACGCCAGCGAAGCCGACCTGCGGGTGCTGACCGCTCTCTTCACCTGGTTCTTCCTCGTCGACGACGCGTGCGACGGGCCGAACCGGCTCGATCCGGCGCAGATCCGGGCGCTGCGCGACGGCACGCTGGCACTGCTGCACGACGGCCCCCGGCTGCGGCACGGCGGCCTGACCGGTCCGCTGCGGCGGCTGCTGGTGCTGGCCTGGCGGGAGCCGCGCCGACGGATGCCGGCCCGGTGGCGCCTGCGCTTCGCCGACGCGGTGGCCCGGCACCTCGACGGCACCTGGCGGGAGGCGGTCAACAAGGAGGCCGGCCGCCGGCCCAGCGTCGGCGAGTACGTCGAGCTGCGCCGGGAAACGTCGGCGGCGGAGGTGTCGTACCCGCTGGTGGAGTTCGTCAGCGGCCGACCGCTGCCCGACCCGGTCTACCACCACCCGCTGCTGCGGCAGATCGCGCGCACCGGCAACGACCTGCTCTCCTGGTACAACGACGTCGCCTCGCTGGACCGGGACCGGGCCACCTCGGGCGGGCACAACCTGGTCCTGGCCACGCAGGCCGAGCAGGGCGTGTCGGCGGCGGAGGCGGTCGACCGGGTGGCCGAGCGCTGGCGGGAGTCGATGCGACAGTTCGTGGCGCTGCGCGCCGCCGTGCCGTCGTTCGGGCCGGCGTTGGACGAGGCGGTCACCGACCATCTCGACGGGGTCGCGTACGCGGTGCGCGGCACCATCGACTGGACGCTGGAGAGCGCCCGCTACCCGACCAACGCCTAGCCGCGCAGGTCGAGGCGGATCACCAGGTCGAGCAGGGCGAACACGAACAGCGCGATGCCGACGAAGCCGTTGGCGGTGAAGAACGCCCGGTTGACCTTGCTGAGGTCGGTCGGGCTGACCACCAGGTGCTGGTAGCCGAACGCGACAGCTGTCAACGCCAGCCCGATCCACCAGAGCCAGCCGAAGCCGACCAGCGCGCCGAACCAGATGAACAGCGCGAACGTCACCACGTGCGCCACGGTGGAGGCGTGCAGGGCGAAGCGCCGGCCGTACCGGGCGGGCACGCTGTGCACGCCGATCTCCTGGTCGATCTCGGAGTCCTGGCAGGCGTAGATCAGGTCGAAGCCGCCGATCCACAGGCCGACCGCCGCGCCGAGCAGCCAGGCCGGCCAGGAGCCGTCCAGGGTGCCGGTGACCGCGAGCCAGGCGCCGACCGGGCCGACCGCCTGGGCGATCGCGAGGATGGCGTGCGGCCAGTTGGTGAACCGCTTGCCGTACGGGTAGACGACCAGCGGCACCACGGCGAGCGGCGCCAGCACCAGGCAGAGGGGGTTGAGCAGCGCGGCGGCGACGAGGAACACCACGAGCGCGACGGCCGCGCCGGTCCAGGCCGTGCGCACGCTCACGGCCCCGGTGACCAGTTCCCGTCCGGCGGTACGCGGGTTCCGGGCGTCGATGCGCCGGTCGAGGATCCGGTTGGCGGCCATCGCGAACGTCCGCGCGCCGACCATCGCCACGGTGATCAGTAGCAGGTCGAGCCACCGCACGTGCCCGCCGTTGACCTGCATGGCGGTCAGTGCCGACAGGTACGCGAACGGCAGCGCGAACACCGAGTGCTCGATCGCGACGAGCTTGAGGAAGGACTTGACCCGGCCCGGCTTCTCCACGGGTGCGTCGAGGACGGCCATCAGATCCCGTACTCCTTCCAGCGCTTGTCGACCAGGGCCGCGACTTCCGGGGCCATGGTCATCTCCTCCGGCCAGCCTCGGGTGTAGCCCTCGGTGGGCAGCTTGCGGGTCGCGTCGACGCCTGCCTTGCCGCCCCAGAACTGCTGGTACGACGAGTGGTCGAGGTGGTCCACCGGCCCCTCGGTCAGCAGCAGGTCACGGGCGTAGTCGACGTTGCCGAACGCGCGGAAGGCGACCTCGTTGTAGTCGTGCACGTCGCAGTCCTCGTCGACGATCACGATCAGCTTGGTGAGCGACATGAGGTGCGCGCCCCAGATCGCGTTCATGACCTTCTGCGCGTGCTTCGGGTAGCGCTTGCGGATGGAGACGATCGCGCAGTTGTGGAACACCCCGGCGGCCGGCAGGTCGTAGTCGACGATGTCCGGGATCATCAGCTTGAGCAGCGGCTGGAAGATCCGCTCGGTGGCCTTGCCGAGGCCGTGGTCCTCCTGCGGCGGCTTCGACGTGACGATCGAGTGGTAGACCGGGTCGCGCTGCATGGTCATCGCTTCGATGTGCAGCACCGGGAACGGCTCGACGGGCGTGTAGTAGCCGGTGTGGTCGCCGAACGGCCCCTCGGGCAGTCGCTCGCCGGGCTCCAGGTAGCCCTCCAGGACGATCTGCGCGTGCGCCGGCACCTGCAACGGGACGGTGAGGCAGTCGACCATCTCCACCCGTTCGCCGCGCAGGAACCCGGCGAACAGGTATTCGTCGATGTCGCCGGGCAGCGGCGCGCTTGCCGCGTACGAGACGACGGGGTCGCAGCCGATCGCGATCGCGACCGGCAGGCGCTGGCCGAGCCGCTCGGCGACCGCGTGGTGCGCGGTGGAGTCCTTGTGGATCTGCCAGTGCATGCCGAGGGTGTTGCGGCCGTGCTGCTGGAGCCGGTAGAGGCCCAGGTTGCGCTTGCCGGTCTCCGGGTGCTTGGTGTGGGTCAGCCCGTAGTTGTGGAAGATCCCGCCGTCGCCGGGCCAGACCTGCAGCCCCGGCAGGCGGCCCAGGTCGACGTCGTCGCCCCGGTAGACGACCTCCTGGCAGGGCGCGGTCTTGACCTTGCGTGGGGGCAGCGACTTGAGCTGCATGACCTTGCCGAGGCCTTCGCGGATGCCGGACCAGCCGACCGGCAGCTCCGGCTTGATCATCGCGCCGATCCGCTCGCCGATCTCGTCCAGCGAGTCGACGCCGAGGGCCATCGCCATCCGCTTCTCGGTGCCGAACAGGTTGATCGCGACCGGCATCTCGCCCCGGGTGGGGTGCTCGAAGAGCAGCGCCGGCCCGCCGGCCCGCACCGTCCGGGTGACCACCTCGCTGATCTCCAGGGTCGGGTCGACGGGCACGTCGACCCGGCGCAGCTCCCCCGCGCGCTCCAGCGCCGCGAGAAAGTCCTTGAGATCGGTGTACGGGAAGCCACGAGCCGCCATGACGCCCAGTCTCCCGCACCGGGTCCGGGGCGACCCACAGCGGGTGCTGTGACACCCGCGACGGCCGGGTGCGCCCGCCCCGCGCCCCGCGCCCCGCGCCCCGCGCCCCGCGCCCCGCGCCCCGCGCCCCGCGCCCCGCGCCCCGCGCCCCGCGCCCAAGATCCGCGCAACTTCCCGGATGTTGCTGCCTCCGACACGCTGGAGACACCAACATCCCTGATGTTGTGCGGATCTTGCGACGAGCACCTGGTGCGGGCGGCTGCGCCGGTGTCCGCGCTACTGCCGTTGAGTTACTCGTTGTCAGCTCCGGGCTGACCACCCGCCTGTCAGTCACGGGCGCTCCGAGCGTGGGGTGGACCTGGCGCGCGTCGCGGTCAGCGCGACCAGGCGCAGGTAGACGGACGATCGGTGGCCGGCACGCGCGCCCGGTGGCGGGTCAGTCGGTGCGGGCCAGGTCGACAAAAGCGCGCCACGCGGCCGGGCTGAAGGTCAGCACGCCACCGTCGCGGTCCTTGGAATCACGGACGTGCACCCGGCCGGGCAGGTTGTCGGCGACCTCGACGCAGGCGCCGCTGTTGTTGCCGCTCCGGGTGGACTTGTGCCAGCGGACTCCGGTCAGATCCATGGCTTCACGATCTCCTCGAGCAGGTCGATGGACTGCTGCCGGGGCAGCGCGTCACTGCGCAGACTCTCCCACCTTCCGAGCAGGGTCGCTACCTCGTTGTTCTCGTCGACGGCGGTGCCGCCGGTCTGGTTGTCGAGGAAGCCGAGCCAGCTGCCGTCAGCGGTGCGACCGAGGATGAACGGCCCGAACAGGCCGGCGTGCAGCCCGACCGCCTGCGGCAGCACGTGCACCCGGATGCGTGGCCGACGGGCGCACGCCACCAGGTGCCGGAGCTGATCGGCCAACACTCCGGCGCAGCCCTCCGCGAAGCGCCGCAACGCGGCCTCGTCGATCACGGCGGTGAGCTGCGGCGGGTGCTCCCGGTCGAGGATCACCTGCCGCTCCAGCCGGGCGGCCACCAACTCCTCCACCCGCTCGGCGGTGAGCCCCAGGTCGAGCCGGAACACCGCGCGGGCGTAGTCGGCGGTCTGTAACAGGCCGGGGATCATCGTCGACTCGAAGCAGCGCAACTGGGTGGCGACGCGCTCGACCTCCAACCAGGGCCGGAACCAGACCGGCTCACCGTCCCGCCGGCCCAGCTCGCGCAGCGAGACCAGCAGCCCTCCGGTGTCGAGCACCTCGTCGGCCCGGGTCAGGTACGCCAGGTTGGGCACGGTCTGGCCCAACTCGACCGCCGACACCATTGAGGGTGAGTAGTGCGCCCGCTTGCCATACTCCTCCTGACTCATGCCGGCCGCGAGCCGCGACCGCCGGAGCTGGTCCCGGATCATCGCCACCGTCGACACCACTGGGGCCATTCGCCCACCTCCCGCCAGGAATGAAGGACCACATCGGCCCGCCTGCCGCAAGGTAGCGAACTCACGACGCTGAGTCAGCATCCAACGGCCATATCGGGGTATCGCGAGTCTCAAGCCGGCGGATGGAGGCAGCGATGGGCGGCGAAACGGTGCCGGCGGGGTTCACCGAGCAACGGGCACGGGTCGGCGAGATCACCCTGAACTACGTCCGGGGCGGCAGCGGCCCGCCACTGGTGCTGCTGCACGGCTATCCGCAGTGTTCGCACATGTGGCGGCACCTGCTGCCCGAGCTGGGGCGCTCCTTCGACGTGGTCGCGCCCGACCTGCGCGGCTTCGGGGCCAGCGACGCCCCAGCCGGCGGCTACGACAAGAAGACCGTCGCCGCCGACCTGCACGGACTGCTCGACCAGCTCGGCCTGACCGGTGACCTGCGGGTGGTCGGGCACGACCTCGGGACGATGGTGGCGTACGCGTACGCCGCCGCCCATCCGGAGCGGGTGAGCCGGCTGGCGCTCACCGAGGCGCCGATCCCCGACGAGAGCATCTACACGTTCCCCGCGCTCACCGCCGCCGGGCCGGGGGTGTGGAACTTCGGCTTCTTCTCGATCGGCAACGGGCTCGCGGAGGAGCTGGTCCGGGGGCGCGAGTCGCTCTGGGTGGACCGGTTCACCGATGCCCTGATGGTGCGCAAGGGCAGCATCGCCGCGCCCGACATCGAGGAGTTCGCCCGCCACCTGCGCGACCCGGCGCACCTGCGGGCCAGCTTCGCCTACTTCCGGGCGTTCGATCAGGACATCGTCGACAACGCGGCGTACCGGGCCACGAAGCTGACGATGCCGGTGCTGGCCGTCGGCGCGTCGGCCAGCCTCGGCGGACAGGTCGCCGAGCAGGTCCGCCGGTACGCCGACACGGTCCGCGGCGAGGTGATCGACGACTGCGGGCACTGGCTGTACGAGGAACGCCCGGACGAGATGCTGGCCCTGCTGCGCGACTTCCTCGGCGCGAAATGACCGGTCAGGCGGCGGGCGTCCAGGCGTGGGCGGCCAGCGGCGGGTCGAGCGGTGCGCGGGTGAGCCGGTTGGCGAAGGTCGACATGGTGTACGCCCCGACGCCCAGCACCACGTCCAGCGCCTGCCGGGGCTGGTAGCCGGCGGCCAGGAAGGCCTCCAGCTCCTCGTCGGGCACCGCGCCGTGGTGCGTGAGCACGGCAAGCGTGAACTGGCGCAGCGCCTCCAGCCGCGGCTCGGGCAGCTCCGCGCCGGCGCGGAGCGCGGTGATCAGCGCGGCGCTCGCGCCGAGCTCAGTGATCTTGCCGCTGTGCAGAGCCACGCAGAAGTGGCATTCGTGGGAGGTGGAGACGGTCAGGATGACCACCTCCCGCTCCACGGGCGCGAGGCTGGTCTGCTCGAATCCGGCGCTGGCGGCGAGGAAGCCGTTGAGCAGCTGCGGCGACTCGGCCATCAGCCCCACCCCGGTGGGAAGCCAGCCGAACCGGCCGCGCACGCTCTCGACGGTCCGGCGGGCTGCGGTCGGTGCGGTCTCGGCGGTGTGGACGGTGAAGACGGACATGGTTACCTGCTTCCACGGCGTACGCCGTAAGATGGTCAACGTGGTTGACGAAATAGTAAACGTGGTTGTCGAACATGGCAACCTCTGATCCCGCCCGGCCCGGATTCCAGCTCCCCCTGTTGCTGCTGGCCGGCTTCCGCACCCTGATCGACGACCTGCACGCCGAACTGGCCCGACAGGGGCACCCCGAGCTGCGCCCGTTGCACGGCTTCGTGTTGCAGGCCGTCGGGGTGCACGGCACCACCGCCACCGAGCTGGGCCAACGGCTGGGCATCTCCAAGCAGGCGGCCGGCAAGACGGTCGACCGGCTGGTCGCCGTCGGCTACCTGGAACGGGTCGACGATCCGTCCGACGCCCGCCGCCGGCTGGTCCGGGTGACCGAACACGGCGCCGACGGGCTACGCCGCTCGGCGGAGACCTTCGACCGGTTGCGCGAGCAGTGGGCCGAGGCACTGGGCGAGGAGCGCGTCGCCGCCCTGGAGGACGACCTGCGCACGATGGCCTCGGCCAACTGGTTCCGCCTCGACGTGCCGGGCTGGTTCGGCGGCTGACCCCACCCCAGATCGCCGGCGCTGCGGCCCTTGATCGACACCACATCGGCGAGGTGGCGGTTTGCCGGCGGCGTGACACCCCCACCTCCCCGATGTGGTGTGGATCAAGGCGGGTCAAGCCCTGCGGACACATCTCACCGTTCGTGGCGCAACGGCCGAACCGCAGCGCAGGCTGGAGGCATGTCGGACGCGTACGTGGTCGGCGACCCGGACGGGTTGTCGCCCCTGCTGGTCGAGCTGCGCGACACCATCGCCCGGGAGCTGCACGCGCAGGTGGCGCTGCGGGGCGAGCGGATCGAGCTGGCCGACCTGCCCGAGGTGTCCTATCAGGTCACCATCCAGGTCGAGCGGGCGTTGCGCCTCTGGCGACCCGGGTCGCAGCCGCGCGGCGGGGCCCGTTTCGACGGTGGTCGCGCACCGATCGACGGATCGAGAACTGTCACAAGTGATCTCTAGGATCAGGGGTGCCCGGTCGGGTCGGGGCGGCAGCAACTCCGGCTTCTTCCGACCGGCTCACCCTCACCAAGGAGATCGATGAGATCTGTGCGCGTTACGCGTGGCCGGCTCCTGCGCGGGCTCACCGCGCTGGTCGTGACCGCCGCGGGGGTCGGTGCGACGGCAGCACCCGCCCTCGCGGTTGACGACCCCGGCTGGGTCAACGCCTGGATGGAAGACGTGACGGTGGGCGGTCCCGGCGCTCCCGCCCGGACGGTCTCGCTGACCCTGACCAGCACCGGCGCCACCGAGCCCCGGGTGAGCATCGACCTGGCCGGTCTGGCCGGCGTGGCCACCGCCAGCTTCCCCGCCGGGTGCGTCACCGCGGGCACCTCGACGACCTGCCCGATGCCCCCGACGGCCGTCGACGAGTTCGGCACGCTCACCGGCACCGTGCCGGTGGTGTTCCGGGCCGCTCCCGGCGCCGCCGACGGCGCGACAGGCACGCTCGACTACACCGCGTTCGGCGAGCAGACCGAGGCGTACGCCCAGCAGGCGACGATCACCGTGCGGTCCGGGCCCGCCCTGCTCGACATGGTCGACGAGTACGTCTCGGGCGTCGAGGTGGGCGACACGCGCCAGGTCCCGGTGGTCGTGGTCAACGCCGGTGACCAGCCGACCGTGGACCTGCGGCTCACCATGCGCTTCCCGGTGGGTCTGACGCCCGCCAGCTACCGCAACTGCCGGTACGGCACCGACCGGGTGCTCGCCACAGTGGCCGTCTGCACCGTGCGGGGCACCTTCGCGCCAGGTCAGCGGCACGAGCTGCGCGGCGGGCTCGCCACCACGGTCGGCCCGGCCACCCTCGGCGACAAGCGGATCACGCAGATCGTGGAGCCGCTGACCACCGCCGGGCCGCTGCCCAGCGGTGTGAAACTCGCGCACCGCGAGGCCGACCAGGCGCTGCGGCTGCGGGCGGTCGGACGGCCGCTCGACGTGATCCCGGTCGAGGTGACCGGCGCCGGCGGGCAGACCTACCTGCGCAAGGTCCAGGGCGCCTTCGACATCGTCGCCCAGGGCGCGACAGTCACCGGGGCCGTCGGTGACACCGTGCGGGTCACGGTGGGCCTGCGCAACGAGGGCCCCGGCGTCCCGGACGCCACCAACTCGGGTGACGGCGTCGGCGCCTTCCTCTTCGTGCCGCCGGCCGGCACCACAGTGCTCGGCAACCCGTCGGGCTGCTGGCTCAACGGGGACGAGGAGAGCGCCGGGGACGCCCCGACAACCTGGTACTGCAACGGGCCGGGTTCCGTGTTCCCGGCCGGGACGAGCCGTACCGTCGCGTTCGACCTGCGCATCGACAGCCTCTCCGGTACGCCCGGCGAGATCCAGCCGTACCAGCGTTACCCGCGCGTGGACGACGACCCGAGCAACGACATCGCCCCGGTGACCGTGAGCTGACCAGGGCACCGAAAGACGACGGGCCGGTCACGGACGAATCCGTGGCCGGCCCGCGCGTCGTCGACAGCTGTCAGTTCAGCCCACCGTACGAGTGCAGGCCGGTGAAGAAGATGTTCACGCCGAACAGGTTCATCAGCATGGTGAGGAAGCCGAGCACCGCGATCCAGGTGGCCACGTTGCGCTTCACGCTCGGCGTGGCGCGAGCGTGCAGGTAGCCGGCGTAGACGACCCAGGAGATGAACGCCCAGGTCTCCTTCGGGTCCCAGCCCCACGGCCGACCCCAGGCCGCCTCGGCCCAGATCGCGCCGGCGATGACCGCGAACGTGAAGATCGGGAACGCGAACGCGTGCAGCGTGAAGGTGAGCCGTTCCAGACTGACCGCGGGCGGCAGCCGCTTCGCCAGGGTGTACGGGAAGCTCCGCTTGCCCTGCTCGTACCCGTTGCGCATCAGGAAGCCGACCGCCGGCACCGCGCCGAGCAGGAAGATGCCGGACGCGAAGACGATCGTCGAGACGTGGATGACGAACCAGTACGAGTTCAGGGCCGGCACCAGCGGCACGATCGGCACGTACAGGACCAGCTCGGCGGTGGCCACCAGCAGCACCATCACCAGGGTCAGGAACAGCCCGAGCTTGCGCAGCGACGGTCGCTTCCAGAGCACCACGAGCCAGGCCGCGACCCCGATGAACGTCACCGTGAGCACGAACTCGTACATGTTGCCCCAGGGCATCCGGTCGGCGGCCAGACCCCGCGTGACCAGCGCCGCGAGGTGCAGCACGGCGGCCAGCGCGGTGGCAGCCACCGCGACCAGGCCGGCGATCCGGGCCCGACGCGCCGCGCCGTCGGCAGTCGGTGGGACCGGCGCGGGCGGCTCCGGGAGGACGCCGCCGCCACCGCCGACCCCCGCCCCCACCAGCTCGCGGGCGGGCGACGCCACGGCGATCCGGGTACGCGCGTTGCCCAGCGCGAACTCGACGGCGTGACTGATCATCGCGATCAGGTACGTCAGGATCGCGAAGGTCACCAGATTGTCGGAGAGCGCGGACATCACTCGGTCCCTTCTCGCACACCGGCCCGGTCGCTGGAGTCAGCGTCGGTGCCGGCCCGCTCGGCAGCCCCGTCGGCACCGCTCACAGCGGTGACGAGCTGGGCGAACTCGTCGGCGAACCCTGGATAGTCGGTGCGTGGCAACCCACCGGCCTCCATCAAGCTACTACCGCCCGTCGGAGATCCATTCGCCGGGTCGGCCGGTGCCACCCGGAAGAACACCCGGCGGCGCCGGCCGAACAGCGAGCCCATCAGCCCGACCAGCAGCGCGCCGCAGCTCACCAGCAGCGGCGTCGAGCCCGGGTCGTGCCGGACGGAGAGCGTCACGTACCGCTCGGTGCCCAGGAACTCGACTGTCGTGCCGTCGTCAAGCGTCCACTTCTCGCCCTTGCGCAGCAGCTTGCTGCCGATCTCCTTGACCTTGCCGTTGCGCACCTGCCGCTGGTCGAGCTGGTAGACCGAGCCGGGGATGCCGGCGTCCAGGCCGAGGTTGCCCCGGTAGGCGACCAGGTTCAGCGCCGGGTTGCGCTCGGTCGGGTACTCCGAGCGGACGAACGGGGCCTGCTGCGGCGCGGTGGGCAGGTAGATGCCGGTGAACGCCATCTGCTCACCAGGGGTCCGCTTGCCGGTGGCCGGGTCGACGTTCGCGTCCGGGAAGGCCGCCAGTCCCTCGCTGGTCAGGCCCATGTCGCCGGTGGTCAGGAACGGCTCGTCACTGACCTGGCTGTTGCCGAACCGGTCGGTGTAGCGGATCACCGGGGCGTACCCGTGACCGAGCAGGTAGACGCTCGCGTCGGCGAGTCGCAGTGGTGAGTTCACCGAGAAGTCCGCGCTACGGGTCGGCTCGTCCGGACCGTCGACGGTCACCCGGGCGTTGAAGTACTCCGGCTGGCCGGACGGCAGGAACCGGGCCTGGAAGTCGTCCAGCCGCAGGCAGAAGCGGGGCAGGTCCCCGCTGTCGACGCGGGGGCCGAGCTTGGCCTCGGCGTACTGCTGGCGGGTGTTGCAGAACGCGTTGTCCGCGCCCGCGACGAGCAGACGGTTGCCGCTCCAGCCGTACCACGAGCCGAGCGCGACACCGATCAGCACCGCGATCAGCGAGGTGTGGAACAGCAGGTTGCCGGTCTCCTTGAGATAGCCCTTCTCGGCGGAGACCTCGTCGCCGCGGACCTCGACCCGCCAGCGTCGCTTGCGCAGCACCTCGGCGACGGCGGCCGCGCCACCGGCCGGGGCCTGCAGTACGGCGTGTTGCGGCAGCCGCGCCAGCTGCTTCGGCGCGACAGGTGGCCGGGACCGGAGCGCCCGGACGTGGTCGCGCAGCCGGGGCGTGATGCAGCCGATCAGCGACGTGAACAGCAGCAGGTAGATCGCGGAGAACCAGACCGAACCGAAGACCTGGAACGCGCCGATCCGGTCCAGTCGGGGGGCCCAGTCCGGGTGGTCGACGAAGTACTGGTTGACCTTCTCCGGGCTGATCCCCCGCTGCGGCAGCACCGAACCGGGAATCGCGGCGATGGCCAGCAGGAAGAGCAGGATCAGCGCCGTACGCATGCTGGTGAGCTGCCGCCACGAGTTGCGCAGCAGGGCCAGCAGCCGGTTGGGCCGGCGCCGGGGCGCCGGGGCCTCGGCCTCCGGTCGGTCGTCGACGACAGTCATCAGATGCTCACCTCGCCCACCCCGACGGTGGTCTGCAACCAGATCACGAAGCTCTGCCATCCGCCGGTGACCAGCGCCAGGCCGATCAGGATGAGCAGGGCGCCGCCGACCCGGGTGACCCAGCGGCTGTTGCGCCGGATGGCACGGAAGACTCCGAGCAGGCGCTGGAAGCCCAGCCCGAAGACGACGAACGGTATCCCCAACCCGAGGCAGTACGCCACGGCGAGCACCACCGCGCGGTCGCTCTGACCACTGGTGGCGGCCATGCCCATCACCGCGCCGAGGGTCGGACCGGTGCACGGCACCCAGCTGAGCGCGAAGACCGCACCGAACACGGGTGCGCCGAGCAGGCCGGCGGACGGCAGCCGGGAGATCCGGAACTCACGTTGCAGGGCGGGGATCATGCCGAGGTAGCCCAGGCCGAGCACGATGATCAGCGCGCCGATGCCGATCTGGAGTTCGCGCTTGTAGTCGAAGAAGACCCGACCGATGCCGGCGAACAGGATCGCGGTGGCGACGAAGACGACAGTGAAGCCGGCGATGAAGAGCAGGGTGCCGGCGAGCACCCGACCCTTGACCGCCGCCGACGGCGCCGTCCGCTCCCGGACCGCGACACCCCCGCCGGTCGTCTCGGCGGGCGCGGGAGCCGTCACCGGGCGGCGGCCCTCCAGGTCGGCGCCGGCCAGG
The DNA here is from genome assembly GCF_049841615.1 of Micromonospora sp. DT63. NCBI lineage: Bacteria > Bacillati > Actinomycetota > Actinomycetes > Micromonosporales > Micromonosporaceae > Micromonospora > Micromonospora sp. DT63. Next base: position 511,815 of record NZ_JBNCKQ010000003.1, on the reverse strand, counting down.
CCGGTGACGTACGACAGGTAGCCGGGGACCAGCGGGAGCACGCACGGGGAGAGGAAGCTGACCAGCCCGGCGAGCGCCGCCGCGCCGATCGCGAGCACCAGCGGCCCGCTCTGGGCCAACTCCTTGAAGGTCTCACCCATCAGTTCGGCGCCGGCTTCTCGGCCGCGACCCGCTCGACGACCGGTTGCAGGCCCTCCTGCTTGACGGCGGCGCGGATCACCACCGCGACCCGGCCCTCCCGGTCGAGCACCACTGTCGCCGGGACGGTGTTCGGCGGGATGTCCAGGTCGAGTGCCAGACGGCTGGACGGGTCGAAGAGGCTCGGATAGGTGACCCGGCCCTCCTCGAACGCCTTGGCCTTGTCCCGCTGGTCCTGCACGTTGATGCCGAGGAAGCTCACGCCGGAGCCCTTGGTGGCCTGGTAGGTGGCTTCCAGGTCGTCGGCCTCGGCGCGGCACGGCGCGCACCAGGAGCCCCAGAAGTTGACCACCACGACCTGGCCGCGGGCCTGGTTGACGTCGTAGGTGCCGCCGGTGAGCAGCTCACCGGCGAGTTTCGGAGGGGCCGAACGCTGGTCCGGTGCGCACTCGATGATGCCGTCGGAGGTGGTCGAGCAGGTCTTCTCCTGCCCCTTCGACGACGTGCAGCCGACCAGCGCCACCGCTGCGACGGTGGCGAGCAGACCCGCGGTCCACCTCCGGGCGGTCATCAGGCCCCCTTGGCCGTCCGGGCTGTCGCGGAGAGGGCGATGAGGTGCGCGGCCGGCTCGCTGTAGCCGATGCCGACCACCTTCGCGCCGTCGAAGTGGAACGAGGTGAGGCTCGCCAGCCCGCACTGCCGCTTGCGCGGGTCGTGCCACAGCCGCTTGCGTTCGACGTGGCGGCGCAGCGTCCAGATCGGGAGCTGGTGCGACACCAGCACGGCCTCGCGGCCCTCGGCGGCGACCCGGGCGGCGTGCACGGCGGCGAACATCCGCTCGGCGATCACCCGGTACGCCTCGCCCCAGGACGGCGTCACCGGGTCGCGCAGCACCCACCAGTTGCGCGGGTCGCGGAACGACCCGTCGCCCGGGGAGACCTTCTTGCCCTCGAACCAGTTGGCGCTCTCGATCAGCCGCTCGTCCACCCCGACCGGCAGCCCGAACTGGGCGGCGATCGGCTCGGCGGTCTGCTGGGCGCGCTCCAGCGGACTGGCCACCACGTGCACGATCTCCCGATCGGCCAGCCCCTGCGCGGCGGCCTTGGCCATCTGCACGCCCAGCTCGGACAGGCGGAAACCGGGCAGCCGCCCGTACAGGATCTGGTCGGGGTTGTGCACCTCGCCGTGCCGGAGCACGTGGACCACCGTCTTGCTCACCGTTTACGACCCCCCGTGACCAGCCGCCGCCGCCGCGTTCGCCGCCGTGGGCAGCGCTGCGGCGATGTGCTCCAGAGCGGCGTCGTCGAGCGCCGCCGACACGAACCACGACTCGAACGCGCTCGGCGGCAGGTAGACGCCGGCGGCGAGCATCGCGTGGAAGAACGCCTTGAACGCCGGCACCTGCTGGGTGCGGGCGCTGTCGTAGTCGACCACATCGGCGTCGGTGAAGAAGATCGAGAACATGCTGCCCGCGTACGACAGCCGGTGCGGGACCCCGGCGGCGGCCAGCGCGTCGGACGCGAGCTTGCCCACGACGGCGGCCGTGTCGTCGAGGCGCTGGTACAGCGCGTCGTCGGCGAGACGCAGCGTGGCCAGGCCGGCGGCGCACGCGAGGGGGTTACCGGAGAGCGTGCCGGCCTGGTAGACCGGGCCGGCCGGGGCCAGCCGCGCCATGATGTCCGCGCGGCCACCGAAGGCCGCGGCGGGCAGGCCACCACCCATGACCTTGCCGTACGTCCACAGGTCGGCGTCGGAGGGGTCGAGGCCGTGCCACCCGGCGCGGGAGACCCGGAACCCGGTCATCACCTCGTCGACCACCAGCAGGGCGCCGTGCGCGTGCGCGATCCGGGCTAGCTGCTGGTTGAACCCGTCGCGGGGGGCGACCACGCCCATGTTGCCGGCGGCGGCCTCGGTGATCACCGCGGCGATGTGCGGGCCCTCGGCGGCGAACGCCTCCTCGACGGCCCGGATGTCGTTGTACGGCAGCACGATCGTCTCGCTGGCCGCCGCGCCGGTCACGCCGGGCGAGTCGGGCAGGCCCAGGGTCGCCACGCCGGAGCCGGCGGAGGCGAGCAGCGCGTCGACATGGCCGTGGTAGCAACCGGCGAACTTGACGATCTTGGAACGGCCGGTGAAGCCGCGAGCCAGCCGGATCGCCGACATGGTGGCCTCGGTACCGGAGTTGACCAGGCGTACCTGCTCAACCGGCGTCCGGTCGACGATCTCGGCGGCCAGCTCCACCTCACCCGGGGTGGGCGTGCCGAAGCTGGTGCCCCGGGCGGCGGCGGCCTGCACGGCCTCCACCACCTCCGGGTGGGCGTGCCCGAGGATCAGCGGACCCCACGAGCAGACCAGGTCGACGTAGCGGCGACCGTCGGCGTCGTACAGCCACGGGCCCTCGCCACGGACCATGAAACGCGGGGTGCCGCCGACCGCCTGGAAGGCACGCACGGGGGAGTTGACCCCGCCCGGCACGATGGCGCGGGCGCGGTCGAACAGGGCCTCGGAAGCCGGCGCGTCGGCCGGGTAACGGCCTCTTCCGGCGGAAACGATGTCGGTCACGATGCCGCCATTGTGTCAGCGACGGACGGTCAACCAGCAGCCACCCCGGGCCGGGGTTACCAGGCTCACCCGCTGCCGGCGCCCGTCACCAGCCCCGACACCTGCCGGCCGGCGGCTCGCGGCCTCAACAGGCCGGGTCAGCTGGATCGCGCTAGGCTGACCGGGTGGATCGTGCCGAACTGTCCATCACGCTACACCGGACGGGCGACGAAGCAGTGCTGCGCCTGGCCGGTGAGATCGACATGCTCACGGCCGCCCAGCTCAGCACCGTCGTCAACGAGGTGCTGGCCGATCCGCCCCCGCGGATCGTGCTCGATCTCGGCGGCGTCACCTTCTGCGACTCGCAGGGCCTGGGCACGCTCGTGGTGCTCAGCCGCAAGGCCAGTCACGCGCAGAGCCTGCTGATGCTCACCCACGTCGGCGACTTCCTGATCCGCGTCCTGGACATCACCGGCCTGCGCAGCGCCCTGATGATCCGCAACGACCAACCAACCGGCTGACCCCCACCCGGCCCCACCTCCCGCCGGTTCCCGGGGTTGACCATGAAGTTATTGCCGAATTCTGTCCCATTTGTCGGCAATAACTTCATGATCAACGCGGATCGGGGCCGGGGGTCGGTTACTGGGTGGGGATGTCGCGGGTTTGGAAGGTGCGCAGGGCCAGGGCCAGGAGGGCCGCGGTGATCACCGTGAGGGCCACCAGGGGGGTGGCCGTCCAGTTGTCGCCCAGGACCTGGGGGGTGTGCGTGAACGGGGAGACGTCCAGCGCCCACTGGCTCAGCTTCAGCACCGCGCCGATCTGACCGAGCAGCAGGCAGCCGGCGAGCACGGCCCAGGCCGCCGAGGAGAACCGGGGCAGCCAGCCCACCAGCAGCGCGGCGAGCCCGGCGAGCACCCACACCGCCGGCACCTGTGCCAGCCCGACGCCGAGCAGCCGGAGCAGCTCACCACCGACGTCGCCCACGCTGAGACCGTACGACAGCCCGGTCGCGAGCCCCGCCACGGCCAGCACCACCACCGGGCCGAGCAGCGCGAAGAGCAGGTGCGCCGCCAGCCAGCGGGACCGGCTCACCGCCGTGGCGAGCAGCGGCTCGGCCCGCCCGGCGGTCTCCTCGGCCCGCGCCCGCAGCGCGGCCTGGATGCCGTACCCGGCCGCGGCCAACGCGGTCAGGCTCAACGAACTCCCGAGGTACGCCTCGGCAAGCGTCGCCGTGCCGCCCAACCGGGCCAGGATGTCGGCGACCTGCTGGTTGCCCTGCACCGCGTCGGCAGCCGCGTCGGCGGCGCCACCCAGCACCAGACCGAGCAGCCCGAAGCCGAGCGTCCAGCCGAGCAACTGGCCCCGGTGCAGCCGCCAGGCCAGGCCGAACGGACCGGCCAGCCGCGGACCCGCGGTGGCCGGGCCGAGTCGTGGCGGCAGCACCCCCGCGCCGAGGTCGCGGCGCACCGATACCGGGTACGCGACGAGCGCGACCACCGCGGCGAACAGCACCGGCAGCAGGAGCACCCACCAGCGCTCACCGGCGAAGGCCCGCACCCGGGGCGCCCAGCCCAGCGGCGAGACCCAGCTCAGCCACTCGGCCTTTCCACCGGCGCCGCCGGACCCTCCGGCGTCGCCCGCCAGCCGCAGCACGAAGGCCAACCCGAGCACGCCCAGGCCGATGCCGCGCGCCCCGCCGGCGCTCTCGGTGAGCTGCGCGGCGAGACCGCCGACAGTGGCGAAGGCGACGCCGGTGAGCGCCAGGCCGGCACCGAAGATCAGCGACCCCGCACCGGGCAGACCCGCGGCGACCAGGCCGCCGGCGATGAGCAGACCGAGAAGCACATTCGCGGCGTACGTCACCAGCAGCGCCGCGGTCAGACCCGCGTACCGGCCGAGGACCGTCGCGCCGAGCAGTTCCCGCCGGCCGGCCTCCTCCTCGGTGCGGGTGTGCCGCACCACCGTCAGCAGGCTGGCCAACGCGGCGACCAGCACCAGCATGCCGGCCCGCTGGACGGTGAGCGCGCCGATGCTGTCGCCGAACACCGGGCCGAGCAACGCGACGATCGACGGGTTGCTCGCCGTGTTGGCCAGGTACGCGGCCCGCTCGTCGGCGGTCTGGTACAGCTCGGCGTACGCGCTGGCGTAGCTGGCCGGCAGCACGGCGAGCAGGAGGATCCAGATCGGCAGCACGACCCGGTCCCGCCGCAGGATCAGCCGCACCAGGTGCCGGGTGCCGGTGAAGGCGCTCATGACCGCACCTGCTCGGCCTGGTAGTGCCGCAGGAACAGCTCCTCCAGCGTCGGCGGCTGGCTGGTCAGGCTGCGTACGCCGATCTCGGTGAGCCGGCGCAGCGCGGCGTCCAGCGCGGCGTCCTCCACGTCGAAGCGCACCCGCTGCCCGTCCACCCGCAGGTCGTGTACGCCGCCGAGCTGACCCAGGCCGTCCACCGACCCGGTCACTTCGGCCTCGATCGAGGTGCGTCGTAGGTGCCGCAGCTCGCTCAGGGTGCCGGTTTCCACGTCCCGCCCGTTGCGGATGATCGTCACCCGGTCACAGAGCGCCTCCACCTCGGCCAGGATGTGGCTGGAGAGCAGCACCGTGCGACCGTCGGTCCTGGCCCGGCGCACCCAGTGCTGGAAGACCTCCTCCATGAGCGGGTCCAGGCCGGAGGTCGGCTCGTCCAGGATGAGCAGTTCGACATCCGACGCGAGTGCGGCCACCAGGCCGACCTTCTGCCGGTTGCCCTTGGAGTACGCCCGGCCCTTCTTGCGGGGGTCCAGCTCGAAGGAGTCGAGCAGTTCGGCTCGGCGGGCCGGGTCGAGGCCGCCGCGCATCCGGCCGAGCAGGTCGATGACCTCGCCCCCGGAGAGGTTGGGCCAGAGCGTCACGTCGCCCGGCACGTACGCCAGCCGGCGGTGCAGGGCCACCGCGTCGCGCCACGGGTCGCCGCCGAGCAGTCGGACGTCCCCCGCGTCCGTCCGCAGCAGCCCGAGCAGGGCCCGGATGGCCGTCGACTTGCCGGCGCCGTTCGGGCCGAGGAAGCCGTGCACCTCGCCGGCGCGGACGGTCAGGTCCAGACCGTCCAGCGCCCGGGTCCGGCCGAAGGTCTTGACCAGGCCGGACACCTCAATCGGAGTTTCCATATATCGGAAGCTACACTCGTTTCACAAAGTTGTGAAGACAGTGAGAGTCGGGGCACCATCGGTGCCCACGAACCGCGCAGGGAGGGACCGCCATGGCAGCCGACGACGGCCACGACCCCGTGCACCTCTTCGTCGAACGGATGGCCCTCACGTTCGCCGAGGTCGGCTTCCCACGGATGGCCGCCCGGGTGTTGTTCACCGTGATGAGCGCCGACGACCCCCTGACCGCCGCCGAGATCGGCGAGCGGCTCGGCGTCAGCGCGGCGGCGGTCAGCGGCGCGGTCCGCTATCTCACCCAGTTCGGCATGCTGATCCGCGAGCCCGTCCCCCGGTCCCGCCGCGATCGCTACCGGATGCCGGAGAACCCCTGGTACGAGGGGACCATCACCAAGACCGCGATCTACAAGACGTTCATCGACGTAGCCGAGGGCGGAGTAGCCGCCCTCAACGGCCCCGAGACACCGGCCGGCGAACGGGTCGCCGAGATGCGCGACTTCTTCATCTTCGTCCAGGAGGAAATTGACTCGCTGGGCGAACGCTGGCGGGTCCGCCGGGCCCAGACCGGCCATCTGCGCCCCGGCGAGGGCTGACCGGCCCGGTCAGGCGGAGCTGCCCCAGCGGGCCTGCTCAAGCAGCTCCACCGCACGCCTCTGCGACTCCTCGTCGTCGGAGCGGAGCAGGGTGGTCGCCTCGTCGACCGCGTCGGTGAGCCGCCGCCACTGCGTGTCACGCTCGCGCACCAGGTCCGACTGGGCGGCCAACTGCCGGGTCTTCACCCACAGCTCGACGAAGACCGACACCTTGGCCCGCAGCACCCAGGGGTCGAACGGCTTGGTCAGGTAGTCCACCGCGCCCACCTGGTAGCCCCGGAGCGCGAGCTGGGCGTCCCGGTCGGCGGCGGTGAGGAAGATGATCGGCACGTGCCGGGTCCGCTCCCGGCGCTTGATGTGGCTGGCCGTCTCGAAGCCGTCCATGTCCGGCATCTGCGCGTCCAACAGGATCACCGCGAAGTCGTCCACCAGCAGCTGCTTGAGCGCCGCCTCGCCGCTCTCCACGGCCACCGACTGCACCGGAAGGCCCTGCAGGATCGCCTCCAGTGCCATCAGATTCTCGCGGCGGTCGTCCACGAGCAGCGCCTTGGCCATCTGGGTCACGAAGTCTCCTCGGTCCGGCCGCCGCTGATCCAGGACGACATCAGCTCGATCAGGTCGTCCAGGTCGACCGGCTTGGTGATGTAGTCACTTCCGCCGGCCGCCAGCGCGGACTCGCGGTCACCCGGCATCGCCTTCGCGGTCAGGAAGACGACCGGAAGATCGGCGAACCGGTGGTTACGGCGGATCTGGCGGGTCGTCTCGTATCCGTCCTGGTCCGGCATCATGGCGTCCATCAGCACGATGTCCACCTCCGGGTGCTCGGCCAGCAGGCGGACGCCGTCCGCCCCGTTGTCCGAGTACAGCACGGTCATGCCGTGCAGCTCCAACGCGCTGGTCAGAGCGAAGACGTTGCGGACGTCGTCGTCCACGATCAGCACTGTGGCACCGTCCAGCTGACGGGTGGCCGGCGCCTCCGGCCGCGCCGGCAGCAGCTCCAGCGGCGGCATCAGCAGCGACGACGGCAGGCCGGCACGCTGCGGTGACGGCGCCTGGGGCGCGACCACCGCGTCCGGAGCGAGGACCTGCGGCACGAACAACGTGAACGTCGAACCCTGTCCGGGCGCCGACGACACCGTGATGGTGCCGCCGATCAGCCGGGCCAGGTCACGGCTGATCGACAGCCCCAGGCCGGTGCCGCCGTAGCGGCGGCTGGTCGTGCCGTCCGCCTGCTGGAACGCCTCGAAAATGATCGACAGCTTGTCGTCGGAGATGCCGATGCCGGTGTCGATCACCGTGAACGCGATCACCTGCTGGGCGTTGGTGAGCGCCGGCACGTCGAAGACCGCGTTCTCGGCCGCCGGGGCGATCCGCAACGTCACCGCGCCGTTGTCGGTGAACTTCACCGCGTTGGAGAGCAGGTTGCGCAGGATCTGCTGCAACCGCTGCGCGTCGGTGACCAACGCCGGCGGCAGATCCTTGCTGACCCGTACCTGGAAGTCGAGGTGCTTCTCCTCGGCCTGCGGCGCGAACGCCTGCTCCACGTAGCCACGGATCTCCGCGAAGCGGATCTCGGTGGGCTCGACGTCCATCCGGCCGGCCTCGATCTTGGACAGGTCCAGGATGTCGTCGATCAGCGAGAGCAGGTCCGAACCGGCGCTGTGGATGGTCCGGGCGAACTCGATCTGCTTCGGGTTGAGGTTCTGCTCCGAGTTCTCGGCCAGCAGCCGGGCCAGCAGCAGCAGCGAGTTCAGCGGCGTACGCAGCTCGTGGCTCATGTTGGCCAGGAACTCCGACTTGTACGCCGAAGCCCGCGTGAGCTGCTGCGCCTTCTCCTCCAGGCCCAGCCGGGCCAGCTCGATCTCCCGGTTCTTGGTCTCGATGTTGCCCTTCTGCTCGGAGAGCAGGGTGGCCTTCTCCTCCAGCTCGGCGTTGGTGCGCTGCAACTCCGCCGACTGCTCCTGCAACTCGTGCGCGAGCCGCTGCGACTGGGCCAGCAGCTCCTCCGTACGCCGGTTGGCCTGGATGGTGTTGACCGCGATGCCGATGGTGAGCACCAGCCGCTCCAGGAACGACAGGTGCAGCTCGGAGAACGCGGCCACGCTGGCGAACTCGATCACCCCGAGCAGCTCCCCCTCGAACAGCACGGGGAGCACCACCAGGTCGGACGGGGGTGTCTCGGCCAGGCCGGAGCGCAGCGTGAGGCGGCTGTTCGGGGAGGCGCTGACCCGGATCGTCCGGCGCGAGAGGGCGGTCTGACCGACCAACCCCTCACCCGGGCCGAAGGTGACGTCGTGCCCGCGCGCCACGTACCCGTACGACGAGGTCAACCGCAGCCGCATGCTGCCGTCGGTGTCGTCGGCCAGGAAGAAGGCGCCGAGCTGGGCGTCGACCAGCGGGGTCACCTCCATCATGATCATGCGGCAGACCTCGCCCAGGTCCCGCTGGCCCTGCAGGAGCCCACCGATGCGGGCCAGGTTGGAGTCCAGCCAGCCCTGCTCGGCGTTCTTCTTGGTCGTCTCCCGGAGGGTGACGATCATCTGGTTGATGTTGTCCTTCAGCTCCGCGACCTCGCCCTGCGCCTTGACCGCGATCCGCTGGGTCAGGTCGCCCCGGGTCACCGACGTGGACACCTGGGCGATGGCCCGCAGCTGGGTGGTCAGGGTCGAGGCGAGCTGGTTGACGTTCTCGGTGAGGTCGCGCCAGGTGCCGGAGACACCCTTCACCTGGGCCTGACCGCCCAGCTTGCCCTCGATGCCGACCTCGCGGGCCACCCGGGTCACCTCGTCGGCGAACGACGACAACTGGTCGACCATCGTGTTGACAGTCGACTTGAGTTCCAGGATCTCGCCCTGCGCGTCGACGGTGATCTTCTGGCTCAGGTCACCCTTCGCCACGGCCGTGGTCACCGAGGCGATGTTGCGGACCTGGCTGGTCAGGTTCGACGCCATGGAGTTCACGTTGTCGGTCAGGTCCCGCCAGGTGCCGGAGACGCCCTTGACCTGCGCCTGGCCGCCCAGCTTGCCCTCGGTGCCCACCTCACGGGCCACCCGGGTCACCTCGTCGGCGAACGACGACAGCTGATCCACCATCGTGTTGACGGTCGACTTCAGCTCCAGGATCTCGCCCCGCGCGTCCACCGTGATCTTCTGCGACAGGTCACCCTTCGCCACCGCCGTGGAGACCTGCGCGATGTTGCGCACCTGGGCGGTCAGGTTCGACGCCATCGAGTTCACGTTGTCGGTCAGGTCCCGCCAGGTGCCGGCGACCCCGCGCACCTGCGCCTGACCGCCGAGCTTGCCCTCGGTGCCCACCTCACGCGCGACCCGCGTCACCTCGTCGGCGAACGACGACAGCTGATCCACCATCGTGTTGACGGTCGACTTCAACTCCAGGATCTCGCCCCGCGCGTCCACCGTGATCTTCTGCGACAGGTCACCCTTGGCCACCGCCGTGGTCACCGACGCGATGTTGCGGACCTGGCTGGTCAGGTTCGACGCCATCGAGTTCACGTTGTCGGTCAGGTCCCGCCAGGTGCCGGAGACACCCTTCACCTGCGCCTGACCGCCCAGGTTGCCCTCGGTGCCCACCTCACGGGCCACCCGCGTCACCTCGTCGGCGAACGACGACAACTGGTCGACCATGGTGTTGACGGTGTTCTTCAGCTCCAGGATCTCGCCCTGGGCGTCGACGGTGATCTTCTGCGACAGGTCACCCTTCGCCACCGCGGTGGAGACCTGGGAGATGTTGCGGACCTGGCTGGTCAGGTTGCCGGCGAGCTGGTTGACGTTCTCGGTGAGGTCCCGCCAGGTGCCGGAGACGCCGCGCACCTGCGCCTGACCACCGAGCTTGCCCTCGATGCCCACCTCACGGGCGACCCGCGTCACCTCGTCGGCGAACGACGACAACTGGTCCACCATCGTGTTGACGGTGTCCTTCAGCTCCAGGATCTCGCCCTGCGCCGCCACGGTGATCTTCTGGGAGAGGTCACCGCGCGCGACAGCCGTGGAGACCTGCGCGATGTTGCGGACCTGGGCGGTCAGGTTCGACGCCATCGAGTTGACGCTGTCGGTCAGGTCCTTCCAGGTGCCGGCCACGTTCGGCACCTCGGCCTGGCCGCCCAGCTTGCCCTCGGTGCCCACCTCGCGGGCCACCCGGGTCACCTGCTCGGCGAAGAGCCGCAGCGTGTCGGTGAGGTAGTTCATCGTGGCGGCCAGCTCGGCGACCTCACCGCGCGCGCCGACCGTGATCTTCTGCGACAGGTCGCCCTTGGCCACCGCCGTCGCCACCTGCGAGATCGATCGCACCTGGCCGGTCAGGTTCGACGCCATGGTGTTCACCGAGTCGGTGAGGTCCTTCCAGGTGCCGGCGACGCCCCGGACGTCGGCCTGGCCGCCCAGCTTGCCCTCGGTGCCCACCTCACGGGCCACCCGGGTCACCTCGTTGGAGAAGGACGACAGCTGGTCGACCATCGTGTTCACGGTGCGCCCGATGCGCAGGTACTCACCGCGCAGCGGCCGACCGTCGATCTCCAACGCCATGTGCTGGGACAGGTCGCCGTCCGCGACCGCCACGATCACCCGGGCGATCTCGGTGGTGGGCCGGCCCAGGTCGTCGATCAGCGAGTTGATCGCCCGCTGCCCCTCCGCCCAGGAGCCGTCCAGCCCCTCGTCGTCGAGTCGCTCGGTGAGCCGGCCGTCCCGACCGACGATCCGGCTGATCCGCCGCAGGTCCAGGTACTGCCGCTCCTGGAGCGAAACCACCTCGTTGAAGGCGTCCGCCACCTCGCCGGCCTTGCCGGCACGGCGGGGCAGCCGGACCTTCAGGTCGCCGCGACCGATCCGTCGCAGCGCCTCGGTCAACTCACCGAGGAGCGCCTCGTGGTCGGGCGCGGACGGATCCGCGACCGACTGCTTCGCCGTGGTCATCATTCCTCGCTCAGCTCGGGGGGCCCGTGCCCGTACGGACACACCGGCACCCCATATTGTGCCCGCGCGCGCCGTAGTGCCAGGGTGCGCGACCCGCCGATCGGCCCTGGTGGCCTCCGCGATCCCCCCGGCGACGCCCAACCCGGCACAGACCTCGCCGAGTGGCGCTGATCACCGGAGGGATCGCGTGGCCGACCCCGAGTTGGCGGGACGCTGCCAGGCCCCGTCGTCACCGGTGCGGGCCTTTCGCGCCCAGCCCGCCGACACGCACCCGCCGCACTCCGCCGACCGAGGCCCGCCCCGCCGATCGCGCATCGGCTTGGCACCCGACGGGGGAACGGTGGAGGATACGGGGGTGTCAGCCGAGGCGGGGGCCGCGACGGCCGGGGCCGAAAGCGGGGCCGTCCGGCGTGTCCGCCTGCCCGCCGACCGCCGTACGCCCGCCGCCGCCCGCGCGGTCGTCCGCTCCGTCCTCGCCGAGGCGCACCTGGACGACCTGGTCAACGAGGCGCTGCTGCTCACCACCGAGCTGACCACCAACGCCGTCGAGCACGCCGGCACCGAACTGGACATCGAGGTCGTCGCGGACGGCGTCGGGCTCTCCGTGACCGTCTCCGACTTCGCGCCCAGCTCGGGCAACGACGAGCTGACCGTCGGCACCCGCAACGACGCGACCGAGATCAACGAGGTTTCCGTACGCGGTCGCGGACTGCTCCTCGTCGACCACTTCGCGAGCCGCTGGGGCACCACGTACCTGCCCACCGGCAAGGGCGTCTGGTTCCGGTTGGACCGTCCCGGCGCCGAGCCGGCGGCCGGGGCCAGCTCCGGCGGCACGTCGATGGCCGGCAACCCCGAGGCCGTCGACAGCTCGGCGCCGAGCGCCGGCGCGATGAGCGAACTCATGCAGACCGCCCCCGACGTGTACGCGGACGACCCGCTGCCCGACTTCGCCGCCAGCCTGCTCAGCCGGGTCGCCGAGATGGTCGGCGCGGCCGGCGGCGCGATCCGACTGGACCGGGGCGACGGTCAGGGGCGACAGTTGCTGGCCCGTTTCGGCCGGCAGCCCCGCCCCGACAGCGAGCTGCTCCGGGTGCCGCTGACTGTGCACCGCCCGTACGCCGGGGAGCTGGAGCTGGACGCCGCGCCGTCGGCGTACGCCCGACCGCTGGCGGTGCTCACCGCCGAGCGCCTGTCGCTGCACCTGGAGAACGACCGGCTGCGCCGGGCGGACGTACGCCGCCAGGCGTGGTTGACGTTCCTGGCCGAGGCGAGCGAACTGCTGGCCCAGTCGCTGGACGTCGAGCTGACCATGGCGCTGATCCCGCAGTTGGTGGTGCCCCGCCTCGGCCAGTGGTGCGCGGTGCACACCACCGACGAGTGGGGCCGACTGCGGCTGGCGGCGGCCAGCCACGCCGACGAGTCGATGCTGCCGCAACTGCACAAGGTGCTGGCCGAGACCGGCCAGGACTCCATCCAGGCCCGGCTGCGCGAGGCGACCCGCAGCGCGGCGCAGATCCCGCTGGGCGGGCCGATGGAGGGTTTCGCGGTCCCGCTGATCGCCCGCGGCCAGCGGCTCGGGACCCTGGCGGTGGGCCGGCACCAACGGCACCGGCACGACCCGGACGAGGTGGCGGTGCTGGAGGACGTGGCCCGGCGGGCCGCGCTGGCGATCGAGAACGCCCGCATCCACGCCGAGCGCCGACGGGTCGCGCAGACACTCCAGCACTCCCTGCTGCCGCCCGTCCTGCCCGTGGTGGACGGCATCGGCTTCGCCGCCGAGTACGTGCCGACCGGCGACGACGCCGAGGTGGGTGGCGACTTCTACGACGTGGTGCCGCTGCCCGACGGGCGCTGGCTCGTGGTGATCGGGGACGTCTCGGGCAAGGGCGTCCAGGCGGCGGCGGTCACCGGACTGGTCCGCGACGTGATCCGGGTGCTGGTCGGCGACGGCAAGCCGCTGCCGGAGGCGCTGGCCCGGCTCAACGAGACGCTTGTCGAGCGGGGTGGCGGCCGGTACTGCACGCTGGCCCTGGCGGCGGTCGGGCCGGGTGACGGTGACCGCCTGGACGTCTCCCTGCACCTCGCGGGGCACGACCGGCCGGTGCTGCTGGCCGGTGGAGGCGGCGCCCGGTTCGTCGGCACCGGCGGCACGGCGCTGGGCCTGCTCGACACGATCACCTCGCCGACCGCCGAGATCACCCTCGCCCCGGGTGACTCGCTGATCTTCTACACCGACGGGGTCACCGAGCGGCGGCGCGGCCGGGAGCTGTTCGGCACCGACCGGCTGCGGGACGCGGCAGCGCCGTTGGCCGGCTACTCGGCCGACGTGGTCGCCGCCCGCCTACGCGCCGCCGCGATCAACTTCTCGGTCGAGCCGCCCCGGGACGACATCGCCGTGCTGGTGCTGCGCAACGACGCGGCCTGACGCCGACACGCCCGATCCCGGGTCACAGGCCGCCGGGGAGGCGGCCGGGGGCGAGGCGGTGCTCCGGGTCGAGGTGTTCCTTGGCGGCCCGGAGCCGGGCCAGGCCGGCCAGCTCGCCCCACAGGTCGACGGCCTGGCGCACCGCCGCGGGGGCGGAGACGACCACGCAGCGACCCTGCCGGGCCAGCAGCACGCCACGGACCGCGGCCAGGATGGACGCCACCCGGTCGGGTGCCACCGCGCCGGGCAGGGCTGCGTGCACCACGCCCATCCCGGCCGAGCCCCGCACCGGCACGGGGGCGCCGGCCGCGTCCCGCAGCGCGTAGACGGCGGCGTGGAGATCGCTGATCGGCACCTCCAGGCGCAGCGCCGTGTCGCCGGGCGCGAACGGGTAACGCCGCCACCACGGCGGGGCGGAGTGGGCGACCGTCGCCTCGCCGTGCAGCAGCCCGACCAGCCGCTCAGCGCGCTCGGTGACCTCGGCCGGGCCACCCTCCAGCAGCACGACCAGGCTGCCCGCCCGGGACGGGGCGCTGGGCCGGCCGGACATCGACGGGTGGCGCTCGCGGGCGGTGGCGGCGGGATGGCCGGGCGGGTAGGCGGTGCGCGGCCGGGGCGGCCCGCCGGGCAGGTCCAGCTCGATGGCCGCCGGCTCGAGTCGGGCGGCGAGAATCACCCGGACCAGGTCGTGGACCTCCAGCGGCGTCCACACCGGACGCGACACCCAGAGCCGGGTGGCCGGCACCGGCTGCACCCGCAGGCTCGCCGAGACGAGCACGCCGAGGGCGCCCTGCGAGCCGCAGAGCAGGCGGGCCAGGTCGAGCCCCGGTGCGCCACCACCGGCGCTCACCAATTCACCGTCGGCGCCCAGGTAGCGGACGCCGAGGAGCTGGTCGCACGGGCTGCCGTGGCGGTGCCGGAGCGGCCCGGCCTCCCCGGCCGCGAGCACCCCGCCCAGCGTCGCGCCCGGCGACGGGGCGTCCATCGCGAGCCGCTGCCCGGTGCGCTCCAGAGTGGCCTGCACCGCCCGCAGCGGGGTGCCCGCACCCACCTCGGCCACCGGAGCGCCCACCGGCTCGTGGCCGATACCCGCCAGCCGGCCGGTGTCGAGCATGATGTCGACCTGTGTGGGGGTGGCACCCCAGTCGATCTTCGTGCCGGCGCCTCGGGGCACCACCGCCAGGTCGTGCACGGCGGCCAGCCGCAGCACCTCGGCTGCGGCGTGCGGGCCACCGGGCACCGCCACCCAGCGGGCCGGACGCCCGGCGACCTCGTCGGCCGGGCCGGCGAGTCGGGCGAACGGCGGACCGCAGATCGCCGTCAGTCGCCGGGTGATCTCGAGGGCTCCGGACCGACCGAGGGAACTCGCTGCTGCCGCCATGCCGGCTATCGTACATGTGTTCGAAAGCCGTGGTGATGGCCTTCGGGATGCCACTGGTCCGGCACGCAGGGTGAGCCGGCCGGTAACGTGGCCGCCGTGACCACCGAGACTGCCCCGCCCGCGGCGAAGCGGGTGCCCACCGAGCGCACCCACCACGGCGACACGGTCGTCGACGAGTACGCCTGGCTCGCCGCCAAGGACGACCCGGAGACGATCGCCTACCTGACCGCCGAGAACGCGTTCACCGAGGAGCGCACCGCGCACCTGGCCGCCCTGCGGGGTGAGCTGTTCGAGGAGACCCGTCAGCGGACCCGGGAGACGGACCTGTCCGTGCCCACCCGCAAGGGCGGGCACTGGTACTACACCCGGACGATCGAGGGGCAGCAGTACGGGGTGCACTGCCGACGCGCGGTCCGTGACGGCGAGACCGACCCGCCGGTCAGCGCGGACGGCGCACCGCTCGACGGTGAGGAGGTGCTGCTCGACGGCAACCTGCTGGCCGAGGGGCACGACTTCTTCTCGCTTGGCGCGTTCGACGTCAGCCCGGACGGGCGCTGGTTGGCGTACTCGACCGACTTCTCCGGTGACGAGCGGTTCACCCTGCGCGTGAAGGACCTGAGCACCGGCGAGCTGCTGCCGGACGAGGTGCCCGACACGTTCTACGGCACCGCCTGGTCGGCCGACGCCTCGGTGCTGTTCTACGTGACCGTCGACGACGCCTGGCGGCCGAACAAGGTCTGGCGGCACACCATCGGCTCAGCCGCCGCCGACGACGTCGTGGTCCACCAGGAGGACGACGAGCGGTTCTGGGTAGGCGTCGAGCTGACCCGGTCGGAGAAGTTCATCCTCATCGACATCCACAGCAAGATCACCAGCGAGGTGCTGGTGATCCCGGCCGGCAACCCCACCGGGGCGCCGGCCGTGATCGCACCCCGCCGGCAGGGCGTCGAGTACGCCGTGGAGCACCACGGCCACCGCTTCCTGATCCTGCACAACGACGGCGCTGAGGACTTCGCGCTGGCGTTCACCTCGGCGGACGTCCCGGGCGACTGGGTGCCGCTGATCGAGCACACCCCCGGCACCCGCCTGGAGGCGGTCGACGCGTTCGCCAACCACCTGGTGGTGTCGCTGCGCACCGACGGGCTCACCGGCCTGCGGGTGCTGCCGGTCGGCAGCGACGACTCGTACGACATCGACTTCCCCGAGCCGCTCTACAGCGTGGGGTTGGACGCCAACCCGGAGTACCGCACGGGGCAGATCCGGCTGCGCTACTCCTCGCTGGTCACCCCCGACTCGGTGTACGACTTCGACCTGGTCACCCGGCAGATGGTGCTGCGCAAGCAGAAGCCCGTGCTGCCCGGGCCGGACGGTCGGCCGTACGACCCGGCCGAGTACGAGCAGCACCGCGACTGGGCGCTCGCCGACGACGGCACGCGGGTGCCGATCTCGCTGGTCTGTCGGGTCGGTACGCCGCGGGACGGCTCGGCGCCGTGCGAGCTGTACGGCTACGGCTCGTACGAGGCCAGCATGGACCCGTGGTTCTCGGTGGCCCGCCTGTCCCTGCTGGACCGGGGCGTGGTCTTCGCGGTGGCGCACATCCGTGGCGGTGGCGAGCTGGGCCGGCGCTGGTACGACCAGGGCAAGATGCTGGCCAAGAAGAACACCTTCACCGACTTCGTCGCCTGCGCCCGGCACCTCGTCAAGGCCGGCTGGACGGCCAGCGACCGGCTGGTCGCCCGGGGCGCCTCGGCCGGCGGCCTGCTGATGGGCGCGGTCGCCAACCTCGCGCCGGACGCGTTCGCGGGGATCGTGGCGCAGGTGCCGTTCGTGGACGCGCTCACGTCGATCCTCGACCCGTCGCTGCCGCTGACCGTCACCGAGTGGGAGGAGTGGGGCAACCCCCTCGACGACCCCGAGGTCTACGCGTACATGAAGTCGTACACGCCGTACGAGAACGTCGCGGCGGTGGACTACCCGGCGATCCTCGCGGTGACCAGCCTCAACGACACGCGCGTGCTCTACTCCGAGCCGGCGAAGTGGATCGCGCGGCTGCGGGCGACCGCGCCGCAGGGCGACTACCTGCTCAAGACCGAGATGGGTGCCGGGCACGGTGGCCCGAGCGGTCGCTACGACGCCTGGCGCGAGGAGGCGTTCATCAACGCCTGGGTCCTGGACCGCCTCGGTCGCGCCTGACCGGCCCCGCCGCACGTTGGCATGATCGCGCTCGATCCTGGAAGTAGTCCCCTCGACGGCTCGGGAGGCCACTGTTTCCAGGATCGAGCGCGATCATGACCGGTCAGGCGTCGTCCGGGCCGAGCCGAAGTGGTCACGGCCTAGACTTCCGGCGTGACCAGGGCAACGGAGAATGACGGCGGGTCGGCCGACGAGGTCCGCCGGCCGAGCATCGCGGTCCTCGCCCGGGACCGTCGCGTCTGGCTGATCCTCGCCGTGGTCGCCGGCCTTCTGGTGTGCTGCTGCTCGGCCGTCGTCGGCACGCTTGTCGCGCTCTCCGCCGGCCTGCTCAGCGCCTGACGCCGCCCGACGACGGCCACGGCGGGCCACCCCGGGTCAGGCCGTCCGCAGCTCGTCCACCGCCGTGCTCACCCGGAGGAAGAGCAGGCCGACGCCGACCGTCACCAGCACCGCCGCCAGGGCGCCGGCGCCGAGCCAGGCCAGCTGTTCCAGGGGTACGGCGATCGCCCGCTCCACCCCAGGTGTCTGCACGATCCGCGTGTACTGGTCGCGGGTGGCCGGATCGTCGCAGAGCGCCGCGCCGGCGTCGCAGACCGCAACCGACGACCCGCTCGTGGTGATGTTGCGAAAGAGCCCCCGGCCGAGCAGCAGGCCCACGGTGAGCGCCAGCAGGATCGCCGGCACGGCCGGGGTGAGCGCCTGCCAGGCAACCGATGCGCTGAGCGTGCTGCGGGGCACGCCGGTGGCGACCAGCGCGGCGTAGGCGCGTCGGCGGGCCACGATCCCCTCGACCAGCGCGACGATCAGGCCACCCGCCGCGATCAGCACCGCCACGGCCACCGCGGCGTCGACCAGATTCATCGTCGACAGGTAGAAGGGGTTGGTGCCCGCGTCCACCCCGGCGAGCCGGTTCTGTTCCCGTTCCGCCTCGTCCTGCGCGACGAAGTAGGCGCGCTGCGCCGCCGCGCCGGCACCGAAGATCACGGCGGCCAGCAACGCGGCGAACGTCCGGCTGCCCGCCCACGGGTCCGCCATCAGCCGACCCGCGGCGAGCAGCGCCGACGCGCCCCGGGCGTGCCGGCGCAGCAACCGTCCGCAGGTGTGCGAGATCCAACCGGTGCCGATGACCACCCCGATCATCGCGGTGAGCCCGCCCACCAGGAACAGCAGCGGCACCAGCCAGCCCAGCACCAAGCGGTTCCCGTCGACCCAGGACAGCACCGGGCGTACGGCGACGAAGCAGGCCAGCCCCAGGCCGATCAGCAGCCCGGCCCAGGGGCGTGGACCCCGCTCCCGGGCGGCCTTGCGACTGATCCCGAGCGGGCTGGTCGTGACCGTCCGCAGCATCAGGGCGGTGGCCAGCGCCGCGACCACCGGCAGACCCAGCACCACCGCGACAGCCGCGCCGGCCGACGGCAGCACGTCGGTGGGCAGGGCCAGCCGACCCTGCTCGTCCGGGCGATGCAGCAGCTCGCGGCCGGCCAGGTAGACGCCCAACCCGGCGAGGGTGCCGAGCAGGCTGGCCAGGCCGGTCTCCAGCACCGCCAGGCGGGTGACCTGACCGGGGGTGGCGCCGGCCAGCCGGAGCGCGGCGAGTCGCCGGTCCCGGGCCGGCGCTCCGAGCCGGGCGCACTGACCGGCCAGCGCCAGCACCGGCACGGCCAGCATCAGCAACGCGAACGCCGTCCCCCCGCGCAGCCCCGGCTCACGCAGCAGCGCGTTGCGGTACTGCTCGGACTGCGCCCAGGCGTCGCCGGCCGGCTTCTGGATGGCCAGCACGGTGAGCGCCGCGAGCCCGGCCAGCGCCGCCAGCAGCGCACTGAGCGCGGTCAGCACCACCCGTGCGGTGTCGGTCCGGTTGCCGGCCAGCGCGAGCCGCACCAGCGTCGCCGGCCTCACCGGGAGCCGCCCGCCAACGGCACGTCGAGCCCCAGGCCGGTGTGGTCCACCAGGCCGTCGCGCAGCACGATCTCCCGATCGGCGTACGCGGCGATCCGGGGCTCGTGCGTGACCAGCACGACGGCCGTGCGCTGCTCGCGGGCGAGCCGGACCAGCTGGGTGAGCACCTGCTCGCCGGTGAGCGTGTCCAGCGCGCCGGTCGGCTCGTCGGCGAAGAGCACCCACGGTTCGGTGACCAGCGCCCGGGCCGTGGCGCACCGCTGCTGCTGACCGCCGGACATCTCACCCGGCCGGAGGTCGGCCAGGTCAGCCACCCCGAACCGTTCCAGCCAGGTGATGGCCGCCGTCCGTGCCTCTCGCCGCCCCGTGCCGGCGAGGAGCAGGGGTAGGGCCACGTTCTCGGCCGCGGTCAGCTCGGCGACCAGCTGCCCGAACTGGAACAGCACGCCGAACTCGGTGCGCCGCAGCCGGGACCGGGCCGCCTCCGACCAGGTGTCGATCCGGTGGCCACGCCAGGTGACCTCGCCCGCGTCGGGCCGGAGGATCCCGGCCAGGCAGTGCAGCAGGGTCGACTTGCCGCAGCCACTCGGACCGGTGACCGCGACGATCTCGCCCTCGGCCACGTCGAGCGTCACACCGCGCAGGGCGGGCGTCGGACCGTACGCCCGAACCACGCCGCGAGCCTGGAGTTGCGTCACGCGTGCACCTCCCGGTGCCAGTCGGCGACCCGGCCCAGGGTGGTGTGCAGCCACCGCAGGTCCGCGTCGAGATGGGCGATCGCGAAATCGGCCGCGACCACGTCGTTGAGGGTGGCGGCCGGGTCGGTCTTGACCGCCGTCAGCTCCCGCAGCCGTGCGGTGTGCGCCGCGCGCTGGGACACCAGGTACGACCGGGCCCGGTCGACGTCGGCGACCAGCAGCGCCACCACCACCTTGGCGAAGAGCGTGCTGGCCACGTACGGCATCGGTGGTTCCACAGCGGACAGCCAGTGGTCCAGCGTGGAGCGACCCTCGTCGGTCAGTTCGTACGTCGTGCGGTCGGGCCCGGAGGCGCGGTCCTGACCCGCGGTGGCCACCAGACCGTCCCGTTCCAGGCGGCCGAGGGTGGCGTAGACCTGCCCGAAGGCCAACGGCCGAGCCCGCGGCAACCGCTGGTCATGCGCACGCTTGAGCTCATACCCGTGCCGGCTGCCCCCAGCGAGCAACCCGAGCAGCACATGCGGCGTGGACACCCCGCCCACTATTCACCCAGCGAATACCAACGTCAACCACCCCTCCCGCCCCGCCCCCTCCGGACCCTGACCCCTGGTGAACAAGAGGTTCGGGTCAGATCCGGCCCCGCTGATGACGCAAACCTCTTGATCACCGGGGCGAAAGGGGTGGGTGGACCCGGGGTTAGTGGGTTTGGGGCCAGGTGGGGGTTCGGCCGGTCTGGGTCAGGAGGTGGTCCAGGTCGGCAGTCGTGGAGGTGGGTGGCGTCGGGGTGGGGTCGGCGAAGACGCCCATCTTGCGGGCGGTCGGGCCCAACCGCTCGACCAGGGCGTGCAGCTCGGTCACCGCCTCCGGGGCGGGCTGATAGGGCTGGCCGGTCGCCACGGCGAGATCCCAGCCGTGCACGGTCAGGTCCAGCAGCGCCATGCCGCCGACGACGGTCTGCGGCAGGCCCATGCCCGGCGACACGCCCTCCAGCGTGGACGGGTCCGACCAGGCGGCGATCAGGCGGTCGGTCTCGACAGCGAACCGGTCCCGCCAGCCGTCGTCCAGGTGATCGGGTTTCTCGGCCCACTCCACCGGTCTCTTCTCGGCCAGGTCCTGGAAGTTCACCACCACCTCGAACAGGTGGTTGAGCAGATCCCGGACCACGTAGTCGCGGCACGGCGTGGGGCTGTCGAGCTGGTCGTCCGCGATACCGCGTACGACGTCGACGGTTCGCGGCGCGGCAGCCGCCAGCAGATCGCTAGTCTGAGTGGCCATACGGCCAGCGTATGAGGGTGGTCTTGAAGAAATGCGACAGCGACCGCGCGGCGACAGCCGGGGCATTCTCGACCCGGCGCGGTTGCTGCGCGAGGTCCGCTTCCGGCGGCACCTGCCGGCCGAACCGCTGCGCGGATGGGTCGAGCACTACTGGTTGATCGACTGGACGTTGAGCGCGCCGTTCGAGCAACGGGTCGTGCCGCACCCCGCCGTGAACGTGGTGTTCCGCAGCGACGGCGACGGCGACGCGGCGGAGACCGGCGAGGTGGCCGGGGTGGGCCGCGACCTGTTCCGGATCACGCTCACCGGCACCGGCCGGGTCTGCGGGATCCAGTTCCGTCCCGGTGGCTTCCACCCGTTCTGGCGTCGGCCCGTGGCCGAGCTGACCGGCCGTCGGCTGCCGCTGCCCGCCGGCCGGCTGACCCGTCCCGCCCATCCCGTCTGCGCGGGCACCGACACCGACCGCTGTCGCGCGCTCGACGCGGCGCTCACCGCGTGGGCGCCCGACCCGGACCCGGCCGCGGCGGAGGCCGTCCGGCTGGCCGAGTCCATCCGGGCCGACCGTACGGTGCTGCGCGTCGACGACTTCGCCGCGCGGCACGGCGTTCCGGTCCGCCGGCTCCAGCGGCTCTTCACCGAGCGCGTGGGGGTCGGCCCGAAGTGGGTGATCCGGCGCTACCGCCTCCAGGAGGCCGTCGAGCAGGCCGCGGGGGCTCCCCTCGACTGGGCGGGCCTCGCCGCCACCCTCGGCTACAGCGACCAGGCCCACCTGGTCCGCGACTTCACCGCAGTCGCCGGAGTGTCACCCGCCGCGTACGCCCGCTCGGTGCACTGAGCCGCGCGCAGCGACCACCGGACAGCCGTCGCCGTGCTCAGCGACGGCGCAGGACGACCACTGCGACGTCGTCCTGGATCTTGGCCGGGGCCAGTTCCACCAGCAGGCGGGCACAGAAGTCGTCCAGGTTCTCGTCCACGGTGGTGGCGACCGCCGCGAGCGCGGCCAGCCCCTCGTCGATCGTGGCGTCCCGGCGCTCGATCAGCCCGTCGGTGTAGAACACCAGGGTGGCGCCGGCCGGCAGGACGAACTCCAGGTCGGCCGGTCGGGGCGCGCGGACGCCGAGCAGCGGCGCCGAGTGCTGCACGAACTCGACCGTGCCGTTCTGGTTGAGCAGCGGCGGCAGGTGTCCGGCGCTGGCCAGCCGGACCCGCCCGCTCGGCG
Source organism: Micromonospora sp. DT63 (assembly GCF_049841615.1). Classification (NCBI taxonomy): domain Bacteria; kingdom Bacillati; phylum Actinomycetota; class Actinomycetes; order Micromonosporales; family Micromonosporaceae; genus Micromonospora; species Micromonospora sp. DT63. The sequence continues at coordinate 489,382 of NZ_JBNCKQ010000003.1, read as the reverse complement.
GGTGTAGCAGCAGGACGCAGAGCGTGGCCAGTTCGTTCGGCAGCAGGGTGCGCATCAGCTCGTTGACCCGGTGCAGGATCTCGCCTGGCTGGTGCCCCTCGACGGCGTACGCCCGCACCGCGTGCCGCAGCTCGGCCATCACGGTGGCCGCGTGCAGCGAGTGGCCGGCCACGTCGCCGATCGCCAGCAGGAGGTGCCCGTCGAGCATCACCAGCTCGTAGAAGTCGCCACCCACCTCGGTCTGCGCGCCGGCGGGCTCGTAGCGCACCGCGAAATCGAGTCCGGTCACCGTGGGCAGGCTGCGCGGGAGCAGGCTGCGCTGGAGGGTGACGGCGATGCGGTGCTCCTCGTCGAAGGAGCGCTGGGCCTCGACCGCCGCGGCCACGGCCTGGGCCAGCTGCACGAGGACCGGCGTTCGGGCGGTCTGGGTGGCGGTGGGGACCACCACGTACAGCGGTGCCCGGTCCTCCCGCAGTCGAGCGGCGGCCACCGTCACCGAGTCGTCCGCCGGCCAGGTGAGCAGCCCCCAGTTCGCCGGGGACTCCACCCGGACCGTGGCGCCGGTGGGCACCCCGGTGTCGTCGACGACCCACGGCACGATGGCGGCCTCGGCGCCGGGGCCGGCGCAGATGCCGGCGATGCAGTCACCGTCGAACGTCTCGGCGATCACGGCGGCGGGGCTCTTGAAGATCTGCGCGGCGCCCTCCGCCGCGACCTCGAGCAGCCGTGCGAAGGTCGACGCGGCGTGCACCGCTACTGTCGTGTCGGCGAGGCCCAGCAGCCGCTCGGCGAGCAGTTCGGCACGCTGGCGGGCCCGGTAGTAGCGCAGGACCGCCCGGGTGGTGGCGATCAGCTCCTCGGGCTCGATCGGCTCGGCCAGGTACGCGTCCGCTCCCCGGGTCAGCCCCTGGGCGCGGTCGGCGACATCGACAGCGTGCGCGGAGACGTGGATCACCGGCATCGCCGGCTGGTTCGCCTTGATCCGCTCGCACACCTCGTAGCCGCTCAGGTCGGGCAGCCGGACGTCGAGCACCACCAGGTCGATCCGCTCCGTCTCGACCCGGGCGAGCGCCTCGGTGCCGCTCTCCGCTTCGAGGACCGTGTACCCGGCCCGGGTCAGCCAACTGACCAGCAGGTAACGCTTGGTGCGACTGTCATCGACCACCAGGACTGTCGCCGGGCCGCCGTCCACGTCACGCTCCGCCGGTGGGCAGGGAGACGGTGAACGTGCTGCCCCGGCCGGGCTCGCTGGCCAGCTCCAACGTGCCCCCGAGCAGGGTCACCAGCCGCCGGGCGTACGGCAGGCCGAGGCCGGTGCCGCCGACCCGGGTCGCCCCCGGCACCTGGTAGAACTCCTCGAAGATCCGATCGTGCAGCTCGGGCGCGATGCCCGGCCCGGTGTCACTGACCTCGAAGTTCCACCTGTCGTCGCGGTGCCAGGCGCGCAGCCGCACCTCGCCGCTCGCGGTGAACTTCAACCCGTTGTGCAGCAGGTTGCGCAGCACCTGGCCGAGCAGCACCTCGTCGGTGCGGAGCACGGCCGGCGCGGTCGGCTCCTCCACGGTGAGCTCCACCCCCGGCCGGGTGGCCAGCGCCCGCATGGTGCCGCGCAGTTGGCCGAAGACCGGGCGCAGATCCACGTCCGCCCAGTCCGGCTCGATCCGGCCCGACTCGGCCTTGGCGAGATCCAGCAGTTCGTTGACCAGCCCGAGCAGGTCCTCCGCCGACGAGCGGATGAGGCCCACCTGGCGGGCCTGTTCGGCGGTGAGCGGGTCGGAGGAGGAGTCGGCGAGCAGCCGCCCCAACCCGATGATCGCGGTGACCGGGGCGCGCAGCTCGTGGCTCACGTTGGCCAGAAAGCGGCTCTTCGACTCGCTCGCGGCGCGCAGTTGGGCCGACTTCTCGTCCAGCTCGGCGTAGAGAGCGACCACGCCCCGGTTGGTCTCCTCCAGCTCCTCGGTGAGCTGGTTGTAGAGCGCCAGCACACCTCGGTTGGTCTCGGCCAGCTCCTCGTTCAGCACGGCCAGCTCGTCGCGCTGGCTGCGTACCTCGTCGAGTGCCGCGATGAGCTGGCCGTTCTGCACGGTCAGCTCGTCCAGCGCGCTGGCCGGGGCGGTGCGGCCCAGCTCCGCACGGAACTCGGCCAGCCGCTCCGGAGTCGGCGTCGGCGCGTTGGCCGGGACTCTTCGGGACATCCGTACGACCGTAACCCCCTCGGCGGTCGACACGCTGAGTGAGTCGACCAGGCGGGACACCGCACCCGACTGCGGCTCGTACCGGCCGTCGGGCAGCGGGGTCACCGGGGCCAGGTCCGCGCGGAGGTGGAACCTGCCGTCGGGTCCCGCGTCGATGTGGAACGCGACGTCCGCGCCGCCTGTCGTCCGCAGCAGGTCCCGGGCGACCTCGCTGAGCGCGGTGGCGATCCGGACCTGGTCCTGGTGTTCGAGGCCCACCACGTTGGCCACCTCGCGGCCCCGCTGGCGGATGACGAAGATGTCCTGCTCGACCCGCAGCGCCATCTGCAGCAGCGGCGGCGCGGCCGGCTCCGCGCTCATGTCCACGACCTCGCGACCAGAACGCAGGCGTCGTCGCGTCGCACGCCGGCGTCGCGCAGCAGGGCCGCCGCCATCACCAGCGGTGATCGTTCGGCGAGACCCGGGTAGTCGGTCAACCGCCAGCGGTCGACCACGCCGTCGCTGTGCATCACCAGCCGGGCGCCGGGGCTGAACGGGTACTCGTAGCCCCGGACCGTCGGCCGCTGGTGCCCGGCGATGCCGGGCAGCGACACCAGCCCCCGGCGCTTGCCGTCGCCCTCGACGATCACGCCGGTGATGTTGCCCAGGCCGGCGTAGTGCAGCACGTCGGCCGCCAGTTCGGCGACCGCGAGCGCGGCGCCGCGGGTGTGCGACATGCTCCGGTGCAGGTGGCTGACCACCGCTGCCGGCGGGCTGGCCGGGGCGTCGCGGAAGGCCGCGAGCGCCGCCTCGGTGGCGGCGGCGGCCAGCGGGCCGTGCCCCAGCCCGTCGCTGACGAGGACCTGGTGGCGGCCGTCGGCGAGGCGGACGGCGTACCCGTCGCCGCTGACCGTCTCGCCGCTAATGGGCCGGGTGAGGGCGCCGGCCCAGGAGAGTTGGGCCGGTTCGGCCGGCCAGACCTGCACGGCGAGGACGGTGCCCTGACCGGGCACGGAGTACCCGTCGAACCAGCTCGCCTGCCGCACGATGGCGCCCAGGCCGATGCCGAGCGTGCCGGTGGTGGAGTGCCCGTCGCGGGACGAGACGGCGAGGTCGGCCATGCCGGGCCCGGAGTCGATCGCCACCAACTCCACGCCGGCCTGCCCGGCGCGGCGGACCGGCCGGAGCAGCAGGACACCGTTGTCGGCGTGCTTGACGAGGTTGCTGGTCAACTCGGCGGCGACGATGGCCAGGTCAGCGATGCGCGCCGCACCCATCTCGATCTGCTCGCCGAGGCGTTCCGCTGCGCGTCGTACGGCGCTGGCGGTGCTGCCGGCCTCCACCCGGAACCAGATGCCGCTGTCGGTGACCGGGTCCCCGTTCACCGCGACCACTTGGTCACCGTGATGCGCGTGCCGGTCTCCGCCGACGTGTCGATCTCGAACTCGTCGACCAGCCGGCGCGACCCACTGAGCCCGAGGCCGAGGCCACCGCCGGTGGTGTAGCCGTCGGTCAGGGCCAGGTCGAGGTCGGCGATGCCGGGGCCGGAGTCGGCGAAGACGATCCGGACGCCCTTGCGACGACCGTTCTCCACCGTCGTCACCTCCACGGTGCCGCCGCCGCCGTACACCAGGGTGTTGCGGGCCAGCTCGCTCGCCGCGGTGACCACCTTGGTCTGGTCGACGAGCGACAGCTTGACGGCGACCGCCACCGTGCGGACCAGTTGCCGGACGCGGACGACGTCCTCATCGCTGCGGACCGCCTGTGCCTGCGGCTGGCCCAGGTCGACGCCCGTGGTCACGGCGTGGCCGTCTCGGCGTCCGGATCGTCGTCGAGCTGGTGGTCGAGCTCGTCGGCGCGGGCCGCCGCGATCAGCTCCATGCCGCGCTCGACGTTCAGCGCGGTACGGATGCCGTTCAGTGACAGCCCCAGTTCGACAAGGGTGATGGCGACGGCGGGTCGCATGCCGACCACCACCGTCTCCGCGTCGAGAACCTTGGAGATCGACGCGATGGTGGAGAGCATCCGCCCGACGAACGAGTCGACGATGTCCAGCGCGGTGATGTCGATGATGACGCCGTGGCAGCCGGTGGCCACGATCCGCTCGGCGAGGTCCTCCTGGAGCTGGACCGCCGTCTGGTCGGACATGTCGAGCTGGATGGAGACGAGCAGGATGTCACCGATCTTGAGGATCGGTACGCGTTCCATCAGACGTCCCGGCGTGGTTGGCGACGGGCGGTCTCCACCCCGTTGAGCCGCAGCACGTGCCGCAGCGCGTCGGCCAGGCTCGCCTTGGTGGCGATGTCACCGAACTCGATGCCGAGCGCCACGATCGTCTGCGCGATCTGCGGACGGATGCCGGAGATGATGCAGTCGGCGCCCATCAGCCGGGCGGCCACCACTGTCTTCAGGATGTGCTGGGCGACCTGGGTGTCCACGGCGGGGACGCCGGTGATGTCGATGATCGCGTACGGGGAGCCGGTGTCGACCAGGGTCTGCAGCAGCCGCTCCATGACCACCTGGGCGCGGGCCGAGTCCAGCGTGCCGACCAGCGGGACGGCAACCACACCCTCCCAGAGCTTGACCACCGGGGTGGAGAGTTCGAGCAGCTGCTCGGCCTGGTCGGCGATCAGGCTCTCGCGGGTGCGGACGAAGCTCTCGAAGGTGAACAGGCCCAGCTCGTCGACCAGCTTGGAGAAGGCGACGTAGTCGTGCAGCGCGTCGGCGGTGCCGGACCCCTGCACCAGGTCGGCCAGCACGTCCTTGAGCGCGAAGATGCTGATCGTCGTCTCGGTGGCGGAGAAGCCCTGTCGGGCCCTGCCCCGGGACAGTTCGGAGAGCGCAGCGCGCAGTTCTGCGGCGTGCTCGGCGGACAGGTCGATCGCGCCCTGCTCACCCGCGCCGACGATGGCACGGTGCAGGTCCTCGACCTGCCGGCGCAGCTCGGCGTGACTCAGCCGGCCCCGCAGCGAGCTCGCGACGATGTCGGTCCACCGCTGCGTGACCTGCTCGGCATGCCCACCCAGCAGCGCGGCGAGCCGACCACTTTCCTCGGCGTTCAACGCCATCGTGAAACCCCCCTCGACCTGGACCGGCCGGACTCTATCACCGGGGTCTGGGCAACTACTTGCTCCGTAGCAATGGAATGATGATGGCCACCGGGTGCCGGCTCCCGTTCTTCGTCGGATCGCGTTCGTGGGATACCGTTCCCCCGATAACAGGAGGTCTGGCGAATGTCCCTGACGGTGCATACGGAACAACGCGGCGACGTGGTCGTCGTGTCGGTCGCGGGCGAGCTGGACATGGCAACCGCACCGCAGTTGCAGGATCAGATCACCGACCTGCTCGACAAGGGCCGTAACCGGCTGGTGTTCGACCTGGCGGACGTCTCGTTCTGCGACTCGACCGGTCTGTCGGTGTTCGTTCGTGCCAAGAACAGCTGTGACGAGGCCGGCGGTGTGGTGCGGTTGGCCGCTCCGCAGCGCGGGGTGCTGCGCATCCTCGAGGTGAGCGGGCTCGTCGAGGTGCTGCACACCTACCCGACGGTTGATGAGGCCGTCGCCGGCGAACCCACCCCGGCGTCCTCCTGATCGCTGTTGCGACCTACTCGTCCTCGACGTAGCGGGGACGGGCGATCGCCATGCCCGCCGTCGTCTGCACGGCGAGTGCGGCCAGCAGGAATCCGATCGGTGCCGTCCAGCCGCCGGTGACCTCGTAGAGGATGCCGACCATCAGCGGGCCGAGGGCGGCGATCACGTAGCCGGTGCTCTGCGCGAACGCGGAGAGCGCGACGGTTCCCTCGGCGGTGCGCGCACGCAGGCCGATCGTAGTGAGGATCATCGGGAACGCGCCCTGGCCGATCGCCAGCAGGGCCACCCAGAGCAGTGCGGCGCCGTGCGGGGCCAGCGCCAGCCCCAGGTAGGCCAGCGTCGAGGCGGCCGTCAGGCCGAGCACCAGCGGACGCAGGGTGGCGAGCCGGCCGGCGAGGGTGGGCATCAGCAGCGCGATCGGCACGCCGAGCGCGGTCACCCCGGCGAGCAGCAGCCCGGCCGACTCCGGCCGGTAGCCGGCATCGCGGAAGAGCTGGGCCAGCCAGCCCATGATCGCGTACCCGCTGAGTGACTGCGCCCCGAAGTAGACCGCCATGGCCCAGCCCAGCCGGGTCCGCGCCGGGCGGATCCGCGTCGGCGCGGCGACGGCCGCCGTCGGCGTCGCGCGCCGCGCGCCCGCCCGGGTCCGCAGCGCCAGCGGCACCCACGGGAGTACGGCCACCGCGGCCAGCACGGCCCAGACGCCCAGCCCGGCCCGCCAGGAGCCGAAGGCGTGCGCGATCGGCACCGCGCTGGCCGCGGCCACCGTCGTGCCCAGGGTCAACGCCATCGTGTACGCCCCGGTGACGAGGCCGGTCCGGTGGCCGAAGTGCTGCTTGACGAGCATCGGCAGCAGGATGTTGGCGACCGCGATGCCGGCCAGGGCCAGCGCGCTGGTGAACACGAAGATCCAGGCCGAGTCGGTGGCCGCCCGGAGCACCTGACCGGCGGCCAGGACGATCATGGCGACCACCAGCACCCGGGCCGGCGCGACCCGGCGGACCAGCCACGGGGTGAGCGCGCCGAGGCCGGCGAACGCGATGGTCGGCAGGGTGGTGACCAGACCGGCCATGGTGCCGGAGAGCCCCAGCCCGTCGCGGATCTCGTCGAGCAGGGCGCCGAGGCTGGTTACCGCGGTGCGCAGGTTGAGCGCGACCAGCAGCATCCCGACCAGCACGAGCGCGCCACCGGTCGCCGGGTGGGTCCGCCGGCCCGCGGAGTCGCGCGTCGGGCGGGTGTCGACGGCGGCGGGAGCGGGCGGGGCCGGAGCGGCGATGGGTGGCGGGGTCATGACCTCTAACCTACAATCATGGGATGAATTTAGGGCCGGTGATGTAACCAGTGCCACCGTCGGTCGATTCCCCCTCCGCGCCGTCGGCGCCGCCTCGCGACCAGCCCGCCGTGCCGCCCCGCGGGCACCGCGTGCGGCAGACCATCGAGCAGCTCCGGGCCCGGATCCTGGGCGGCGAGTGGCCGATCGGCGGGCGCATCCCCACCGAGCCGCAACTGGTCGCCACGCTGGGCGTCGGGCGCAACACGGTCCGCGAGGCGGTCCGCGCCCTCGTGCACGCCGGGGTGCTCGAGTGCCGGCAGGGCTCCGGCACGTACGTGGTGTCCACCGACGAGCTGGCGCCGGTGGTGGCCCGCCGACTGGGCGACGACCGGATGACCGAGGTCATCGAGGTCCGGCGCGCGTTCGAGGTGGAGGCCGCCCGGCTCGCCGCGTTGCGGCGTACACCGGAGGACCTGGTGGCCCTCGACGGCGCGCTCGCCGAGCGCGAGGCGGCCTGGCGCGGCGGCCGGGTCGACGCGTTCGTCGAGGCCGACGCGGCCCTGCACGTCGCGGTGGTCGCCGCCGCGCACAACACCATGCTCGCCGAGCTGTACGCCTCGGTCGGCACCGCCCTGCGCAGCACCGTCGCCCAGGCGATGGGCGGCGCGCTCACGCCCGAGCGCTACGTCGACCACACCCGGCTGATCGAGGCGATCCGGACCGGCGACGCGGGCCGGGCGGCGATCGAAGCCGGCGCTTTTCTGGAGCCCGCCGCCGGGGCATAGGTTGTGCCGGACGGAAAACCGGACACCTCGGGAGTACGGATGCTCAAGGGCTTCAAAGATTTCATCATGCGCGGCAACGTCGTCGACCTGGCGGTCGGTGTCGTCATCGGCGCCGCGTTCACCGGCGTGGTCACCCAGCTCACCAAGTCGTTCCTCGAACCGCTGATCCGGGTGATCGTGCTGCTCATCACCGGCAGCGACAAGGGTCTCGCCGGGACGGCACCCGAGTTCCGCGGCATCGCGTTCGACTGGATCGCCTTCGTCAACGCGGTGATCACCTTCCTGCTCACCGCCGCTGCGCTCTACTTCCTGGTCGTCTACCCGATGAACCGGCTGGCCGAGCGGCGCAAGCGGGGCGAGGAGCCGCCGCCCTCCGCGCCCAGCGAGGAGGTCAAGCTGCTCACCGAGATCCGGGACGCGCTCGTCTCCGCCGGCCACACCACCCCCGGCCAGCAGCGCGGGGCGCTGGACGACGTGCTGGGCCGCCGCACCGAACCGCCGGCGCCGCGCTGACCCGAACGGATGCACATCGGCCCCTGCGGGAATCCCGCAGGGGCCGCGCCTTCTCGTACGTGTGTTCGATAGAGTCCGGCCATGGAGCAGCGAAAGCACTGGTGGAACGGGAAATGGGGGCGGCTGGCCCGGCGGGACGTCTTCCTGCGGGTGGACGCCGACCGCTGGCACGTCGAGCAGCGGGCCGGCGGCGCCGAGGGCATTTCCCGGTTCTACGAGTACGGCAGCGCCGACGAGGCCGAGGAGACGGTCCGGGCGCTGCTCGACGGCTCGGACACCTGGCGGGAACTGTCCCCGCGCCCACCGGGCGGCTGGACGCTCCCGAACAGCTGAGCGGGCGGGCGGGTGGGCTGAGCCGCCGGCGGGGCGGCGACGGCGTTTAGCGGCGTTCCGCCCCGGGAACCGCTGAGGGATGGACCAGCAGGACGAGCAGCAGGCGACCATCTCGCGGATCACCACCGGGATGTCGGTGATCGACTCCGCCGGCACCGAGGTCGGCACCGTGGACCTCGTTCAGCGGGGCGACCCCAACGCGGTGACCGTGCAGACACCGACCGCGGACCCGGGCAGCAGCCTGGACGAGCTGATCGAGGCGACGGCTGTCGAGGAGCCGGACGTTCCGGCCGACCTGGCGGCGCGGCTGCTGCACACCGGCTACCTGAAGGTCTCCACCGACTCGCCGGTCGGTGCCGTCTACGTGCCGGCCGACCGGATCGCCGCCGTCGCCGAGGGCCGGGTACGCCTCTCGGTCGGCGTGGCCGACCTGCCACCCGAGGAGTGACCCGGTCGCCCTGATCAACTCGGATTCCCGCAAACCGGGGCGTCACCGCAGCCCGGACACCCCGCCTTCCACGAACCCGAGTTGATCAGGGCGGGCCTCCGGGGCGGGCGGGACGGGCGCGGCCGGGCGGCGGTGGAAGAGCAGCAGCATCAGGCAGCCGGCGACCAGCCCCCAGAACGCGCCGCCCACGCCGATCAGCGTCACACCGGAGGCCGTCACCACGAAGGTGACCACTGCGGCCTCCCTGGTCGCCGGGTCGGTCACCGCCGCGGCGAGCGCCGTGGCGAGCGCGCCCAGCAGGGCCAGACCGGCGACCGCCTCGATGAGGATCGGCGGCGCGACAGCGACCAGGGCCGTGGCCACGCCGGCGCCCAGCCCGAGCAGGGCCAGCCCGAGCCCGGCGGTGACCGAGGCGACCCATCGGCGCTCCGGCTCCGGATGGGCGTCGGGGCCGGCGGCCAGCGCGGCGGTGATCGCCGCGAGGTTCACCGCGTGCCCGCCGGCCGGGGCGGCGAGCAGGCTGGCCAGACCCGTGGCCCGCAGCGCCGCCCCGAACGGCGGCCGGTAGCCGTAGCCGACCAGCACCGCCATGCCGGGCACGTTCTGCGCCGCCATCGTGACCAAAAACAGCGGGAGGGCGAGCCCGACCAGAGCGGACGCGTTCCAGGCGGGCGCGGTCAGGGCGAGCGACGGGGTCAGCGTGGCACCGCTCAGTCCGGCCGGCGGCGCGGTCAGCGCGATCGCCACCACCGCCACCAGCAGCGCGCCCGGCACGGCCCAACGACGGGCGAACCGGTGCAGCAGCAGCCAGCCGAGCACCACCGGACCGGCCACCCGGGGCAGCTCGACGAGCGCGCGGACCGGGGCGGTGCACAGGGGCAGCAGCACTCCGGCGAGCATCGCGCCGGCCACCGGCTTGGGGATCGCGGCCACCGCCCGGCCCAGCGGTCCGAAGAGCCCGGCCGCGACGATCAGCGCTCCGGAGACGAGGAAGGCGCCCACCGCGACCGGCCAACCGCCCGTCGGCGGCCCGGTCGCCACCAACAGCGCAGCGCCCGGCGTCGACCAGGCCACGCTCATCGGGATCCGGTGCCGCCAGCCCAGCCAGGCGGCGGCGAGCCCGCACGCCACGCAGAGAGCGAGCAGGCCGGAGGCTGCCTGCGCGTCCGACGCTCCAGCCGCGCGGAGCCCGGCCAGCACGACTGTGAACGAGCTGGCGAAGCCCACCAGTGCGGTCACGACGCCGGCCAGCACCGGTTGCGCCCGTCCCGCCATCCCGACCCCCCAAGTGTTCCGTTTACGGAACGACAGTGTGTAGCACGATAGCCGGGTGCCGCAGCCACCACCAGCCCGCCGTCCGGGCCTCGACGTGGATCCCGCAGTCGTCGGCCGGCGGGTCCGCGCCCTGCGCGAGGAGCGGGGGATCTCGCTGTCCACACTGGCGCGGCTCGCCGGCGTCGGAAAGGCCACCCTCTCCGGCCTGGAGAACGGCACCCGCAACCCGACGCTGGAGACGCTCTGGGCGGTCACCGCGCAGCTCGGCGTGCCGTTCACTGCGCTGCTGGCCGAGCCGGCCGCCGAGCCCACCGTGCACGGCACCGCTGTCACCGCCACCCTGCTGGAGGTGTTCGACGACACCGACGCGACCTACGAGCTGTACCGGATGCGCGTCGCGCCCGGCATCGTGCAGATCTCCCCCGCCCATCAACCGGGCGTCACCGAACACATCACCGTGTTCGCCGGCGTACTGCGGGCCGGCCCGGCCGACGCGCCGCTGACCGCCCCGGCCGGCGGGCACCTGCGCTGGGTCTCCGACATGCCGCACAGCTACGCGGCGGTGGGCGACGACGAGGTCGCCGCGAGCCTGCTGCTGCGCTACCCGCGCCGCTGAACCCGACTCAGTCCACCGGCGCCGGCACCGGCAGCCGGTGCCGGACCGCCCAGAGCGCCACCTCGGTACGCGACACCGAGCCGGTCTTGCGCAGCAGGTTCGACACGTGCACGGTGACCGTACGCACCGAGATGCCCAGCGCCTTCGCCACCTGCTTGTTGGACATTCCCGCGACCAGGCAGCCCAGCACCTCGACCTCGCGGGCGGTCAACTCCGGGTCGAGCGGCACGTCGACGACCGGATCGGCCGCGGCCGCCGGAGCGCGCGGCGCGGCCGGCTGACGCGGGCCGGGCAGCCGCCGCAGCAACGCCTCCGGCCCCTCCGACGCGTGCGCGGCCAGCAGTTCGGTAAGCGCGTACGGGTTGCCGCCGGTGCACCGCCAGAGCGAGGTGACCAGCCGACCGGACGGGTTGCTGCCCGCGTACACCTGGGTCAGCACCTCGGCGACCTCGGCCGGGCGCAGCGGGCCAAGATGTTGCCGGACGGCGCCGGGCACGCCGCTGAGGCGGGCCAGCGCGCGGCGGGTGAGGTCCGGTGCCACCGCGTCGGTCGGCGGTCGGCTGGCCACCACGAGCAGGGCGGGCAGGTCGGCGACCGTGGCCAGCTCCCCGACCAGGTTGACGCTGGCCGGGTCGAGCGCGTGCAGGTCATCCACGACCAGCACGGCCGGGCCGGCGCCGACCAGCAACTGGACGGTCCGCACGGCGAGGCGGAGCAGGGTGCCCGGCGCGTACCGCTCGCGGGGTGCGGTGGGCTGCTGGGCCAACCAGGCCAGCGCGTCCGACGGCAGGCCGAGCCGGCTGGTGTCCCGACCGGTGAGCACCGCCGCCAGCCAGTCGTACGGGGCCGGGCCGTGCACCCGGGCGGCACCGGAGAGGATCAGCGCGGGACGCGGCGCGAAGGCGTCCACAGCGGCCGCGACCAGCAGACTCTTGCCCACCCCCGCCGCTCCGGTGAGCACCGCGACGGCGGGCGACGAGCGGCGTACGGCCGCCACGGCGGACCATGCCCGGTCGAGCTCGGCGAGCTCGCCGACGCGTCCGACCATGGACACCGGCATCATTTCTCAACCCTACGCAGTAGTGCGTAGAGACGAAGGCAGGGTGTTCTTGGCAAGCTGACACCATGACGCTGATCCTCCGCTCGGTCATCCTCAACGACATCGGCCTGGTCCGCACCAACAACGAGGACTCCGCCCTCGCCGGTGACCGCCTGATCGCCGTCGCCGACGGCATGGGCGGACTGCCCGCGGGCGAGGTGGCGAGCGAGATCGTGATCCGGATCCTGGACGAGCTGGCCCCGCCCACCGACCCGGACGAGGCCGCCGACGCCCTCCGTGCCGTGGTCAGCACCGCCAACCAGCGCATCCACGCCGCGATCACCGTCGACCCGGCCCGCGAGGGGATGGGCACCACGCTCACCGCCGCGCTGCTGGCCACCGAGACGCTGGTGCTGGCCCAGGTCGGCGACTCCCGCTGCTACCTGCTGCGCGACGGGGAGCTGACCCAGCTCACCCGGGACGACACGTTCGTGCAGGCGCTCGTCGACCAGGGCACGCTCTCCCCCGAGCAGGCCCGGCACCACCCGCAGCGGTCCCTGGTGACCCGGGCCGTGCAGGGCGCCGACACCCCGCCGGCCGTCGGCGTGCTCACTGTGGTCCCCGGCGACCGGCTGCTGCTGTGCAGCGACGGGCTCTCCGACTACGTCGAGGACGAGGCCATCGCGACGACGCTGGGCATGTACGCCGACCGCCAGCAGTGCGGCGAGCAGTTGGTGAAGCTCGCCCACCACGCCGGCGCCCCGGACAACGTCACAGTCGTCGTCTCCGACGTCACGACCCGCTGACCCACGCGAGCTGCCCGGAAGGCCCCCGGACCGGCCGCGCGGATTCCGTCAGGAGCTACTAGGTAGTTGTGCCATCTAGCTGGCACCGCTAGTGTCCGGCCTGTGGAATCGGACCGGCGCGGGCAGTGGCTGCGGGGGGTGCTCGACATCTGCGTACTGGCCCTGCTGGCCGAACGCGAGTCCTACGGCTACCAGCTCGCCCAGGCGCTCGACGCGGCGGGCGTCGGGCCGATCCAGGGCGGCACGCTCTATCCCGTTCTGCTGCGCCTGCAGAAGACCGGCCTGGTGACGGCCCAGTGGCGGGAAGGCACCGCCGGGCCGGCCCGCAAGTACTACCGGCTCACCGACGACGGGCACTCCGCGCTGCGCCAGGGCGGCACCGCCTGGCTCACCTTCGTCCGGCCGGTGAACGACATCGTCACGAAGGGGGTCGCCCGGTGAACTCCGACGACTGGCTACGCGCGCTCACGGCGGAACTGCACCAGCGCCGGGTCGCGGCCGACGCCGCCCGGCACGTGGTCGCCGAGGCCGCCACACACCTGCGTGAGGGGGGCGGGAACCCCTGGGTCGTCTTCGGCCCGCCCCAGGACTACGCGAACGCGATCGTCGAGAGCATCGGCACCGCCCCCGGGCCACGGCCCGGGCCGGTGCGGCTGCACGCGAGGGGCATCACCAAACGGTACGGCCGGCAGACCGTGCTGCGCGACGCGACACTTACCGTCCGGGCCGGACAGATCGCCGCCGTCGTCGGCGCGAACGGCTGCGGCAAGAGCACCTTCCTGCGGATCTGCGCCGGGCTGATCTCACCCGACAGCGGCGAGGTGACGGTCTCCGGGCAGCTCGGCTACTGCCCCCAGTCCGGTGGCACCGCCGACTTCCTGCTGCCCGACGAGCACTTCGTCCTGGTCGGCGCCGGCCAGGGCGTCGCCAGAGGGCCGGCCCGCCGCGCCGGCCGGGCGGCGGCCCGACAGCTGGGCTGGGAGGCGGGCGGCGCCGTGCAGGCCCGACATCTCTCCGGCGGTACCCGTCAGAAGCTCAACCTGACGATGTCCGCGCTCAGCAACCCGGACGTGCTGCTGCTCGACGAGCCGTACCAGGGCTTCGACCAGGGCACCTACGTCAACTTCTGGGACCAGCTCCGCGCGCTACGCGACGCGGGCACGGCGATCGTCGTGGTGACGCACCTGCTCAACCAACTCGACCGGGTGGACACCGTGCTCGACCTGACCCCGGCGCAACAGTCCGGGTGGCGCACGCCCGGCGTCCAGGGAGGCCACCCGTGAACCGGCTCGTCACAGTCGCCGAGATGACCCTGCGGGAACTGCTGCGGCGTCGGGGCGTACTCCTGCTGTTGTTGTTGATGCCGTTGACCTTCTACCTGATCCGGCGGGACGCCTACCTCGGGCAGTCCGTCCGCTCGCTGCTGCTCGGCGTGGGCTGGGCGGTGAGCACCGCCGCGCTGTTCGCCACCACCGCCGCGCGGGAGCTGGAGCCGAGGCTGCGGTTGGCCGGCTATCGGCCGCATCACCTCTATCTGGGTCGGATGCTCGGTCTGTGGACGGTCGGCCTGGTCATCTCGGTACCGTTCTTCCTGCTCCCCATGCTCGACGGCGCGGATCTGCGGTACGGCGGTCTGGCCGCGGCGCTGCTCTGCTCCGTCGGGGTGGCCGCGCCGTTCGGGATGCTGATCGGTGCGCTGTTGCCCCGCGAACTTGAGGGGACGCTCCTGCTGCTCACCGTGGTGACGGTGCAGATGCTGATCGACCCGGCCGGATCGGGGGCGAAGCTGACGCCGTTCTGGTCGAGCCGGGAGATCGCGACCTGGTCGGTGGACCACACCGACGGCGGTTACCTCGCCCGGGGAGTGGTGCACGGCATCGTCGTCACCAGTCTGCTCGCCCTCGGTGTGGCCTCCGTGGCCACCGTCCGGCTGCGCCGCCGTCGACACCTGCGGCACCTGCCGGTCGGCTGAGGGGCGTCGGCACAGCGGGTCGGGCCGCGGTCGCCCACGGATCGTGCCAATCCGGTTGCTGTCACCCGGCCGGCGGGTTGAGATAGGCGGATGACCATCCGACGGGTGACCGCCGACGAACGTCTCACGACGAGTTTTCCGCTGGCCGCGTACGCCTTCGAGGCATCGCCGCTCAGTGCCGCCCGGGTGGAGGAGTTCCGCGACTACCTGCCCTACAACCAGGGCAACCGGACGCTGATCGTGGAGGAGGACGGCACCACGCTGGCGGCCGTCTCGGCCATTCCGATGCGGCAGAACCTGCGCGGGGTGGTGCTGCCGATGGCCGGTGTCGCCGGGGTGGCCACCCACCCGCTGGCCCGCCGGCAGGGGCACGTCCGCGAGCTGCTGCACCAGCTCCTCGACGAGATGCGCGACGAGGGGCACGTGCTCAGCGCGCTCTACCCGTTCCGGCCCAGCTTCTACGCCCGGTTCGGCTACGTGGGGCTGCCCAAGCCGCGTACGGTCGCCTTCTCCCCGGCCGACCTGGGCTCACTCCTCCGCGCCGAGCTGCCCGGCGAGGTGGGCTGGGAGCGGATCGCCGCCGGTTATCCAACGTGGCGGGCGTTCACCGAGCGCTGCCTGCAGACCCGGCACGGCTTCTCGGTGTTCCCCGACCACCGGGCGGCCGGCCTGCGGGACCGCGACGAGCACTGGTTGCTCACCGCCAAGGTGGACGGCGAGGTCACCGGCGCGGTCACCTACCGGATCGACGAGCACGGCGGCACGCTGCACGGTAACGAACTGCTCGCCAGCGACCCCCTCGCCCGTACGCTGCTGCTGCAGTTCTTCGCCAGGCACGTCGACCAGGTCGAGCGGGTCACCGTCCAGGTCCCGCCGGACGAGCTGCCGGAGCTGTGGCTGACCGATCTGGACGTGCACGTCGAGGCGCGGGTGGGCCGGCCGGGCTCGTCCGCCCCGATGGCCCGGCTGCTGTCGCTGGACGCGCTGCACGGGCTGCCCGTCGGCCCGGGCCGGGTCCGGATCGAACTGACCGGGGACCGGTGGCTGGCCGGCACCCACCTGCTCGACGGTACGACAGGCGCGTTGGAACTGGTCGCCGACGACGACGGCCGCACGCCGACGGCCACGCTGACCGCGGCCGGGCTGTCCGCCCTGGCGTACGGGGTCCTGGACCCGGCCGAGCTACCGCTGCGAGGGCTGGGCGACGTACCGGCGGACGCCGCTACCGAGCTGCGCGACATCTTCGGACGCCGGGTGCCGTACCTCTTCGCCGACTTCTGAGCGCGGTTTGCCGACCTCGCTCCGGCGGGTACGGTCCCCGGAATGCCGGAGTGGTTGCAGGCGGGTGGTTGGGGATTGCTGGCCGGGTCGGCTCTGCTGATCGGGGCGGCGGTCGGCTTCTTCGCCCGGGTGCCGCAGCGGATCACCGCGTCGATCATGGCGTTCGGCGCGGGGGTGCTGATCTCCGCCGTCTCGTACGAGCTGATCGACGTGGCCCACGAGCAGGGCGGGATGCTGCCCACCGTGCTCGGCGCGGCGGGTGGCGCAACCGCCTACACCCTGGCCAACGTGGGTCTCGCCCGACACGGCGCGCGGCACCGCAAGCGCTCGGGGGACCAGCAGCCGTCCGAGGGCGAGCAGCCCGGCTCGGGGTCGGCGATCGCGGTCGGGGCGCTGCTGGACGGCGTACCGGAATCGGTGGTGATCGGCGCCAGCCTGCTCGCCGGCGGCACGGTCAGCCTGGTCACCGTGGCGGCGGTGTTCCTCAGCAACGTCCCGGAGGGGCTGTCCAGCGCGGCAGGCATGCGTCAGGCGGGCCGCACCCGGCGGTACGTCTTCCTGCTGTGGACCGGGATCGCGCTGATCAGCGGCGTGGCGGCGCTGGTCGGCAACACCCTGCTGGGCGGCGCACCGCCGGAGGTGCTGGCCGCCATCACCGCGCTGGCCGCCGGCGCGATCCTCGCCATGATCACCGACACCATGGTCCCGGAGGCGTTCGAGAACGCTCACCTGCTGGTCGGCCTCATCACGGTCGCCGGTTTCCTGACGGCCTTCGCGCTCTCCCACGCGTGAGCGCCCCGGTGGTCCCGATGCCCGGCGTGGCTTAGCGGGGCATTAAACCGGCCCGGCGGATTAGTGGTGACGCCGTCGCGGCTCCTAGCATCACCCGGGTGCGCATGACGTCGCTTGCCGCTCTGCTCGTCCTCGGTGTCGCCACCGCGACCCTGCCCGCCTGCGGGTCCACCGATCCGGCTCCGGCCGGCGCGTCGGCCACCCCGCAGGCCACGCCGGACGCCCTCGCGACTGGCGACCAGGGTGTCGCACCGGCGGGCCGGGACGGTCTCGGCGGCCCCGGAGCCAGCGCGAGCCCGAAGCCGACCACCCCGGCCGCCAAGGCGCTGGCGGCCGGCAACCCGAACGGCCACGCCAGCGTGCCGACCGAGGCGCGCGCGGTGGACACGTCGAAGCCGACCCGCACCATCGGCACCGGCACCCCGGCAAGCTGCACCTCGGCGGCGGTGGTGAAGGCCGTGGCCGCCGGGGGCGTCATCACGTTCAACTGTGGACCGGCCCCGGTGACGATCAAGATGGCCGCCACCGCGAAGGTCCGCAACGCCAACGGGCCGAAGATCGTGCTCGACGGCGGCGGCCGGGTCACGCTGAGCGGCCAGGGGCAGCGCCGCATCCTCTACATGAACACCTGCGACGAGGCCCAGGGCTTCACCACCTCGCACTGCCAGAACCAGGACCACCCACAGCTCACCGTGCAGAACCTGACCTTCGCCGACGGCAACTCCACCGGCGACCGGACCGAGGGCGGCGGCGGGGGCGCGATCTTCGTCCGCGGCGGGCGGTTCAAGGTGGTCAACTCGCGCTTCGTCCACAACCGCTGCGACCGTACCGGCCCGGACCTGGGGGGCGCGGCGGTCCGGGTGCTGAGCCAGTACGAGAACAAGCCGGTGTACGTCGTGAGCAGCACCTTCGACGGCGGTTCCTGCTCGAACGGAGGGGCGCTGAGCAGCATCGGCGTGTCCTGGGTGGTGCTGAACAGCCTGCTGCGGAACAACGAGGCGATCGGCAGCGGCGCCAACCCGGCCAAGTCCGGCACGCCCGGCGGCGGCAGCGGCGGCGCGATCTACTGCGACGGTAACGAGTTCACCGTACGGATCGCCGGCACCGTCATCGAGAACAACAAGGCCAACGAGGGCGGCGGCGCGATCTTCTTCGTGAGCAACAACCGCACCGGCACGATGAAGATCGAAAACTCCCCGTTGCGCCGCAATCCCAGCGGCAAGTTCGAGACCCCCGGCTACCGCGGCATCTTCTTCCTGGGCGCCCGCAACCCCGAGGTGATCGGCCCCAAACCCGCCTGACCCTGCTCTCCGGCTCCCTGGCTCCCTGGCCGGCTGTCGGCTGCCGCGGGTGATCAAGAGGTTTGGGTCACCTCGGGCGGGTTTTCTGACCCGAAGCTCTTGATCACCGCGTCAGTAGGGGTTCTTCTCGCCTGGCGGGTGGGCGTGCAGGAGGCCGGCGGGGCGGCCGGGCAGGGTCCGCGCCGCGGAGAGCGGCGGGCTCGCCGTGTGGTCGCCACCGGCCATGCCGGCGACCAGCTCCTTGAGCGCGGTCAGAGCATCGATCTTGGGTACCCAACCCAGCTCCGTCTCGGCCCGCTCGCTGGACATCAGCGGCGCGTTCAGGCCCAACTCGACCCAGCCCGCGTCCACCGGCTGCAACCGGGCCCGCCAGGTCAGCGCCGCCGCCACCCGCAGCACCGGAGCGGCCACCGGCACCGTCCAGCCGTGGAAGTGCCGAGCCACCAGCTCCGGGGTCAGCACCGGGTCCGCGGCGACGTTGAACGCGCCGCGCGCATCACCAAGAACAGCCCTGGCGTACGCGTCAGCCACATCGTCGGCGTGGACCGCCTGCATCCGCAGCCGCCGGTTGGTCGGCACCAGCGGTATCCGGCCGAAGCGCAGCAGTCGTACCGGCGCCAAGGGGCCGAGAAAATAGCGGGTGATCTCCGTGCCGGCGTCACGCTGGAAGATCAGACCGGGCCGCAGGCGAACCACCCGAAGCGTCGGGTGCTCCCGCTCCAGCCCGTCCAGCAGCGCCTCGACCTCGGCCTTGTGCTCGCTGTACGACGAGCCGGGGACTCCGGTGGCCGGCCACCGCTCGCTGATCGGATGGTCCTTCGGGCCGGGCGCGTACGTGCCGACCGACGAGGCGTACACCAGGGCGGGCACCCCGGCCCGCGCCACCGCCTCGAACACCGCCCGGCTGCCGTCGACGTTCGTCCGGCGCAGCACCCGCTGGTCGTGACTGGGCTGGATCTGCCAGGCCAGGTGCACCACCGCGTCCGCTCCCGCGAACACCTCGGCGAGCTGGCCCGCCGCGCCCGGCGCACCGATGTCGCACGAGTGCCACTCCACCTGCTCGTACGGCGTACCGGCATGCGGGCCGGGCAACCGCCGGACCACCCCGGCCAGCTCCACGTCGCGCTCCCGGCGCAGCCGCCGCAGCACCGCCGTGCCGACGTTGCCACTCGCCCCCACCACCACGATCCGCATGTCCGACCCCGTACCCGTCCAGCAGCCAGTCAACCTCCGTCGCGCGCCGCACCCGTGATCGACTCGGCTTCCTGCATACCGGGGTATCGGCGGGGCCGGGACAGCCCGACTTCCGTGAACCCGAGTGGATCAAGGGCGCGGCGAGTCGCGGACCCAGCCGTGCTTCTCCTTGCCCCGGCGGCCAAGCGTGGCCGCCAGGCAACGTGGGCAGATCCAGCCCACCGCGTCCGCTTCGGTGAGCACGTCGCTACCCAGATAGTCGAAGCGCACATGCGGAAAGCGGCGCAGCCGGGTCCGGCTGAGCGCCAGACCGCAGACGGTCTGGTTCTGGCCGGGCAGCCACGCGTGCACCTCCCCGCCCGGCTGACGTACGCCGTCCGGCCCGATCACCTCCCCGGAAGCCGCCACCGCCGGGCTGCCGCTCGCGCTCATGTCCGTACCCGTTCCCCAGCCGCCCCCCGCCACACACGGGGGCGTGCGGCCGGCGTGATCCACTCCACCTCCCCGACCTGGCGGTATCCAGCGCCTCGGACACCGCCACATCGCCGATCTGGTGTTGATCACGTGGCCTCACCAGGCATCGACGGCCGACTGGAAGCCGAGAGTCAGCGATGCTGACTGTCAGGTAACCTGAGCGCGCGGGCCGCTAGCTCAATGGCAGAGCTGTGGACTTTTAATCCATAGGTTCAGGGTTCGAGTCCCTGGCGGCCCACTCTTCCGCAGGTCAGCGGCCCTTCGTAGGGCCGCTGTTGCCATGATCCAGGCCGGTACGGCAGCGAAGTACAGCAGTAGCCCGGTCGCTGGTCGGGCCACCTCCTGAGTCCAAGCACTCGGCTACAAGGGCCGGTGATGACGGACCGACCACTCGTGCGCAACTCACGGCTACTCGGCCTGTTCGCCGAGATCGTTCAAGGCCCGGAGGGGACCCAGCGAGCCGTGGAGGCCGCCGGGCGAGGCATCGCTGCCGAGGCCGCTGCACACTCGTCGTACTCACCGACAAGTTGACCATCCTGAGCGCGCTTGCATCCGCCGATCGACTCATGGAGCCAGGTGCCATCGAGGACGGTCTGCATGAGCTGTGGTCGCGTCGCCGAGAACGCGGTCTTGACGACGAGGCTTTGAGGCGAGCGGCCATGGGGCAGTGAGATGTCCAAGGGTGCACGGGGTGGCCAGGTACTCGAACAAGGTTGCTCCTCCGGCACGCAGTGAGGCATCAGGTGATTCTTCGTAGCCGCCCACGAGTTGGTACCCACTGCATCTGTTCGACAGTGTTCGGGTCAGTGAACGCGAGGACAGACTCGTCAAGGCGGCGCCATACGAGCCGGCCTTCGAAGTTCTCCTCCGCTTCGCCGGCCACCAGCAGCAGATCGTGGCCTTCAACTTGAAGTCCGACTTCGGCGACAACGTCACCGTCCAGATCAATCGACACCTTCCGGACCAGCCCCGTGGGCAACTCTGGCAGGTTACGACGTCGATAACCATGGCTAACGTCATCGACGTTCGACCCGGCACTCAAGTCAATCCTCAATCCGAACAGGTCGTCGTCCTGATAAGTGGCGATGGTGACCGTCTCGCCGGAGTCGGTCCGTGCGTGCAGGGCCCACAGATGTAGGCAGGGCACGTCCTGGTCAGCGAACTCGGGTGCCGGCCCGTCGCCGCCCCGCACTGCCATCTCCACGCCACTCCATGACCGGATGACCTGATCCTTCAACGCCAAGAAATCGTTGATCTGCTTCCGCATCCATCCGCCGGCCACCGTTTCAGCATCCCATCGGAACTGAGGAAGTTCATTGGCCCCCTCTCGCCCACCGTGACGGACTCACACCCGGACAGGCCGGCTGCCGGCCGTGTCGGGTCTCAGGACTTGCGTGACAGATCAGTCTCGGAACGTGGGCGACGCGTTCGGCTAGACGATCTCTTGTGCGCTCCGCCGTAGGTGCGATGATGCCCCCGCTCGTACCAGCTGTGGGTAGCGGGAGTGGAGGGCGGCAGTGAGATACGTCAGCGTTGGGCGGACCCGCAGTGGCGTGACTCTGGATCCCAACGAATACCTGCGGCAGTTGCCGTCGCTTGCTGACTCGTTGCCCGAAGGAGCACGCAGGTTCGCCACTGACCCCGGCCACTATGACTTCTTCGGTCAGCGGTGCGTCAAGGACCTCAAGCCCGCGCGACTGACGTCCGGTGGAACCGGCGGAAGCGCGTGGCTTGAGCTGTACCTGCGGCACAACTGTTGGAAACACGAGGAAGACCTGACGATCCGGTACAGCGGCGTGCAGAGCCTGGCGATTGAGCCGGCCGGCCAAGGGCTGGACGTGGTCCAGCTCCAAGACGTGATGCTGGACGAAGTGCTGCCGCACGAACACGGGTGCCGACACGAAATCGACTGTCTCTCCGGAAGGTTGATCGTGACGAGCCAGGACCTGGCGGCTACCTGGCGGCACGCCGACTGCCCGGAGCGTGAGCCGGATCAGTGAGCCGGCTCGGATCTCCTCCTGCCTTCACGGAGTTCCATCGGTCGCTGTTGCCACCCTCAGCGAGGCATCACCCAGGTCCTGATACCGATCTGTCACGCAAGCCCCGAGCGGACAGCCGGCTGCCGGCCGGCCGTGGGAGGACTTTCTGTACGTCTATCAAGGCGGCCGGTGCGTGGCGGCCGTCGCACCGCCGCGCCGTAGGGCGAGTCACCGCCGGCCGTGGTGGGGATGCGGCGCGGAGGATGCGGGGCCGCCTCTCCGACCTCAAGGGTGCTTCGCATCGCTGCGCGACGGCCCTGCGAGCAAACGGCCCGGACGAGGGCAGCCAAAGGCTGTGCGGGGGAGGGCGGCAGCCCGAGGTCGTAGACGTGGACAGACCCCGTCGGATGTCTACCGACCGTAGCGGGCGACCATGGTGCGGACGGCGTCGTCCACCACCGCGCTCACGCGCTGCGGGGTGACGGTCCAGCCCGGGACCAGCAGGCTCGGCCAGAACACGTAGTTGGAGATCATCCCGAGGAACTGCGTGGCGGCCATCTGCGGATCCGAGATGTCGGCCGTCCCCGCGTCGCGCTCGGCCATGAGGTAGGTGCGCACCGTCTCGAAGTACGGCAGCTTGCCTTCTGCGAAGTGCGCCTTGGCCAGTTCGGGAAAGCGGGGCAGCTCGGCGATGACGATGCGGAACAGATCCACCATCCCGGGCCGGCCCAACAGCGCGGCGTAATGGCGTCCGAGCGCGGTCAGGCCGGCTGCCAGGTCACCCACGGACGGCACTTCGGCGTCATCCTCGCCGGCCCAGGAGTCGACGACTATGGCGTCGAACAGCGCCGCCTTCGTCGGGAACTGCTTGAACAGCGTCGCCTTCGACACCCCGGCCTCCTCGGCGATGCGCGCCAGCGACGCCCGGTCGTAGCCCAGTTCGAGGAACAGCTGCGTGGCGGCCTGCACGATCAGCGCGCGCTTCTGCTGAGCCACCCGCTGGTGATAGGTCGTCATGCGGCCATCATAGCGAGGTGAGTGGGTTGACTCACCATTAGCGGCGACGTACTGTCGTCATGGTGAGTCGTTCGACTCACCATCTGGCCCCTCACGGAGGACCGCATGTCCCGCTTCACCGCTCAGACAGTTCTCGTCACCGGCGGCACCGGAGGCCAGGGCGCGAGTCACGTCCGCGCCTTCCACGCCGAGGGCGCCAACGTCGTCGTCGGCGACATCGACGCCGAGCGCGGCGCCGCCCTCGCCGCCGACCTGGGAGACAAAGCCCTTTTCGTACGCCTCGACGTCTCCGACGAGACGTCGTGGGCCGACGCCGTCGCGGCGACCGAGGAAGCGTTCGGCGCGCTCACCATCCTGGTCAACAACGCCGGGGTGCAGAACCCGCCAGCCCTGATCGAGTCCACCGACCTGGCCACGTGGGCTCGCATCCTCGACATCAACCTCACCGGCACGTTCCTCGGCATCAGGGCCGCCGCACCAGCGCTGCGACGAGCGGGCGGCGGGGTGATCGTCAACATCGCCTCCACGATGGGCACCGGCGGCACCGCCTTCTACGCGCCCTACGTCGCCAGCAAGTGGGCCGTCCGTGGGCTCACCCGGACCGCCGCCCTCGAACTCGGCCGCGACAACATCCGCGTCAACACCATCCACCCCGGTGTCGTCGCCACCGCGTTCATCACCGAGCCAGCGGCCGGTGCCGACGCCCCGATCGCCGACTTCTACACACCCGAGCCGTTCGCGGTTCCCCGGCTCGGGCAACCCGCCGACATCACGGCGACGCTGCTGTTCCTGGCCTCGCCTGACGCCGCCTTCATCACCGGTGCCGAACACATCGTCGACGGCGGGCTCCTCCTCGGGCCCGCCGTGAAGAACGAGGCCGCATGACATCGCTTTCGCACCTGCCACCGGAGATCAGACGAGCCATCGAGATCACGCCAGCGGCCGGCACCCGCGAACGGGTCGTGGACATCACCACCACCGGGCGGCGCACCGGACGGCCCCGTCGCATCGAAATCTTCTTCTACCGCGCCCACGGCGCCACCTACCTCTGTAGCGGCGCGGGCGGAGGGGCCACCGGCTGGCACGCGAACCTGCGCGCGAACCCCGCCTTCACCTTCCACCTGAAGAACGGCGTCACTGCCGACCTGGCGGCCCACGCCACGCCGGTCACCGACCCGGCCGAACGAGCGGCGGTCCTCGCCGCCATCGTCGACGACCTCAACCAGCCCCACGACCCCGGCACCATACGACCGACACGGCTGGAGGACTGGGCAAACAGCAGACTGATGCGCATCGACTTCGACTGAGGGCGCACGTCACGAGATGTCACCCGCGTCGACTCGCCAACCCCCGTCAGCTCGATGGCCCGGGACGGCTCGGCCGGCCCATCGCTGGTAGCTTGACGCGTCCCGCGAGAGGTGGAGTCGGGTCCGTGCTCATTGTGGTGCTGCGTAGGTCGGTCGCGGTGGTGGCCGTATGCATGGCGGCGGCGTGCGCTCCGTCGACCGCTCCCGCGGCCAATCCGTCGGCGAGCGGAACGAAGCCAGCGGCGGCGACCACGCCACCCTCCCCCGTTCCAGCGACGGGCGGTGCCGGGTACTCGCCGACGCTGTCCGCGCGCCTGGTGGGTACGGAGTCGCTGCCGCCGGGATTCTCCGTGGACATCGCGACGGTCATGGCCTCGGACGCGGGAGATGGCCCCTCGGCCGGTGACGCGCCCTGTTCACGCGAGATGATCCCCCTGCTGTCCGCCCGCCGGCTGACCGGGGCTCCGTCGGCGACCGCCGCGGCCACCCTCAGCTATGACACCGGTCCCGATGACCTCTGGGTGGGCACGGAAGTCCTCCGCACCTACCCCGATGACGGTGCCCGACGGGCGATGGCGGGCCTGCGTACCTTCGTCGACCGCTGCCCCACGGTTGCGCTCTCCGGTCAGGGCGACAATGCCATCCACCGATTCGCCTTGACGCCCGGCCCCCAGTTGGGCGACGACAGTGTCCACCTCAACTGCACGGCGACGTCGGGCACCAACGTCCTCAAGTGCGACGTCCTGCTCATCCATGTCGGAACCGCCCTGGTAGCGATCCAGGAGGAGGGCAACAGACCTGGCGACGACGAGCTGCTGATCCAGGTCGCCGAAGCCGCGCTCCGCAGATACCAGTCGACCGGATCCTAGCCGGCAGCGGCGACGCAACCAGCATTGCCGGACGCGGCCGCAAACAGCCCGTCCTGGTGGGTCACCGCCACCGGGGCTTCTTGATCACGGTGTGGTGGACGGCGTTCGGCCCCATCGACACCACACCGGAGTTGGTCGCCGTGTTGCCGTCCTTCGTCACGGTCTCGGGCTCCCTGGTGGACGGCCGGCGGACGGCGTTCATCGCCGTGGAGCCCGCGACGAGCAGGGCGAGCAGAAAGGATCCGATTCCCGCGAACTGGTTGGCGCGACTCAGACCCTGGTTGAGGAAGAAGATGCCGGCGGCGACAAGCGCCACCACGAAGACGACCGCGACGAGCAGCTTCACAGGAACCCTCTCTTCCTCAGATGGGGCCTGGCCCAGACGGGCGGGGGCGCCGCTTCGGGCCCTTGTCAGGCTGGCAGGGCTGCGGGCCTCGCCCGCGCGAGAAGTCGTCGGGCATGGAAGCCCGACGGGGGAATGGCGCGGTCTGCGGCGAGTGCAACTTCGCCCTCTCGCGCTGCGCCTTGCTGCTCTTCGCCAGGGTTCTGTCGAACCGGTTGAGGTTGGTGTGCCCCAACTGGCCGCGCTTCACCGTGCTGGTGGCGGTCAGCGTGTTGCCGTAGCCGACCATCACGGCGCTCGCCAGGCGGACGCGCGTACCGCCGAGGGAGTGTGACACCGAGGTCCCGACAGAGGGGAGGCTCCTCGCGTTGCGCAGCAGGACCGGGTCCTCGACCGTGCCGAGTGCCGCCAGGAGCGGCCCTGCCAGGGTGTCACCGTCACGGCGTACCGCCAGGGCGGCAATGAGGTCCGGCCGTAGCAACAGCAGCTCGGCGAGGGGAACCACAGTCTCGCGGATGTGGTAGTTGGTTTCGGTGTGCGCGGTCGAGCCCGTGCCCATTGCGACGACGGCGGCGCGGGCCGTGTGCGTGGCGACGGCGGCGGGCAGGCGATGGCGATACTGCTGCG
Source organism: Micromonospora sp. DT63 (assembly GCF_049841615.1). Lineage (NCBI taxonomy): Bacteria > Bacillati > Actinomycetota > Actinomycetes > Micromonosporales > Micromonosporaceae > Micromonospora > Micromonospora sp. DT63. Next base: position 463,374 of record NZ_JBNCKQ010000003.1, on the reverse strand, counting down.
GCCCCACGGGACGCCGCGGGCCGATGATGCCTTCCAGTCGGGCCAGCAGCTGTGCGGTGTTGTCGGGCGACGGGTCGTGCATCGCCCGAACGAAGGCAGCCATCGCCTTCGTGTCCTCGTAGAGGCTGCGGCAGTCGAGCGACACCCGGCGTACGTGGTAGTGGTCCTCGGCCTCAAGCGTGCAGTTGTTGGCCGTGACGACTGTGGCGGAGTCGGCGGTCGTCACGTGCCCCTTGCTGAACGCGGTGAGGACCCCGGAGACGTTGACGTGACCGTGTGCGGGCGATGCGACGTCGAGCCATTTCGGCGGTTGCGGGGCGACCCTCTCCTCGACCGCGAGAGCCGCGCCCAGGTGAGCGGCGAGCGCTTCGACCAGCGACTCGATCTGGCACAACCGATCGTGCGGGACGTCGGCTTCGTCCAGCACGGCGACGAAGGCGCGCGCCACGGCGAGGAGCAGGGCGGGCGAGTCCCGGTAGGACGTGACGAAATCGTCCAGTTCGACGGCCGCCACCTGCACCCGACCCAGACCGCGTGTCCCGACCCGGAGCCGACGAACCAGCCCGAGGATCTCCATAGAGGACGAACCCATCATGACCACATGGTGTCACCTGACAACCACAGATCGCCATGCTCGCGCACGCCGTCACTCGGGTCGGGCGGCTCCCCGCAGCGCGTACGCCAGAAGGCCCGCCACTGCCAGGACGGCCGCGAGCGCCGCCGCCGGCCGGCTGGTGTGGGGTTGCCCCGGCCAGGTGGCGAGCGTCCCCCACGTGCCCGGTTGGGGGAACAGGGCCGCGACGACAGCCCAGCCCATGGGGACGAACCAGGCGCGGGCCGCGCCCACGACCGCCGCGCAGAGGGCGGTCAGGCCCAGCAGGCCGGCGGAGTCGCGGACCACCAGCGCGGCGGGGCCGAACCGGGCACCGGTGAGCTGGGTGGCGAGCAGCACGCCGAGTACGAGCGCCAGCGCGGCCAGCAGATGCACGGCTCGGCGCCACGGCCAGTGCAGTGCGGCGGTGCGTTCCAGGTCTTCGTCGGGGGCGGCCAGCGTGGTCGACAGGACCGCCACCATCAGCATGACCGTCAGCACGACGAGCAGGAGGATGGCGTCGCGTTCCTTGGCGAGGGTCAGCCACAGCGCCCAGATCAGGGCCGCCGCGCCGACGGAGGCGGCCAGCGCCAGGGGTACGCGTCGCGCGCGCAGGTGCAGGGTCATCGCGACAGCAGTCCGGTGGGGTCCTGGCAGGCCAGGATCGCGTCGCGTACCGCAGTCACGCGGGACATCGCCTCCGGTGCGGGTAGCTTCTGCAGGCCCTGCCACAGGGCGACCGCCTCGGCGTTGAGCTGCGGTTCTTCCTCGATCATCTCGGGGATGACGCCGACGTCGGAGACCGGCTCGCGGCCGAGCAGGTGGTAGGCGGCCGCCCGTTCGACAGCGCCGTTGCGCTCGCAGTCCGGGTTGCCGTACCCGGTGCCCAGGCCGAAGACCATCTCGGGGACCACGGCGTCGGGGTGGGCCAGGCCACCGTGGTCGTCGATCCGGACGACGATCGTGACGATGTCGGTGTCGCGGGCGGGCGCGTCCTCGATGAGGTAGGCCCGCCGGTCCTCGTACACCTGCGTGGGGGCGTCCGGCATTTGCGCGAGGACGGCCAGGCCCTGGCGGGCGAGTGGGGTCAGCGCGTCCAGCACGTTCGCGTTGACGCGGGTGACGCAGACCTTCGGCGCGTCGTCGGTGCAGACGAGTTCGCGGGCGACGGGGTCGACCGGCGCGACGAGCGCTGCCTCGTCGCGGGGGACGATCGCCGCCGCGACGCCGAAGCCGAGCAGCACCGGCAACGCGGCGGCGATCGAGGCCCGTCGGCCACCGGCGACCAGCAGGAGTACGCCGGTCAGCGCGAGCCCGCCCATGAAGAGGGCGAGCACGGCGGTGACCCGTGGGTCGATGGTCTGGAACGCGTAGAACGGGCTGCTGCCGTAGGCGGGCGACAGGATCGCGCCCATCCAGTCCGGTCGCATGATCGCGGTGAAGAAGACCAGCAGCACGCCGGCCACGGCGAGCACGGGAGCGGTCACCAGAGTGGGCAGCAGCCGCCCGATGCCCAGGCCGAGCCAGGCCGCCGCGACGAGGGAGAGCGCGCCGACAAGCGTGATGGCGACGACGTCCGGCGGGAAGTAGGCGGCGGTCGAGGCGATCCGCAGGCCGCCTGCGGCGATCACGAGCAGGAAGGCGAGCCCGGCCGACGCCCCCATCGCGACGAGGACCGGCAGCATCCGGCGGGCACGGGACCGGGGTGTGGTGGCGAACAGTTCGCCGACCTTGGCCCGGTGCTCGCGGCGGCCCTGCCACGCTCCGGCGGCCAGGGCGATCGGCCACAGCAGGATCATGTACTCCTTCACCGTCAGCGCGAGGGACATCCAGCCCTGCGACCAGCGTCCCGGGGCGGTGTAGAGGGCGGCGACGCCGACCGTCAACGTGATCAGGGCGGCGCCGGCCGCGGCGGAGCGCCGCAGTTCGATCCCCAGGACGCTCATCGGGCGGCCTCCGCGAGGTGGCGGCGGAGCAGAGCGGAGTAGCCGCGTTCGGCGGGGCTGTCGCCCGGGTGGTGTTCGTCGCCCTGCTCGGCCAGCGCGGCGGGGGTGCCCTGCCACACCAGCCGGCCCTCGTTGATCAGCACGACCTCGGTGCAGGCGGCTACCACGTCCTCGACGAGGTGGGTGGAGACCAGTACGCAGGCGTCAGTACCCAGGTCGCGCAGCAACTCGCGCAGGTCGAGGCGCTGTTCGGGGTCGAGGCCGACGGTCGGCTCGTCCAGCAGCAGCACCTGCGGGTCGTTGACGATGGCCTGGGCGACGCCGGCCCGGCGCAGCATCCCGCCGGAGAGTGTCCGCAGACGGGCGTCGGCCTTGGCGCTGAGGCCGACGCGGTCGATCGCCCGCTGTGTGGCCGCCGGGATGTCGGGCTTCGGCATCTCCTTCAACCAGGCCAGGTACGACACGAACTCGCGCACGGTGAACCGCGGGTAGTAGCCGAAGTGCTGCGGGAGGTAGCCCAGCGCGCGTCGGGCCTGGCGCAGGTCGGCGCGGCCGTCGACGGAACTGCCGAGCAGGGTGAGCCGACCTCCGGCCGGCTTGAGCACCGTGGCGAGGGCACGCATCAACGTCGTCTTGCCCGCGCCGTTGCGCCCCAGCAGGCCGTGCACGCCCGTACCCAGGCTCAGGTCGAGCCCGTCGACGGCCAGGTGGCGGCCGGCTCGTACCTTCAGCGCCTCGGCGTGGATGGCCCAGGGGTGGATGGTGGCGGCCGTCTCGACCGTACTCACCGCTCGCATGGTGGTTCCCTTCAGAACGAGGTGAGGCGCCGGAAGCTGTTGGCGCGCAGGAGGGTCAGGGCGGCCAGCACGACAGTGACGACGGCCCACCCACCGGTGGCCGCCGGTTGCAGGAGCACCGGCAGTTCGGCGGTGGCGAGGCTGGGCGCGACCACGGCGGCGGCCCAGGCCACCATCAGGCCGATCGCGGCGCGGTGGACGCCGACGAGGGAGCCGAGCAGCAGCGTGGCGGCGGTGAAGGCCAGGCACGGCAGCAGCATCAGCGCGAGGTTCGCACGGCTGGCGCCGAGGACGGCGAACGCGGCGAGGACCGGGATGACGAGGACGAGCACCACTGCGGTACGGCGCAGCAGCATCGTCAGACCGGCCGAGGGGGTGCCGACGATCAGCTCCCAGGCCGGGTCGCCGCGTCTGCTCCAGGCAGCCGCGACCCCGGGCAGCGGCGCCAGGGGCGCGAGCAGCAACACGATCGACGGCAACTCGGCCAGGAAGTACGTGAGCAGGGCCGCGCTGCCGAGCACGCCGGCGGTCATGGCGACCCACGGCAGCAGCGCCGCCACGAACCAGCGCTGGCGCACCGGCGTACGGAAAAATGCCCTTGATCGTGGGGCGGGGCCGGCGGCGATCCCACGGTCGACGGCTGCCGCGACCTCGGCGACCAGGGCGCGCGACTCGGCGGTGGTGCTGCCGGCCAGGCGCGCGCGGCAGTCGGCGCAGCTCTCCAGGTGCACCTCGATCGACCAGACGGTCGCCTCGTCGAGGCCGGGATCGCCGTCGGCGTAGCGGTCGATGTCGTTCAGGGTGGGATGCGTGGTCATGACAGGGCCTCCCGCAGGACGATCCGGGCGCGGCGGATCCGGGACTTGACGGTGTTCTCGGGTACGCCCAGCAGCACCGACGTCTCGCGGACGGTGAAGCCGTCGAGGACTGTGGCGCGGAGCACCGCGCGGACCTCGGGCGGCAGTACGGCGAGGGCCTGTTCGAGTTCCTGCCCGACGCGGCCGGCGAGCACCTCGTCCTCGGCGGCGGGCACGACCGTCTCGGCCGGGTGCACCTGCGGCGTCCGGGCCTGCCGGGAGCGACGCCGGAACGCGTCGACCAGGCGGTGCGCGGCGATGGTCCACAGCCAGCCGACGGCGCTGCCGCTGGCCTGGTCGCCGGCGAAGCTGCCGGCCGCCCGCCAGATGGTCAGGTAGGTCTCCTGGAGGACGTCGGCGACCACGTCCGGGTCGGCGCACCGACGCCGCAGCCGCACCTCCAGCCACGGTGCGGTACGCCGGTAGAGCTCGTCGAAGGCCCGCCGGTCACCGCGGGCCACGCGGCGTACGAGTTCCTGCTCGTCGGCCGCGTCCAGGCTTCGTCTCACAACAGGTAAGACGACGACCTCCTCGCGATCGGGTCACGCACCGGTGTGACCGCCGTCACCAACCTCGGCGGCGGTCTGGGCACGTGAGCGTGCCCGGCCTCCCTTACTGTCCAGCCACGTTCGTGGCGCGCTCGGAGTTGACGTAGTTATCCTCTTCGGGTGCTGGTCCGTGTGGAGATCGTTGGCACGAGTCCGGCACTGCGAAGGGACTTTCGACATGCCCCGTGTGGTACCGGCAGTCATCCGCGCGCTTGACGTCCTCGAACTGTTCCTGGACTGCCCCCAGCTGTCGGCCCGTCAGGTGATGGAGCGACTCGACCTGCCCCGCACCACAGTCCACGAGTTGCTCGTCACCCTCGAGGCCCGCTCGTATCTGATCTCCGTACCGGGCCAGCCGGTGCAGTACCGGCTCGGCATGCCGCTGTTCCAGCTGGGCGCGGCGTTCGCGGGCCGGCTTGATCTGGTACGCGAGGCGCAGGGGGTCGCGCGGGACGTGGCCGCCAAGTGTGACGAGGCGGTTCATGTGGCGGTGCTCGACGGCGCCGATGTCATCTACCTCGTCAAGTTCGACAGCACGCACCCCGTGCGGATGGTGTCCGGTGTCGGGCTGCGCCTGCCGGCCCACTGCACGGCGGTCGGCAAGGTGCTGCTGTCAGCCCTCGATCAGGCGGACCTGGACGGCGTCCTGTTGAAGGATCCTCTGCCGGGGATGACGCCGGCCAGTATCACCGACCCGGAGCTGCTGCGTGAGCACCTGGAACGTGTCCGGGCGGACGGCGTCGCGGTAGACGTCGGCGAGTCGGACAGCGCGATGCGCTGCGTCGCGGCGGCGATCCGGGACCACTCCGGTGCCACCATCGCCGCGATGAGCCTGTCCGCGCCGATCATTCGCTGGACGCCTGAGGTGCAGGTGGAGTGGACCGGGCTGGTTCGGGACGGCGCTGCTGCGCTGTCGGCTCGCATGGGCTACCGGGCCCAGTCTCGATAGCCGACCTCCCGCTTTCGGCTCGAAACAACATCGAAACATTGACATAACTCACCAAGCTGCTCTAGCGTCGCGTCCACTCGATCCGGTATATCGAACCTAGTTCGAAATCTCGAACGGCGGTGGTCCCTTCTCGACGGGCGACCGCAGGTGGTCGCCGCCACAGAAACCCAACTGGAACACACAACCATCACGGCGTTCGCCAGGCGAGCCTTCGGCGTGCCGCCGTGCGCGGGGAAACGAAGGAGGCGAAGTTCCATGGAGGAAAAGTCGGCGTGGTCTCGGCGCGGCTTTCTGGGGGTGGGGGTGGGAGTGCTCGGCGCGACCGGCCTGGCCGCGTGTGGGGGCAGCTCCGAATCACCCAGCAAGGTGCAACCGGACGTTCCACAGGAGCTGATCGACGCCGCGTCGTCGATGAAGGGCTCCTCGATGGGGATGCTGTCCCAGAAGCTGTACTCGACGGCTGCGAACGAGGCCCTCGACAGCTCGATCAAGAAGTTCGCCGACACCACCGGCACGAAGATCGAGAACAGTCTGGTCCAGGCCGACGCCGGTGACGTGGTGGCCAAGATCGACGCCGAGGTCAAGGGTGGGGTGGCGCGCGACCTGGCGTTCATGACCGACTCACGGTTCGTCGCGCAGTTCCAGTCGCTGGGCGACCTGGAGGACGTGACGGACGTCGTCCAGGCGCTGACCGCCAAGTACGGCGAACCCTGCGCCGAGGCCAAGAACTTCTGCGTCTTCGACGGCAGGTGGTTCGCGATCCCGTACCACTTCATCGGGATCGGATCGTTCCTGCGAAAGGACTGGATGCAGGACAAGGGCATCACCCCGAAGGACATCTACAGCTGGGAGGAGCTGCGGGACCTGTGCCTGGAGATCTCCGATCCGGGCAAGCGGCGGTTCGGCTGGGGCATGACGGTCAACCGGTCCGGTGACGGCAACGGCATGATCGAGGCGCTGATCAACGCGTACGGCGGATCGATCGCCTCCAACGACGCCCGGAAGGTCACGTTCGACTCCCCCGAGACGGTGCAGGCGGTGACCTTCCTCGGCGACATCTACACCAATCCCAAGTACAAGCCGATGCTGCCGCCGGGGATCGCGAGCTGGACCGACACCAGCAACAACGAGAACTGGCTCGCCGGGATCCTCGGCTACACCCGCAACCAGTTCAGCGTCTACGCGGACTCCCGGACCAAGAAGAACCCGGTGCACGCCAACACCCACGTGTTCTCCGACTGCATCGGGCCGGCGACCAACAATCCCCTGCTGCTCGGCCAGTCGCAGGGCTTCGTCGTCTTCAAGGGCGCCAAGAACCCTCAGCTCGCCAAGCTCCTCGCGCAGTACCTGGTCAGCGCGCCCGCGCTGCTCGGCGTGGCGAAGGAGGCGCCCGGCCTGGTGATGCCCGCCTGGGAGAAGGTCTGGGACGCCGACCCGTTCTTCACCAGCGGTGACCCGGCGTTCCCGATGCTCCGCAGGATCACCGAACTGAAACTGCCGCTGAACACGAAGAACGGCCTGACCTTCCCGCAGAAGGCCAGCGCCGGCCAGCAGGCCGTCGGCTCGGCGTACGTCCTCACCGACATGATGCAGCAGGTCGTGCAGGGCACCGCGCCGGCGCAGGCCGTGAAGGCGGCCCACGCGAAGATGGTGCAGATCTTCAACCAGCAGGGGCTGCCGCAGTGAGGTCGGTCCGTCCCGCGCGGGTTCCGGCGGCGAGGGTCTCCCCGCCGCCGGGACCCGGCTCCCTCACGGCGGTCCAGCGGCGGCTGGGGCGTGACTGGCGACTGGCCGCGCTGTTCCTCGCCCCGATGGCCGTACTGGTCGGCGGGCTCGTCCTCGTGCCGATCGCCCGGTCGATCATCACCAGCACCACGGAACGACACGGGCAGGACACCGTTTTCGTCGGCCTGGACAACTACCTGCACCTCGTCGACGACGGCCAGTTCCACACGGGCGTGGTGAACTCGTTCGTCTTCACCGCGTACGCCGAGATCTTCAAGGTCGTGCTCGGGCTGGCCGCGGCCCTGCTGCTGCACCACCGGCGCCGCGGGCGGGCGGTGCTGGCGGGGTTGCTCCTGGTGCCGTGGGTGGTGCCGACCGTGGTGACGGCGTTCAGTTGGCGCGCGCTGCTCGACCCGATCTTCGGCAGCGTCAACAACCTGCTCACCGCCACCGGGATCGGACCGCTGCTGGTCGACCTGCACCTGGTCGACAGCTGGCCGGCGGGCTGGCTGTCCGACCCGGAGCTGGCCATGCCGTCGGTGATCCTCGTGAACGTCTGGAAGGGGGTGCCGTTCTTCACCGTGTGCTTCCTGGCCGGGTTGAAGGCCATCCCGGCGGACCTGTACGAGGCGGCGACAATCGACGGTGCCTCGTCGATGCAGCGGTTCGTCAACGTGACGCTGCCCGGACTGCGTCACGTGATCACCGTGACGGTGACCCTGTCGTCGATCTGGACGTTCAACAACTTCGACCTGGTCTGGCTGCTGACCCAGGGCGGCCCGGGTGACGTGACAGCGCCGTACGTGCTCGTCGCGTACTCGAAGGCGATTCTGCAGTTGCAGTACGGCGCCGGTGCGGCGGTCACGCTCATCATGCTGCCGGTCATCGGCGGGCTGGTGTTCCTCCTGGTCCGGCTGCTGCGTCAGGACTCGGGAGCGAACCTGCCCCGGGCACGACGCGCGGCGCTGCGGGTCGGTACGCGGGCGCGCAAGGCCCTGCCGTGGATGATCACCGCGGTGGTCACCGGCCTGCTGCTCTGGGCTTCGCCGCAGATCTTCTGGAAGGCGGCGGTGATCCTCGGGGTGATCCTGCTGATCGCGGCGGCGGTCGGCCGCGTGGTCTCGACCCTCCAGTCGCGCGGCGGTCGCCGGGCATCCTCGACGGTGTCGGGCCTGGGCTCCTGGGTCGCGCTGGCCGGGCTGCTCTTCTTCGTGCTGGGTCCGCTGTACTGGATCGGGGTCACGGCCTTCAAGTCCGAGGGCCAGGTCGTGATGCGGACGGACGACCTGTGGCCGACACCCTGGACCACCGAGCAGTTCACCGCGCTCTTCGCCAACCAGCCGTTCGGCCGCTGGTACCTCAACACCCTCCTGGTGTCCGCGGCGTCCACGGCGGTGGCGCTGGTCTGCGCGGCCCTCGCGGGATACGCGCTGGCCCGGCTGCGGTTCCGGGGCGCGCAGGGCTTCACCGTCACGGTCCTGCTCACCTACGTGATGCCGGGCGCACTGCTGTTCATCCCGCTCTACCAGATGCTCATCGGCGCGCGGCTCACCGACTCGTTGTGGTCGCTGGTGGTCACGTACCCGACGTTCACGCTGCCGTTCGCCACCTGGCTGCTGGTCGGGTACTTCTCGTCGATCCCCGTCGAGCTGGAGGAGGCCGCGCTCGTCGACGGGTGCAGCCGCATCCAGGCGTTCGGCCGGGTGGTGCTGCCCCTGGCCAAGCCGGGGCTGCTGGCGGTCGCGCTCTTCACCCTGACCAACGCCTGGAACGAGTTCCTCTTCGCTTTCGTGTTCATCACGAAGGACGAGTACAAGACGCTGCCGGTGGGAATGCAGTCGATGATCGCCGGGGATGTCGTGCCGCAGGGACAACTCGCCGCGGCGTCGCTGCTCGTCAGCATCCCCGTGGTGATCATGTACGCCCTCGGGCAGCGCTTCCTCACCGAAGGGCTCACCGCGGGCGCGGTGAAGGGCTGACGCACGTGGACGCCGAACCCGTCGCGTGGCGTGGTCCGGACGGGGCGCGGGCGCCCGTAGGGCGCCCCCCGCCCCCCCCCGCCGCGTCAGCAACCCCCCGCCCCCCCCCCCCCCCCA
>NZ_JBNCKQ010000003.1:0-453854 GCF_049841615.1 Micromonospora sp. DT63 | reverse complement strand
CCGGGGGGGGGTGGTCTTGGGGTCCGCCGGGTCCCCTCCTCCGGGGCGGGGGGGGGTGGCGGGGCGGGGCGGGGGGCGCCGTGGGGGCCCCCGCGGCCCGGCACGGCAGATTCCGCTACGGCACGCCGCCCGCCAGCCGACTGTCTTTCGCCTGCCGTCAGTCAGTCGACCCGCGCCGGCGGTAGGTGAAGAGAGCGGCGTGGTCCAGGACCGCCACCACGAGCACCACGGCGGTGGCGACCGCGCTGATCATTAGCAGCGGCAGCCGCAGGGCGGCCGCCGCGCCGGCCAGCACGAGCAGCGCGCCGACCCGAGGCCAGGACAACCGCCGGTGGATGGCCAGCGAGAACAGGATCCGGCCGACGAGGAACAGCGTGGGGCCGCCCAGGATGGCCGCGACAGCCGCCAGGTCACCGACCTCGGAGGGGTGGGCGATGCTCAGCTCGGCTCCGACGGCCGTCACCACAATGCCGGCGATCATCACGAGGTGCAGGTAACCGGTGACGACACCGAGCCGGGACGGATCGGCGTGCTCGATGGCCGAGCCCAGGTGCCGGCCCGCGGGGGTCACGTAGAGCAGCCCGATCAGCACGGCCGTGACGAAGACCAGCAGGAAGGCGACGGTCTCGGCGAGATCCAGGCGGGTGCCGGCGTACGAGAGCCCGGCGGCCAGGACGAGTTCACCGAGCGCGATGATCATGATCTGCTGGTAGCGCTCGGCGAAGTGCGCTCCAGCGAGGCGCAACTCCTGCTGACGGGCGCGACCCAACCTCGGCGTGGGCCAGCCGAGCCGTGGACCGGTCACGTCGATCGCGAGGGCGAGCACCCAGAGCGGCACCCGCCACTGCGGCAGGAACGCGCCCGCCAGCCACGGCACTGCGGTGGCCGCGTACCAGCAGAGGATCCGCAGCGCCCGGCGCTGCCGGGGATGACCGCGCAGCATCGAGGCGGTGACCACACCCCGGACGAGGTGGACCGCGACGTACGCGCCGGCGAAGAGCACCCCCCGCTCCCCGAGCGCCTGCGGGGTCGCCACCCCGGCCAGCAGGCTGCCCAGCGTGGCGGCGACCAACACCACGCGGATCGCCGGGGACTCCGGGTCGTACCAGTCGGCGCTCCAGGTGGTGGTCACCCAGATCCACCAGACGCCGGCCAGCAGCAGGGCGGTGCGCAGGGCGCCGGCCAGCGTGAGGTCGTTCAGCAGGTGCACTGCCGACTGGCTGAGGGCGAGCACGAACGCCAGGTCGAAGAAGAGCTCCAGGAACGAGGCGCTCAGCGGCGCGTCGCTTCCCCGCAACAGCCGCTCGGGCCTGCTCGCCATCGGCGCTCCTCCCGGTGGCAGGCGCTGGATCCGTCGTACCACCCGAGGCCCGGCACCGGAGGCGAAAACGCGTCAGCGGCGGACACCGACCCCGGCGTAGCCGTGTGCGTCCCCGGCCTCCGGCTCGGCGTCCGGCCGCCACCGGGTGGTCTCGACCAGGCCGGGCTCCACCAGGTCGTACCCGTCGAAGAAGCGCAACGTCTCGGCGTGGGTGCGGGGCACCAGCGGGGCGCTGCTGGCGCGGTAGACGGCCTGCCCACGCTCGGCCACCTCCGGCGGGACGCCGTCCAGCGTCAGGTGCGACAGCACCAGGTGGCTGCCGGGCACTGTGGCGTCGCGCAGCCGGGCGACCGCGGCCCACGGGTCGTCGTCGTCCGGCACGAAGTGCAGCACCGCGAGCAGCAGCACGGCCACCGGGCGGTCCAGGTCGAGCGTGGCCCGCACCTGCGGGTGGGCCAGCAGGTCGTCCGGCCGCCGCAGGTCACCCTGCACGACGGCCGTGCCGGGCACGTCCGTCAACAACCGCCGGGCGTACGCGACGGCCACCTCGTCGTAGTCGACGTAGACCACCCGGGCGTCCGGCGCCACGGCCCGCACCACCTCGTGCACGGTCCCCTGGGTGGGCAGACCCGCCCCGATGTCCAGGAACTGGTGGACGCCCTGCCCGGCGGCGTACCGGACGGCCCGGCGCAGGAAGTGCCGGTTGGTCTGCGCGGCGAGCCCGGTGCCCGGGAAGATCTCCAACACCCGCTCGGCTGCGGCGCGGTCGGCGGCGAAGTTGTTGCTGCCACCCAGGAAGTAGTCGTACATCCGGGCGACGTTGGGTCGGGCGGTGACGTCGGTGGTGTCGGGTGCCGGCTGGTCGGTCACGAGGGGGTCCCTTCGCCGCGGTCGGATCTCGATGTCTAGCAGCCGGGGCGACGACCCGCTGACCCCTCGTGTCGTTGATCCGGCTGCACCCCTGGTCAGTGCCGACCACGGTGGGGGCACCGAATCACCGAGGGGGACGCGATGACCGGTCAGCGGGAAACCGTGCGGGTCGACCACGACCTGTTCCGCGCCGTGTACGACTCGCCCGCGTCGCTGCCCGGCCGGCACCGGTGGACCACACCGGAGTCGGACGTCCGGCGTCTGGAGAAGCTGCTGGGAATGCCGGCACGCACCATCGGCGCCCCGCTGTGGGTCAGCGGCGACGAACCGGACTGCCCGAAGTGCGGCCGGCGGATCACCTGGTACGACATCGTCTCGTCGGCCCTCACCGGCCTGCACGACAAGAACATGATCGCCACGGTCATCCTCGGCGAACACCGGTACGTCAACACCGAGGTGCCGGAGGCCATCGCCGGGGTGCGCTGCGCCGACTGCCACACCGCGATCGACGGCCTGCGCAGCTTCAAGTGCCACAACTGGGCGTACGCCTTCGAGGCGCTGGAGGCCGTGCGCGAGCGCATGGCGGGCGGACCCGCGCCGAACTGAGCGCCAAACGGCAGACCCGCGCCTACAACGGACCCGTGGCGCCCACTATGAAGAATGGAGACATGGACACCGTCGCTGAGCTGACCCTCATCCGACACGGGCAGAGCCTGGCTAACGTCGCCTTCGCCGATGCACACGCACGAGGGCTGACCGATCATGGTCTGACCGGGCGAGATGCCGACATCGAGCTGTCGTCGCTGGGATGGGGGCAGGCCACCCGACTCGGTCACTGGCTCGCCGCTCTACCCGGTCACCGCCGGCCCCAAGTCGTCGTCTCTTCCCCCTATGTCCGCGCTCGGCAGACCTGGTCACGAGCGGCGGAAACCGCGGCGCAGTCGGGTGCCGACTATCCCCTCGCCGTCGTCGATCGCCGTCTCTGCGATCGGCTCATGGGCGACCTGGAGCTACTGACCCCCGCCATGATCGCTCAACGGTTCCCCGCGGAGGCAGCCCGGCTCGCGGCCGAAGGCGAGTTCTCCTACCAGCCTCCTGGTGGTGAGTCGTTCGCCGACATCGCTCGACGCCTGGCGGCCGTGCTGGCGGACCTGAACACCCAGCACGCGGGCCGGCGCGTCCTGCTCGTGGCCCACGACGCCGTGGTCGTGGTGATGCGCCACCTCATCGAAGGTCTCGGGTTCGACGAGATCGCTGCCATCGTCGCGACGACTCCGGTCGCGAACACGTCGATCACCCGGTACGACGGCACCGCCGGCGGTCTCACGCTGGTGGAATTCGCCGCGACCCCGCACCTTGAGCCAGGAAGGGACGAGCATGCCTTCGTCGGGAAATGATGAGTCGGTGTTGGGGAGCCTCACCCCGTCGTCGTTGACACCGGAGCAGCTCCACGATCACCAGGTCACCCGAGACCTGATCGCCCAGGCCCTCGCGGCCCAGTCCGCTCGCCGCTACGAGCTGGAGCAGGCCGGCGGTGACCAGGGCTCCCTGGAGCAGGTCATCGCGTCTCAGAGCCGTCTCGCGGGGGCCCTACGGGATCTCGATCCCGCCGACATCGACAAGGTCGCCCGGCTCCGTGAGGAGTGCGTCGCCGTGCTGCGTCAGGCACGCCGTTGACCGAGTTCCCTGACGGCGTGCTCTCCGAGGACGCCAACGAGCGGATCTTCCGCGAGCAGATCGTCCCGATGTTCCTCACCGGCGCCCCATCCCAGCAGCGGCCGGTGGCGGTCATCGTGGGAGGACAGACCGGCGCAGGCAAGACGGCGGTCACCACGATGGTGAAGCGAGCGCTGGGCGCGGGCAGTGCCTTCATCAACATCAACATGGACTTCTACAACCCGATGCACCCCAGCTTCCACCGCTGGCAGGCCGAGGACGAAACCACGGCCAGCGCGAAGGTGCGACCGGACGGGGAACGCTGGTGGGGCAAGGCCCAGCAGTACGCCATCGACAACCGCTGCCACGTCGTCCTCGAGTCGGCCATGCGCTACGAGAGCGAGTTCGAGGACATCGCCCGCCGGTTCCACGACGCCGGCTACCGCGTCGAGGTCGCCATCGTCGCGGTCCCCGAGGCCCTCAGCCGCCTGGGGATCCTGCACCGGTACTGGAGCGAGGTCGAGGCAGTCGGCCGCGGCCGACTGATCGACACCGCCGTTCACGACGAGTGCTACCGCGGCGTCATCCGCGGTGCACACGCCGTCGACACCCAAGACTTGGCGCACGTCGCCTTCGCGTTTCGACGCAATGGCGAGGTCGTCTACGCCAACACCAGCACCGCCGCCGCTTGGCAACGCTCTCCTGCGCTCACGGCCGCCATCAGCGCCGAACGCCAGCGCCCCTGGACGCCCACCGAGCGGGCCTGGTACCTCGACAACTCTCACCGGCTACGTAGCGCCATCGATCCCCGCTGGCATCCAGTCCTTGATGCGATCGACACGGCAGCGGCACCGCTGCTGACAACGCCCGCCAGCGCCCGCGCCCGGCGGGCTGCCGTGGCTATGTACGGCAGTACCCGGCAGGCGATCCGAGGCAGGACCGATGCTCCGGGGGTTACCAGGCCGGGTCCTGCAATTGACCGCTCAGCCCCTAGCCAACGCGACCTGGGCCGGTGACGACCCGTCGGCCATCGAGCCTGCCGTGTGGAAACAAGGGCGCCCGGCCTCCAGACAACTCGGCGTAACCAGCTCCTGATCCTCACGTTTGAGGCCGGTCCGTAGTTTGCAGACGCGACCTGAGCCGGCCTCGGCCGAGCGGCGGGTGGGGCGGCGACCCGGTGGCGACGTCGGCTCGGGCCCGGGGTCGGGCACCGGCGGCATCGGCCGGTCGACCGGACCGTCGCAGGCGACGCCAGGTGCAGTCCGTCGGCGGTCTTGTCCCCGAGGTCCGCAGCCATGAGGCGCCTGTGCGATCGCTGGACGAAAGTCGTACGGCCGGCTCGACCTTCGACTGCGGCGCCGCCCGCTGCCGCGTTCCTAGGGTGTCTCCCAGATGAACGAGGTATGAACGTCTAGTGAGGTGATTCATGGCCGCCAACGGCAGCACGGACGTTCCAGAGATCAGCGCCGAGTGGTACCGCGACATCGTCGACGCGGCAGCCGGCACCCCGACCCCGGTGCAGTGGTTCGTCGGGCACGCCACCGAGGGGGTGATCCTGCTGCTCGGCGCGCTGCTGGTGGCGGCCGCGGTGCGCCGCCTGGTCGGCGGCCCGCACGACCGGGCACTCGCCCTGGTCGCGCCGCTGCCGACCCTCCTGGCGTACGCGGGCAGCGAATGGCTCAAGACAGTGGTGGACGAGGACCGGCCGTGCCGGACGGTGGGCCGGGCGATCATCGCCGGCACCTGCCCACCACCCGGTGACTGGTCGTTCCCCAGCAACCACGCCACAATTGCCGGCGCGCTGGCGATCACCACACTGCTGCTCTCCCGACGGCTCGGGCTGGTCGCGCTGCCGCTGGCCGTGCTGGCCGCCTTCTCCCGAGTCTTCGTGGGCGTGCACTACCCGCACGACGTGGCCGCCGGCCTGCTGCTCGGCGCCCTGGTCGCCATGGTGGCGACCCCGCTTCTGGCCCGCCCGACCGCTGAGGCGCTGCGCCGTCGCGCCGATGCCCGCCGCCCGGTACCGGACCTCGCCAGCCGACCCCGCCCCTGACCCCGCCACCCAACGGCACGTGCCCTCCGCGCGGGGCGCCGCCCGCGCGGAGCGCCACGCGCCTCGCCCACAAGATCGTGCTCGATCCTGGTTCTAGTGGCCTCGGTCGCGCGGGAGGCCACTACATCCTGGATCGAGCACGATCTTGCGAGCCGCTGGCGGCGGGGCCGCGTGTCAGGAGGTCAGGAGGAGGGCGGCCACCGTGCCGAGCAGCAGGAACGGGCCGAACGGCAGGTGCGTGCCCCACCGGGCCCGTCGGGCGACCAGCAGTCCCACACTCACCAGCGCGGACAGCCCGAACGCGAGCAGCAGCCCGAGGAGCAGGACGGGCAGGCCGTACCAGCCGAGCAGCGCTCCCACGCTGAGCGCCAGTTTGGCGTCGCCCAGGCCGAAGCCCCGGCGGCCGAGCAGCAGTGTGCTGACGGCGAAGAACAGCGCCAGCCCCGCGCCGGAGGCGACGGCCCGCAGCCAGGGGCCCGCGTCGGTGTCGGCGAGCGCGGCCGCGCCGAGCAGCAGCCAGGTTCCGGCCGCCGCCGGCAGGGTGAGCCGGTCGGGCAGCCGGTGCACGGCCAGGTCGACGAGGACCGCCGGCACGGTCCACGCGAGCCACCAGGCCAACGCCGGCAGACCCCCGCCCGACGGGCCGACCAGCGCCAGCAGCGCCACGGCGGCGAGCGCGGCCAGCTCGACCGTGCCGGGCGGCGGGCCGACCCGGGCCCGGCACCTGCCGCACCTGCCGAAGGGGCCGAGCGCCGGCCAGGGCCGGGTCAGGCCGATCGCCGCGCCGCACGCGTCGCAGCCGGTCCGGCTGGGGGTGCCCGAGGGTACGGCGTAGCGCACGACGGCGAACCGCAACAGCGGACTGACCGCCACGATCGCCAGCCCGGTCGCGAGCCGAGGGCGGTCAGTTCCCGAGACCGGCCCAGTTGCCTGATCGGTCGGGTTCCGCCGGCCGGGTGCCGCCGCTGGGGGGCCGGTCAGCGCCACGTGGACCACGCCGAACCCCGGCCACCCCTCGTAAAGGTGAACACGGATCGTGACTGAACGCTCGCTCGGGTGTAGCGGATGGCGCGGAAACCGACGCTTGCCAGTCGTCGCACGACCGCCCTCCCGCCGGAGGGCAGGCTCGGCGGTGTGCCGGTCGGGGCAGCCCGTCCGCCGCTCCGGGGTGCCGTCCGGATGCCGGGATGGATGCACGATGTCCCACTCTCAGGACCGACCCGGGGGGTGCGGCGGATCAACCCCGGCCGGCGAGACCGGACCATCCGCGGCCCCTCGACCGGCAATCGTCCGCAGTGCAGCACGGACACCCGCCACCACCACCAATCATCACTCAGAGTGTTCACTTGAATTGCCTCTGTTGCATCGGCGAGCGTCAGCCTATGCTCGCCCCTTGGGTGTGACGCAAGCCTCACCTCAATGACCGGACGACACGGGACCTTGCATTTGTAGAAGATCCGTAACGGTGAATGCAGAAGCGCAATGAACAGCTCCGGAAGGCACTGATCCGGGCGCGCTTCCGCATGCCCGGCGGCGGTGCTTCGTCGCACGTCGGGCGATCACGAGGAGGGTTCAGCGGTGCGCGGACGGCAGCTCAGGCGAACGGCAATCTGCCTGCTGGCGGTCGTGGCGGCGGTGCCGGTCACCGCCTGCGGCAGCGGGCAGGAGACGGTCGACCGGCCGGCGACGGCGCGGGGCGACGGGGTGCGGGCCGATTCGGGCGCCGAACGGGAAGCTGCCGAAAAGGCGGCGCTCGACGCGTACTCCGGTTATCTCGCGGCATCGCGGACGGCGAGTCGACGCAGTGATCCACACGCGCCGGAACTGTCCCGGTTTCTCGCTGATCCGCTGCTGACCCGGGTGCAATTGTCCATTCGCGACGCAAAGGAGCACGGCGCGATGCGTACCGGGACATTGGCGTCCGATCCCAGCGTGACCGCCGTGAGCCTGGACTCAGATCCGGCAACCGTGGAGATCCAGGACTGCCTGGACGCGACCGGCTACCGGCTGATCTACACCAAGGACCAGCGCGTGGTCCCGGGCAGCGGTGGCGGCAGACATCTGGCCACCGCCACCGCCACCCGCTACCCCGACGGTCGCTGGCTGATCAGCTCCGGCGCGGCGCACCCGGACCAGCCGTGCTGACCCGGGGGCGGGGAGCCCGCACCGGCGAGGTCGGCGCGGCCCGGCGGATGCTCGCGGGGGCCGGTCTGGCGCTGCTGCTGGTGGCCGGCGCGTCCCTGCCGGCCGCCGCGGCCCACCGCGCCGACCCGGGGGCCGAATGTCCGCCCGGCCAACCGGACTGCAACGTCTGGGACGACGAGCCCGGCACTCCGGGCGGCCCCGGCGGCGGAGGCGACAACGGCGGCGGGGGCGACAACGGCGGCGGCGGGGGCGGCGGTGTCTGTCAGTGGGGCGGGCGGACGATCCCCTGCTACGACGACCTGCTGGGCTGGTTCAACAACGGTGACGGGTGCTACTACAAGCTCGCCTCGCCGCAGAAGCCGGCACCCGAGGGTCAGCAGTGGTACGTGCAGACCTGCAACGGCGGCGATCTCGGCGCACAGGACACGGTGCTGCGCGACGGGCCACCGCCCGGCTTCGGCGCTCCGCCGGACCCGGAGGAACTGGCCCGGCGGGCTCTCGCGTCGATCAAGCTGCTGCCGGCACGACTCAAGGTGGCACCCCGCAAGGACATCGGCCCCGGCCTGGTCGGCCTGCCGGTCTGGATGTGGGCCACCCCGAGCGCCAGCTACTTCGGGCCGCTGCGCGCCTCCGCGTCCGACCGCGGGCTGACGGTCTCCATCGAGGCCAAGGTCGACCGGATCGTCTGGAGCATGGGCAACGGCGACACGGTCACCTGCACCAAGGCCGGCACTCCGTACGACCCGAAGGGCAAGCGGGCCGGCCGCACCTCCCCGGACTGCGGCTACGACCACGGCTATCCGAAGGCCGGCACCTACCGGGTGGGCGCTACCACGTACTGGACGGTGCGCTGGTGGACCGACGACGGCGACGAGGGTGACCCGATCCCGCAGACCCGGACCAGCGGCACCGTGCCGGTCCAGATCAAGGAACTCCAGGTGGTGACCAGGTGAGTGAGCCGGTTCTGCGAGCCACACAGTCGGGAATGGAGATCGAACGGTGAGTCTGGCAACGCGTAACTCGACCGGGCCGGTGGACGCGCCGGTCAGCCCGCCCAAGGTGGTCCGGCAGCGCCGCGTCCGCCCAGGGCTGCTGGGTCTCGCCGTACTCCTGATCGCCCTCGGTGGGCTGGGTGCGGCGTTCGCGGTCACCTCGGTCCGGGCCACCGGCAGCTACCTCGCGGTGGCCCGTCCGGTGGAGGTCGGTCGGGAGGTCAGCGCCGCCGATCTGATCACCGTGCAGGTCGCCGGCGGCCAGGGGTTGCACCCGGTGCCTGCGGCACGGCTGAACGAGGTGGTCGGCAAGCGTGCCGCCGTGGCGCTGGTGCCCGGCACCCTGCTCACCCTCGGGCAGGTCACCGACGACCCGCTGCTCGGCCCGGGTCAGCAGCAGATCGCGCTCGGCCTGAAGACCGCCCAGGTGCCGGCCCGCGCACTGCACCCCGGCGACAAGGTGCTGCTGGTCAGCACCCCGGACGAGAACGCCACCGGGGCGGCGGCCGGCGCGGGCACCCGGTTCGCGGCCACCGTCATCGACATGGTCAGCCCGACGGACGACGAGAAGGTGCTGTACCTGGCGCTGCTCATCCGGGACGTACCCGCAGTGGTGGCGTTGGCCGCCCAGGAGCGGATCGCGGTCGTGCTGACCGAGGCGGCCTGAACATGGCGATCATCGCGTTGGTGTCCGCGAAGGGTTCGCCCGGCGTGACCACCTCGGCGTTGGCCTGTGCCCTGACCTGGCACCGCCGGCTGGTCCTGGCCGAGTGCGACCCGGCCGGCGGGTCGGTCCTCGCCGGCTACCTGGGTGGTCAGCTGGACGGGCCGCGCGGCATCGGCGAGCTGGCCGTCGGGGAGCTGCGCGACGGCAACCTGGAGACCGCGTTCTGGTCCCAGCTGGTCGACCTGGACGCGCCGCGCCGGGAACGGCTGCTGCTGCCCGGGTTGGTCGATCCGGCGCAGGCCGGCAGCGTCACCCCGCTCTGGCAGCGCTTCGCCGACTACTTCAACGCCCTGGACCGGGGTACCCCCGGCTACGACGTGCTCGTCGACTGCGGCCGGCTGCACGTCACCGGCCCACCGTGGCCACTGCTGCGGGCCGCTTCGGTGGTGCTGCTGGTGACCCGGGCCCACCTGCCCGACCTGTCTGGCACCCGGGCGGTGGTCACCGCGATCGAGCGGGACTTCGCCGAACACCGGGTGCCGCCGGGCACCCTGCGGCTGCTGCTGGTCGGCGACGGGCACGGGCGCGCGGAGATCAGCCGCGGACTGAAACTGCCGGTGATCGCCCGGCTGCCGCACGACCCGCGTACCGCAGGGGTGCTGGCCCTCGGTGGGACCGTGCGGTCCGGACGGCCGCTGCTGCGCGCGGCCGCCGCGCTGGAGGTGCCGGTCGGCGCGCTGCTGGAACGCCGGCGGGCGCGGCTGGCCTGGCCGGTGCAGCAGGGGGTGCCGGATGCGGTTTGAGCCCGTCTCCACCGACCCGCGTCAGCAGCCGCCGGCCGCGACGTCCACCGCGCCGCCGCTGGCCCCACCGAACGGCCGGCACCACCAGTCGGCGGCGGTACCGCAGCCGATGCCCACGGCCACGCCGCCGCCGGAGGTGGCACCCCGACCCCGGATGGATTTCCAGGTGGTCCGGGAGCTGCGCCGGGAACTCACCGAGCGGCTCACCCTGTGGCAGCGCGGCCGGGAGTTCACTGTCGACGAGGAGGACACCGAGCGGGCCCGGCTGGCCGTCACCGTGGTCGCCGAGTACGCGGACGCGGTCCGTCGCGCCGGAACACCGATGGCCGCCGGCGAGGAGCGCCTGCTGCTCGACCAGGTGACCGCCGAGCTGGTGGGGCTGGGCCGGCTGCAGACCCTGCTGGTCGACGACACCATCGAGGAGGTGCACATCCTCGGCTGCGACGTCGTGCGCATCACCCGGCACGGCGGTGGGGTGGACTGGGCCGAGCCGATCGCCGACAGCGACGCCGAACTGGTGGAGATCCTTCAGGCGGCGGCGCGGCGGGCCGGCGCGACCGAACGGTCACTGTCCACGGTGAAGCCGACCCTGGACCTGCAACTGCCCGACGGCAGCCGACTGGCCGCGGTGTTCCTGGTCAGCCACCGGCCGTACGCGGTGATCCGCAAGCACAACACCCTGGACGTGAGCCTGGACGACGTGGCCGGCGCCCGGGGTGACCTGGACGAGATGATCGACCCGCTGCTGCGCGACTTCCTGCGTGCGGCGATGCGCGCCGGGTTGAACATCATGGTCGCCGGGCTGGCCGGCGCCGGGAAGACCACGATCATCCGGGCGCTGATGAACGAGATCCCGCCCGACGAGCCGTACGTGCTGCTGGAGGAGAGCCGGGAGTTGTTGCCGGCCCGTCGCCGGGAGCGGCACCGGGCGGTGATGAGCTTCGAGGCGCGGGAGGGGCACGGCGAGCGCGGCTTCGACGGCCGGCCGGCGGGTGAGGTGACGATCGCCGACCTCATCCCGCTGTCGCTGCGGATGGGCGTGCTGCGGATCATCGTGGGCGAGGTCCGGTCCCGGGAGATCGTGCCGATGCTCCAGGCCATGACCACCAGCCGGGGTTCGATGTGCACCATTCACGCCCGTACCGCGGCCGGGGTGGGTGAACGGATCGTCGAGCTGGCGCTGGCGCACGGCCGGGAGATGACAGTCGACCAGGCCCGCCGGATGGCCGGCAACGCCCTCGATCTGATCGTCTACGTCACCGTCGAGGACGAGAGCGCGATCGGCGGCCGTAAGCACCGGTTCGTCTCGCACGTGGAGGAGGTGATCGGGGCCGGTGAGGCCGGACGGATCACCACCACCACCGTCTTCGGTCCCGGGCCGGACGGCCGCGCCGTCCCCCGGCACCTCCCAGAACGGGTCCGCGACCAGCTGCTGCGGGTGGGGTACGACTCCCGGCTGCTGACCCGCTGGATCGAGGCCGGTACGGGTGCCTGGCGGCGTCCCCGACAGACCCGACTGGCCCGGCGGTGACCTGATGGGGAACAGCCTGGAGTTGATCGCGGTGGTCTCCGGGGCCGCCTGTGTGGCCGGACTGCTGCTGGCGGTCGTCGCGCTGGTGGGCAGCCGCCGGCCCGCCGGGCCCGCCCCGGGAGCAGGGCCCGGGCTGAGCCGCCTCTGGCGTGGCTCCGGCGCCACACCTGCCGAGCGGCGGGCCTACCAGGCGCTGCTGCTCACCGCTGTGGTCGCCGGGGCGTTGGCGTTCCTGCTGACCGGGCTGCCGGTGGTGGGCCTGCTGGTGGCGGTGGCGGTGCCCGGCACGCCGTGGCTGTTCGCCGTGGGCAAGGCCGAGCAGCGGGCGATCGCCCGGATCGAGGCCGTCGGCGAGTGGACCCGCCGGCTCAAGGACGTCTCCGGTACGGGCCAGGGCCTCCAACAGGCGATCATCAGCACGATCGGCAGCGTGCCACCCGGCATCGAGGACGAGGTACGGCTGCTCGCCGCCCGGTTGCAGGCCGGCTGGCTGGCCCGTTCCGCGCTGCTGGCGTTCGCCGACGAGATCGGCGACCCGGTGTGCGACCAGGTCGTGGCGGCGCTGATCCTGCACCTCACCGACCGGGGTGAGCGGCTGGGCGACGTGCTGGGCTCGATCGCCGGCGCGGCGGCCGCGGAGGTGGCGACCCGCCGGGAGATCGAGGCCAAGCGCACCCAGCCCCGGTTCGCGGTCCGCTTCCTGACCGGGATGACGCTCGCGACGCTGGCGTACGGGCTGGTCAACACCGAATACATCACGCCGTACGGCACACCGACGGGTCAGGTGGTGATGGCCGCCCTCGGTGCCGCCTTCATCGGCCTGCTGGCCTGGGTGCGGTCGATGAGCCAACCGCAGCGGCCGGCCCGGTTCCTGCCGGCGCCCGACCCGCAGGAGGTGATCGCGTGAGCGCGAGTGCCACCGTCCCCGGAAGGAGCCTGCGGTGATCGTCAACTGGCTCCTCGGCGTCGCCGTGTCTGGTGGAGCGGCGATCGGGTTGGGCCTGTTCCTGGTGATCCGGGAGCTGGTGCCGGCGACCCCCGCGCTCGGGCCGGCGCTGCGCCGCCTGCACCAGCCGCCGGGCACCGGGCGGGTGGCCGCTCCCGCCTCCCGTCGGCTGGACTGGCTGACCGGGCTGTCCCGCTGGTTGCGACCACCGCACCGGCAGCTCGCCCTGATCGGCCAGACCCCCGAGCAGTACGCGCTGTCGGTGCTGCTGTCCGCGCTCATCGGACTGGCCACGCCGACGCTGCTCGGGGTGGCGCTGTTCGTGCTCGGCGTCTCGCTGCCGCTTGTCGTACCGGTGCTGGGTGGCCTCGGCATGGCGCTGATCGCCGCTCTGCTGGCGCACCGCTCGGTGCTGGCCAAGGCGGACGCCGCCCGCGAGGAGTTCCGCCAGGCCGTCTGCACGTACCTGGATCTGGTGGCGCTGCAGCTCTCCGCCGCGCACGGGCCGGTGCAGTCGCTGGAGCGGGCCGCAGCGGTCTGTGACGGCTGGGTGTTCGACAGGCTTCAGGAGTCGCTGCGGATCGCCCAGATGCAGATGCACGCGCCCTGGGACGAGCTGCGGGACCTCGCCGACAAGATCGGCATCCCGGAGCTGGGCGACGTCGGCGCGATCATGCGCTCCTCCGGCAGCGAGGGTGCGCAGGTGCACGAGACGCTGCGCAGCCGGGCCGACTCGCTGCGCGACCAGATCCGCACCGACAACCTGGCCCGCGCCGAGGGCGTGACCAGCCGACTCGACATCCCGGGCGCACTTCTCGTCTTCGTGCTGCTCGGCTTCGTCGTCTATCCGTTCATCGCCCGTGTCTGATCCGACCCCCGAGAAGGAGTACGCCATGTCCATCCTCACCTACCTGCACGTCGTGGTGACGACGCGCTTCGCCGAGCTGCGGCGCGACGGCGAGCGGGGCGACAGCCCGGTACCGACCGCCGTGATCATCTTCGGTCTGGTCTTCGTGGCGACAATCGTCACCGGCCTGGCCCTCGGCAAGGCCAACGACTGGATGAAGGCCATCCCGAGCCACACGAACCCGAAGTAGCCGGCAGATGCGCCGAGCCGCGTTCGCAAGGTGGCGCCGGGCGGTTCACGCCGCCCGGTGTCGCCTCGTGGCCGGCGACCGGGAGCGGGGCGCCAACCCGGTGGAGCTGGCCGTGGTGATGCCGTTGATCCTGGTGCTCCTGTTCGCCTCGCTCCAGGTCTCGGCCGTGTTCCTGGCCCGCTCCACGGCGTTGAACGCCGCCCAGAGCGGGGTCAACGCCCAGCGGCTCTACAACGCGTCCGACGGTGCCGGGACGGCAAGCGCCACCCGGTTCCTGTCCAGCACCGGCGGCTGGCTGCTGGGCTGGAACAAGGCCGGCGGCCCGAGCTGTGTGACCACCGATGTCGAGGTGACCTGCACGGTGACCGGCCGGTCCCTGTCCGTGGTGCCCGGCGTGGACTTCGAGGTGGAGCAGACCGCGCACGGGACGGTGGAGCGGGTGACCCCGCCGTGAACCGACCCGCCGAGCGGGGCTCGGTCTCCATCGAGGTGGCGGTGCTCGCGCCCGCGTTCATCGCGCTGATGGTGCTGGCCGGCGTGGCCGGTCGCAGCGCGGTGGCGGCGGAGGCCCTCGACGCCGCAGCACACGACGCGGCCCGCGCCGCCTCGATCTCCCGGAATCCGGCCAACGCCCGCGAGGAAGCACGCGAGGCGGCTCAGCAGCAGCTGGACTGGCGGGGGCTGAACTGCACCGGCACTCCGACCGTGACGTTCAGCGGCACGGTCGGAGGCGCCGTCACCAGCTTCGACCGGGCCTACCGCAGCGCGCTCGGCCAGGACGCGACGGTCACCGTCACTGTCGCCTGCCGGGTGTCCTTCCGGGAT
Source organism: Micromonospora sp. DT63 (assembly GCF_049841615.1). NCBI lineage: Bacteria > Bacillati > Actinomycetota > Actinomycetes > Micromonosporales > Micromonosporaceae > Micromonospora > Micromonospora sp. DT63. Next base: position 438,948 of record NZ_JBNCKQ010000003.1, on the reverse strand, counting down.
CTGCGCCTCTCGGCGGTGCCCGGCATGCCCAGCGAGAACCGCATCGAGGCCAGCTTCACCTCACCACTGGACCGCTACCGGAGTCGGGGATGAACGACCGGACGCTCTCCGCCGACCACGGCCGGGTCAGCATCTTCCTGGCGGTGGCGATGGTCGGCGTACTGGCCATCGTGGGGCTCTCGTTCGACGGCGCCGGCCAGCTGCGCACGCTGCAACGCGCCGACAACCTGGCCGCCGAAGCGGCCCGCGCGGGCGGGCAGGCCATCGACCGGGCCACCGCGATCGAGGGCGGGCCGACGCGGATCGACCAGCCGCAGGCCCGCGTCGCGGTCGCCAACTACCTCTCCGCAGCCGGCACCACCGGCCACACCGTGAGCTTCCCGCAGATCGCCGGGGAGACAGTCGTCCGGGTACGCGTCACGATCACCTACCGCCGCTCGATGCTCGGGCTGTTCGGCTTCGCCGACCGGGTCACCGTCACCGGTGAGGCGACCGCGCGGGCCATCACCGCAGGACCGTAGGAAGGAAGGCCGCCATGTCCGCATCGGGTCGGTCCGTCGTACGGCGGACCGGACGCGTCCTCACCGGCGTCGGCGCGCTCGTCGTGCTCTTCGCTCTGGTGGCGGGTGCGCCGGTCGCGCTGCTCGCCTTCGCGGGCAATCCCCTGCCCGACCATCTGCCCACCCTCGCCGAGGTGGGCACCGTCCTGACCAGCCGCGACGACGGGCAGCTCTTCCTGCGGGCCCTGGCGCTGGCCGGCTGGTTCGGCTGGGCCACATTCGCCTTCTCCGTGGTGGTGGAGCTGGGTGCGCAGATTCTTCACAGGCCGGCGCCGAAGTTGCCGGGGATGAGCCGCCAGCAGAAGGCCGCCGCCGCGCTTGTCGGTTCGGTCGCGCTGATCCTCGCCGCCAGCCCGGCCGCCGCCAGCGCCGCGGCGGTCTACACCGGTCCGGCGTACGCCCAGTCGAGCGCTTCGAGCAGCGCCGCCCGGCTGCCCGACGGTGGGGCGCTCGGGATGGCCGGTAGCGGGCCGCTCGCGACGACGGGCAGCGGGCCGCTCGGGCTGGTCGCGCCGGGTGGGCCGAGCGCCGGTGACCAGGCGGCGCCGGTGTATCGCGTGGCGCGGGGCGACTACCTCGGCGAGGTGGCCGAGCGGTACCTCGACGAGTTCGGCGACTATCGACAGCTCGCCAAGCTGAACCGGCTGGACGACCCGGACCGGATTCGCCCCGGCCAACTGCTCCGGCTGCCGACGGAGGCCGCCGACCAGGGCGCCCGCACGCACGCCACAGGCAAACTCGTCGGCCGGCCCGCCGCGCCCAAGCCGCCGGCTCAGCGGCCGGCCCCCGAGCGGACCGCGCCGGAGCGGGCGGAACAGGCGCCCCCCGGCGGTACGGAGTCGACAGGTCAGGTACCCCCGATGACAGTCGGCGCGGCTCGGGCCGGAACCACCGACCGGGTGAACCGACCGCTCGCGGTCTCCGCCGTGCTGGCCGTGGCGAGCATCGTGGGCGCACAGATCGGCGCGGTTCTCGGGCTGCGCCGCCGCCCCGCCACCGCCGGTGCCGCCCCCCGGATGGCTGCGGCTGCCCGACGCGGCGCGGGTCGGAGCAGCGGCAGCTCCCGCAGTGGTCGTCGGAGCAGCGGCGCCGCGTGGGCCGCCAGCCGTGCGGCAGCCGCCACCGAGAGCACGGCACCGCCGACCGGAGGCCCGGCCCCCAGCGGCGTGCCGGCCCGGACCGGCGAGGGGGGCTGGGCTGGCCCGGCGGGCTCGACGGGTCAGGCCGGCTGGACCAGCCGTGACCAGCACGGATTGGGTGCCGACGGGTCCGGCTGGGATGCCGTGCCGGACGAGCCATCGACCGGTCGACACCGACGAAGCTGACCGGCCACGCGGCGGCACGCGGCCTGAAGAGCGACATACCTCAGAGGTATATCTATGACTCTGAGGTATGTCAGCCGAGACCAACACCGCTCCGGCGGCGCGGAGATGCCGACGGCATCCAATGACAGCAACACCAGCCCGACCGCGCGGAGACGCCGACGGCATTCGATGAGGGCCACACCAGCCCGACGGCGCGCGGGAACACCGACGCCGTCCGGCCACGCTCAGCGGAGCGTGTCAGGGCAGGCGGGTCTGCAGGACGCCGTCCTGGATGCGGGTCGGCAGGATCTGCTGGTCGTTGCCGGAGGGCCCCTGCACGACCTCGCCGCCGTTGAGCCGGAAGGCGCTGCCGTGCCACGGACAGACCACGCAGGCGTGGCCGTCGATCTCCTGGACCTCGCCCTCGCCGAGCGGTCCGCTCTGGTGCGGGCAGCGCTCCAGCATCACGGTGACCTCGTCACCGTGGCGGTAGAGGATCACCGAGATGTCGTCGTCGACCTCCCGGGTGATCAGTGTGCGCTGCGGCAGGGTGGCCATGTCGGCAAGTGAGTGCCAACCGTCGCTCATCCGGTGCAGCTCGGACACGCTCTGGTTGACCTGGGCGCCCTGCTTGTACGCCAGGTGGCCTCCGATGTACGCGCCGAGGCTCACGGCGGAGAGGCCGAGGAAGCCGAGCGCCCGTCCGACACCGTGCCGCCCGGAGAGCCGCGCCGCCAACGAGCCGGCGTAGAGGCCCACGCCGACGGTGTTCGCGGCGGCGTGCACCAGGCCGACCCGACGCTGGTCCCGGGAGAGCGCCGCCCAGTCGTTCAGACCGGCGACCGCCGCCGGCAGCGCGCTGACCGTGCCCAGGCCGACCAGCACGGTGGCCGGCCGGCGCTGCCCCGGCATCAGGTCCAGCACGGCGGCGCTGATCCACGCGCCGACCGGCACCTGCACCATCGCCGGATGCAGCGGATGCCCCAACGTCACGCCGTGCAGCAGGTCCCGCAGCCGCCGCGGACGCAGCGTCCCGAGAACCACCTTCTGCAGACGGTCTCCCGTGCGGTCCAGCCGGGAGTCCTGCTCAACTTTCGTCAATAGCGCTCGCACAGGTACCGACTTCCCGGCGATCGCCATCACAAACCGACCACCGGCGACAAACCTGCCGCGTCCCCCGTACGCGCCGATCTTGCACTTTCTGTCCCGACGAACCAGGGCACAAGCCGCGATCCGCCGACCGAAAGTGCAAGATCGACGGGGCGGGTGTGGGGGTGGGAGGTTCGGGGGGATGCTGGGGGGATGGGTGTGCGGGTGGAGCGGGTGGGGGCCGTCAGCACGGTGATCGTGGATCGTCCGGAGGCTCGGAACGCTGTGGACGGGCCTACCGCGCGGGCCCTGGCGGATGCCTTTCGGGCCTTTGAGGCCGACCCGACGGCGGCGGTGGCCGTGCTCTGGGGTGCCGGTGGCACGTTCTGCTCGGGCGCCGACCTCAAGGCGATCGGCACGCCCAGCGGCAATCGGGTCGAGCCCGAGGGAGACGGCCCGATGGGTCCCACCCGCATGGCGCTCAGCAAGCCGGTGATCGCGGCGATCTCCGGGTACGCGGTGGCCGGCGGCCTGGAGCTGGCGCTCTGGTGCGACCTGCGGGTCGCCGAGTCCGACGCCACGCTCGGGGTGTTCTGCCGTCGCTGGGGAGTGCCGCTCATCGACGGCGGGACGGTCCGGCTGCCCCGGTTGATCGGGGAGAGCCGCGCGATGGACCTGATCCTCACCGGGCGGGCGGTGCCGGCCGACGAGGCGTACGCCATGGGGTTGGTCAACCGGGTGGTGCCGCCGGGCCAGGCGCGGGCGGCGGCCGAGGAGCTGGCCGCGGCGATCGCCAGGCATCCCCAGACCTGCCTGCGCAACGACCGGGCGGCCGTGCTGGCCGGCGCTGGACGTCCCGAGGCCGAGGCGCTGGCGACCGAGCTGGCGTACGGGATGGATTCGCTGGCCACCGACGCGGCGGCCGGCGCGGCCCGGTTCGCCGCGGGCGAGGGCCGGCACGGCACGACGCCGCCGGGAGGGTGGGACCCCCCGACGGCGTCGGCTACCGGCTAGCTCAGTTGCGGTTGATGGTGAAGGTCGACGTGGTGTTGCGGATGTCCACCGCGTTGTTGCTCAACTGCAGGTTGTTGAAGGTCACCGACCCGACGGCCGGCCCCTGCCCGGACTCGGGCATCTCGTTCACCCAGATACCGAAGCCGGACTTCGCGTCGTAGGCGTCACCGCTCTTGCGGGCGCCGCTGATCGAAATGTTGGTGAAGACCGTGTCGGTGACCGGGAACTGCGGCTGCCCACCGACGTAGTTGGTCTGGAACATGATGCCGCTGTAGGTCGGGTCGACGATGTCCACGTCGCTGACCCGGATGCCCTGGAACACCTTCGAGGCGGAGAAGACCCAGATCGCCGGGAAGGTCTGCGCGCCCCAGAAGTGCCCACCGGCCCGGACGATCGAGATGTTCTCGAAACGGGTCGGCGGGCTCGCGCCGAAGCCGTTCATCGGGTAGCCGAAGTCGAGCGAGCTGATGGTGATGCCGGAGTAGACGAGCGTGTCCGCGATGTAGATGTTGCGGAACGTGTTGCCGTAGCCGCCGTAGACGGCCACACCGGCGGCCCGCCAGGTCAGGGTCGACGACAGGTTCTCGTAGATGTTGTCCCGCATGTCCGCGCCGCCCGCGTCGATCGCCGAGAACAGCGCGAAGCTGTCATCGCCGGTGGCCCGGGCGTCGTTGTTGCTGACCAGGTTGTTGGTGCTGCCGTTGGTCATGTTGATGCCGTCGGCGAACAGGTTGCGGATCCGCGAGTTCTTGATCGTCATGTAGTCGGTGTTGGCGCCCCAGTAGAGGCAGACCTGGTGCTCGGCCCAGATGTTGTCGATCACGATGTTCGACACGTTGGCGAAGTCGAACACCTTGCCCGGGCCGTCGATGCGCGAGGTGTAGTTGCCGAAGTAGGCGAAGTTCGCGAACGACGATCCGGCCGCCGAGTTCTCGGCCCGGAAGCCGATGTCGGTGTTGTCCTGGCCGGAGGGGGCGTTGAACCGGGTGTACCAGGGCCCGGCGCCGGTCACCTTGACCGCCTTGCCGTACACCTGGAACTTCGACGAGGTGGAGTAGTTGCCGGCGGGCAGGTACACCCCGATCAGGTTGCCGGTGGTGTCCATCCGCACCCGGTCCAGGGCGTTCTGCACGTCCTGGTGGGTGAAGCCGGCCGGCGTCACGTAGCGGGCCGAGTCCGGGTTCGCGATCGGCGAGACCTGCTCGGTGTTGATGAAGTCGATCGCGTAGTTGGTGGTGTTGGCCGCGTCCTTCTGGAGGCGGATCTTGCTGCCGGCCGGCACTGTCGAGTTGAGCATGACGTTGGCTTCGTCGTAGATGTGCCGCGGTCCGCCCGCGCTCGGCGAGTTGCCCGGGCTGGTTTCGTTGCCGTACAGCCAGGCGTAGCGGGACGTCAGGTCGATGGCCTTGTGGAAGGTGCCGTTGACGTAGATGTTGAGCGTCGAGTTGATGCCCCCGCCGCCGGACGCGTCCGGGATGGAGAAGCGGGTGACGAGCGTGTTGGTGCTGGCCCGGGTGGTGAACTCGACGTAGCTGCCGGTCGAGTTGAGGGTCACCGCACGCCGGCCGGATGCCTCACCGGCCAGGTCGCCGACGGTCCGGTTCGGGCCCACGACTGCCGCGCCGCCGCCGACCACGCCGTCCTCGGCCTCGTACATGTCGTACGGCATGTTGGCGCCGCGCCCGACGAAGAGCGGACGGTCGCTGCTGTTGTTGGTCTGCTTGACCGGCAGCTCGTTGGCGTCGGCGGCGAGCACGACCCGGACGGTGTACTTGCCGTTCGCGGCCGTCCAGGTGCCCAGGTTGACCGGGCCGACGGTGGCCCCGGCGTTGATCACACCTGAGTACGAGCCGGTCAGCGTACGCACGACCGTGCCGGACTCGTTGAGCACGGTGAGGGTGATGCCGTGCGCGCCGGACGCGGACGCCACGCTGCCGGCGTTGCGGATCGACACGGAGAACGTGACGGTGTTGCCGGCCGACGGGTTACCCGGCGACCAGGCGACCGCCGAGGCGACCAGGTCACTGGTGGCGACCGCGCTGACCACCAGCGGGCTGGGGTTGGTGTAGCTGTTGTTGGTGTCGTCGGTCTCGACGACGGTGTTCGACTCGTCGACCTTCGCGCTGAGCGGGTAGCTGCCCGCGTCGCGGGTGCCGATGCTGGCGCTGACAGTGGTCGACGCGCCGGCCGCGAGGCCACCGACCGACGCGGTGCCGACCCGGGTGGAGCCCAGGTAGAAGTTGACGGTGGTCGCGGCGGAGGCCGCCGAGCCGGCGTTCCGCACGGTCGCGGAGAGCGTGACGGTGCTGGTCTCCACGGGCGCGGACGGGCTGAACGACATGCCCGTCACGGTGAGGTCCGGGTTCGGCGCGGCAGTGCCGAAGACCTGGAACTCGGCCACCTGGCCGGCCGGGGCGCCGGTGTTCGAGGCGATCGAGAGCCGCATGTCGGCGGCGGTCGCGGAGACCGGGATGGTCACCGTGTTGCCGCTGCCCGGGTTGAAGGTGTAGTTCGTCGCGCCGACGAGCGTGGTGAAGGTCGACGAGCCCTGGTCCCGGCCGAGGACTGTGATGTTCTGGGTACGCGTGCCCCACGCCGAGTCCGGGTTGAGCTTCAACACGACCTGGCTGAGGCTGGCGTTCGCACCGAGCTGCACGGTCAGCGTGCTCGGGTTGCCGTTGCCCTCCCAGTAGGTGGCCACGTTGTTGTCGTTGGCGTTCGTCGCCACGAACGTGTGCACGAAGCCGGACGCGGTGATCGGCTTGCCGACCGCCAGGTTGGTCCCGGTGGGCGGGTTACCGGTTCCCGTGCGGGTCACCGTGTTGCTGTTCGACGACTGGTTGCCGGCCGCGTCCTTGGCCCGCACGTAGTACGAGACCGTGGCGGTGTCCGCCTGGCTGTCGGTGTACGTCAGCGTCGAGCCGCTGACGCTGCCGCGCAGCGCGCCGTTGGCGTAGACGTCGTAGCCGGTCACCCCGACGTTGTCGCTCGACGCCGACCAGGTGAGCCGGATCTGCCCGCTGGCGGGCTGGGTGTACGCCAGGTTGCCGGGGGCGCTCGGCGCCTGGGTGTCGGTGCTGCCGCTGGCGCCGTACACCTCCACCTCGGAGAACTGTGCGGCCGGCCAGCCGGTGTTGCCGGTGACCTGCACCCGCACGTAACGGGTGCTGGTGGCGGTGAAGCTGACGGTCGCGGTGTTGCCGCTGCTCGGGTTGAAGGTGTAGTCGGCGGACGACTTCAGGGTGCTGAAGGTCGAGCCGTTGGTGGATCCGAGCACCGACAGGGTCTGGGTGCGGGTCTGCCAGTCCGACGAGGGCGGCAGCTTGAGCACCACTCGGTCCACGCTGACGGTGGCGCCCAGGTCGGCCTGGATCCACTGCGGGAAGGCGTTGTTGGCGCTCTCCCAGTAGGTCGTGGCGTTGCCGTCGTTGGCGTTGCCCGCCACGTAGTTCTGGTTGTAGCTGCTGGCGCTCATGGTGGCCGAGAGCCCGGCGAGCAGGGCCGCGCGGGCGGAGCCCGCCGGGGCGGAGGCGGGCGTCGCTGCCGGTGCCGCGGTCGCGGGGGTGACGGCGGGAACGGCGGCGAGGAGCAGTCCGGCGAGCGCGCCGGCGAGCAGCCGTCGGCGGGCCGGCGCTCGGCCGCCCGGGTGGGCGGAACCGGGCGAGCCGGTTCGCGGGGTGCCTCGGGTGGTGCCGTTTCTGGACATCGGTGGCTACACCTCTTTCGGGGGTGGTGTGGGGTGCGTTGCCCGGTGACGGGTGCAGGGGTACGCCCGTCGTGCCGCGACAGGTGGGGGACGGTGCGGTGTGGGACGGGTGTGGGCGGGCCGGCGCCGCGCTGCGCCGGGCTCCCGACCGGTGGCCCCCGCCCCGCTCGGGCGGGGGCCGTCGGCCTAGCTGGAGTAGACCTCGAACTCGCTGAGCTGGCCGGCGGGCCAGCCGGTGTTGCCGGTGACGGTCAGCCGCAGGTACCGCTGGCTGGTCGCCGTGAAGGTCACGGTGACCGTGTTGCCGCTGGCCGGGTTGAAGGTGTAGCCGGCGGACGACTTCAGGGTGCTGAAGGTCGAGCCGTTCGTGGAGCCGAGCACCGACAGGGTCTGCGTACGGGTCTGCCACGCGGACGACGGCGGCAGCTTCAGCACGACCCGGGACACCGAACGGGTGGCGCCCAGGTCCACCGTCAGCGACTGCGGGAAGGCGTTGTTGGCGCTCTCCCAGTAGGTGTTGGCGTTGCCGTCCACCGCGTTGGGCGCGGCGTACACGTCGGAGTGGCTGGTCTCGGTGATCGACCGTCCGGCGGCGAGGTTGCCACTGGGCGGGGGCGTCGTCGGCGGGGCGGTGGTCGGCGGGGCGGTGGTCGGCGGGGCCGTCGTCGGGGGTGCGGTGGTCGGCGGCGTGGTGGCGGTTCCGCCGTACACCTCGACCTCGCTGAGCTGGGCGGCCGGCCAGCCGGTGTTGCCGGTGACGGTGACCCGGACGTAGCGGCGGTCACCGGAGGGCAGCGGAATCGACACGGTGTTGCCCGTGCCCGGGGCGAAGACCCGACCGGCGGACGACGCGAGCGTGGCGTACGACGAGCCGTCGGTGGAGCCCAGCACCGACAGCGTCTCGGTGCGCTGCTCCCAGCCGGCGGGCAGCTTGAGCACCACCCGGTCGACCGAGCGGACCGCACCCAGGTCCACGGTGATCGACTGCGGGAAGGCGTTGTTGGCGCTCTCCCAGTAGGTGGCCGCGTTGCCGTCGACGGCGTTGCCCGCCGTGTAGCTCTGGTTGGTGCTGGTCGCGGTCGTCGACCGGTTCAGCGCCAGGTTCCCGCCGGTGGGCGGCGGCGTGGTCGGGGGCGGCGTGGTCGGGGGTGCGGTGGTCGGTGGCGGGGTGGTGGGGCCGGTGGTCGGCGGGGTGCTGGGGCCGCCACCCCACTGCGGCTCCGGCCACGGGCCGCAGTACGGGGTCGACGTGTACCAGCCCGAGTTGCCGGAGCCCTGGGTGATCTGGAAGCCGCCGCCCACGCAGTTGTGCATCGGGTTGCTCTGCGCGATGTTGGTGGCCCGCACGTTCGTGAACGACACCTGACTGGGCGCCTGCACCTGGAGCGCGTACGTGCCGGCGCCGTCGATCCGTACGTTGGTGAGGTTGATCCCGCTGGTCTGGCCCTCGATCCAGTGCAGCGCGGCGTACGAGCTGTCCAGGATGTCGGTGTCGGTGATGTTGATGGTGGCCTGGCTGAACGCCTCGTTGAGGGCGGAGAACCAGATCGCCCCGACGCCGAAGTTCCAGTTGTAGTCCGAGTTGCCGTTGCGGATCAGCGTGTTCCGGGCGATCGTCCAGGTGCCCCGGACCGCGGTGTCACCCTGCACGCCCGGGTAGCGGTTGGCGACGTGGATGCCACCGCCGTTGGTGAGCGAGTCGGCAGTCACGTTGTCGGTGATCTTGATGTCCCGGCCGCCGTAGCTGACCAGGTGGTTCGCCAGCAGCGTCACGCCGATGGTGTTGTGCGTGAACGAGTTGTTGACGTTCGGCACGCTCTGCGCCCACATCGCCAGGGCGTCGTCGCCGGTGTTGCGCACGAACGTGTTGGTCACCGTCGAGTTGGTGACGCCGGTGTGGAAGTTCACCCCGTCCGCGGTCTGGTCCAGGATCCGGCTGTTGCGGATGGTGAAGTTGTCCATCGGGCCGTCCATCCAGGCGCCGACCTTGGTGTTCTCCAGCCACAGGTTGTCCACCACCGAGTTGGTCATCGCCCCGCCCAGGGCGTTGACCTGGTCCTCGTCCACCCGTTCGCGGATGTCGCCGATGATGGCGAAGTCCCGCAGCGTGACGTTGCGGCTCGGCCCGCCGGCCTCGTGCGACCGGATCTCACCCGTGTAGCCGCCGCCGGGGACGTACTTGCCGTAGATGCCGGCAGCCCGCTTGCGGTCGGTGGGGTGCCGCCCGCCGAGCACCGAATACCACGGGCCCGCGCCGCGCAGGGTCACCCCGTCGACCACCACGTGGTCCCAGAGGGTGAACGTGCCGGTCGGGATCCAGACGGCGCGGCCCTGGGCCTTTCCGGCGTCGACCGCGGCCTGGAACTTCGCTGTCGAATCGGTCGCGCCGCTCGGGTCGGCGCCGAAGTCAGTGACCACGTCGATGACACCGGAGGGTTTGGCGATCGCCGGAGCGACCAGCTCGAAGTCCGCCAGGTCGATCGTGAAGGACGGCGACTGGGCGGTCGAGGAGACCTGGAACCGGATCTTCGTACCGGCCGGGTAGGTGGTGCCGAACATCGTCCGGGTCTCGTCGTAGAAGTGGTGCGGGTTCGTGTCGCCCGGGTTGTTGTTGAACGGGTATCCGCCGTAGTACCAGCCGTACCTCGACGTCACCGGCACCGACTTCAGCAGCGTGCCGTTGGCCCGCAGGTCGAGGGCGGCGTCCCGGCCGGTGCCGGAGGGGCTGTCCGGCAGGCTGTGCCGGAAGGTGACCGCGTTGGCCGGGGCGGTGAGCGTGAACTCGACGTACTCGCCGACGGCGTCGAGGGTGACCGCCTCGCGGCCGGACGCCTCCGACGGCAGCGTGCCGTAGCGCCGGTCCGGGCCGATCTTCGTGCCGTTGTGAGCGGCCTTCTCGGCTTCCTGTTCGAGAAACGGGACGGTGGCCCCACGGCCGGAGATGTCGAAGGGGGACAACCCCGCCGCCGAGGCCGGGGTGGCACTGCCGGTGACCGCGAGGACGGTCAGCGAGGTGGCGGCGAGCAGGGTGGCGGCGATCGCGGCCAGCCCGGCGCGCGCCGGGTGTCGGAGGTGGTGCGGGGTGGCGGTGGTGTGGTTGGCCATGAGCTGCGCTCTCCCTTTCGTCAGGCAGGCCAGGTCCCCCGTGTCGGTGCGGCGTAGCGGTCCCTCGTACTCCCTCCTCGGGCGCGGTGCTCGGGTGGTGCGGTGCCGGCGGTCGGGACGGGACCGCCGGCACCACGTCGGTCGGATCAGGTCAGGGCGGTGGCGTCCGCGCGCGGTCCGTCCACCTCTTCGGGGGTACGCAGCCAGACGGCCGTGTCCGACGGCAGCAGACCGTCGTCGAGAGGGCCACTGGCCAGCAGCAACTCCCCGTCGGCGGGCAGCGGCACCGCACCGTCGGTGAGGTTGACCAGGCAGCGGAAGCCACCGCCGCGGCTGAACGCCAGCACCCCGTCCGGGGCGGGCAGCCACGTCAGCTCACCGTCGCCGAGCGCCGCCTCGGCCCGCCGGAGGTGGATCGCCGCCCGGTACAGCTCCAGCATCGAGGCCGCGTCGCCGGTCTGCGCCAGCGCCGTGCGGTCCTTCCAGTCGGCCGGCTGGGGCAGCCACGGCGCGGCGGCACCCTCGGGGCTGAACTCGAACGGCGGCTCGTCACCGGCCCAGGGCAGCGGCACGCGGCAGCCGTCGCGACCGGGGTCGATCCGACCGGAGCGTTCCCACATCGGGTCCTGCCGCAGCGCGTACGGGATGTCCTCGACCTCCCAGAGCCCCAGCTCCTCGCCCTGATAGACGTAGGCGGCGCCGGGCAGCGACAGGGACAGCAGCGCGGCGGCCCGGGCCCGGCGGGTGCCCAGCTCCAGGTCGGTGGGGATCCCCTCGCGCTTGGCAGCGAAGCTGAACGTGGTGTCCGCCCGGCCGTAGCGGGTGACGTGCCGCGTCACGTCGTGGTTGGAGAGCACCCAGGTGGCCGGCGCGTTGACCGGCGCGTGCGCGCTGAGCGTCCCGTCGATACTCTCGCGCAGCGCCGAGGCGTCCCACGCGCAACCGAGGAAGTCGAAGTTGAACGCCGCGTGCAGCTCGTCGGGGCGCAGGTAGTTGGCGAACCGCTGCCGGTCCGGCAGCCACACCTCACCGATCAGCGCCCGGTCGGCGTACTCGTCGGCGACGCGACGCCAGCCCCGGTAGATGTCGTGCACCCCGTCCAGGTCGTGGAACGGGTGCGGCCGGTCCGGCTCGACCTCGGGCAGCGTCCCGTCCTTCACCAGCAGACCGGCGGAGTCGATCCGGATGCCGTCGACGCCCCGGTCGAACCAGAACCGCAGGATGTCCTCGAATTCGGCCCGCACCCGGGGGTGCTCCCAGTTGAAGTCCGGCTGCTGGGGCGCGAACAGGTGCAGGTACCAGTCACCGGGCGTGCCGTCCGGGTTGGTGGTGCGGGTCCAGGTCTCGCCGCCGAACTCGCCGACCCAGTCGGTGGGCCGCTGGTCACCGTTCGGGCCCCGGCCGGGACGGAACCAGAACAGGTCCCGTTCGGGCGCTCCCGGGCCGCCGGCCAGCGCGGCCTGGAACCACGGGTGCGCGTCGGAGCAGTGGTTGGGCACCACGTCGACGATCGTCCGGATGCCGAGGTCGTGCGCCTCCGCGATCAGCGCCTCCACCTCGGCGAGCGTGCCGAAGACCGGATCGATGTCGCGGTAGTCGGACACGTCGTACCCGGCGTCGGCCATCGGCGACGGGTACCAGGGGCTGAACCAGATCGCGTCGACGCCGAGCGCGGACAGGTGGTTCAACCGGGACCGGATGCCGGCGATGTCACCGATGCCGTCGCCGTTGCCGTCGGCGAAGCTCCGGGGATACACCTGGTAGATCACGGCTCCACGCCACCACGGACTTCTGTCAGCTGTGGACACGAGCACCTGCTTTCTGCGTCAGTACGTCGGCGGGTTCGCCGCAGGGAGATATGTGTCGGGACGAACTGTCGTCGTTCGTCGCGCGGGTGGATGCGGTCGTGGGCTATCCCTTGATGCCGCCCGTGGTCAGACCGGACATGATGTTCCGTTGAAAGATCAGGAAGATGATGACAGTCGGGATGGCGGCGATGACCGACGCGGCGATCACCACGTTCATCGGCGTACCACCGGCGAAGGTGTAGATGCCGACACTCACCGTCCGGGTCTCGGGCGACGGCATGACCAGCTTCGGCCAGAGGAAGTCCTTCCAGACCGCGGTCACGGCGAAGATCGAGACGACGCCGAGAATGGGACGCGACAGCGGCAGGATGATCGACCAGAGCGTGCGCAGCGACGACGCCCCGTCCATCAGGGCGGCGGCCATCAACTCCTCCGGGATCGAGTCGAAGAACCGCTTCAACAGGAAGATGTTGAAGGCGTTCGCGACCATCGGCAGCCAGATCGCGAACGGCGAGTCGAGCAGGTTGATGTGCAGGATCGGCAGGTCGAGCACCGTCACGTACTGCGGAACGATGAGGACCATCGCCGGGATCATCAGGGTGCCCAGCATCAGGGCGAGGATCGTGTTGCCGAAGATCGGCCGGAGCTTCGACAGGGAGTACGCGGCGGCGCTGTCGAGGACGAGTTGGAACAGCACCGCCCCGATGGCGTAGTAGAACGTGTTGAACAGCAGCTTGGCCAGGGCCAGGTTGTTCCACGCGTCGATGTAGTTCTGCGGCTGCGGGTCCTTCGGGAACAGCGACGGCGGGGTCTGCGCGATCTCCTGGCCGGACTTGAGCGCGCCGGTGACCATCCAGTAGAGGGGCCCGAGGAAGACGAGCGTGAAACCCGCGACGACGACCACGAGCAGCGTCCAGTAGATGACCTTGCCGCGCCCCCGGCTCAGCTGGGAGTGGGAGATGAGGGTCCGGGTACCGGAATCCTGTGCCATTGGCCGCCGTCCTAGTCCTGTTTCGCAGTCAGTCGCACGTAGACGGCGGAGAAGCCGGCCAGCACCACGAGCATGATCACGCCCAGCGCGGCGGCGCCGTTGAGGTCGTTCTGGAAGAACCCGTGCTGGTAGATGAGGTACGCCACCGAGGTTGCGGAATCCTCGGCGCCCGCGCCGTTGGCGAGGATCAGCGGCTCGATGAAGAGCTGCATCGTGGCGACGATCTGCAGCATCGCCAGGAGCGCGAGGATCAGCCGGGTCTGCGGGATCGTGACGTGGCGGATCCGCCGCCAGATCCCCGCGCCGTCGAGCTCCGCCGCCTCGTACAGCTCACCGGGAATGTTCTGCAACGACGCCAGGTAGATCAGCACCGCGCCGCCCATGTTCATCCAGGTGGACGCGATCACCATGGCCGGCATCGTCATCTCCGGTGACTGCATCCACTGCGAGGTGGGCAGGTGCAGTGCCTTCAGGATCGCGTTGAACAGCCCCGCCTCGCTGGGGTCGTACGCGTAGAACTTGAAGAGGAACAGCGCCGAGGCCGGCGGCAGCATGACCGGCAGGTAGACCAGGACCCGCAGGTATCCCTTGGCGTGGCGGAACTCGTTGAGCAGGATCGCCACGAAGAACGGCACCGCGTAGCCGAGCACGAGCGCGAGCACCGTGAAGTAGAGCGTGTTCTTCCAGGCGGGCCAGAAGCTGGGGTCGGCGATGAGACGGGAGTAGTTGTCCCAGCCCACCCAGGTCGTCTCGCCACGCCTGGTCCGCTGGAAGCTCATGACGATGCCGCGGACCATCGGGTACCAGGAGAAGACCACGAAGCAGAGCACGGCGCCGATCAGGAACGCGTGCCCGGTGAGGTTGTCCCGTACCTTGCGGCCGAGGCTCGTGCGCTGCGGCCCTGTCGCGTACGGCGACATCGGGCGACCCGGTTTCCTGGGGGCCTGGGGGACGGCGGTGATCGCCAAGGCAACTCCTGCGGAAGTCAGTGACGCGGACGGTGCGGCGCCGGGTGTGGGGGCCGGCTGACCGGCCCCCACACCTGCCGGTCAGCTCTCGGCGGCCAGGAGCTGGTTGACCTTCTCTTCGGCCGTCTTGAGCAGCGCGTCGATGTTCGCGTTCGGGTTCGTCAGCACCCCGGACATCGCGGCGTCGAGGACCGCGTAGATCGCCTGCGCGTTGCGGGGCTCACCCTTGATCGGCACCGGGGTCGCCTCGAAGATCGCGAAGTTCGCGGTGTCGACGTTCGCGTTCGCCTTACGCAGTTCGAGTTCCTGCTTCTGCGCGTCGCTGCCGTTGGCGAACAGCAGCGGCTGGGGCAGACCCACCGGGTAGTTCTGCGGCTTGGCCCGGACGTAGTCGAACTGACCCTTGCCCGGCGTGAGCTTCTGGTAGGCGATCCACTTCAGACCGGCCTTGACCTGCTCCGGAGAGAGGTCCTTCTTGAAGAAGTAGCCCTCGCCACCGCCGAGCGTGCCCTTCGCCGGACCGTCCTGGCCGGGCAGCGGAGCCATCGCCCAGTCCTGGAACTTGCCCTGGAACTGGCTGACGATCGCCTGGGTGGCGTCCGGGGCGCCGATGAACATGCCGACCTTGCCCGCGCCGGCGTTGGTCAGCAGGTCACCCCACTGGAGCAGCTGGCGGGAGCCCATGCTGTTGTCGCCGTACCGCATGTCCTTGATGTTCTGCAGGACCTGCTTGCCCATCGCGTTGTTGAAGTCGGCCTTCTTGCCGTCCGGGGTCAGCACCTGGCCGCCCTGCGAGTAGAGCAGCGAGGTGAAGTGCCAGCCGCCGGTGTTGCCGGCGCTGTACTCGGAGTAGCCGGCGATGCCGTTGCCGAGGGCGGAGATCTTCTTGGCGGCGGCCCGGACGTCGGCCCAGGTCTTGGGCGGGTTGTTGACGTCGAGCCCGGCCTTTTCGAACAGGACCTTGTTGTAGACCAGGCCCATCGAGTAGTTCTTCACCGGGACGGCGTACAGCTTGCCGCCGTCGGTGAAGGCCTCCTTGAGCGCCGGGTCGACGCTGTCCCAGGTGGGGATCGTGTCCTTGTTGACGACACCGGTGATGTCCATCGCCTGGCCGGAGTCGAGCACCTGCTGGAGATCGGTCATGTACCCGTAGAACACGTCGGTCACCGTGCCGCCGGCGAGGCGGGCGGTGAAGTCCGGCGGGTTGTTGCACTGCTCGCCGACGCTCACGCTCTTGACGACGATGTCCGGGTTCTGCTTCTGGAACTCGACGACGTCGTCGTTCCAGTTCTTCAACAGCTCTTTCTGGGCGCCGACCGGCTGGCAGTCGACGGTGATGGTGACCTTGCCGCCGGCGGTCGTGTCCTTGTCGTCGCTCTTCGTGGAGCATGCCGTGAGGCTGAACCCCAGGCCGGCCACGAGCGCCAGCGCCGCAGCCCTTCGGTATTGCGGTACGGACATCTGTCCATCCCTTCGGGAACGGGTGTCTCCATGAGATGCGCTGATCTGCGGTGATGCGACCTGACGCCCTGTAGCTGCGCCGGAGCCAGGTGTGAGTGGAGTCACTGTAACGAGGGCGACTCATTTCAGCAAGGTGTCGACGGGGTTTTGAAAAGACACGACATAGTTACGGCAGACACCGACAGTGACGTGTTTTGCGCCGGGTTTGATGGCTTTCCGGCCGCTCTGGTCCACGGGTGATCCGGCAGTGATCGCCGCGCTGCGGACGACCACGAAAAACCGGCCGCCGACCGCGGGAAGCGATCGACGGCCGGTGGGCGGTCGGTCTAGTACGACAGGGGCACGCTCAGCGGCCGGGCGCGGGCGCCGTGGAGCCGCGAACCACCAGCTCCGGCTCGAACAGCAGCTCGTCCTGCAGGACGCCGGCACCCTCGATCTGGGTGACCAGCAGGTCCACCGCGGCCTGCCCCATCGTCTCGATCGGCTGCCGCACGGTGGTCAGCGGCGGGTCGGTGCAGGTCATGAACGCCGAGTCGTCGAAGCCCACCACCGAGATGTCCGCCGGCACCGCGCGACCCAACCGCCGGGCGGCTCGGATGGTGCCCAGGGCCAGCACGTCGCTCGCGCAGATGATGCCGGTCACGCCGCGCTCGACCAGTTTCGTCGCGGCGACCCGCGCGCCCTCCATCGAGAAGCTGGATCGCTCGACGCACTCCCGCTCGGCGTCGCCCCAACCCGCGGCCTGGACCATGGCGTCCAGCTTGCGACGGGACGGCACGTGCCCCTCGGGGCCGAGCACCATCCCGATCCGCTCGTGGCCGAGCGAACGCAGGTGTCCGTACGCCTGCTCCACCGCCACCGCGTCGTCGGTGGAGACCCGGGGAAAGCCCAACTCGTCCACACCGGCGTTGACCAGGACCACGGGAAGGCCCCGATCGGTGAGCCGCCGGTAGTGGTCGTGCTTGGCGTCGGCGAGCGCGTACGAGCCACCCGCGAAGATCACGCCAGAGACCTGGTGGTCGAGGAGCATCTCCACGTAGTCCATCTCGGACACGCCACCGATGGTGCGGGCGCAGAGCGCCGGGGTGTAGCCCCGCTGGGCAAGGGTCCCGGTGACCACCTCGGCGAGCGCCGGGAAGATCGGGTTCTGCAGCTCGGGCAGCACCAGCCCGACCAGCCGGGCCCGCTCCCCGCGCAGCTTGGTCGGCCGCTCGTAGCCGAGCACGTCCAGCGCGGTCAGCACCGCCGTCCGGGTCGTCTCGGAGACCCCGTCCCGGCCGTTGAGCACCCGGCTGACGGTGGCCTCGCTGACGCCCGCCTTCTTGGCAACTTCAGTCAACCGCTTGGTCACGGCCGCAATCGTACGTCACCTGAATGAAAGAAATGAACAGCAGAATGGTCGGATTTTGCTGTCACGCTGTTGTGCTTCGTCACCGTTCAGCGCCGTCAGGACAGGTTGCGCAGCGCGTCCTCGATGGCGCGGTGGAAGGTCGGGTACGCGTAGATCATGTGCCGCAGTTGGCTCAACGGCACCGCCGCGTGCACCGCCACCACCAGCGCGGACAGCACCTCGCCACCGGCCGGGCCGACCGACGTCGCGCCGATCAGCACGCCCTGGTCGGCATCCGCGATGAGCTTGATGAAACCCTCGTCACCGACCTGGTGGATCCAGCCACGGGTCGAGCTGCCCAGCTTGGTGAACCCGACCTGCACGTTGATACCGCGCTCGCGGGCCTGCTGCTCGGTCAGCCCGACGGCCCCGACCTCGGGATCGGTGAAGGTCACCCGGGGCAGAGCGCGGTAGTCGGCGCGCGGCACGGTGCCGGCCGAACCACTCGACCCGCTCGCGGCCAGCGAACTGGAAGCGCCCATCGCGCCGCCGACGACGCTGGCGGTTCCGCTGGCGTCGGCCCCCGCCTTCGCCTCCCGGGCGTGGGCCAGCAGATCGGCCACGACGATCCCCGCCTGGTACATGGCGATGTGGGTGAACGCCCCCTCGCCGGTCAGGTCGCCCACCGCCCAGATGCCGTCGGTGACGTGCAGCCGGTCGTCCACCGGCAGGTAGCGCTGGGTGGCGTCCACACCGACCGTGTCCAGCCCCAACTCCTCCAGGTGCGCCCGGCGGCCGGTCACCACGAGCAGCCGCTCGGCGGTGAACTCCGCCCCACCGCCGCCGCGCAGCGTGAAACGGTCACCGTCGTGCTCGACCCGTTCCGCCCGTACGCCGGTGTGGATCTCGACGCCGTTGGCGCGCAGCGCTGCGGCGGCCACCTCGGACGCCTCGGGCTCCTCGACGGCCAGCACCCGGTCCAGCGCCTCCACCACCGTGACGCGGACGCCGAAGCGCGCGAAGACCTGGGCCAGCTCCAGCCCGATCGCGCCCCCGCCCAGCACCAGCAGCGACTCGGGCAGGTGCTCGACCTCGATCGCCTGGTGGTTGGTCCAGTACGGCGTGTCGGCAAGGCCGTCGATCGGCGGCACCGAGGGCCGGGTGCCGGTGCCCAGGACGACACCGTGCCGGGCCTGGAACACCTGGTCACCGACTTGGACCCGACCCGGGCCGTCGAGCCGGCCACTGCCCCGGACGAACCGGCCGCCCTTGCCGGTGAACCGCTCGACCGCGACCCTGTCGTCCCAGCTGTCGGTGGCCTCCTCGCGGATCCGCTTCGCCACCGACGCCCAGTCCGGCCGGACCTGCGCCGTGCCCGCGAGCCCGTCGACACGACGCGCCTCGGCCAGCGCGTTCGCGGCCCGGATCATCATCTTGCTCGGGATGCAGCCCCAGTACGGACACTCGCCGCCGACGAGGTCCCGTTCGACGCCGACCACTGTGAGGCCGGCCTCGGCGAGCCGCCCGGCCACCTCCTCGCCGCCGACCCCGAGCCCCACCACGACCACATCCACCAGCTCCGGCTCCGCCATCGGAACAGCATCCCCCAGCGGCCCCACCCCGACCACCGGGGTCCGGAAAAGTCGGCACTCCCACCCCGTCGGAGCGCCTACGGTGATCCGATGCCTGCACGCTTCGACCCCGTCCGGGACTGCTTCCACGACCTGCTCGCCTCCGGCCGGGAGTCCGGCGCCGGCCTGACCGTCTGGTACGACGGTCAGCCGGTGCTCGACCTGGTCGGCGGCTCCCGGACCGCCGACGGGCCGTCCGGCCGACCGTGGCGGCCGGACACGCTGGTCAACGTCTACTCGGTCAGCAAGCCGGTGGCCGCGCTGTGTCTGCTGCTGCTCGTCGACCGGGGGCGGGTCGACCTCGACTCGCCCGTCGAGAGGTACTGGCCGGAGTTCCGCACCCCGGCCACCGTGCGGCAGGTGTTGTCACACACCGCCGGGCTGCCGGCCTTTCCGGTGCCCCGGCCGGCGGCCGCCATCACCGACTGGGCGCTGCTCGCGGGCGACCTGGCCGCCGCCGACCCCGAGTGGCCGCCCGGGTCGCTGGCCGGAGAGCACGCCTGGACGTACGGCCACCTGGTGGGCGAGCTGGTCCGTCGGGTCGACGGCCGCGGCGTGGGCCGCTTCCTGGCCGACGAGATCGCCGGCCCGTGGCGGCTCGACCTCGGCTTCGGGCTGACCGCGACCGACCAGCGGCGGTGCGCGGACCTGCGCTACGGCGACCCACAGTGGCCGAGCCGGAAGCTCGGCGAGCCCGGCTCACTGCGAGCCCGGGCGATGGGCAACCCGGCGGGCGGGCTGGACCTCGCCGTGCTGAACAGCACCCTGTGGCGGGGCGCCGAGATGCCGGCGGTCAACCTGCACGCCTCCGCCGCCGGCCTGGGCCGGCTCTACGCCGGCCTGCTGGCCGGTGGCGTCCTGGACGGCGTACGGCTCTTCAGCCCCGGCCTCGTCGACGAGGCCACCCGGGTCCAGTACGACGGACCGGACCTGGTGCTGGAGCGCCGGGTCCGGTGGACGCTGGGTATGCAGTGGGAGCCGGACGGCAGCTGGGGCATGGGTGGGCTCGGTGGCAGCAGCGCGTGGGCCGACCCGGAACGCGGCTACGCCCTCGCGTACGTCACGGCGCAGCTCGCGGAACACGACCGGGTCGACGAGCTGGCCGAGGCCCTGCACTCGGTGCTCTGACGCACCGACGCCTCACCGCAGCCAGACCGGATCGATGCCGGGCACGGACAACGGCGGCGGGTAGTCCACCGTGCGGCGGACGTCGTCGGGCAGCTTCCACGGCTGGTGGATGGCCTTGCCCGGCACCTGCGACAGCTCCGGCACCCAGCGGCGCACGTAGTCGCCGGCCGGGTCGTACCGCTCGGCCTGCCGGACCGGGTTGAACCCCCGGTACGGCTTGGTGTCGTTGCCGGTGCCGGCGACCCACTGCCAGTTGCCCGAGTTGTTGGCCACGTCCCCGTCGAGCAGCCAGCGGAAGAAGACCTTCACGCCGGCCCGCCAGTCCTGCCCCAGGTGCTTGGTGAGATAGCCGGCGGTGATCAGCCGCGCCCGGTTGTGCTGCCAACCCTGCGCCCGCATCTGCCGCATCCCGGCGTCCACGATCGGCATGCCGGTCCGACCCTCGGCCCAGGCCGACAGGGCGTCGTCGTCGTAGCGCCACTCCTCCGTGGCGCCCCGCCGGTAGGCGGCCGTCGAGATCTCCGGAAACGCGGCGGTGACCTGGTAGTAGAAGTCGCGCCAGCAGACCTGCCGGACGAAGGGCCCGGACCGGTCGCCGGCACGGTTGGCCACCGACAGCGGGGACACGCAGCCGAAGCGCAGGTACGGGCTGAGTCGGGAGGTGTCGTCGCCGGCCATGTCGTCGTGCTGGTCGTCGTACCGGCCCAGCTCGGGCAGCCACTCGGTGAGCCGCTGTCGGGCCGGCCGCTCGCCGCCGACCGCCGCGTCCGGCGACTCCCCGGCCGGCGGTGCCGGCAACCGACCCACGCGCATCCCGTCGGGCAGCGCGATCCGGCGGGGTGCGGCCAACTCGTCGCGCCACCGCGCGGCCGACCACGCCCGGTGGTACGGGCTGAACACCCGGTAGTGGTCGCCGCCGCCGGGTCGCAACGCACCCGGTTCGACGACAGTCAGGCCCGGAAAGAGCCGCAGGCGCAACCGGTGCCGCTCACACTCGGCGCCCAGTCGCCGCTCCCGGCGACGGGCGTAGCGGCTGACGTCGGCGGAGAGCGCCACAGCTGTCGCGTCGACCTCGCCGGCCAACCGGATCGTCTCGGCCACCGGGTCACCGCGCCGCACCACCAGGTCGCCGCCGCGCTCGCGCAGCGCGTCGCGCAGGTCGGCGAGCGCCTGGTGCAGGAACCGGGTGCGGTTGGCCGACAGCCCGGCCAGAGCCGGGTCGAGCACGTACAGCGGCACCACCCGGTCGAACGCCGCGCAGGTGGTGGCCAGCGCCGGGTGGTCGTGCACCCGCAGGTCGCGGGTGAAGAGCACGATCGCGGTGCCCGCCGTCACCGGGCCGCCGGCTGGACCGTCGGCCCGGGGATCGTGACCGGGGTACCCGTCGAGGTGAGCAGGGCGCGGGCGGCCACCGCCATCCGCCGCCGTTGCGGCACCAGGGCCCGGCGGGTGAAGACGTCGTAGTCCTGCGCGGCCACCTCGTCGAGGATGCCGCCGTAGAGCGCGTACGCGGTGCGCATGCACGCCTGCGACGCCGGCGCGAGCATGGTGATGCCGGGCGCGGCGGCGGCGTAGTGCGCCTGGGCCCGGGTCACCTCGTACTCGATCAGCTCGCGCGTCCGGGACGTTCCGCGCCCGCGGGCGCTGGCCTCGGCCAGGTCTTCGCGGGTGACGCCGAACTTCGCCAGATCCTCGTCGGGGAGGTAGGTGCGACCCCGGTCGAGGTCCTCGGCGACGTCGCGGATGAAGTTGGTGAGCTGGAAGGCGAAGCCGAGCTGGCGGGCCGGCTCGCGGGCGGCCGCCGGATCGGTGCTGCCCAGGATCGGCAGCATCATGGTGCCGATGACCGCCGCCGAACCTTCCATGTAGTCGAGCAGGTGGTCGTACGTCGCGTACGACGTGACGGTCAGGTCCATCGCCATGCTCTTCAGAAACGACGCAAAGTCGTCGCGGTCGAGGTCGAAGATGGCGATCGTGTGCAGCACTGCCGGCAGCAGCGGGTCGTCGACCGGCGCACCGTGCAGACCCGCCACGAAGCGGCTGGCCCAGTCGTCGAGCCGGGCGGCTCGCTCGGCCGGTGGCAGGTCCTCGGTGCGGTCGACGATCTCGTCGGCGTACCGCGTGAAGCCGTAGAGGGCGTGTACATGTCGTCGTTTCCACGCGGGAAGCAACCGGGTGGCGAGATAGTAGGTACGCCCGTGACGTTTGTGCAGCTCACGGCAGCGCTCGTAGGCAGCGGTGAGATCCGTGTCCACCGGCCCTCCTCAATTATCGACGCACCAATCGACGCAACTCGTACCCTAGGGTACGCTCGCCAACATGGCCAACGACGCAGTAGCGGGCAACGCGACCCGTATGGCGCCGACCGGGCCGGGCGACAGGGACGATCCGGTCCGCGCCGTCCTGGCCGCGTACACCCAGGACCTGATCACGGCGGTCGACGAGACCCTCTCCACCTTCCTCACCGCCGAGGTCGACGCACTCACCGAGATCGACGCGGCCATGGGCGGCTTCGCGTCCGCCGCGCGCGAGGCCGTGCTGGTCGGCGGCAAGCGGATCCGGTCCACGTTCGCCTACTGGGGCTGGCGCGGGGCGGTCGGCGGCACCGAGCCCCTCCCACCGGTCCTGCCCGCGCTGGCCGCCCTCGAACTGCTGCACACGTTCGCGCTGGTGCACGACGACGTGATGGACGCCTCCACCACCCGCCGCGGCCGGCCCACCGCGCACGTCGCGCTCGCCGCGCAGCACGTCGCCGCCGGCCACCGGGGCGACCCGGGCCGGTTCGGCGAGGCGGCCGCCGTGCTCATCGGCGACCTCTGCATGGTCTGGGCCGACAAGCTGCTCGCCCGCGCCACCATCACCCCGGCCCGCCTGTTCGAGGTCCGCCGCTGCTACGACCAGATGCGCGTTGAAACCGTCGCCGGGCAGTACCTGGACGTGCTCGGCGAGAACGACCCGACCAGCTGGTCGGTCGACCGGGCGCTGCGCGTGGCCCGCTACAAGACCGCCAGCTACACGGTGCAGCGACCGCTGCTCTTCGGCGCCTTCCTGGCCGGGGTCACCACCGACACCGCGCTGGTCGCCGCGTACACCCGCTACGGCCTGGCCGTCGGCGAGGCCTTCCAGCTCCGCGACGACCTGCTCGGCGTCTACGGCGACCCGGCGGCTACCGGCAAGCCGGCCGGCGACGACCTGCGCACCGGCAAGCCGACCACGCTGCTCATGCTGGCGCGGCAACTGGCCACGCCCGGCCAGCTCCGGGCCCTGGAGCAGGCCGACGGTCAGCCGGTCGACCGGCTCGCTGACCTGGTCGCCGAGACCGGCGCGGTGGCCCGCGTGGAGCGGATGATCGCCGAGCGGGTCGGCGACGCCCTGGCCGCGCTCGACAGCGCACCCGTGGACCGGACGGCGCGTACCGCGCTGACCGGGTTGGCCACCGCCGCCACCAGCCGGCGGGCCTGATGAGCGATTCTGACGAGGAGGTGGTCACGTGCGGACGGTGACGGGACGGACGGACCGGGTGGTGGTCGTCGGCGCCGGGCTCGGTGGGCTGGCCTGCGCGCTGCACCTGGCCGGCAGCGGCCGACAGGTGACGGTGCTGGAGCGCGAGCCGGTCCCCGGCGGACGCGCGGGCCGACTCTCCGTGGAGGGGTACGAGTTCGACACCGGCCCGACCGTGCTCACCATGCCCGACCTCATCGCCGAGGCGCTCGGCGCGGTCGGCGAGGAGCTGCGCGACTGGCTGGACCTGACCCCGCTCGACCCGGCCTACCGGGCGTACTACCCGGACGGCTCGACCCTCGACGTGCTCACCGACACCACCCGGATGGCGGCCGAGATCTCCCGGGTCTGCGGGCCCCGGGAGGCCGACGGCTACCTGCGCTTCGTCGACTACGCCCGGGAGCTGTGGCGACTGGAGCGGGCCGACTTCATCGAGCGCAACCTGGACGCGCCCACCGACCTCATCACCGGCAACCTGCTCAAGCTGCTCACCGGCGGGGCCTTCCGCCGCCTCCAGACGAAGATCAACCAGTTCTTCCGGGACCCGCGTACCCAGCGGATCTTCTCCTTCCAGGCGATGTACGCCGGGCTCGCCCCGCACGACGCGCTCGCCATCTACGCGGTCATCGCGTACCTCGACTCGGTGGCCGGCGTCTACTTCCCCCGCGGGGGCATCCACGCGGTCTCCCGGGCGATGGCCGGCGCGGCCGAGAAGCACGGCGTGCAGATCCGGTACGACACGACGGTGACCCAGGTGCAGACCGCGAACGGGCGGGCCACCGGCGTACTCACCGCCGACGGCGAGCTCGTGCCCGCGGACGTCGTGGTGCTCAACCCGGACCTGCCGGTCGCCTACCGGGACCTGCTCCCCGCCGCGCCCGCGCGACGCCTCACCTACTCACCCTCCTGCGTCGTCCTGCACGTCGGCTCACGACAGGGATATGCGAAGATCGCCCACCACAACATCCACTTCGGACGCGCGTGGAAGGGCACCTTCGATGAGGTCATCCGCAGGGGCGAGCTGATGACCGATCCGTCGCTGCTGGTGACCAACCCCAGCCGGACCGACCCGTCGGTGGCCCCACCGGACCGGCACACCTACTACGTGCTCGCGCCGGTGCCCAACCTCGACCGGGCGCCGTTCGAGTGGCGTGGCGACCTGACCAAGCGCTACGGCGACCAACTGATCGGCACCCTGGAGGAGCGCGGGTACGTCGGCTTCGGCGCCGGCGTCGAGGTGCTGCGGGCGATCACCCCCGCCGAGTGGGCAGAACAGGGGATGGCCGCCGGCACCCCGTTCGCCGCCGCGCACACCCTCTTCCAGACCGGGCCGTTCCGCCCGTCGAACCTGCACCGCGACCTGTCGAACGTGGTCTTCGTCGGCTCCGGCACCCAGCCGGGCGTGGGCGTACCGATGGTGCTGATCTCCGGCAAACTGGCCGCCGGCCGGATCACCGGAGAAGGCCGATGACGAGCCGCGAGGACCACCTCGTCGAGCTGGTCGACGACGCCGGGCAGGCCCGCGGGGACACCACGGTCGCCGCCGCCCACCAGCCACCGGGGCAGCTGCACCGGGCCTTCTCGGTGCTGCTGATCGACCCGGACGGCCAGGTGCTGCTGCAACGACGGGCCGCGGTCAAGACCCGCTTCCCGCTGCGCTGGGCCAACTCCTGCTGCGGCCATCCGCGACCCGGCGAATCGCTGACCGAGGCGGCCAACCGGCGGCTCAAGGAGGAGCTGGGCACCGGCCCGGTCGAGCTGACCGAGGTGGGCGTCTACGTCTACTACGCCGAGGACCCGACCTCCGGCCGCGTCGAGTTCGAGTACGACCACGTCCTGCGCGGCGAGTTCCTGCCCGCCGCCCCGCTGCGACCCGACCCGGACGAGGTGGCCGAGCTGCGCTGGGCCGACCCGGCCGCCCTGGAGGCCGAACTCGACCGCGACCCCCGGTCGTACGCACCCTGGCTGGGCGGGGTGGTGAACCGACTGCTGCGCCCCTCGGGCACCCCGTCGGGCGCCCCCGGCTCGACCATGACCCCGGCCGGATCGTCGGCGGATGACGCGGCGGAGCGGCCGGGTGGCCGATGAGGCGCTGAGCGCGGGCGCCGTCGCGCGACGGCTGGGGGTCGCGGTCACCACGCTGCGCACCTGGCACCAGCGCTACGGGCTCGGGCCCAGCGAGCACGTGCCCGGCCACCACCGCCGGTACACCCCCGCCGACCTGGCTCGCCTCGAAACCATGCGGCGCTTGACCGCCGAGGGCGTGAGCCCTGCCGAGGCGGCCCGGTGGGCACGGCAGGCACCGGACCGGACGCCTGCGGACACCGTCACCCGCAGCCGGATCCGCCCGCCCGGGCGCGACGGCGGGGGCGCCATCGGAGTGGGCCGCGCCGGCCCGGCCGCCCGGGGCCTGGCCCGCGCCGCCATGCGCCTGGACGCCGCGGCGATCAACGAGACCATCGCGCACACGATCGCCGCCAGCGGCGTCGTCGCCACCTGGGAGACCCTGCTGCGCCCCGTGCTCGCCGGCATCGGCGACCGGCACGCCGCCACCTCCGGCCTGATCGAGGTCGAACACCTGGTCTCCCGATGCGTGTCGGAGGCGTTCGCGGCGGCCAGCCAGGCCAACGCGCCCAGCGGCCCCGCCCGGATCCTGCTCTCCTGCGCCGACGAGGAGCAGCACACCCTCCCCCTGGAAGCGTTGGCCGCCGCGCTCGCCGAGGCCGGGGTGAGCTACCGGATGCTGGGCGCCCGCGTGCCGGTGGCCGCCCTCGTCGAGGCGGTCAACCGCACCGGCCCGGCCGCCGTGGTGCTCTGGTCACACACCCGGGCCACGGCCGACCCGGCCCAGCTCAGCGCGCTACTCGCCGCGCCCCGCCGCCCGCTGCTGATCCTCGCCGCCGGCCCCGGCTGGCGGGCCGACACCCTGCCCGCCGGGGTGGTCCGGCCGGTCGACCTGGCCGAGGCGGTCTCGCTCGCGATGGCGGTCCGTGACTCCCTGGACCAGTCCCGGGAGGCGTGACCGGCCTGTCGGTCCCCCACCCGCTTCCACTACCGTCGGGACGTCCGCCTGCCCCGACCCCCGGGAGCGAACAGATGCAAGCCCGCGCCGCCCTGGCGTCCGTCCTCGCCGTGGTGCTGGTCTTGTCCGGTTGCGCTCAGCCAGACAGCACCATCCACGCCGCAGCCGGGTCGCCACCCGTCGAGTCGACCGCCCCGCCCGCGCCGACGACGCCCACACCGTCGCCGACCGCCACCCACACCAAGCCGCCGAAGCCGCCCCTGCGACCGCTGCCGCCGAAGCTCCCAGCCGGGCTGCGGCGCACCACCGGCGTAAAGCCTGTGGCGTTGACCTTCGACGACGGGCCCAGCCCGGCCTGGACCCCGAAGGTGCTCGACCAACTGCGGTCGGCCCACGTGACGGCCACCTTCTGCGTCGTAGGCCTCGAAGCCCAGCGGCACCCGGAACTGATCCGGCGGATCGTCCGGGAGGGGCATCAGCTCTGCAACCACAGTTGGCGGCACGACCTCGACCTCGCCCGCCGACCGGTGGCAGACATCAAGGCCGACCTGGTCCGCACCAACAAGGCCATCCAGGCGGCGTCTCCCGGCACACCGGTGTCCTTCTACCGCCAACCCGGTGGCCGGTGGACACCTGAGGTTCTGGCCGTGGCGAAGGAACTCGGCATGCGCCCGCTGCACTGGGCCGTCGACCCGCAGGACTGGGACAAGCCGACCGCCGCCACGATCGCCAAGCGGGTCCACAACGCGGCACGCCCCGGATCCATCGTGCTGCTGCACGACGGGGGCGGAAACCGGGCCGCGACGCTCGCCGCCTGCCCGCACCTGATCGCCGACCTGAAGCACCGCTTCGGCATCACCCGACTCGCTAGATAGGCCCTGACCTGCGGTTATGCGGTGCACAACGGTCCCGGCGATACCGGTTTTGTCGACCAGCCCGGCATCACGTATGCTTTCCAAGCCTCCGGCGGGGCCGGATGGGAGCAAGTCCGCTTGAAGTTGCGAATGTGCAATGATGGCGGGGCCGCCCTCATCGTCTAGCGGCCCAGGACGCCGCCCTTTCAAGGCGGTAGCACGGGTTCGAATCCCGTTGGGGGCACGACCGGCGCAAGCCGGAGCAACACAAGCTAGGTCCTGTGGAGCAGTTGGAGTGCTCGCCGCCCTGTCAAGGCGGAGGTCGCGGGTTCAAGTCCCGTCAGGACCGCAGCGCTGACGCCGCGCCTCGCGCGGCGTTCTGCGTATCGGAGCAGGTGACCCTGCCAGCGGTTCATCCGGTTGGCGGGTAGCATGAGCCGAGCAACGCGGCCAGGTAGCTCAGTTGGTACGAGCGTCCGACTGAAAATCGGAAGGTCGGCGGTTCGACCCCGCCCCTGGCCACATAGCCTTTCGCCGGGCTACAGGAGCGCCGACCAGCGGAGACGCGGTCGGCGTTCTGCTTTCCCGCCGCATCCTGGCCCCACGATCGCCCGGCCTGGCCCTCGATCGCCCGGCCTGGGCCCGCGATCGGCTTGCCTGGCCCGCGATCGCCCGGCCTGCCCCGCGACGGCCCGGCCCGCCCCGATGGCCCGGCCTGGCCCGCGACCGTCCCGCCTGGCCCCTTGATCGCCCGGCCTGGCCGTTGATCGACTCGCTTTCGCCGAAGTTGGGGTATCGCGGCCACCGGGATACCCCGATATCGCCGAACCCGAGTCGATCAAGCGCGTCGGCCGCACCGAGACGATGATCACTGGTCGTGGCGGCCCTGTTGGCGGTGCTGGGCCATCCCGCTCTGGATCGCCTCCCACACGCTGCGCCCGGCCTGCCGCAAGGTCTCTCCCGCCTGCTCGGCGAGTTGCGCCGCACTCTGAGCTGCGGCATGCGCCCCACTCGAAACACCACCGCCACCCTGCTGGTCACCGCCGGCCTGCCAGCCGCGATCCTGGCCACCACCACCGCCCTGGCCGCCTTGGCCTCCACCGCCCTGGCCGCCTCGGCCGCCACCGCCCTGGCCGCCACCGCCCTGGCCGCCTTGGCCTCCACCGCCTTGGCCATCCGCACCCCGGCCATCGCCACCGTTGCCACTCTCGGCCTGACTGACTCCGCCTTGCCTACGGCCCTGATCACCGCCGCCACCCTGACCACCACCGGCCTGACCGCCGCCACCCTGATCACCACCGGCCTGACCGCCGCCACCCTGGCCACCGGCACCCTGGCCGCCAGCGGCCTGGCCGGCGGGCTTGCCACCGCCGCCGTCCTGGCCGCCCTGATTTCCGCCGCCGGACGCCCGGGACTCCCCAGAACCGGCGGTCGGCGAGCCACCCGGCTGATCGGCGGGCTTTCCGGGCGGCGAAGCAGCCGGAGCGGGTCGGTCTCCTCCCGGACCACCCCGCGGTTGCTGCCGGTCCTGACCCTCGGGCGGCTGCTGCCCCGTGGACCCCTGCCCGGCGGAGGTGGGGTGCGCCTGCGCGGAGGCCCGATCCACGGGCCACCGGCCCTCCAACCGAGACTCCGGCGGCTGACCTTCCGCCCGGTGCGACTCCGGCTGTTGACCTTCCGATGCGCGCGACTCCGCCGGCCGGGACTCCGCGGGCCGGGACTCCGCCGGCCGGGACTCCGCCGGCCGGGACTCTGTTGGGCGCGGCTCGGCCGGGCGGGCGGGTCGTGCTCGCGTCTGGTCACCCAACTCGCCTGCCGCACCCGCCTGGCGGGCCAGCTCGTCGCGTACGCCGGAGTGCTGTGCCAGGGCGGTGACCTCGGCGGCGCCGGCGGCCAACTGCTGGGTGCTGCGGTTGACGTCGTCGAGCGCGCCGCTGCCCGCCCGGGCCAGGGATTCGATGACCTGCGGGTTGTTGTCGATCGTGTCGAGTGCCCGGCCCAGGAGTGTCACCAGCTGCTCCAGGCGTACCCGGAGCTGAGCCTCGGCGTGCACCCCGTCGATGTCCAGCTCGACGCCCTGCAGGTGGACCCGTACGCCGGCGTCGAGCTGGAGCAGGTTGGCCAGCCGGGCGCGCAGCGAGATGTCGGCGTCCAGCCCGTCCACGACCAGTCTGATCGAGTCGACCGACACCTTCGGGATGTCGAGCAGGACGTCCGGGTCCCCGGTGTCGACGTCCCGGTCCGGATTCCGCTGCTGCGCGTTCTCGCTCATACTCTCCCGCCCCCGTACGCCGACCCGGTCGTCCGGGCCGTTCGGCGCGGTTACCCGCTTTCCGGCGGGGCATCCCGTCCGTGACGGCTCGGCAACCCACTGTCTGGAACCGGGCACCTCGCGAAGCTGCACACCGAGGCATCAGCCGGTATGGTCCGGGCCTATGGGACAGGGGATGGCTGATCCGGCCGACATCCGGCAGGACCTGGAGCGGTTCTCCTTGCGGTGCAGCCTCCTCGTCCCGGGTTCCGCCGAGCGGGCGTTCGCGGTCTTCACCGATGAGCTGACTGACTGGTGGGTCACGGAGTACACGTGGTCCGGTCCGGAGGCCCTCGCCGAGCTGGGCATGGAGCCGCGGGCCGGCGGGATGCTCTACGAGATCGGCCCGTACGGCTTCCGCGCCGACTGGGGACGCGTGCTCACGTGGGACCCGCCCCGGCGGCTGGTCTTCGCCTGGCAGCTCGGCCCGGACCGGGTGCCGGTGCCGGACCCGGCGAAGGCGAGCGAGGTCGAGGTGCTGTTCCTTCCCGACGGGCCCGAACGGACGCGGGTCGAGCTGGAGCACCGGCACTTCGATCGGCACGGTGAGGCGGCCGAGGGGTACCGCAAGGCGTTGACTGCGGGCTGGCACGAGTTGCTCACCCGCTATCTCGCCACCGTGTCACGTGGCCAAGGCACCGCCTGAGCGGTCGCGCGACCACACAACCGCCTGAGCGGTCACGCGGCCCTCACAACCGCCTGAGCAATCGCGCGGCCACCAGGCCGCCTGAGCGGTCAGCGGCCGAGTTGCCGACCGGCCCGGCTGCCGTCCAGGTCCCGACCGCCCAGGTGTGCGCGGTTTCCGGCCTCCGCCCCGGAGCCGAAGCCCGTGCCGCCGAGCCGGCGTGCCGGTGCGGTTCGCAGTCTCGGGTACTCCTCGGTGAGCCGTCGCTGCACCCGGTCGGAGCGGTCGGCCAGCACCAGCGCCACCGACGGGCCGCCCGACTCGCCGGCCGCCGCCGTCTCGGCCGCCCAGAGCCGGCCGCCGATCACTTCCGCGAAGCCGGCGAGCCAGGACCGTCGGAAGGCGGCCGGATGGTCGTCCGCGGGCACCGCGGTGGCGGCCAGGCCGTGTGCGGCCTGCACGAGCAGTGAGGTGAAGAGCAGGTCCACCCGTTCCAGGTCGCTGGCGAAGCCGAACAGGTGCACCGCGAACCCGTTGCCCTGCCGGCGACGGACGCAGCGGCAGCGCAGTGGCTCCGCGACCGCGGCGAGCAGGCCCACCTTGTCCCGGGCGTACGGGGCGACGATGTCGAGCACCCGGTCGCCGACCGGGTCGGTGGTCGGGTCCCGGACGGCGAGCAACGCCCTGTCGACGCCGTAGCGGGCGATCAACTCGGTCGCCTTGGCGGTGAAGGCCGCCGACTCGGCGGGTGTGCAGGCCGGGTCCTCGGCCTGGGCGAGCAGCTTGCGCACCTTGCTGAGCATGGCCTCGGACATGCACCCAGAGCTATCACACACGGCGGACGATCTGGGGCCACGGTCGCATTGATCGATCAGTATCATCGTCACGATCAGCTCGACCGTCCTATACGGACGGTCATCCACCTGTCTCCGGAGGCACGCATGTCATCCCCGACCGCCCGCCTGCTCGCCGTCGCCACGGCCGCCGCCCTGCTCGCTAGCGGCGCACCCGCTCAGGCCGCTCAGGCCGCCGCACCGACCGCCCAGAGCGCCGATTCCACCGACTTCACCTCGGGGCCGAACCTCTTCGCTCCGCTCGCCACGTGTTACGGCGGGGCGGTCCGCTCCTTCTTCCAGACCGGCGGCTACGGCGGCCAGGCCGGCCCGTACCGCACCACAACCCGGTGCCGCGACATCAACGTACGTAACGCCAGCCCGTACGGCACCGACGCCTGCGTGATCTTCATCGACAAGACCGGCAACTGCAACTACTGGACCTACCTGCCGGCCAACTCCGGCTGGGTCACCGTGGCGACAAACGTCCGGGACGGCGTCAATTTCCGGGTCCGCTTCGAGAACGTCCGCTACGAGTACGAGCCGCTCGTCGCGTACCACGCCTTCTGAGCGGCCCGTGCGGGCGCGGCACCCGACGGGGGCCGCGCCCCGCAGAGCGCGGTCAGCCGGCGCGGCTGCGCAGAGTGGCGATCGTCGAGCCGGCGAGCGTGAGCAGGCAGTCGGAGAGCAGCCCGTCGGCCGCGGCCGCACCGAACAGCGCCTCCCCGGTCGGCACGTCCTGGTTGGCGTACGCGCTCACGAAGCGTGCCACCCAGCGGGTGTCGTAGTCCGCCTGCTCGATGTCCGGGAATTCCAGCGCGCATCCGGTGCTCGGCGCGGCGTCACCGACCATCGTCGCCGCCAGGCACCAGGCGACCCCGTACGCGCCGGGCAGGCCGGCCCGGTCGACGACCGCGTCGAACGCACCTGTCACCGCTTCCCCATCGCCGGCCAGCGCCGAGCGGAGCACGGCGGTCGCGTCGTCGAACGTCTGCTGTGGTAGGTCCGTCACCCAGCGCACAGTAGGACGGAGGGTCAAGGCCCGGCATTTCCGTCACTCTGCGTGTTCAACGCGAGCGACCTGCGCATTTCGCCACCTCCACGGTCCCGCCGCCGGCGTGGGCACGCTAATGTGCGCAGCGGACCTTCGCCGGAGGAAGGACGACCATGCTCGTATCACGCCGCTCGCGGGTGGCCACACTGGCCGCCTGCGCGACGATCCTGCTCGCCACAAGCGCTTGCGGGGATGACAAGGCCGAGGAGGGAAGCGCCCAACAGGTGCGCCTCTACGGCACGGACGGCAACATGCTCAACTCCTACCCAGCGGAGTTGAAGGAACGCGCCGCTCTGGTCGATGGGATGAAGGGGACGACGCCGCTCACCCCGCTGCCCGACGACTTCAAGAGCCGGCTACGGTCCGTCGATCCGGCTCTGACGGACTACCTCTACGCCGCCGAGACGTACGACGCGGTGGTGATCGGTGTGCTCGCCGCCCAACTGGCCGGCAGCACCGACCCGGCCGCCATCGCCAAGCAGATCGTCGGCGTCACCAACAACGGTCAGCGGTGCGAGACCCCTGCCGCCTGCCTGACGTTGGCCCGGGCCGGGCAGGACATCGAGTACCGCAGCGTCTCGCTGACCCGCGCCGGTTTCACCGACAAGGGTGAGCCGGCCACCGCGAGCTACGCCACGCTGACCTTCGACGGCCAGCAGATCAACGACGGTAAGACCGAGTTCGTCGGCGCGGGCGCCGAGTCCGCGGCGAGCACCAAGACGCCGCCGAAGGCGAAGAAGGCCCGACCCGGTGACGCCGACGCCCAGCAGCCGCTGATCGTGGGCGGCCTGCTGCCGAAGACCGGTGACCTGGCGATCGCCTACCCGCCGATGGCGGCCGGCGCGGCGCTGGCGATCCGGGAGGTCAACGCCGCGGGCGGCGCCCTGGGCAAGCCGGTGACGTGGAAGGACGGCGACGACGGCACCAGCACGACGGTGGCCAAGGCGACCGTCGCCAAGCATGTGGCGGACGGGGTCAGCATCATCATCGGCGCCGGCGGCTCGGGAATCTCCCGGGAGGTGCTGCCGGACGTGGTCAAGGCCGGCAAGATCCTCTTCTCGCCGTCGAACACCGACGCCAGCCTGACCGACGTCGAGGACAAGGGCCTCTACTTCCGGACCGCCCCGCCGGACAGCCTGCAGGGTCGGGCGCTTGCCGACGTGATCCTCCGCGACGGGTCGCAGAAGATCGTCATCGTCGCCCGTAAGGACTCCTACGGTGAGGGCCTCCAGGCCACCGTCCGTGACGAGCTGGAGAAGGCCGGCATCGCCGGCGACCGACTCAAGCTGCTCACGTACGACCCGCCGGCCGACGCCTCGGCGGCGCCGGTGGACTTCACCGGCGGCGCGAAGGAGATCAAGGAATTCGGCGCGGACGCCGTTCTCATCATCGGTTTCGGTGAGTCGGCCCAGGTGATCCGGGCCCTCGCCGACACCGGGGTGCAGATCCGGCACTGAGCACCACCGCGGACCGCGACGGCCGCACCGGCTTCCGAGCCGGTGCGGCCGTCCTGCGTTCGTGCCTCAGCGGGCTCGGCGGCGCTCCAGGAACTCGGTCATGCGGCGGTGCTTCTCCTCGTCCTCGAAGAGCACCGCCTGGCTGACCAGGTCGAGCTGCGGATGTGCGGCGGCGGGCGCGTCCACCGCCAGTTTGGTGAGCCGCAACGCCAGCGGGGAGCCCTGCGCCATCTCGTCCAGCAGCCCGTGTGCCACCGTCAGCAGGTCGCCGGGCTCGTCCACCACCCGGTTCACCAGACCGATGCGCAGCGCCTCGGCGGCGTCCACCCGCCGGCCCGTGAACAGCAGCTCCTTGGCCCGGCCCTCGCCGATGAGGGCGGGCAGCCGGTGGGTCGCGCCGGCGCCGGCCAGAATGCCCAACCGCACCTCCGGCTGGCCGAAGACCGCCCGGGCCGTGCACACCCGCAGATCGCAGGCGTACGCCAGCTCCGCGCCACCGCCCAACGCCGGCCCGTCGACGGCGGCCACGCTCGGCATCGGCAGCGCCCTGATCCGGGCGAAGGCCGCCGAGTTGATCGCGGCCAGCGCGTCCGTACGGCCCCGTTCGCGGAGCTGACCGATATCGGCGCCACCGGCGAAGATGCCCTCCGCGCCCCCGGTCAACAGCAGCAGTCGGGGGTGCGCCTCCAGCTCGGCGCAGACCTGGTGCAGCTCGGCGATCAGGTCGGCGTCGATGGCGTTGCGCTTCTCCGGCCGGGCCAGCGTCACCACGAGCCGATCCGGCAGCTCCTCGATCCGCAGACCGCTCACCGCTTCACACCGCCGTCCCACGTGTAGAAGCCCTGCCCGGACTTCTTGCCCAGCCGGCCGGCGGCCACCATCTCCTCGAGCAACGGCGGCGGCGCGAAGCGGTCCCCGTACGCGGCCTGGAGGGTGCGGGCGATGTCCAGTCGCACGTCCAGGCCGACCAGGTCGGTGAGTTCCAGCGGCCCGATCGGGTGCCGGTAGCCCAGCACCATCGCCTTGTCGATGTCGGCCGGGCTGGCCACCTGATCGGCGACCATCCGGATCGCCTCCAGCCCGAGGGTGACCCCGAGCCGGGAGGTGGCGAAGCCGGGCAGGTCGCGTACGACGACGGGGTCCTTGCCGAGCCGACCGGCGAGCGCGACGGCCTCCGCGGTGGTCTCCTCGGCGGTCGCCGGGCCGACCACGATCTCCAGCAGCGCCATCGCCCAGACCGGGTTGAAGAAGTGCAGGCCGAGGAAGCGCTCGGGCGCGTCCAGGCCAGCGGCCAACTCGCCGATGGAGATGCTCGACGTGTTGCTCGCGAGCAGGGCCGGGCTCAGCGCGGCGGCGTCCCGCAGCACCGTCCGCTTGAGGTCGAGCCGCTCGGGCACCGCCTCCACGAGCACCGCCGGGGCGGCGGCGACCTCGGCGAGGCTCGGACGCAGCGTCACCCTCTCCCGGTTCGCGGCGGCCTCGTCGGCCGTCAGCTTGCCGCGCTGCACCGCCCGCTCCCACAGGTCGGCGAGCCGGGTCAGCGCTGTCGCGCCCCGTGCCTGGTCCACCTCGACCAGCTCGACGGTGTGCCCGGCGCCGGCCGCCACGTACGCGATGCCGAGCCCCATAGTGCCCGCACCGACGACCACGAAACGATCGTTCATCACGCCTCCCTGTCCGTCCCGGTGGCGCGCGGGGTCCCCGCCACGCCGGCCCGGGTCCTCGGCCCGCTCCGCTCGCTCATGGTGCGACCCTAGACAGCACGACGACCGCGTCCATGCGTGGGGGAGCGCGCGATCGGGTACGTACGGCCCGTCAACCCAGAGGGAAGGACCGCATCGAGATGAGCCAGGCACCGGAGAGCGTCACCACCGGGGAGAGCACCGACTCCGAGACCGTGGAGACCCGGGGCGACGAGCGGGTCGACCTGCTGCGCGCCGACACCAACAACGACGGCAAGACCGACGTGTGGGTGGTGGACACCGACGGCGACGGCAAGGCCGACCTGTTCCAGTTCGACACCGACGGTGACGGCAAGGTGGACATCACCATGGTCGACATCGACGAGGACGGCACCCCCGACGAGGTGGTCGACGGCGATGGCGGCCTCCCGCCCGAGAACCTGCCCCCGACCGTCCAGGTCTGATCCGCGCGAAGGGCTCCTCGTCGACGAGGGGCCCTTCGCCGGTCAGCCGGCGAGGCGGAGGGTGGCCAGGTAGTAGGGGGCGTCGCGCTCGTCCACATCGGTCAGCCGCCAGTTGCTGCCGTGCACCAGCTCGGCGAACTCGTCGGGCGAGCAGACCAGATAGTCGAACCACTCGGTGCCCAGCTCCCGGTAGCGCAGCCGCAGGCGCAGCTGGCCACCGAGCCGGCCACGGCGGCGGTTGCGCTCGTGATAGCCGGTGTGCAGCGGGTCGCGGGTGCCGTACGGGTTGGTGCCGTGCGCGATGATCTGCGCTCCCGGTCGGGCCAGCGCGGCGAGCGCGGCCAGGAACCTTGGTGCCCGTTCCCGCCCCTCGAACAGCCCGAGGTTGTTGCCAAGCAGCAGGAACGTGTCGTACCGCTGGCCGTCGGCGACGTGCGTGTCCACCGTGCCGTGCACCAGCCGCCGTACGCCGCGACGCCCGCTCACCGCGAGCGCGCCCGCCGACGTGTCCAGCCCGGTGACCGGTACGCCGCGCTCCTGGAGCAGCAGCGCGATCCGACCGGCCCCGGTGCCGACGTCCAGCGTCTCGCCCCGCGCCCGGTCGACGGCCCGATGGTCGTACGGCTGCCAGTCGGCTGGCCCGTCGAGGTAGTGCGCGGCCGGAGCCCCGTTGATCAGGCCGTCGTCCCGTTCGATGATCTCGATGACCGGCCGGGGCAGCCGCCCGCCGACCATGGGCCGGGGCCCGACCCCGGTTGCCACGGCGAGCGCGTCCCGCAGCAGTTCGCCGACCACGTCACCGATTAGAGGCTCCCCCGTCACGACGTTCACGCTATCTGGCCACTCAGTGGCCCGCAGCGGCCGTATCCTGGGCGGCGTGACCACGCTGGACCGGCTGTCGGCCGAGAAGTACCTCCTGCTCACGACCTTCCGCAAGGACGGTCGGGCGGTGCCGACCCCGGTCTGGGCGGTCCGCGACGGGGACGCGTTGGCCGTCTGGACCCGGGCCGACTCGGGGAAGGTGAAGCGGATCCGCCACAACGGCGAGGTGACAGTGGCCCCGTGCGACGTCCGGGGCCGGCCGCACGGGGCGGAGGTGCCGGCCCACGCGACCCTCTACGGTGGCCGCGACACGGGCCGGGTCCGCGACCTGCTCAAGCACAAGTACCGGCTGATCGGCCGCCTCAGCCTGCTCGGCAGCCGGCTGCGCCGCGGCGAGGGCGGCACCGTCGGCATCCGGGTCACGCTTACCGAGGGGCAACGCTGAGGCGGCACGACAAAGGGCGGTGGATCGAGATCCACCGCCCTTTGTCGGAAAAAACTCGTGCCGGCTCAGTCGCCCTGCCGCTGCTGCGGGATCTGACCCTGCAGCAACGCCCTGACCTCCGACTCGCGGTATCGACGGTGGCCACCCAGGGTGCGGATGGCACTGAGCTTGCCCGCCTTCGCCCACCGGGTCACCGTCTTCGGGTCGACACGGAACATCGACGCCACCTCGGCCGGTGTGAGTAGCGGCTCTGGTTCGTGCGTTCGCGATGCCATCGGTCACTCCTCCACATGTATAGACATCGGCCGGGGTCCCGCCGGCCGACGCGTCTCCCATGGTCCGGCTAGTCCCCGATGTCCGACATGGGCCGAACGGATGAAGGTCCCTAGACGGACGGATGAACCATGCCCGATTTTTACGACTTTTACACGGCAGAAACTACCTTATTCGGACTCATGATCACGGTTCGTGATGCGTCAACTACGAGGGAACCTCGCCTTGGGAGCGCTCCTAGGGCGAAATGCCTCAGTTGCACCGTTCCAGCAGCTGTACGGCACGCCACCGGGCCACCAACTTGTCGTACGCGGCGGACGCCTCCTCGGCCTCGCCGCGCGACAGCCCCGCGAGGCCACCGGCGACCAGCTCCGGCGAGTCGTCCGCGGCGAGGGTCTCGTCGGAGAGCAGGGCGACCAGGCCGCCGTAGTCCAGCTCCACCACCGAGCGCGGGTGGAACTCCTCCAGCCAGCGGGCCGCCTCCTCCACCGCCTCGGTGATCGGTGCCTCGCCCACCGACTTACGCAGCACCGACAGCGCCCGCGACGATCGGCGACGGGCCTTGGAGATCTCCGTCCGGTAGCGCAGCGCCCGCCGGCCCGGTTCGGTGACCAGGTCCCGTTCCGCCGGGTCGAAGAGCACGAACCACCGCAGCGGCACACCCCAGGTGGCGATCTGCTCGTGCACCCGGGGCACCCCGTGCTCCAGCACCCGGGCACCGCTGCGCCAGTCGTCGACGACCGCCCTGGCCTGCCCGGCGAGCACCGGCGGCACGAACGCGTCGGCGAGCACCGAGGGCACCCCGTCCCGGGCGTTGAGCGCCGCCTCGGCGACCCGGATGCGCAGGTTCCAGGGGCAGACCAGCAGGCCGTCGTCCGTCTCCAGGACGTACGCCTCCTCGGGCAGGTCCGGCAGCCTGGTCCAGCCCGCGCCCAGCGCTTCGATCACCGCCGTCCGCTGGCGGCCGGGGCCCTCGACCGGGGCGACCGCCCGCCCTTCCGAGACGTAGCGGCGCCAGTAGCTCTGCCGGTCCCGGTCGAAGGCGGTCAGCGGCTCGTACACGCGCAGGTATGAAGCGAAGAGCGACGGCACCGCGCGATCCTCCCACGAACCGCACCCGTACGGGCCCAGCGGCCGGACCACACGCGCCGCAACGTGGGATGACGCCGGGCACGTCGGGCGGCCGTACGGCGGCCGATACTAGGCTCGACCGCACCGGCAGCATCCCCGCCGGGGTCCACCAGGTCCGCGTCCCACAAGGAACGCACACCACCTTCAGGAGCCAGTCATGGGCGTATTCGCGAGCACCGACGACGCGATATCGACAGGTCACGAACAGGTCGTCTTCTGCCAGGACAAGCAGAGCGGCCTCAAGGCGATCATCGGGATCTACTCCACCGCGCTGGGGCCGGCGCTCGGCGGCACCCGCTTCTACCCGTACGACAGCGAGGACGACGCGCTCGCCGACGTGCTCGACCTGTCCCGCGGGATGGCGTACAAGAACGCGCTCGCCGGGCTGGACCTGGGCGGCGGCAAGGCCGTCATCTGGGGCGACCCGGAGCAGATCAAGAGCGAGGCGCTGCTGCGCGCGTACGGCCGCTTCGTGGAGTCGCTGGCCGGCCGCTACTACACCGCCTGCGACGTCGGCACCTACGTGGCCGACATGGACATCATCGCCCGCGAGACCCGGTACGTGACCGGCCGCAGCGTGGAGCACGGCGGCGCCGGTGACTCCTCGATCCTGACCGCATGGGGTGTCTTCCAGGGGATGCGGGCCGCCGCCGAGCACGTCTGGGGCACGCCGAGCCTGCGTGGCCGGCGCGTCGGCGTGGCGGGCCTCGGCAAGGTCGGCAAGTACCTGACCGGGCACCTGCTGGAGGACGGCGCGGAGGTGGTCGCCACCGACGTCAACCCGAAGGCCCTGGCCTGGGTGCGCGCGAACCACCCGGAGGTCAGCCTGGTGGACGACGCCACCGCGCTGGTCGCGGCGGACATCGACGTGTACGCCCCGTGCGCGCTGGGCGGCGCTCTGAACGACGACTCGGTGCCGGCGCTGCGCGCGAAGGTGGTGACCGGGGCGGCGAACAACCAGCTCGCGCACCCGGGCATCGAGAAGCTGCTGGCCGACCGGGGCATCCTCTACACCCCCGACTACGTGGTCAACGCCGGCGGCGTGATCCAGGTGGCCGACGAGATCGAGGGCTTCAACTTCGAGCGGGCGAAGCTGCGGGCCACCGGGATCTACGACACCACCCGCGAGATCCTGCACCTGGCGGACGCCGAGGGCGTGCCGCCGGCGGTCGCCGCGGACCGGCTGGCCGAGCGGCGGATGGCCGAGGTCGGTCGCCTGCGCACGATCCACCTGCGCTGACGCCTTTCGGAGTCGGAGGCGGATCGACCAGGATCCGCCTCCGGGCCTCCCACGCCGGTCCGGCTCGGTAAGCTGAGCCCAGGTCAAGTTTGGCGTGTTTTGTCCGGTGTCACGGGTGCTCCTCGTTCCGCTCCTTACCAGGTACACTGGGTGACGGCCGGATCGCCACGACGCGCAGAGCCGGCTGACGGTAACCCGAGGTGCCGAACGATGGCATCCCCATGTACCGTAAGAGCCACGAGAGATGCCTGACGTCATCGGGGCCCGCCTTCGGGCTGCCCCGCATTCTGTGCGAGGGGGTCGAGCCATGGGGCGCGGCCGTGCTAAGGCCAAGCAGACGAAGGTGGCCCGGGAGTTGAAGTACCACTCCCCGAACACCGACCTCACCGCCTTGCAGCGCGAACTGGCGGGTGCTGGTAAGTCTGAGCACCACTTCGACGACGACTCTAAAGAGTTCGTCGACGACGATGATGAGAATCACGCGGACGACGACCCGGATCCCTGGGTCCGACCGACCCGCTGACCTCTCGACGCAGCTGAGCACGCGGTAACCCCCGCGTGCTCACGCATGTGCCCATCGGGAGCGAGACCGGTGCCGATCATCAGGGGCCTGCCCTGGCCGGAGGTCAACTCCGGCCGGCCGACAGGCCCCTGATCACGGTCGGCCTCAGCGCGGGCGGTTGTTCCAGTTGTAGAAGGTCGGGATGTTCTCGAAGTGGTTCCAGGCGCAGACCGCGCTGACGCCGTCTCCGCCCGACACCTCCGCCCGCAGCCGCCGCGCGTCCTCGGCCTCCTGAAGCAGCGCGACGAGCCCGGGGGCGGCCTCCCGCACCCGTTCGGTCACTCCGTCCGGGGGGTCGTCCGCTTCGCGCTCAGGCCGCCGGTGACTGGTGGTCTCGGGCATGCTCCAACACTCCCTCCAATAGGCGGATCTTGCTGTTGCGGCAGTGCTCGGTCTCCGTACCGTCAAAACGCCCCAGCTCGAAGTAACGGTTGGCGGCATGACCGCCGCCACAGAAGCCGAAGTACGGGCACGACGCCCGGCACGCCTCCACGCCCGTCAGGAACTCACCCACCCAGGGCGTCGACGCCGCGTCCGTCAGGATCCGGGCCAGCGGGGTGGCCAGCACGTTCCCACTGCTGAAGTCGCCGTAGTGCGGATCGGTGAAGCCGGCCAGCTCCGGGGAGAGCACGGTCACCGAGCCGTCGTGCCCGATGGTCGGGATCGGGTCCAGCCGACGGGGCAACACGCCGTCCGCCGCGCCGTCGAGCACCGCCGCCGCGTACCGCAGCGACCACTCGACCTCGCGCAGGTGGATCCGCGGCTCCTTGCGCCAGGCCGACACCAACTCGGCCCAGAACGCCGTCACCGCCGCCGCGTCATGGCTGTTGTCGCGGGTGTTGACCCCCTCGGTCTCCTCGATGTTGATGCCCAGCACGTCGCAGCCCAGCCCGAGGAAGTAGTCGTACAGCTCGGCGGCGAGCCCCGGCGCCGGCCGGGACACCACGGCCAGCGCCGAGAAGGGCAGCCCGTGGCGGCGCAGCGCCGCCACACCACGCAGGATCTTCTCGTACGCCGGCTGACCGCCACGGTTGACCCGGTCGCCATTGCGTTCGGCGGGCCCGTCCACGCTCACGCTCACCCGCACCTCGTGGCGGGCGAAGAAGGCGCACCACTCGTCGTCGATCAGCGTGGCGTTCGTCTGCACGTGGTGCTCGACCTCGGGCCCGAAGGGCGCAATCAGGGCGGCCAGGTGCTCCCGGCCGGCGGCCAGCGGCTCGCCGCCGTGCCACACGACGGAGAAGCGGCCGGCCGCCGCCCACGGGTTGACCGCCGCCGCCACCGCCTCGGCCACCGGCACCGACATCCGCCGGTCAGCGGCCCGAAACGGCAGGTAGCAGTACGCGCAGTCGAGGTTGCAGAGGGTGGTCGGCTGCATGACGACGTACGACGGGACCGCGGCCAGACCGCGCATCCCGCTGAACGACAGTCCCGCGGCAGCCATCACCCTCCTCCGCCCAGCCTGAGCCCTTCAGGCTAGGCGGCACTGGCCACTCGGGTGAAGCCCTGATCAGGTGCCCGTACGATCACCGGAACGTGATCATCCGCGAGTGTGCTGACCGACCATCTGCACGTTGCCGGTGCCCTCGATGATCTCGCCGGCCTGCCATGCCTCGACCCCACGGCCGGTCAGGGTGGCCAGCGCACGGTCGGCGTCCTCGGCCGAGACGATCGCGAACATGCCGACACCCATGTTGAAGGTCGACTCCATGTCGTGGTCGTCGATCCGGCCCTTCGACTGGATCAGGTCGAAGATCGGCTGCGGCTTCCAGGTG
This sequence comes from Micromonospora sp. DT63, assembly GCF_049841615.1. Lineage (NCBI taxonomy): Bacteria > Bacillati > Actinomycetota > Actinomycetes > Micromonosporales > Micromonosporaceae > Micromonospora > Micromonospora sp. DT63. The sequence goes on along the minus strand of NZ_JBNCKQ010000003.1, from coordinate 396,802 downwards.
GACCGGTTGACCACCGCGTCGACGTGCTCCGGCAGCACCCGGACCAGGTTGCCGGGGATGCCGCCGCCGGTGATGTGGGACAGCGTCCGCACCTCGGCCTCGGCGATCAGCTTGAGGCAGTCCTTCGCGTAGATCTTGGTCGGGGTGAGCAGCTCCTCACCCAGGGTCCGCTGCCGACCGAAGTCGTCGATCACGATGTCCAGACGCATCCGGGCCGCGCCCAGCAGCACGTGCCGGACCAGGGAGTAGCCGTTGGAGTGCAGGCCGGAGGAGCGCATGGCGATCACCGCGTCGCCCACCTCGACCCGCTCGGGGCTGAGGATGTCGGCTTCCTCGACCACGCCCACGCCGGTGGCGGAGATGTCGTACTCGTCCGGGCGCAGCACACCGGGGTGCTCGGCGGTCTCCCCGCCCAGCAGCGCGCAGCCCGCGTACCGGCAGCCGTCGGCGATGCCCGCGCCGATCTCAGCCACCTTGTCCGGAACGACCTCGCCGGTGGCGATGTAGTCGAGCAGGAACAGCGGCTCGGCACCGCAGGCCACCAGGTCGTCGACGACCATCGCGACCAGGTCGATGCCGACCGTGTCGTGGATGTCCATCTGCTGGGCGATCACCAGCTTGGTGCCCACACCGTCGGTCGAGGACGCCAGGATCGGGCTCTTGTACTTCTTCGTGTCCAGCCGGAACAGGCCGGCGAAGCCGCCGAGGTCACCCAGCACCTCGGGGCGACGGGTCTGGCGCACCTTCGACTTGAGCAGCTCCACCGCACGGTCGCCCGCGTCGATGGAGACCCCGGCGTCGGCGTACGAGACCGAGCGTTTACGGGCCTGACGGCCGGCACCGCCCGTCCACGGCTGGTGGTCGCCGCCAGCGCCGGTCGGGCTGCTTCCTGCGCCGCTGCGCTCGGACACGTGCGTCACGGTTCTCCCCTTTGTGGTTCTCGGTGCCGCGCCGGCGGTGGCCGGGCCGCGCCGGTTGGTGCTACGGGCGGTTTGCGGTCACGCCGCCCGGAGTGGCGACGAGCGGGCCGAAGCTGTCCGGGGCTTCCGACGTCGCGTTGGCGACCCGGCGGCCCACCCCTTCGAGGACGTGCTTGCCGATCAGGTTGCCGGCCGGCAGCTCGATCGGGTACTCCCCATCGAAACACGCCCGACACAGCCGGGTCTTCGGCTGCTCGGTCGCGGCGATCAGGCCAGGAAGCGAGACGTAACCCAGCGTGTCGGCGCCGATGGAACGCCGGATGCCGTCGTTGTCCAACCCGTTGGCCAGCAGCTCCGCCCGAGTGGCGAAGTCGATGCCGTAGAAGCACGGCCAGCTGACCGGCGGGGAGGAGATCCGGACGTGCACCTCCAGCGCCCCCGCCTCGCGCAGCATCCGCACGATGGCCCGCTGCGTGTTGCCGCGCACGATCGAGTCGTCCACGACCACCAGCCGCTTGCCGCGCACGTTCTGGCGCAGGGGGTTGAGCTTGAGGCGGATGCCCAGCTGGCGCAGGGTCTGCGACGGCTGGATGAAGGTGCGGCCCACGTACGGGTTCTTCATCAGGCCCGCGCCGTAGGTGATCCCGGACGCCTCCGCGTAACCGATCGCGGCCGGCGTGCCGGACTCGGGCACCGGGATGACCAGATCGGCCTCCACCGGGTGCTCCTTGGCCAGCTGACGGCCGATCTGCACCCGCGCCGCGTGCACGTTGCGCCCGGCGATGGTCGCGTCCGGGCGGGCGATGTAGACGTACTCGAAGAGGCAGCCCTTCGGCTCCGGCGACGCGAACCGGGTGGAGCGCAGCCCCTCCTCGTCGATCGCGATCAGCTCACCGGGCTCGACCTCGCGCACCACGCTGGCGCCGACGATGTCCAGCGCGGCGGTCTCGCTCGCCACCACCCAGCCACGCTCCAGCCGGCCGAGCACCAGCGGGCGCACACCGTGCGCGTCGCGGGCCGCGTACAGCGTCGACTCGTCCATGAAGACGAAGCTGAACGCCCCGCGCAGCTGCGGCAGGACCTTGAGCGCGGCCGCCTCGACGGACAGGTCCGGATGGCTGGCCAGCAGCATGGTCACCAGCGACGTGTCGTTCGTCGAACCGTCCGCGACGAGGCCGCGCTCGGCGACCTCCTTCTCCAGCTCGGCGGTGTTGACCAGGTTGCCGTTGTGGGCCAACGCGATTGTCGTGCCGGAACTGGTCGACCGGATGGTCGGCTGGGCGTTCTCCCAGTTGGAGGCGCCGGTCGTGGAGTATCGGGCGTGCCCGATCGCCAGGTGGCCACGCAGGCTGGCCAGGGTGGGTTCGTCGAAGACCTGGGCCACCAGGCCGAGATCCTTGTAGACCACCACGCCCGAGCCATCGCTCACCGCGATGCCTGCGGCCTCCTGGCCCCGGTGCTGCAGGGCGTAGAGGCCGAAGTAGGTCAGATTGGCGACCTCTTCACCGGGGGCCCAGACACCGAAGACGCCGCAGGCGTCCTGGGGGCCGGGTCGTTGGGGGTCAAGGTCGTGGCTCAGCCGGCCGTCGCCTCGGGGCACTACCGCTCCCTCATGCTGGTCTGGACCGGCCTGGCGGGGATCACGGTGCGGATCCACACTCCTCGGCCGGGACCACTGTCGTCGCCTGACAGTGTACGCGAGTCGCCGTCAATACAGATAGTCACGATTTCCCTGCCGAGAGTCACGATCACCCGGACATCCGTGCAGCTAGAGGGGCAGATACGCCGAGAGGTCCGCCCTAATGCCACTCACCTGAACACGACCATCGGTGACCGCCTCGGCCCACGTGATCCGGCCGGCGGCCAACTCCAACCAGGTCTGCGGCGACATCTCGACCACGTTCGGCGGGTTTCCCCTGGTGTGTCGAGGACCGGGAACGCACTGGACCGCACCGTATGGTGGGACGCGCACCTCCACCGATCGGCCGGGGGCGCGCTCCGCGAGGACGGCCAACAAGGACCGGACCGCCTCCCGGAGTACCGGCCGTTCGGGCGTACGCCCCTCGTCAAGCGCCGACAAAGCCGCCACCACGGCGACGGACTTACTGTGCGGAGAGGACACGACGGGACGATACGACGCACAGGTGAAGCACTCGACGCTGGCCCTGGGTCGCGCCGATCCAGTCAGACAAGGCATAGTGGCCGACGGCGTATTCGTACCGTGATGATCCCCGGCCCGGCGCCCCGCCGGTCAAGGGAAGTCAGCCCGGAAGGCGGTGGACGTGTCAACACACCGACGTGCCTGGAAGCAGCGGGCCGGTGTGGTCGTAGCGCTGGTTGCCGGCGCTCTGCTCGCCGTCCCCGCCACACCAGCCCTGGCCGCAGAGGTCGACGTCTCCCCCGGCTCGGTCACCGTGAACGCCGGCAGCGACGCCACGATCACCGTGCGCATCACGGGCGGTGACAACGACGAGTCGGCGAAGGTCAGCCTCTCCGGGCTGCCGTCCGGCGTCAGCTGCGCCAGTGGCTGTGGCGATGTCAAACTCTCCGGCGGCGGCCTGGGCGGCCCGAAGGGCTCGGTGCTGGTCCGGATCGCGGCCAACGACAACGCCGGCGACGCGACCACCAACATCACGGTGGCGGTGGAGGCCGCTTCGGGCCCGGACACCGCCAACGTCTCGCTGACCGTGAAGGGCAAGGCCGCGGCACCGCCGACGCCGCAGCAGACGCAGACCGTCAAGTCGGTCTCCGGCAAGGTGGTCAAGAAGGCCGACAACACCGCGGTGCCGAACGCCTTCGTCGTCCTTCAGGACAGCGGGGGTCACCGCTACGACGCCCTGAGCGACGGCAGCGGCAACTTCCGCTTCACCGGCAGCACCTCCGCTCCGATCACTCCCGGGCGGATCGACCTGGGCGCGTCCTCCGACAACATCAAGGCGTTCAAGAGCTTCAACGCCAGCGCGGGGCAGTCCATCACCGGCCAGCGGATCAGCCTGGAGATCAAGGTTGAGGTGACGCCCAGCGCCACGCCGTCCGCCAGCGCCGAGGCCGTCCCCACCGAGGAAGCGACCGAGGAGGACGGCGAGGAGCAGCCGTCCGAGGAGGCCAGCCCGGGCGCCCCGGCGAACGCCGCCAACGAGGACGACGGCGGCGGCTTCGGGTCGTACCTGATCATCCTGCTCGGCGGCCTGCTGGTCGCGGCCGGTGTCGGCACTATCGTGCTGCTCTGGATGAAGCGCCGCGAGAGCGGCGACGACGATGACGAGCCGGCGACCGCTGGCGCGGCCGGTGCGGCCGGCGCTGTGCCGGCGGCCCGGGGTGCCTTCCACGGCGCGGACGACCGCACCCGGGTGGTCAACCCCGCCGGTGGCGGTCCCGACCCGACAATGGTCGGTGGCGCGGCGCTCAGCGAGGCGCCGACGATGATGCACCGCCCGGTGGTCGACGACGTGCCTCCGGACCCGTACGGTGCGCCAGCGCAGCCCTACGGCGCCGCAGACCAGCAGGGCTGGGGTGGCACCGGCTACGGCGACGAGCCCGCCCCGGGCGGCTACGGCGCCGGTGGTGGCTACGGCAACGCGCCCTCCTCGGGCGGCGGTTACGGCACGACGGCAATGCCGGGGGGCGGCTACGGCGCCGGCCCGGCGGGGGACGCCTACGGCGCGGCACCCGGCTCGGGGGCGGGCTACGGTGGTGCCGCGGCCCCGGGTGGCGGCTACGGCAGCGCGCCTTCCTCCGGTGGCGGCTACGGCAGCCGTGACTACACGGCCCCGGCCGGTGGCGTGGGTTACCCGCCCGCTCCCGCCGGTGGGGCGGGCTACGGCGAGCGTTTCGACGAGCCGACCGGCCGGTACACCGGTGACAGCACCCAGTACCCGGCTCCGGCCGACCCGTACGCCACAGGCGTCTACCAGCCGGAGCAGGCGCCGGGCTACGGCCAGCCCGAGCCGACGGCCCCGTACGGCGGCGGTCGGTCGGCGGAGCCGGCCGGCGGCTACGGCCAGCCGACCAGCGCGTACGACCAGGGCGGCTACGGCCAGCAGCAGGGTGGCGGGTACGACCAGGGCGGCTACGGACAGGAAGCCCCGCAGCAACGCGGCGGATACGACGACCGGGGCTACGACCAGGCCGGCTACGGCCAGCAGCAGGCCGGCGGATACGACCAGGGCGGCTACGGACAGGAAGCCCCGCAGCAACGCGGCGGCTACGACGACCGGGGCTACGACCAGGCCGGCTACGGACAGCAGCAGGGCGGCCGGGCCCGGCCGGACAACCCGCCGCCCACCGAGCGGGGTGGCCGACGCCTCGACTGGCTGGACGACTGAACGACCCCACCACAACAGATACGACAACGGCCGCCCGGGTCCCCCGGGCGGCCGTTCCGGCTATCACCCACCCACCACACCCTGTCGATCATGAAGTTATTACCCCGACACGCCGGGCGCGTGGGCAATAACTTCATGATCGCCGGGGAGGGGGCGGGGGCGTGTCACGGGCCGGGCGGGTCGGGTCAGGCGGCGGAGAAGACGCCTTGGCGAAGGACCGGCACGACGTCCGACACGCCCACCCGGACCGCGACGTCGACGTCGGCGCCGAAGCCGCTCTCGGTCAACTCGCGACCGGACACGCTGCCGCGCACCGCGGCGGGCACGTCCGGAGTGCTGGCCAGCGCGGCGAGCGCCATGGCCGCCTCCACGGAGAGGCCACCCGGCACACCGGACAGGGCGTCCAGCACGCTCGCCGCGCCGAGCTGGTCCTCGACCGACGGTCGTAGCGACCCGTCCGGCCACCGCTCACCCGAGGCGACGACGCCGATGGGGGCGTCCGTCGTGCCGTACCCCTGGCGGCGCAGCCAACGCCCGACGGCGCGGGCGTTACGCAGGCACGCCGCGACGACCGGCAGGCCGGTGGCGCTCGCGGCCGCGCTGATCGCGGAGCCGTTGGGTGAGGGCAGCACGAGGTCGGCCACGACGGGCGCGGTGCTCAGCGCGGCGGGCGAGAGCGACCACGGATGGTCGGCTGTCACCCGGCGACGGCCCACCGCCGCGACCGCGCCGACCCGCACCGCGTACTCGGCGGCCTGCTCGCCCCAGGGGAACGGGTGCACCCGCATGCCCCGGGCGACCGCCACCTCGACGGCGGTGGTGAACGAGAGGACGTCCACCACCACCAGCGCCGCGCAGACCCGACCGAGCTCGGCCGCCCCGGTCAGGCCCCAGTCGAAACGGGCGCCTGACCCGGGCTGGCCGTAGACGGCCGCGGTCAACGCCTCAGCGCTCGTCAGGCGACGGCTCGGCGGCACCGGGGTCAGACTCGGACGACTCGCCCGGCTGCTCCGACCCGACCGGGTCGACAGCTCCGGTCTGCGGGGACGGACCGGCCGAGGCGATCGGCTCGGAGAGCACCTCCGACGCGTCCACCGGCTCGGCCGGGGCACCCGGCAGCGGCACGGCCTCGACCGCGCCCGCCACGCCGGCCGCCGGCGCGGGCACGTCGACGGCCGCAACGCCGCCGAAGAGACGCGGCAGCGTCTCGGTGTGCGCGGCACGCAGCTCGTCCAGACCGATCCGGAACTGGCCGTGCACCTCCAGCGCGCCGCCGGTCGGGTCGGTGACGCCGATCAGCTCGAACGGCACCCCCCGCTCGGCGCAGAGCGCCGCGAACGCCTTGTCGTGGCCCCGCGGCACCGACACCAGCGCCCGCGTGGCGGACTCGCTGAACAGGTACACGAACGGCATCGAACCGTCGGCGAACTGCTCCGGCACCGCGATCCGGGCGCCGACGCCACGGCGCAGGCAGGACTCGACCAGGCTCTGGGCGAGGCCACCGTCGGACAGGTCGTGCGCCGAGCTGAGGTGACCCACCCGGGCCGCCTCGGCCAGCAGTTCGGCCAGCGCCTTCTCGCGGAGCAGGTCGACCTGCGGCGGGATGCCGCCGAGGTGCTCGTGCGTCACCCAGGCCCACTCCGAGCCGGACAGCTCGACGTTCGTCTCACCGAGCAGGTAGAGCTGGTCGTGCTCGCCGCCGGGACGCGGGACGAAGCCCATCGGCACCCGGTCCGCCACGTTGTCCAGCACACCCAGCACACCGACCACCGGGGTCGGGTGGATGGCCGCCGCGCCGGTCTGGTTGTAGAAGCTGACGTTGCCGCCGGTGACCGGGATGCCCAGCTCCAGGCAGCCGTCCGCGAGGCCGCGCACGGCCTCGGCGAACTGCCACATCACGCCCGGGTCCTCCGGAGAGCCGAAGTTGAGGCAGTCGGTGACGGCGATCGGCTTCGCGCCGGTCACCGCCACGTTCCGGTACGCCTCGGCCAGGGCCAGCTTGGTGCCGTTGTACGGGTCGAGCCGGGCGTACCGGCCGTTGCCGTCCACCGACAGCGCCACACCGAGCCCGGTCCGCTCGTCGATCCGGATCACGCCGCCGTCCTCCGGCTGCGCGAGCACCGTGTTGCCCAGCACGTAGCGGTCGTACTGCTCGGTGACCCAGGTCTTGTCGGCCAGGTTCGGCGACGCGATCATGCGCAGCACGGTCTCCCGCAGCGCCTCCGGGTCGGCCGGGCGGGGCAGCGTCTCGGCACGGTCTGCCTGGAGCAGGATCAGGTCGGCCGGCTCCCGCATCGGCCGGGCGTAGACCGGGCCGTCGTCGACGAGCGAACCCGGCGGCACGTCGACGACCAGGTGGTCCCGCCAGGTGATCAGCAGTCGGCCGGGGCGGCCGTCCGGCTCGGGCGCGGTGACCTCACCGATCGCGGTGCCGAGCACGCCCCACTTCTCGCAGGTCTTGAGCACCGCTTCGAGCTTGTCCGGCTCGACGACCAGCAGCATCCGCTCCTGCGACTCGCTGGCCAGGATCTCGTGCGGGTCCATCGAGGGCTCGCGCAGCGGCACCCGCTCCAGCCAGACCCGCATGCCGGTGCCGGCCGCCGCTGCGGTCTCGGTGAGCGCGCAGGTCAGGCCGGCGCCGCCGAGGTCCTGGATACCGACGACCAGCTGGCCGTCGTACAGCTCGAGGCACGCCTCGATCAGCAGCTTCTCGGTGAACGGGTCGCCGACCTGCACGGCCGGGCGACGGGCCTCGCTGCCCTCGTCGAAGGTGGCGCTGGCCAGCACCGATACGCCGCCGATGCCGTCCCGGCCGGTCTTGGCGCCCATCAGCACCACGACGTTGCCGGGGCCGGCGGCGGCCTTGTTCTGCAGCCGGCTGACCGGCAGCACACCCAGGCAGAGCGCGTTGAGCAGCGGGTTGCCCTGGTAGGACGGGTCGAAGACCAGCTCGCCGCCGATGTTGGGCAGGCCGAGGCAGTTGCCGTAGCCGCCCACGCCAGCAACCACGCCGGTCAGCACCCGGGCGGTGTCCGGGTGGTCCGCCGCGCCGAAGCGCAGCGGGTCCATCACGGCGATCGGGCGGGCGCCCATGGCGAGGATGTCCCGGACGATGCCGCCGACGCCTGTCGCCGCGCCCTGGTACGGCTCGACGAAGCTCGGGTGGTTGTGCGACTCGACCTTGAAGGTCACCGCCAGCTCGTCGGAGACCTGCACCACGCCGGCGTTCTCGCCGATGCCGGCGAGCATCCGGTCGCTGTGCGGGGCCTTCTCACCGAACTGACGCAGGTGCACCTTGCTCGACTTGTAGGAGCAGTGCTCGCTCCACATGATCGAGTACATCGCCAGCTCGGACTGGGTGGGTCGACGGCCGAGGATCTGCCGGATCCGGTCGTACTCGTCGTCGCGCAGACCCAGCTCGGTGTACGGCTGCAGCTCGCCCGGCGTACCACCGGCGCGCGGCACGGTGTCCACGCCGTCGGTCCAGTCGGCGGTCGCCGGCTGGGACGGGGCGGCGGGCTGCGCCAGCGGCTCGGTCGGCTGCGCCGGGGCGGAGTACGCCTCCGGAGTGTCCCGTACCGGGTCCGGATGGGTGGTCATGACCTCTCCTCGCTGCGCTCGTGCCCGCCTGACCGACTGCTCGCGTTCACGCGGGCGCCCCCACCAGGTGCTTGAGGGCCGAGGTGAAGAAGCCCAGGCCGTCCAGCGAGGGGCCGGTGAGCGCCTCCACCGCGTGCTCGGGGTGCGGCATGATGCCGACGACGTTGCCGGCGGAGTTCGTGATGGCCGCGATGTCGCGCAGCGACCCGTTGGGGTTGCCGCCGACGTAGCGCGCGACGACCCGCCCCTCGGCTTCGAGCTGGTCCAGCGTCGCGGTGTCGGCGACGTAGCAGCCCTCGCCGTTCTTCACCGGGATGAGGATCTCCTGGCCGGGCTGGAACGCGTTGGTCCACGCCGTGCCGGCCGACTCGACGCGCAGGACCTGGTCCCGGTTGCGGAAGTGCAGGTGCTGGTTGCGGGTGAGCGCGCCGGGCAGCAGGTGCGCCTCGCAGAGGATCTGGAAGCCGTTGCAGATGCCGAGCACCGGCAGGCCACCCCGGGCGGCGTCCACGAGCGTCTCCATCACCGGGGCGAACCGGGCGATGGCGCCGCAGCGCAGGTAGTCACCGTAGGAGAAGCCGCCGGGCAGCACCACCGCGTCCACGCCGTGCAGATCCGGGTCACCGTGCCAGAGCCGGACGGGCTCGGCGCCGGCGATCCGGACGGCGCGGGCCGCATCCCCGTCGTCGAGCGAGCCGGGGAAGGTGACCACACCGACCCGGGCGGTCACGAGCGGGCGTCCGCGGTCTCGTCGGTCTCGACCAGGCGGACGGTGAAGTCCTCGATGACCGGGTTGGCGAGCAGCTTGTCGGCAATCTCCCGGGCCCGGTCCAGGTCCGGTTCACCGGTGAAGTCGATCTCGATGCGCCGGCCGATCCGCACTGAGGCGACGTCGCTGACGCCGAGCCGGGGCAGCGCGTTTGCGACGGCCTGGCCCTGCGGATCGAGGATCTCGGGCTTGAGCATGACGTCGACGACGACGCGAGGCACTGGGCACTCCTGACTGTGTACGCAGTTGGGTGCCGACCCACAACGGGCGAGCGCAGCCAGCGTACCTGGCAGATACCGCCGCGGACGCACCGGCCGGGCGCAGTTCAGGCAGTGATCCACATAACCGGCGGCGGGGGCGGCCGGCAGGGCGGGACAGGCGGCCCCAGCAGGGCATATACGGCGCGCTGGGTAGCCGAATCGTTACATTGGTTGATCTCGATGAGCTTCTTGAAAACGATGCTCGTCGGCCCTAGAGTACATCGACATGGCTCGATGCCAGTGGCGGCGGGGACCTCCCGCTGTCGCCACCGGGCACCCGGCGACCCCGGGCCCCAGCCCCTCCAAGGAGTCCACCGATGCGCGTTCGTCCCCTGCTCGCCCTGATCAGCACCGCGCTGGTCGGCGCCCTCGCCGCCGCGTCCGGCGCGTCCGCCGCCCCGGCCGGCCCCCAACCCATCATCGGCGGCGGCACCGTCTCGTCCGCCCCCTGGGCGGCCGCGGTGTTCAGCAACGGCTCGTTCACCTGCTCGGGCAGTGTGATCGCCGCGCAGTGGGTGCTCACCGCCCGACACTGCATCAACGGCACGATGTCGGTCCGGGTCGGCAGCGTCTACCGCGCCTCGGGCGGGGTCACCCGCACCGTCAGCGCCACCTACACCCGTAACGACCTGGCCCTCATGCGGCTCTCCAGCACCGTCAGCACCTCGGCGGTGTCCCTGGCCAGCAGCAACCCGCCGATCAACTCGACCAACTCGATCTACGGGTGGGGCATGACCTGTTACAGCGGGTGCGACGCCTCCAGCCAGCTCAAGACCGCCACCGTCCGGGTGACCAGCAACAGTGCCACCGACGCGTACGGCGGGCAGGCGATCCGCAGCACCCGGATCAACGGCAACGCCTGGCGGGGCGACTCGGGCGGGCCGCAGTTCTACAACGGCCAGCAGGTCGGCGTGGCCTCCACCGCCGACGGGTCGAGCATCCAGAACTACGGCAGTGTCGCGTACAACCGGGCCTGGATCACCTCGACGGCCGGTGTCTGACAGTTAGCGCCCGGTCGGCGCGGATGGTCGGCGGCGTGCCGACCGTCCGCGCCGCGTCGTTTTGCAGCATCCGATCAGGTGAACACGGCACACGATCGGGTCGCGCAACTCCTGACAGCATCGGAACCGTGCTGGTCGTGACGACAGAGCAACTGCCCGGCTACGAGATCCGCCAGATTCTCGGTGAGGTGGTGTCATCGATGGCCAGGACGCGCAACCCGTACCGCGAGGGTGTCAAGAACCTGCGCGGTGGCGCGTACGACCCGATGGCACCGGACAACCTGACCCGGTGGCGTACCGACTCGGTGACCCGCCTCGGCGAGGAGGCCCTGCGCCTCGGCGCGAACGCGGTGATCGGCATGCGCTTCGACAGCCGGGACTGCGGTGAGATGTGGATGGAGATCTGCGCGTACGGCACGGCGGTCATCGCCGTACCCACGATGTCCCCGGTCATGCCGGCCGACCAGCCGGCCGTGGCCGCGGAGACCGCCACCGACCCGGCCTTCGCGGAATCCCTCGGCGGCATCGCCGAACCGGCGAGCGCCCCCAACCTGAGAACAGCCGCAGAAACCCCCACCGGCGAGTAACCCCAGCCCGCCCCCGCCCTTGCCCGGTGATCAAGAGGTTTGCGTCATTCAGGAGATCAAAGATGACGCAAACCTCTTGATCACCGGGCAAGGCGGCGCGGTTACAGGATGGGCGGCGGGGAGTAGGTTGCCGCGTTCGGGTGGGTTTCCACGACCTTGGTGATGCGGCGGGTTATCGATTCCACCTGGGATCGTGCCGCTCCCACGAAGGCGGAGCGGTCCGCGACCAGGGTGTCGATGTCCGCGCGGGTCAGGCCCAGGCGGCCGTCCGCGGCCAGGCGGTCGAACAGGTCGTTCTCCGGGGCGCCCTTCTCGCGCATGGCCAGCGCCACGGCTACCGCGTGCTCCTTGATCACCTCGTGCGCGACCTCCCGGCCGACGCCGCGCCGCACCGCCGCCACCAGGATCTTGGTGGTCGCCAGGAACGGCAGGAACCGCTCCAACTCCCGGTTGATCACCGCCGGGTACGCCCCGAACTCGTCGAGCACCGTCAGGAAGGTCTGGAACAGCCCGTCGGCGGCGAAGAACGCGTCCGGCAGGGCCACCCGGCGGACCACCGAGCAGGACACGTCCCCCTCGTTCCACTGGTCACCGGCCAGCTCCCCGACCATCGACAGGTAACCCCGGATGATCACCGCGAAGCCGTTCACCCGCTCCGACGAACGGGTGTTCATCTTGTGCGGCATCGCGCTGGAGCCGACCTGACCCGGCTTGAAGCCCTCGGTGACCAGCTCCTGACCGACCATCAGCCGGATCGTGGTCGCCAGCGACGACGGCGCGGCGGCGGTCTGCGCCAGCGCCGACAGCACGTCGAAGTCCAGCGAGCGCGGGTAGACCTGCCCGACGCTGTCCAGCACCCGCGCGAAGCCCAGGTGCTCGGCGACCCGTCGCTCCAGCTCGGCCACCTTGTCGGCGTCGCCGTCGAAGAGGTCGAGCTGGTCGGCGGCCGTGCCGACCGGCCCCTTGATCCCGCGCAGCGGGTAGCGGGCGATCAGCTCCTCCAGCCGCTCGTACGCGATCAGCAGCTCCTCCGCCGCCGACGCGAAGCGCTTGCCCAACGTGGTGGCCTGCGCCGCCACGTTGTGCGAGCGGCCCGTCATCACCAGCTCGGTGTGCTCGTACGCCAGCCACGCCAACCGCGCCAGGGTGGCCACCACCCGGTCCCGGATCAGCTCCAGCGAGGCGCGCACCTGAAGCTGCTCGACGTTCTCGGTGAGGTCGCGGGAGGTCATCCCCTTGTGCACGTGCTCGTGCCCGGCCAGCGCGCTGAACTCCTCGATGCGGGCCTTCACGTCGTGCCGGGTGACCCGCTCCCGCTCGGCGATCGACGCGAGGTCGACCTGGTCGAGCACCCGCTCGTACGCCTCGACCACACCGTCCGGCACGGGCACCCCGAGGTCGCGCTGGGCGCGGAGCACGGCGAGCCAGAGCCGCCGCTCCATCCGGACCTTCTCCTCCGGTGACCAGAGGGCGACCAACTCGGGCGAGGCGTACCGGTTGGCGAGCACGTTCGGGATCGTCGTCACGTACCTCATTCTCTCCTACCCGGCGGTCCGGCCGGCCAGGAGGCCACCACGGGTGCCGGTGGGACCGCGTGGCCGTTTTGTCGCCCAGGATCGTGCGCTACCCACCGGTAGTGGATCATCTTTTCCCTCCGACTCCGGCGACGCCGGATCCTCCACCTCGACAGAGGGCACGCATGCGCAAGAATCTCCTCGCCGGTCTCACCGTGACCGCGGTGACCGGCGGCACCCTGTTGGCGACGGGCGGACCCGCCCAAGCGGTCGAACCAACGGATTTCTACGTCAAGAAGGCTGCCGCCAACTGCTCCGACCAGGGGCCCGGATCCGAAGCAGCGCCGTTCTGCACGATCGGTGCTGCCGCTGCCGTGGTGACCGCCGGCACGACGGTCTACGTCGACGCCGGCCTCTACGCCGAGCGGGTCACCGTCACCCGCAGCGGCACGCCGGAGGCGTCGATCGCCTTCATCGCCAGGACCTCCGGGGCGTCGGTCACGCTTGTCGGGCCGACCGCCGGCCTGGTCGTCGACGGGCAACACGACATCCACATCGAGGGGTTCAACGTCAGCGGGGCGGCCGACGTGCCAGCCCTCGACCTACGCAACGCCTCGAACATTTTGGTCGCGGGCGGCAGGTTCACGATGGCGGCCGTCGCGACGGTGCCCGCCATCCGACTCGTCGACGTGACGGGAGCGCTGCTGGAAGAGGTCAGGGCCACCGGAGCTGCCCTCCCCGGCGGGCTGACCATGGATGCTGCCACCAGCGGGGTGGTCGTCGACGACGTGCTGGTGTCCGCCACGCCGATCCAAGCCGCTACCGAGGGGAGCGTGGGCATCCGCGTCGACGGGCCACGCAACACCATCCTCGGCAGCGATGTTGGCGGCTTCTCCGGCCCCGCCATCGAGGTGGGCCCTGGCGCCTCCGACACGGTGGTGGCCAACAACCGAATTCTCGGCGGGATCGGTTACGGCATCCACAACCGCGGAGCCACGGGTACGGCCATCGCGAACAACGACATCCAGGATCGCTGCCTCGGCGGCGTCCGGATCGACGGGGCGTCCTCCCGCGTCTCGATCCAGAACAACGTGCTCCGCAACAACGGCGCCTTCTCCCAGGTCTACTGCGATCGACAGGCCCCCGTAGGAGTCGAGGTCGGGGTCTACGACGAGGCACCGGCCGGCACGGTGATCGAGTACAACAACGTCTGGCACTGGGCCGCGTCCGCGCCCAGCTACTCCTGGAACGGCACCCTGATGGGGCTCACCCGGTTCCGCACCGTTTCCGGGCAGGCCGCACACGACCGGGAAACGACGAGAAATCAGGACAACGTCGACTCGGCGAACTCAGCGGCACCCGGCTACCAGGAAGTCGACACCGCTGGCCTGTCACGTCGTGACGACCCGGCCGTGCCGAACACCGGCGCCGGCCCGATCACGTACGCCGACCGTGGCGCGACGGAGCCGGCCAAGCATCCGGTGTCGTCCTTCGAGGCGACCCTGGACCTCGGCACGAGCACGGTCAGCCTGGACGCCTCCGCCTCCCAGCCGGGCTTCGTCCCGATCGATCGATACGAGTTCACATTCGGCGACGGCACCTCCGTCAGCCAGGCGAGCCCGCGCGTCACACACAAGTACGCCACGCCGGGCACCTACGACGTCACCGTCAGCGTCAGCGGCGCCGACGGCCTGTCGGGCAGCAGCACCAAGAAGGTGAGCGTGCTGCGGCGGACGGCGACCGTGGGCTTGCTCGCCCTGTCCAACCTCCGCTACGTCGGCACCACCGCGCCGAACCTCCTGCCCAACCAGGTCGGGTTGACGGCGACCGCGCAGTACGACCTGGCGGACGCCGGCAACGGTCAGGTCGCCCTCCTGTCCCGGGCCAGCGGCCTCTACGTCACCCAGACTCCATCCGACCTGGCAACGCTGAACGCCACCAGCCAGCTGGTCGGCACCCTGGAAGCGTTCACGGTCGTCCGAAACAGCGACGGCACCGTCAGCCTCAAGGCGAGTAACGGGCTGTACGTCGCCGCCGAGCCCGGCGGAGCCGTCGCCCTGTCGGCCAACCGACCCGCCATCGGCCCCTGGGAGAAGTTCCACCAGGTGCCGGTCGCGGACGCGAACAGGTCTCTGAAGGCCAGCGTCAACGGCCGCTACGTCGTGGCCGAGAGCGCAGGTGCGAAGCCGCTGATCGCGAACCGGCCGACCGCCGGCGCGTGGGAGCGGTTCGACGTGGTCGACCTCGGCGCCGGTCAGGTCGGCCTCTTCGCCCGCGCCAACAACCGCTTCGTCACGGCCGAGAGTGCCGGCACCAAACCCCTGATCGCGAACCGGCCCACGGTCGGCGCCTGGGAGCGGTTCACCATGACCCGCAACAGCGACGGCACGGTGAGCTTCAAGGCCGTCGTCAACGGCCGCTACGTCACCGCAGACGGCGCCGGGTCGAAGCCACTGATCGCCAATCGCCCGGCCATCGGCATCTGGGAGAAGTTCACAGTCGGCTGAGCCGTCCACGACACACGACGCCCGCCCGGCACAGAACCGGGCGGGCGTCGCCCGTCAGCGCTCCAGGATCGCCGTCACGCCCTGGCCGCCGGCCGCGCAGATCGAGATCAACCCGCGTCCGCCGCCCTTCTCGGCCAGGAGCTTGGCCAGCGTCGCCACGATCCGCCCGCCCGTCGCGGCGAACGGGTGCCCGGCGGCCAGCGACGAGCCGTTGACGTTGAGCCGGTCGGTGTCGATCGCGCCCAGCGGCGCGTCCAGGCCGAGTCGGTCCTTGCAGAACTCCGGCGACTCCCAGGCGGCGAGGGTGGCCAGCACCTGCGAGGCGAACGCCTCGTGGATCTCGTAGTAGTCGAAGTCCTGCAGCGTCAGCCCGGCACGGGCCAGCATCCGGGGCACCGCGTACGCGGGGGCCATCAGCAGCCCCTCGTCGCCGTGCACGAAGTCCACGGCCGCCGTCTCGGACCAGCTGAACCAGGCCAGCACCGGCAGGTGGTGCGCTGCGGCCCACTCCTCGCTGGCCAGCAGCACCGTGGACGCGCCGTCGGTGAGCGGCGACGAGTTGCCTGCGGTCATGGTGGCGTGTTCGGCGTCCGGCCCGCGGGTGCCGAAGACCGGCTTGAGCGTGCCGAGCTTCTCCACGCTCGTGTCTGGGCGGAGGTTCTGATCGCGGGTGAGCCCCAGGTAGGGCGTCATCAGGTCGTCGAAGAAACCCCTGTCGTACGCGGCGGCCAACCGCTGGTGCGAGCGCAGGGCCAGCTCGTCCTGCGCGCGCCTGTCGATCTGCCAGCGCAGCGCGGTCTGGGCGGCGTGGTCCCCCATCGACAGGCCGGTACGCGGTTCGGCGTTGCGCGGGATCTCCGGCTTGAACGGCTGGAGCGGGCGCAGCTTCGCGGCGATCTTCATCCGCTGGCCGACCGTCCGGGCGGAGTTGAGTTTGAGCAGCGTGCGCCGCATCTCCTCGTTGACCGCGAGCGGCGCGTCGGAGGTCGTGTCGACACCGCCGGCGATGCCGACGTCGAGCTGCCCGAGGGCGATCTTGTTGGCGACGAGGATCGCGGCCTCCAGGCCGGTGCCGCAGGCCTGCTGGATGTCGTACGCGGTGGTGTGCGGGTCGAGCCGGGACCCGAGCACCACCTCGCGGGTGAGGTTGAAGTCGCGGGAGTGCTTGAGCACCGCCCCGGCCACCACCTCGCCGACCCGCTGCCCGGCCAGCCCGTAGCGGGCGATCAGACCGTCCAGCGCCGCGCCGAGCAGATCCGCGTTTGACGCGTCCGCGTAGCGGGAGTTGGAACGGGCGAAGGGGATGCGGTTGCCCCCGATGACCGCGACCCGCCGGATGCTCTGCACGATCCGCCTCCTCGACAAGTGTTGCTCGAACCCTACTCGCCAGTAGGCTACGCCCATGACCGACAGGTACGCGAGCTTCGTCCAATCGGCCGCCGGCCGCGCGCTGGTCAAGCGCCTCGGGCTGCCCGACCCGCCGCGACTGCGCCGACACCACCCCGGCGACCCGCTGCTGCCCGGGCCGGCGCTGCTCGGCGCGGCCGACGGCGGCCGGCTCGCCGAGCAGGTCACCACGATCCTGACCGCCGCCGGGGTCGAGCTGCGGGACACCGGCACGGCCGCAGCGCAGGACCGCTTCGGCGCCCTGGTGTACGACGCCAGCGGGATCACCGACTCGACGCAACTGCGCCAGCTCTACGACTTCTTCCACCCGCACGCCCGGGCCCTGCTGCCCAGTGGCCGGGTGATCGTGCTCGGCACCCCGCCCGGCGAGTGCCCGACGCCGCGTGCGGCGACCGCACAGCGCGCCCTGGAAGGACTGGTCCGCAGCATCGGCAAGGAGTTCGGTCGCGGCACCACCGCCCAGCTCGTCCAGGTGACCCGCGACGCCACCGGCACCGGCCTCGAATCGACAGTGCGGTTCCTCCTGTCCGGCCGGTCCGCGTACGTCTCGGGGCAGGTCATCCGGGTCGGCGCCGGCGGGGCGAGCGCGCCGGCCGACTGGGACCGCCCGCTGGACGGGCAGGTCGTGCTGGTCACCGGGGCCGCTCGGGGCATCGGCGCGGCGTTGGCGAAGGTGCTCGCCCGCGACGGCGCACAGGTGGTTGCCCTGGACATCCCGGCGGCCGGGGACGCCCTCGCCGCGGTGGCGAACGACATCGGCGGTACGGCAGTCCAACTCGACCTGACCGCGCCGGACGCGCCGACCCGTCTCGCCGACCACCTGGCCAGTCGGCACGGCCGGGTCGACGTGGTGGTGCACAACGCCGGCATCACCCGGGACAAGACGCTCGGCCGGATGGACGCCGACCGGTGGGACCAGGTCATCGACGTCAACCTGTCCAGTCAGGAACGCATCAACGACGTACTGCTGGAGCGGGAGCTGATCCCGGCCGGTGGGCGGATCATCGGCGTCTCCTCGATCGCCGGGATCGCCGGCAACCGGGGGCAGACCAACTACGCCACCAGCAAGGCCGGCGTGATCGGCCTGGTCGACTCGCTCGCCCCGGCCCTGCGTGACCGGGGGATCAGTGTCAACGCGGTGGCCCCGGGTTTCATCGAGACGCAGATGACCGCGCGCATCCCGCTGGTGGTCCGGGAGGCGGGCCGGCGGATGAACAGCCTGGCCCAGGGCGGGCTGCCGGTGGACGTGGCCGAGACGATCGGCTGGCTTGCCTGGCCGGCCAGCGGCGCGGTCAGCGGCAACGTCGTCCGGGTCTGTGGCCAGAGCCTGCTGGGGGCGTGATGGGCGAACGGAGAGAGCCGGACGACCTGTCGGTCCACGAGCTGATCGAGGGCCCGACCGAGATCCTGTCGTCCGAGACACTGGACGCGATCCGCCGGCCGCAGGCCCTCGACGCCGACGAGCGGACGCACGACCTGAGCGCGTCGGCGGCCCAGGTGACAAGCGAGCTCAGCGGCCACGGATCGGCCGGCCCGGGCAGCCGAGAGCGCGTCGAACTGCCCCGGATGCCCGCGCCCGGCGCGCTGTACCGGCGGGCCGCGCTCGGCGCGCTGCCCGGACTCGGTGGGCGGCGCGGGGCGGACCTGCCGGCGGTCGAGTTCACCGTGGCCGGGGTGCGGACCGACCGCGCCCACCTGGCCGACTACGACCGGGTCTGCGGGTTCCGGCTCACCGATCGGCTGCCCGCGACCTACCCGCACGTCCTGGGCTTTCCGTTGGCCCTGCGACTGATGACCGCGCCGGGCTTTCCCATCCCGTTGACCGGTGTGGTGCACGTCGGCAACCGGATCACCACGCACCGCCCGATCATGGCCGACGAGGCCCTCGACTTCACGACGTTCGCCCAGGACCTGCGTCCGCACGACCGGGGGCGGCAGGTGGACGTGGTGCTGGTCGGCTCGGTCGACGGCGAGGAGGTGTGGCGCGGCGTCTCGACGTACCTGGGTCGGGACCGCACACCCGGTGGGCGCGATCGGGGCGAGCGTCCGCCCGCGCCCACGGCCACGGCCCGCTGGCGGGTCGAACCCCGCGTGGGCACCGAGTACGCGCGGGTCTCCGGGGACCACAACCCGATCCACACCTCCCGGCTCGGGGCGCGGCTGTTCGGCTTCCGCCGGCCGATCGCGCACGGCATGTGGAGCAAGGCGCGCTGTCTCGCGGCACTGGAGACGCGGCTGCCGGACGCCTGCACCGTCGAGGTGGCGTTCAAGCTGCCCGTACCGCTGCCGAGCACGGTGAACTTCACCCTGCTGCCGGACGGGGCATTCGCCCTGCACGACTCGCGCGGCCGGCCGCACCTGGCGGGTCTCGTGCGCTGACGAGCGCCCCTCTTGGCAGGGGTGCTCGCATGCGCTAAGTTGTTCTCAGAGCGAGATAATCTCAAGATGAGAGAGACCCGATGAACGAGCAGGACTTCCTGGCCGCGTACGACCCGCGGGCCTACCCGTCGGTCGCCGTGACAGTCGACGTGGTGGCGCTGACCATCCGCGACGAAGCGCTGCACCTGCTGCTGATCCGACGCGGCGAGGCGCCCTTCGCGGGGCACTGGGCGCTGCCCGGCGGCTTCGTCCGCCCCGACGAGGACCTGGCCGCCGGCGCTCGACGCGAGCTGGCCGAGGAGACCGGGCTCGGCGGGGAGGCGCTGCGACGCGTACACCTGGAGCAGTTGGGCAGTTACGGCGCTCCGGACCGCGACCCGCGGATGCGGATCGTCTCGATCGCCCACCTCGCGTTCGCACCCGACCTGCCGGACCCGGCCGCCGGCACCGACGCCGACGAGGCGATCTGGCTGCCGGTGACCGCGCTGACCAGCCGGCAGCTCGCCTTCGACCACAACCGCATCATCGACGACGCGCTGGAGCGGGCCCGGTCCAAGCTGGAGTACACGCCGCTCGCCACCCGCTTCCTCGCCGCCGAGTTCACGATCAGCGAGCTGCGCGCCGTCTACGAGACGGTCTGGGGGCACCCGCTGCACGCCGGCAACTTCCACCGCAAGGTGCTTTCCGTGCCGGGGTTCGTGGAGAGCACCGGCGCCAGCACCGAGCGCGGCGGTGCCCGAGGCGGCCCACGCGCACGGCTCTACCGGGCCGGCGACGCCCGCCTGCTGCACCCGGCGCTGCTGCGCCCCGCCCGCGAGGAGACCGTGCGGTGAGGGCCACCGAGGCCATCGGCCTGGTCGCGGCCGCCCGCACCGACGCCGACCTGTTCGGCGCCGACCAGCCGGCCCGCCGCTACCGCGAGCTGGTCGCGGCCCTGCACCCCGACCGCCTGCCGGCCGACCCGGCGGTACGCGCCGAAGCCCTCGACGCGTTCATCCACGTCACCACCCGGTGGCAGGCCCGGCAGGTCACAGTCCTCGGCGACTACCGCCTCGGCACGCCGGCTCACTCGGGTGACCTGGCCGACCTCTACGACGTGGGCGACGACCGGCTGCTCAAACTCCCCCGACGGCCCACCGACAACGACCTCATGGCCCGCGAGGCGCACGCCCTGCGCACCATCGCCGAGCGCGGCGACCCGCGCTACCTGCCGTACGTGCCTCGGCTCGTCGACGAGTTCGCGCACCGCGACGCCACCTCCGGTGCCGAACGGCGGATCACCGTGCTCGCCACCGCGCCGGGCCTGCACGACCTCGACGAGGTGCGACACGCGTACCCCGACGGGTTGGACGCCCGGGACGTGGCCTGGATGTGGCGGCGGCTGCTGGTGGTGCTCGGCCTGGCCCACCGGGCGGGCGTGGTGCACGGCGCGGTCCTGCCGCGACACGTGCTGATCGAGCCGGCCGCACACGGCGTGGTGCTTGTCGACTGGTGCTTCTCCGCGCCCGTCGGCAGCACGATCCCGGCCATGGTGCCCGGCCACCAGGACTGGTATCCGCAGGAGGTCCCCGGCAAGCGGCCCTGCGGCCCGGGCACCGACATCGCGATGGCCAGCCGCTGCATGAGCTGGCTGATGGGCCCGCGCGCGCCCCGCGAGCTGCACGCCTTCGCGCAGGGTTGCCGGCAGCGGGCCCTGGACGCCCGACCGGACGACGCCTGGGCACTGCTGCGCGAACTCGACCAGGTGTTGGAACGGCTCTACGGGCCACGCACCTTCCGACCCTTCACCCTCACCCCCTAAGGAGCTGTCATGGGCAGTGGAATCTGGTCCACCGACGTGTACGACGCCGCCGACCGCTACCGCCGGTCCACCGGCCGGAGCGCCTTCTCCTACAGCGACAGCGGGGCGCGCACCGTGCACCCCGCGCTCGACCCCCGCGACGCGAGCCGGGAGAGCCGGGACTCCGACGAGCACCCGCGATCGACGCCCATCGCTGTGCTCTTCGACGTGACCGGCTCCATGCGCAGGGTGCCGCGCGCCCTGCAGACCAAGCTGCCGCAGCTGCTCGGGCTGCTGCAACGGCAGGGGTACGCCAGCGACCCGCAGATCATGTTCGGCGCGATCGGCGACGCCACCTGCGACCGGGTTCCGTTGCAGGTAGGCCAGTTCGAGTCGGACAACCGGATGGACGACGACCTCGGCCGGATCGTCCTCGAAGGCGGTGGTGGCGGGCAGATGAGCGAGTCGTACGAGCTGGCCCTGTACTTCATGGCCCGGCACACCGTGACCGACAACTGGGAGAAGCGCGGCCGGCGCGGCTACCTGTTCATCATCGGCGACGAGCTGGCGTACCCGCAGGTGAAGGCTCGTGAGGTGGCCGGGCTGATTGGCGACAACCTCGCCGAAGACGTGCCGCTGCGGCAGGTCGTCGACGAGGTGACCCGCCGCTGGGACACCTACTACCTGCTCCCCGCCGGCAGCCACTACGCCGGCAACGCCAAGGTGCTCGACTTCTGGCGGGACCTCTTCGGGCAGAACGCCGTGGTGCTCGACGACCTCGACGCCGTCTGCGAGACCATCGCGCTCACCATCGGCCTCGGCGAGCAGGCCATCGACCTGGACGAGGGCCTTCGCCACCTGGACCACGCCGGCTCCCGCGCCACCGGCACCGTCTCGAAGGCCCTGGCCCGCCTCGGCCGGGGGCGGCGGGCCGAGGTGTCGACGCTGCCCGCGTTCACCGACACCACCGGCGGGGTGACCCGGCTGTGAATCACGTGGCGGTGGTCGACCTCGGCTTCGGCGACGCCGGCAAGGGCACGGTCGTGGACTGGCTCTGCGCCACCCGCCCGGTGCACACGGTGGTCCGCTTCAACGGGGGCGCGCAGGCGGCGCACAACGTCGTACTACGCGACGGGCGGCACCACACGTTCGCGCAGTTCGGCGCGGGCACGTTCCATCCCGGTGTCGGTACGCACCTGTCCCGGCACGTCGTGGTGGACCCGCTGGCACTGGCCGCCGAGGCCGACCATCTCGCCACGATCGGGGTGCCCGACGCGCTCGACCGGCTGACCGTCGACGCCGACGCGCTGCTCGCCACCCCGTACCACCGGGCCGCCAACCGCGCCCGGGAGATCGCCCGGGGCGCCGACCGGCACGGCTCCTGCGGGCTGGGGGTGGGTGAGGCCGTCGCGTACGGTCTCGCCCACCCCGACGACGCGCCCCGCGTCGCCGACTGCCACCGCCCCGCGCAGCTGCGCCGCCGGCTGACTGCCCTGCGGGACCGGCTGACCGCCGAGCTGGGCCCGCTGGACGCGCCACCTGTCGATGACTGCCTGCCCGCGTTCACCGGGTTCGCCGGGCGGGTCGCCATCGTCGACGGGAGCTGGCTGGCCGGGGCGCTGCGTGCCGGGACCTGCGTCTTCGAGGGCGCGCAGGGCGTGCTGCTCGACGAGTGGCACGGCTTCCACCCGTACACGACGTGGAGCACCACCACGTTCGCCAACGTCGACAGCCTGCTCGCCGAGGCGGGCCGGGCCGGCGACCTGACCCGGCTCGGGGTGCTGCGGATCGTCACCACCCGGCACGGGGCCGGCCCGCTGGTGACCGAGGACCCGAGCCTGGCGCTGACCGATCCGCACAACCCGACGAACCCGTGGCAGGGCCGGTTCCGGTTCGGCCACTTCGACGCGGTCGCCCACCGGTACGCCCTCGCCGCGGCCGGGGGCGTGGACGGCCTGGCCCTGACCCACCTCGACCTGGCCGGCCCCGACCTGCGGATCTGCCGCCGCTACGACACCACCGACCGGCTCGACCCCGGCCCACCCGGCGACCTGGACCGCCAGGCCGCGCTCACCGACCGCCTGCTGCGCTCCCGCCCGGTGTACGACGACCCGCCGGCGGACTGGGCCGAGGCGGTGGGGGCGGAGCTGGGCACACCTGTGGTGCTGACCTCGCACGGCCCCACCGCCGACGACAAGGTCCCGCACGGCCCGCTGCTCACCCCACCGGCGCTGGTTCACTCGGTCTGACGACTGGGGTCCGGACGCGGTGGCGCATCCACCGGGCGCGGTTTGTCGGGCTTCTCGACCACGCTCACCGGGCGTTCGAAGAACGTCTCCAGCACGACCATGGCCTGGGTGCCGGTTACCCCGTCGACGCCGAAGATGCGGCGCAGCGCCGCTTGCAGGTCTTCGGTGGTCGCGGTGCGGATCTTCACCAGCAGGGACGCCGCACCGGCGATGATGTGCGCCTCCTGGATCTCGGGGATGGCCACAAGCGCGTCCCGGGTAGGGGCGTCGCCCATCCAGGAGTCTGCGCTGACCAGCACGAAGGCCGACACGCCACGGCCCACGGCGGCCGGATCGACGTCTACGGTGCTCCGGCGGATCACGCCTCGTTCGCGCAGCTTGCGTACCCGCTCATGGGCCGAGCCGGCGGACAGACCCACCGCGCTGGCCAGCGTCGCGTAGGACTGGGTGGCGTCGCGCTGAAGCTGCGTTATCAGCGCGCGGTCGACGTCATCTACCACCGGGACACCTTACTGAATATGATTCGGGAGGAATTCCCGTTGACCATATCAAGTATGGCAGAGATATGATTCTGCCGAATGAGCCCCCGGCGCTTGGGAGGCGCAGCGATGGTCGACACTGTTCCCGCCGAATTCCGCCTGCTGGACGAGCGGTTTCGCAGCTGCGACGGCGACTTCGTTGTCGAACGGCTACACAGCGGCGCACGTAAGACGGAAGGGCCGGCCTACTTCCCGGCGGGCCGCTACCTGGTGTGGAGCGACATCCCCAACGACCGACTGCTGCGCTGGGATGAGACCACCGGCGCCGTCGGTGTCTACCGCCACGGCTCGGGCTACGCCAACGGCAACACCGTGGACCGTCAGGGTCGGCTTGTCACGTGCGAGCAGGGCAACCGGCGGGTCACCCGCACCGAGCACGACGGCACGGTCACGGTGCTCGCCGACCGGTTCCACGGCAAGCGGTTCAACAGCCCCAACGACGTGGTCGTCCGCGCCGACGGCACGATCTTTTTCACCGACCCCAGCTACGGCATCCAGGGCGACTACGAGGGCAACAAGGGCGACAGTGAGTTCGGCGGGGCCTGCTACGTGTTCCGCCTGGACCCCGCCACCGGCGACGTACGCGTCGTGGCGGACGACTTCTCCCGCCCCAACGGCCTGGCGTTCTCTGCCGACGAGCAGCGGCTCTACATCGCCGACACCCGGCAGGAGCCCAGCCAC
This sequence comes from Micromonospora sp. DT63, assembly GCF_049841615.1. Taxonomy (NCBI): domain Bacteria; kingdom Bacillati; phylum Actinomycetota; class Actinomycetes; order Micromonosporales; family Micromonosporaceae; genus Micromonospora; species Micromonospora sp. DT63. The sequence goes on along the minus strand of NZ_JBNCKQ010000003.1, from coordinate 372,284 downwards.
ATCCGCGTCTTCGACGTCACGGCCGACGGCACCCTCGGCGGCGGAAAGATCTTCGCTGAGTGTGACTTCGGACGGTTCGACGGCCTCCGTCTCGACCATGTCGGGCGGGTCTGGGCGGCAGCCTGGGACGGCGTGCACTGCTTCGACCCCGACGGCACCCTCATCGGCAAGCTGCTGCTACCCGAACCGGCAGCCAACCTCACGTTCGGCGGCCCGAAGCGCAACCACCTGTTCGTCACCGCCGGGACCTCGGTGTACACGCTGCGAGTCACCTTCAACGGCGCCCACTACCCGCCAGCGACGCAACTCCCCCCGGACGCCTCGTCGCCCATGACAGCGACGGTGGCAGCGCTCGGCTGACCAGTCGGCAATGTCGGCGAAGCGGCACCGACCGCCGCCGAGCCCCCGAGCATGGGGGCATGGACGTCCTGCTCGACCTCCTCCGTGGGACGGTCACGTCGCCGTGGGTCTACCTGTTGATCTTCGGGCTCACCGCTGTCGACGCGTTCTTCCCCGCGGTGCCGGGCGAGGCCGCGGTGATCACCGCCGGGGTGCTCGCGGCGAGCGACGGGCACCCCAGCCTGACTCTGGTGATCGTGAGCGCCGCCGTCGGCGCGCTGGTCGGCGACCACATCTCCTACGCCATCGGTCGCGGCGGCGGGGCACACCGGCTGGCCCGGCTGCCCGACGGCAGCCGGCGGCGGGCCGGCTCCGACTGGGCCCGCCGGGCCGTGGACCGGCGCGGCGGCGTCATCCTGACCACCAGCCGCTACGTGCCGGGCGGCCGGACCGCGGTCACCCTCACCATGGGCGCGGTGCGCTATCCCCGCCGGGCGTTCCTGCTGTACGACAGCATCGGCGCGGTCACCTGGGCGCTGTACTGCGGGCTGCTCGGCTACTTCGGCGGGCTGGCCTTCGAACGTGAGCCGGTGAAGGGCGTACTGGTCGGTGTGGGGGTCTCGCTGATCATTACGTTCGGGCTGGAGGGAATCCGTTGGCTGCGCCGTCGAGCGCACCGCCGGGCCGCCGCCCGCCGCTGACAGTCACGCGGTCGTCCGCTGCGTCGCCGCCCGGGACGCCTCACAGCAGATCGGCATCGTGCACCAGGATGGCCAACTGCACCCGGTTGCCCGCGTGCAGTTTCGCCAGTGCCCGGCTGACGTGTGCCTTCACTGTCGCCTCGCTCATCGTCAGCCGTCGGGCGATCTCCGCGTTGCCGAGCCCCCGAGCCACCTCCCGGACGATCGCCAACTCCCGCTCGGTAAGCGGCGCCAACCGCTCCCGGGCCGCGTCCCGGCGGGCCGGACCACGCTCGGCGAACGAGCTGATCAGACGGCGGGTCACCGTCGGGGCGAGCATCGCGTTCCCGGCGGCCACCGTCCGGACGGCGGAGGCCAGCTCGCGGGGCGGGGTGTCCTTGAGCAGGAAGCCGACCGCGCCGGCCCGCAGCGCCTGGTGCACGTACTCGTCGAGGTCGAAGGTGGTCAACATGATCACCTTCGGGCCGGCGGCGACCACCTCGGGCGCGACGGTCAACCCGTCGACGCCCGGCATCCGCACGTCGAGCAGCACCACGTCGGGGCGTAACCGCCTGGCCTGCTCCAGCGCGCCGACGCCGTCGGCCGCCTCGCCGACGACGGTGATGTCCTCGGCGGCCTCCAGGATCAACCGCAACCCGGCACGAACCAGTTGCTCGTCGTCGACCACCACCACCCGGATCACGCCGCACCCGCCAGCGGGATCAGGGCCCGGACCAGGAAACCACCGTCCACGGGAGCTGCCTCCAACCGGCCGCCAAGCAGTTCCACCCGCTCACGCAGCCCGAGCAGCCCCTGCCCGGCACCGGGCAGCGCCGACGTCCCCTCGGACGGGCCGTTGCGGACCAGCACCTCCAGCCCGTCGGGCAGATAGCGCAGGCAGACCGTCGTCTCGGCGTCGGCCGCGTGCTTGCGCACGTTGGTCAGCGCCTCGCGGACCACCCGGTACGCGGTGCGCCCCAGCGTCGCGGGTAGTGCCGTCGGCACGCCCTCGTCCTGCCGGGACACCCGGAGCCCGGCGGCACGGGACTCCTCGATCAACTCGTCCAAGGTGTCGAGCCCTCGCTCCGGCGTCACCGCCGGGTCGGTCTGGCGCAGCACACCCAGCACCTCGCGCAGGTCGGTGAGCGCCTGCCGGCCGGTCGTCCGGATCAGCGCGGCGGCCTCGACGGTCCCCGGGTCCACGGCGGTCACCTCCAGCGCGCCGGCATGCACCACCATCAGCGAGACCCGGTGTGCCACCACGTCGTGCATCTCCCGGGCGATCCGGGTCCGCTCCTCGGCGCGAACCCGGTCGGCGCGCGCCTCCTGCTCGCGTTCCAGCCGTTCGGCGCGGTCCCGCAGAGCGGCGAGCGTGTCCTGACGGGCCCGCACCCAGAGGCCGAGGACCAACGGCAGCCCGACCAGACAGGCGGCGAGCAGCAGCACGTTGCCGCTGGTGGCGGTGGTGATCCGGCGTACGCCACCCACCGCCAGGCCGACCAGCACCCCACCGGTCAGCACCAGTGCCGCACCGGCGAGGTAGCCGGCGAGTTGGCGACCGCGTAACCGCAGACCCGCCTGGTACGAGGCCAGCACCCCGGCGGCCGCCGCGGCGAGCACCAGCCAGCCGACCGCCGCGGCCAGGAACAACGGCCAGCGGCGAGTGCGGATCATGCCGGCCGCCCCCGCCGAGCCCAGCGCGATCAGCAGCACGACCGCGCCCGGCAGCGGCGAACGGACCCCGATGTCACCTGTCGCGCTGGCCCAGACGGCCGCGGCGACCAGGACGGCGAGCATCTGCGGGGCGTACCGGTGGACGACCCGCCGGAGGGCGAGGGCGCTGGAGGCCACCCAGCGAGCCTAGGGCTCAACCGGCCGATCGCACCGGCCCGTGGCGCCGGACCCGGGTGAGGTGGGGGATGACCCCGACGCGCGGTCCGGGCCGGCCGCTACCTAAGTAGTGCCGCCCACCTGACCCTTGGCCGATGGCAGCGGCCGCCGCCCGCACGAGCATCGGGATCATGGATCTGCTGGCCCTGCTGCACGACACGATGTCCTCGCCCTGGGTGTACCTGGCGATCTTCGCGATCGCCGTGCTCGACGGCTTCTTCCCGGTCGTGCCGAGCGAGACGGCAGTGATCACGGCCGGGGTGTTCGCCGCCTCGGGAGCGCCGTACCTGCCGGCGGTCATCGTGGTGGCCGCCGCCGGCGCGCTGGTCGGCGACCACGTCTCGTACGCCATCGGGCGGGGCGGTGGAGGGCGACTGCTCGACCGGCTGCCGTCCGACGGTCGACGCCGGGCCGCCATCGACCGGGCCCGGCGGGGGATCGCCACCCGGGGCGGTCTGATCCTCACCGTGGCCCGCTACATCCCGGGCGGCCGGACCGCGGTCACCCTCACCATGGGCGCGGTGCGTTATCCCCGGCGACGGTTCCTGGCCTTCGACGCGCTGGCCGCCGGCTCGTGGGGGCTCTACTCGGCGCTGGTCGGCTACGTCGGCGGGCTGGCCTTCGAGCAGGACCCGCTGCGTGGCCTCCTGCTCGGTCTGGGCCTCGCCCTGACGGTGACTGTGGTCGTCGAGGTGGTTCGCTGGCTCCACGGGCGGCACCGCGCGGCGCGGGCCGGCGAGCCGGGCACCGACGCTGCCTCCGTCGGGACCGTCAGTCGGCCGGCGGACGCCAGGTGACGCCGTGCAGCAGTTGGGCGGCGCCGAGCCAGGCCACGTTCATCATCCGGGTGGCCGTCTTCTCCGGGTCGGCGTCCGGGTGGTCGGCGAGCCAGTCGGCAAGTGACTCGGTCGCGCCGACCAGGGCGTACGCGACGACCTCCAGGTCGATGGCGGCGATCTCGCGGCCCTCGGCGCGCAGCGCGTGGTCGAGCATCCCGGCGACCACCTCGACCAGCCGGGCCCGCATGCTGGCCAGCTCTCCGGCGAACGGCTGCTCGCCCCGGGCCTGCCGGTAGAGCACCGCCCAGCCGTCGCGGTGCGCGCCGACGAAGCCGAAGAACGCCCGCAGGCCACGCCACAGCCGCTCGTCGGCCGGCAGGTCGGGGGCGGCGGCGCCGGCGATGGCCTGCATCATCCGGGTGCCCTCCCGGTGCAGGCAGGCGACGAACAGCTCTTCCTTCGTCCCGAGGTACGCGTACACCATGGGCTTGGAGATGCCGGCGTCCTCCGCGATCTCGTCCATGCTTGCGGCGTGGAAGCCGCGCCGGGAGAAGACCTTCACTGCCGCGTCGAGCATCTGCTGCTCGCGGACGGCGCGGGGCAGGCGCTTGAAGGCGGGGACACTGGACACCTTGCGAGCATACCTACTCGTGCGTAGGGTTACGCGCGAGTAGCCAAATCTTCCGGAAGGCACATCTCATGACTGACTTCGACCCGGCCACCTTCGCCAACGTCGGCCCCAAGGAGTTCGCCCAGCTGGTCAAGTCCACCCCGGACGACAAGATCGCCCAGGTGATGTCCGGTGACCTGCGCGGCAAGGTCCTCGGTGAGGTGTTCGGCCGGATGCCGTCGCTGTTCCGCGCGGACCGGGCCGGCTCCACCAACGCGGTCATCCACTGGATCATCACCGGTCGTCCGGACGGCGGCAGCGACACCTACGAGGTGGTCATCGCCGACGGCAAGTGCGAGGTGAACGAGACTCCGCAGCACGACCCGAAGCTGGCCCTCACCATGGGCCCGGTCGAGTTCCTGAAGATCGTCTCCGGTGGCGCCAACCCGGTGATGATGTTCATGACCGGCAAGCTGAAGGCGAAGGGCGACCTCGGCCTCGCCGCCAACATCGCCAACCTGTTCGACATCCCCAAGGCCTGACATGGCTGAGTTCTCGCTTGACCTGAACGAGGAACAGCGGGATCTACGCGACTGGGTGCACGGCTTCGCAGCCGAGGTCGTGCGCCCGACCGCCGCCGAGTGGGACGAGCGCGAGGACACCCCGTGGCCGGTGATCCAGGAGGCCGCGAAAGTCGGCCTCTACGGCTTCGAGTTCCTCGCCACCTGCTGGGCCGACCCGACCGGGCTCTCCCTGCCGATCGCCAGCGAGGAACTCTTCTGGGGTGACGCCGGCATCGGCCTGAGCATCTTCGGCACCTCGCTCGCCGTCGCCGCCATCTACGGCGCCGGCACCCCCGACCAGATGGTCGAGTGGGTGCCACAGTGCTTCGGCGACGTGGACTCCCCGGCCGTCGCCGCGTTCTGCACCAGCGAGCCCGAGGCCGGCTCCGACGTCGGCGCCATGCGCACCCGGGCCGTCTACGACGAGGCCACCGACGAGTGGGTGCTCAACGGCCAGAAGGCGTACGCCACCAACGGCGGCATCGCCGGCGTGCACGTGGTCACCGCCTCGGTCGACCCCACGCTCGGCTCCCGGGGCCAGGCCGCGTTCGTCGTACCGCCCGGCACCCCCGGCCTGGCCGCGACCCGCAAGCTGCGCAAACTCGGCCTGCGCGCGTCCCACACCGCCGACGTCTTCCTCGACGAGGTACGCGTACCCGGCCGCTGCCTGCTCGGCGGCCGCGACGCCCTGCTGGAACGCCTGGACCGCGCCCGCTCCGGGCAACGGGCCAGCGGGCAGGCCGCGATGCGCACCTTCGAGCTGTCCCGACCCACCGTCGGCGCGCAGGCGCTCGGCGTGGCCCGGGCCGCCTACGAGTACGCGTTGGACTACGCGAAGGACCGGGTCCAGTTCGGACGGCCGATCATCGAGAACCAGGCTGTCGCGTTCGCGCTTGCCGACATGCGGATGGAGATCGACGCGGCCCGGCTGCTGGTCTGGCGGGCCTCCTGGATGGGCCGCAACAACCGCCCGTTCACGGCGGGCGAGGGCTCGATGTCCAAGCTCAAGGCCGGCGAGGTGGCGGTGTCGGTCACCGAGAAGGCGGTGCAGCTGCTCGGCGGGGCCGGCTTCCTGCGCGACCACCCCGTCGAACGCTGGTACCGCGACGCCAAGATCTACACCATCTTCGAGGGTACGTCCGAGATCCAGCGACTGGTGATCTCCCGGGCGATCTCCGGCACGCAGATCCGCTGAGCCTCCGGTCAGCCACCCCCTGGCCCGACCGCCGGCCGGGCCAGGGGCGGCGTCCTACCTATCCGTGCCGTCTTCGTCACCCCACGCCGATGCTGGCTGGGCCTGGTGCCGCGTCGGGTGCATGATCAAGGAAGAACGCCCTGCCGGACGGGAGTCACCTGCCTGTCCGCGTACCACCCCAAGGAGGTCTGCGGCATGGACCTGCCGTTCGTCGTCGCCACGCTGACCCGTCGCGGGCTGCTCACGCCGGGCCGCCCGGTCCGGATCGCCTCGCAGCTCAACGCCTTGCGCACCTGGGGGTGGAGTCTCGCCGGCGAACTACGCCAGGCAGCCGCCCGAGACCCCGGCCGACCGGCGATCATCGACGAGGACGGCGTCGAGCTGACCTACCAGGCGCTCCTGCACCGGGCCGAACGGATGGCCCGGTCGATGCGGTCCGGGCTCGGCGTACAGGCCGGGGACCGGATCGGCGTGCTGTGCCGCAACCACCACGGCCTGATCGAGACCATCGTCGCGGCGACCCTGCTCGGCGTCGACGCGGTCCTGGTCAACACCGGGCTCTCCGCCGCCCAACTGTCCACCGTTGCCGAGGAGCAGCGGCTACGGCTGCTGGTGCACGACGACGAGTTCGCCGAACGGGTCCTCGGCCTCCCCGCCGAACTGCCCCGCCTCGACGAACGCGCCCGCGAGGAACTGGTGGCCGGAGCGCTCCCCGGCGAGCTGCGCCCGCCGGAGCGCGACGGCCGGATCATCGTGCTCACCTCGGGCACCACCGGCGCCCCCAAGGGCGCCCGCCGGCCCACACCCAGCGGTTTCGGGCCACTCGTGTCCATCATCGACCGCATCCCGCTGCACGCCAAAAACCGCGTGCTGATCGCCGCCCCAATCTTCCACACCTGGGGATTCGCCGCCCTGCAGGTGTGCTTCGCGTTGCGGGCCACCATCGTGCTGCACCGCCGCTTCGACCCGGCCGCCACGCTCGCCGCCCTGGTGGCACACCGCTGCGACGCCCTCTTCGCCGTACCCGTGATGCTCCAACGGCTGCTGGAAGTGCCCCCACCGGACCCGCGCCCCGCACTCAAGGTCGTCGCGGTCAGCGGATCGGCACTGCCCGGCGGGCTCGCCCCCAAGTTCATGGACGTGTACGGAGACGTCCTCTACAACCTCTACGGCTCCACCGAGGTCTCCTGGGCGTCCATCGCCGGTCCCCCGGACCTGCGCCAGGCACCCACCACTGCCGGCCGGCCACCGCACGGCACCCGCCTGGAAATCCTCGACGCCGACGGCCAGCCGATACCGAAAGGTCAGGTCGGCCGCATCTTCGTCGGCAACGAGATGCTCTTCGAGGGCTACACCTCCGGCGCCAGCCGGGAGAGCCGCGACGGCCTGCTCGACACCGGTGACCTCGGCCGGCTCAACGCCGACGGGTTGCTCTTCGTCGACGGCCGGGCCGACGACATGATCGTCTCCGGCGGCGAGAACGTCTTCCCGTCCGAGGTGGAGGACCTGCTCGCCCAGCTACCGCAGGTACGCGAGGCCGCCGTGATCGGCGTACCCGATCCCGAGTACGGCCAGCGACTGGCCGCGTTCCTCGCCCTGCACCCCGGCGAGACCCTCGACGCCGAGGCGGTCCGCGAGTACGTCCGGCGCTACCTGGCCCGCTTCTCCGTACCCCGCGACGTGGTCTTCGTGAAGTACCTGCCCCGCAACGCCACCGGCAAGGTGCTCGCCCGGGAACTACGCCGCTACTACGGCTGAGGCGCCAGCCTCAGCCCGGGATCGTGATCCGACCCTCGACCGCGGCGGTGGCGATGTCGGTGCGGTGCTGCGAGCCGGCCAACTCCACCCCGTCCACCAACGCGTACGCCGCATCCCGGGCACTCGCCAGGTCGGGGCCGGTGGCCGTACCGCAGAGGACCCGACCGCCGGCGGACAGCAACGCGCCGTCGCTCGCCCGGCGGGCGGTGCCCGCGTGGATGATGCCCGGCCGGTCCGCGCCGGTGATCACGTCGCCGGTGCGCGGCGCGGCCGGGTAGCCCTGCGCGGCGACCACCACGGTCACCGCCGCGCCGTCGCGCCAGCGCAGCGGCGGGTGCTCGGCAAGCGTGCCGGTGGCCGCCGCGTGCAACAGCCCACCCAGCGGGGTCTCCAGCAGGGCGAGCACGACCTGGGTCTCCGGGTCGCCGAAGCGCGCGTTGAACTCGATCACCCGAGGACCGGCGGCGGTCATCGCGAGGCCCACGTAGAGCAGGCCCGCGAATGGCGTGCCCCGACGGCGCAACTCCGCCAGGGTGGGGTGGACCACGTCGCGCATGACGTCGTCGACCAGACCGGGCGGGGCCCAGGGCAGCGGCGCGTACGCGCCCATGCCGCCGGTGTTCGGGCCGGTGTCGCCGTCGCCGATCCGCTTGAAGTCCTGTGCGGGCAGCAGCGGCAGCGCCGCCTCACCGTCGGTGACCACGAACAGGCTGACCTCCGGACCGTCGAGGAACTCCTCGATCACCACCCGGCCACACTCGGCGGCGTGCGCCAACGCGGCGGACCGGTCGTCGGTCACCACCACGCCCTTGCCGGCGGCCAGACCGTCGTCCTTCACCACGTACGGGGCGCCGAACTCGTCAAGCGCCCGCGCGGTGGTCTCCTCGTCCGTGCAGACGTACGCCCGGGCGGTCGGCACACCGGCGGCGGTCATCACGTCCTTGGCGAACGCCTTGGAGCCCTCCAACTGGGCGGCCTCGGCCGACGGGCCGAACACGGCGATGCCCTTGGCGCGTACCGCGTCGGCGACACCGGCGACCAGCGGCGCCTCCGGCCCGATCACCACCAGGTCAGCCGCGGTCTCCACGGCCAGCGCGGCGACAGCGGCCGGGTCGGTCGCGGTGACGGCCCGCAACTCGGCAACCGAGGCGATGCCCGGATTACCAGGCGCGGCAATCAGCGCCGAAACAGCCGGATCGCGTTCCAACCCGAGCGCGAGAGCATGCTCCCGCCCACCACCACCCACCAAGAGAACCCGCACGACGGCATCCTACTGGCCGCCCCACCCACCGCCGCGCATCGCGCCGGTGATCATGAAGTTATTGCCCGCTGTCGCGGCGTGTCGTGGCAACAACTTCATGATCAACAAACTCGGGCCGCGGCCATTGCCTGGCGGACCGTCCACGGGATGTAATCGGGGCGCAGGGTGTCCTGCCAGGTGAATCGGAGGACCGTCCAGCCGGCGTTCACCAGGCGGTTCTGGGCGTCGTCGGTCGACGAACACGGCTTCCGGCAGACCGTGCGGGCCTCGGCCATCGGCCTCGGCGATGATCCGGTGGCGACGCCACGCGAGATCACCGATGCCCAGCAGATAGCCGTCGTCGTCACGCACCTCAAGTTGCAGCGCATCGGGCGGCACTCTGCCGTCGACGCATCGGAGTCGGGCACGCGTCTCGAGTGGCGACTGCGCCCGCCCGTCCACCTCGCTGAGGAAGCCGCGTGCCGCGACCGCGCCACGCCGCCCGCGGATCAGGCGCGGGAAGGAGAGCAGATCTTCGGCGGTCACCAACCGACGGTTCAATGCCGAGTCCAGCACACTCACCGCCGAGAAACGATCAACCCGCAGGCTCACGTCGGCAAGGGTCCGGAGCGGTTCGGTCACGGTGAGCCCGTCCACCCGGACAAACTGCCCGGACGGAACGACCAGCTGATGAACCACCACCTCCGGATGAGCGATCCGGGCTGGCCTGGCGACCGGGCCAGGCACCGACAGGTGGATCACATCGGTGGCCTTCAGACCAGCCATCCCGTGCAGTTCGGCGGCTGTTGCGAGCACTGCGCCGGCCGACGGCCCAAAGGATTCCAACGCCGCCCTGATCCGCGCCCGTCGGGGCACCCCGTCATACAGGTCGGCGTCCACCAGGTAGCTGCCACGCGCCACGACGCGCCAACGGCCCGCGCGACAGAGCCGTTGCACTTCGTGGGTGGTGAAACCAGCGGCTCGCGCCTGCCTGAGCGTCACAATCCCGTCCCGCGCGGAGGCAACCCGCCGTACCGCGTCCAAGGCATCCACCCGGCCACCCTGACCCACCGGGGAACCCCAGACACACCCCTGTGGACAACCAGCGCTTCCCTGTGGATAACCAGGCGCCCCCGCCTGGGTTGATCATGAAGTTATTGCCACGACACGCCGGAACGGGTGGCAATAACTTCATGATCACCGGGGCGGGGCGGGGCGGGGGCCCGGGGGGGGCCCGGGGTGGGTTGGGGTTAGGGGAGGAGGGGGTGTTGGACTACGTTTTCTTCTCGGCCTGGGCCCACGCCGATGACGCTCACCCTCGTGTTGCAGAGTTCCTCTACGCGGGCGATGTAGCGGCGGGCGTTCTCCGGCAGCTCGTCGACGGTGCGGGCCTTGGTGATGTCCTCCCACCACCCGTCGAGCTCCTCGTACACCGGGGTGGCGTGGTGGAAGTCCGTCTGGCTCATCGGCATGTCGTCGACGCGCTTGCCGTTGATCTCGTAGCCGACGCAGATCGGCACCTTGGGCAGCCCGGTGAGCACGTCCAGCTTGGTGATGACCAGGTCGGTGACGCCGTTGAGGCGGCAGGCGTACCGGGCCACGACCGCGTCGAACCACCCGCACCGGCGCTCCCGGCCGGTGGTGGTGCCGTACTCCGCGCCGATCTTGCGCAGGTGCGCGCCGTTGGCGTCGAACAGCTCGGTCGGGAACGGCCCCGAGCCGACCCGGGTGGTGTACGCCTTGCTCACCGCGATCACCTGGTTGATCGCGGTCGGCGGGATGCCGGCGCCCACGCAGGCGCCGCCGGCCGTCGGGTTGGACGACGTCACGAAGGGGTACGTGCCGTGGTCCATGTCGAGCATGGTCGCCTGGGCGCCCTCCAGCAGCACCGTCTCGCCCCGGTCCAGCGCGTCCCAGAGCATGGCCCGGGTCTCGGCGATGTACGGCTTGAGCCGCTCCGCGTACTCCAGGTACTCCTCGACGGTGGCCTCGAGGTCGATCGCCTTGCGGTTGTAGACCTTGAACAGCATCTGGTTCTTCTCGCGCAGCGCGAGTTCCAGCTTCTTGCGCAGGATGCCCGGGTCGAGCAGGTCCTGGAGTCGAATGCCCATCCGGGCGACCTTGTCGCCGTACGCCGGGCCGATGCCCCGGCCGGTGGTGCCGATCCGGGACGAGCCGAGGTACCGCTCGACCACCCGGTCCAGTGCCCGGTGGTGCGGCATGATGAGGTGCGCGTCGCCGGAGATCCGCAGCCGGGACACGTCCACCCCGCGCTCGGCGAGACCGTCGATCTCGGCGAGCAGCACCTTCGGGTCGACGACCACGCCGTTGCCGATGACGATCATCGCGCTCGGCGAGAGCGCCCCGGAGGGCATCAGGTGCAGCGCGTACTTCTGGCCGTCCGGGGTGATGACCGTGTGCCCGGCGTTGTTGCCGCCGGAGTAGCGCACGACGTAGTCGACCCGCTCACCCAGCAGGTCGGTAACCTTGCCCTTGCCCTCGTCGCCCCACTGAGCGCCGATGAGCACGATCGCTGGCATCTTTTCCGCCTCCAGAAGGCTCGGGTGCCAGGTGGCGACCGGTTGGCGAGCCCGGGGTGTCAGGTTAACAAGTAGTGACGGCGCGACCGGCAGGGGTCGCGTCGAGAGGCAGGAGGCTCCTTCCGTGTACGACGTGGTGCTGCTCACTCTCTCCTCGGAGCGCGACGCTCCCGGGGGCTGTGGCAGCGGCGGGGCCTGCTGCGGCGGCGCGACCGGGACCGACACCGGCGTCAACGGGTCGGACGGGGCTGCCGATGGCACGGCGACCGACGCCGGCACCGACCCCGGCGGGACGTCGGGCGACGGCGACCGGTGCGCCACCGATCGACCCCGGGTGCCGGTGCTGGCCTGCGCCGATGCCCTGACCGCCCGGGGCGCCCGGGTGCAGACGGTCACCGCCCGCTCGGACGCGGAGATCGACGCGGTGTTGGCCCAGCTCGACGGTCCGGCCCGCCCGGACGGTCTCACCTGGCCGGATTCGGACGGCAAGACCCGGCTGGTCGTCGCCACGGCGAGCGACGGGCAGTTGCGCGCCGTGCTGCGCCGGCTCGTCCGGCGGTACGCCCCACCGCCGAGTCGCCGTCCGGCTGACCTGCGCAATGACCGGACCCTGCCCGACCTGCCGCCGGTCGCCGTACTCCCTCTCGACCCGGCGCGCGGCGGCACCCACCGGGACCTGGCCGCGCAGCTCGGGCTGCCCCGCGACCCGGTGGCCGTGGCGGCCGCCGTGTTGGACGGCACGCCACGCCGGCTGGATCTGCTGCGCAACGACGGCGGCTCGGTGACCCTGGACGGCGCTCTGCTCGGCGCTGCCGATGATGCGGGTCGCCCGTTGCACTGGCGGGCCCGGGTGGAGGTGGACGACGCCATCCTCACCGACGGCGACGAACCGCTGCTGGCCTGCGCGATCGGCAACGCCGGCGGGTACGCGTCGCTCGACGACGTGACGCTGCTGGCCGCGCCGGACCCGGCCGACGGCCAGGTCGAGGTCGCGGTGGCCGTCCCGGTGGTCGTCCGCTCGGCGTTGGGACGCAAGCGGGTACGCCTGGAGGTGCGGCGGGCCCGGGGACGGGCCGTGTCGGTGCTGCCCCGGGAGGGAAAGGTGCCCTACCTCGACGATGGCGTCGAGGGTGAGCTGACCCGCAAGCGCTCGTGGTGGATCGAACCGGGTGCCTGGGCGGTCTGGGTGGTCTGACCCCGACTGCGTCGACCGGCCCCGGTCGTCCGGTGGGCCTATCCTCGCAGGAGGACTGGGGAGGAACCGTAATGGACAAGAACGCCGACCGGGCGCAGGTGCCCGGCCAGCAGCCGGTGCCGGAGCGGGACATCGAACCACTCTGGCCACCGGATCCGGCCGAGCAGGGCGCGGGTGACGTGGTGCCGCCGTGGGCGGCGGTCGCCGAGCAGCGGGGCGGCCCACCGCCGTCCGCGCCGTCGTCGGCCGTCTCGCCACCGGTGGCCGCGCCGCCGACCGGCCGTCCGCCGGTCCCCGGGCAGCCGGGGGCGGCGGCTCTGCCGCCGCCGTCTCCGTCGGATTACCCGTCCCTGACCGGGGCGGTGCCGCCGCCGAGCGGCTGGGGAGCCACCGGCCCGAACGGCGCGCGTACGGGCTGGGCACCGGCGCAGCCGAGCTGGCCACCCGCCGACGCGCCGGCAACTCCACCCGCGCCGACCGCTTCACCCGCGCCGGCCACTCCGCCCGTGCCTCCCGTTCCGTCGACAGCACCGGTACCGCCGGGGGTGGGTGCCCTCGTCGGGCCGGGTAGGGACACGTTCCCGCCGACCTCCGGCACTCCAGCCACCGGCACGCGCCCGGGAGCCACCCCAACCGAGGCGACGGCCACCCCAACCGGAGCCGCAGGCACCCCAGCGGCAGCCGCAGACACCGCGACCGGAGCGGTAGACACTGCGACCGGAGCTGCAGGCACCGCAGCCGGAGCGGCGTCCGCCGACGAGCCTGTCCCCGGTCCGGTCAACGATCCGCCCGCCGCGTCGGGCGGCGTGGACCTGGACCTGCCGTTCTCCCTGGACCGCCCGGCGGCAACAGCCACGCCCGCCGACCGACCGACCCCGGCAGGCCCGCCCATCTCAGGGCCGGTGACGACAGACCCCGGCACAGCAGGCCCAAGCACCGCAGGCCCAAGCACCGCAGGGCCGGCCACCACCGACCCGACCACCGCAGGCTCGACAGCGGCGGGGCCGGCAGCGCAGTCTGGCGGACCGACCGGCACCGGGGAGGAGGGCCCAGCCGTCGGGGCGGCACGGCCGGCGGCCGAGTCGCCCTGGGCGTACCCGCCGCAGCGTCCGGCCAGCCCACCCCCGTCGACCGAGGACCAGGCGACCGTCGCGCCGCCGCCGATTCCCGCGCCGCCCGTTCCACCTCCACCACCGCCGCCCGCCGTCGACCAGGGCACCGGAGCGGGGCAGACGTACGCCGGCCAGACGTACGCCGGTCAGACGTACTCGGCGGCGATTCCCGGCCAGGCCGGCCCGGCGCCGGTCGAGCCCCCGCAGCAGGGCGCGGTGCCGACCCCGCCGCCGGGGCCGTTCCCGCCGTCGCCGGGCTGGTATCCGCCGCCCTGGCAGCAGGCCGCGGCTGCGGTTCCACCGGCGCCGCCTCAGCAGTACCAGGAGACCGACCCGGTGGCGCGGGTGCCGGCCACCGGCTACCCGGACGCCACCTGGACTCCGGAGACCACTGCCGCGCCGACGGCCGAGGACTTCGCGCGCCGCCGGCAGGTACGGCCCGCCGACCCGGTGGCCACCATGGGCGTACGTGCGGTGGTCAACAAGATCGGTCTGGTCCGGCTCTCGCCGGGGCGGCACGAGCAGGAGCTCAAGCGGGACATCGAGATGGTGCGCCGCAACTTCGGTGGGCTGCGGCAGGTGACAGTGGTGAACCCGAAGGGCGGCGCCGGCAAGACGGTGGCCATCCTGCTGCTGGCGATGACGTTCGGGCAGAAGCGTGGCGGCTACGTGCTGGCCTGGGACAACAACGAGACCCAGGGCACGCTCGGCATGCGCGCCCAGCAGGACTTCCACTCCCGCACCGTGCGGGACATGCTGCGCGACCTCGGGCAGTTCCAGGGCGCGCACGGGCGGGTCGGTGACCTGTCGCAGTACGTGCGCTCGCAGGGTGAGGGGATGTTCGACGTCCTGGCCTCGGACGAGTCGGCTACCGGTGGCGAGATGCTGACCGCGGCCGCGTTCGCCGAGATCCGCGAGGTGGTCAGCCGGTTCTACAAGCTGATCTTCGTGGACACCGGGAACAACGTGCGGGCGCAGAACTGGCAGGCGTCGATGGACGCCACCGACCAACTCGTGGTCACCATGTCGGCCCGTAACGACTCGGCGGAGACGGCCGCCCGGATGCTCGACCACCTGGAGCAGAGCGGCCGGCAGCGGCTGGTCCGGCAGGCGGTGACCGTGGTGTCGATGCCGCCGTCGCGCAAGGAGATCGACCTTCCGGCCATCCAGGAGCACTTCGCGGCGCGGACCAGGGCGGTGCTGCTGGCGCCGTACGAGCGGCTCATCGACAGCGGCGAGCCGATCCGGTACGGCGGGCTCTCCTCGGCCACCCGGGACGCCTGGTTGAAGATCGCCGCCGCTGTCGCCGAGGGGTTGTAGCCCGTCGAAGGCCGGCCCGGCTCCGGGCCGGCCTTCGACGGCGGTGTCAGTTGCTGGCCAGCGCGTCCGCCGCGGCCGGGTCGCAGTCGCGCAGGAACTGGGCGCAGCGGGCCGCCTCGTCGGCCTCGCCGATCTCGTCGGCGGCCCGGGAGAGCACGTACAGGCAGCGGAGGAAGCCCCGGTTGGGCTCGTGCGACCACGGCACGGGCCCGTGGCCCTTCCAGCCGTTGCGGCGGAGCTGGTCGAGGCCACGGTGGTAGCCGGTGCGGGCGTACGCGTACCCCGTCACCACCGCGCCGGCCGCGAACGCCCGGGCCGCGAGCGCACCCCAGGCCGCGCTGAAGGTCGGGAAGCGGGCCGCCACCGCGGCGAACGCCTCGTCGGTGCCGGCCTCCTGGGCGGCGGCCAGGGCGGCGTCGGCCTCGTCGTTCGCGGGCAGGAGGGTGGCCGGTGGCTCCGGCAAAAGGTTCTGCATCGCCCCATTCAACCCGCTGGACAGGGCGACACGCGAGCGGGTCGGCCGACGCGTTCCGCTGAACGGCTGAGGAGTTCATCACGCCTGCGGCCTATGCCGCGGCCAGGTGTTTTCCATTACAACTAATGGTCCGGAGCCTCCCCAGGAACCGGTTACGCAGGAGCCCGGTGGCCACGACCACCGGGCTCCTGTCGCGTCCACCCCGCCCGGGGTTTGGCGGGCCTCGTCCAAGGGGCAGGATGGCCGGGTGCCGACCCCACCTCCCACCGATGTCATCGAGCCCCACCTGCACGCCGACGAGATCCAGACCCGGGACGAGTTCGACCGGCAGCTGGTCACCGGCCGCCTGACCGGGCTGACCGTGCAGGGCCTGCGCCTCGACCTCGCCCCGGTGCCCGACCTGACCGGCGTCGAGGTCACCGGCACGCTCTTCGTCGGCTGCCGGTTCGCCTCCCGGGAGGTCGGCGCCGACCTGGTCCGGCGCGGCGCGAACGTGGTGCCGCCGTTCTCCGGGCTGCCGTACCCGACCCAGCCGTCGCACCTCTACACGCCGGACGACCTCGCCGACGGGTTCGCCGAGGGCGGGTTCACCGGGATGTACGACACCCGGGTGTACGAGCACTACCGGGCGCACGGCGGGGCGCTGCCGGACGTGAAGGAGGCGCTCGGTCAGCGGCTGCACGACCATGGCGTGGACAACGCGCTCGCCGACGCCACCCGCGCCTGGCTGGGCGGGTACGGGCCGCAGTCGGTGGTCGGCATCATGGGCGGTCACGCCGTGCGGCGCGGCAGTGCGGCGTACCGGATGGCGGCCGTGCTGGGGTGGGAGCTGGCGCGGGCCGACCGGCTGGTGGTGACCGGCGGCGGTCCCGGGGTGATGGAGGCGGCGAACCTCGGCGCGTACCTGGCGGACCACGCGGCGGCGGACCTGACCGCGGCGATCGACCTGCTGGCCACCGCGCCCGATTTCACCGACCACCACCGGTACACGGCCGCGGCGTTGACGGTCCGGCAGCGGTACGCGGGCGTGCCCCGCCAGCGCGCCGGGGACGCCGGGTGGGCGCGGGCCGGCGGGCTGGCCATCCCGACCTGGCTGTACGGGCACGAGCCGGCGAACCTGTTCGCGGGGCGGATCGCCAAGTACTTCTCGAACGCGATCCGGGAGGACACCATCCTGCGGCTCGCCCGGGGCGGCATCGTCTTCGCGCCGGGTCGGGCGGGCACGGTGCAGGAGGTGTTCCAGGCGGCCACCAAGACCTACTACGGCACCGATGGGGCCAGCGGCGCGTACATCTTCCTGGACCGTGACTACTGGACGCGGGAGTTGCCGGTGGAAGCGCTGCTGCGTCCGCTGCTGGCCGCCTCGCCGTTCGGCGACCTGTCGTCGACGATCCACCTCACCGACGACGTCCACGAGGCCGTCCGCCTGTTGACCACCTGACGACGACGGCCGGCTCCCCGAGGGGAGAGCCGGCCGTCGGGCGTACGTCGTTACTTGGACATCGTGGTGCCGGTGGAGCGCAGGTGCTCGCACGCCTCGACGACCCGGGCGGCCAGGCCGGCCTCGGCGGCCTTGCCCCAGGTACGAGGGTCGTACTGCTTCTTGTTGCCGACCTCGCCGTCGATCTTCAGCACGCCGTCGTAGTTGCGGAGCATGTGGTCCGCGACGGGCCGGGTGAAGGCGTACTGCGTGTCGGTGTCGATGTTCATCTTCACCACGCCGTAGTCGAGAGCCTCGCGGATCTCGCTCAGCAGGGAGCCCGAGCCGCCGTGGAAGACCAGGCTGAGCGGCTTGTCCTTGCCGTACTTGGCGCCGACCGCCTCCTGGATCTGGTTGAGGATCTCGGGGCGGAGCTTGACGTTGCCCGGCTTGTAGACGCCGTGCACGTTGCCGAAGGTCAGCGCCGCCATGTAGCGGCCCTTCTCGCCCAGGCCGAGCGCCTCGACCATGGCCAGGCCGTCCTCGACCGTGGTGTAGAGCTTGTCGTTGATGGCGTTCTCGACGCCGTCCTCCTCGCCACCGACGACGCCAACCTCGATCTCGAGGACGATCTTGCCCTTGGCGGCCTCGTCGAGGAGTTGGGAGGCGATCTGCAGGTTCTCGGCGACCGGCACGGCCGACCCGTCCCACATGTGCGACTGGTACAGCGGCTGCTCGCCGCGCTTCACCCGCTCCTGCGAGATGCCCATCAGCGGCCGGACGAACTTGTCCAGCTTGTCCTTCGGGCAGTGGTCGGTGTGCAGCGCGATGTTGACCGGGTACTTCTTGGCCACCTCGTGCGCGTACGCGGCGAACGCCACCGCGCCGGTGACCATGTCCTTGATCGAGGGACCGGACAGGTACTCGGCACCACCGGTGGAGACCTGGATGATGCCGTCGCTCTCCGCGTCGGCGAAGCCCTTGAGCGCCGCGTTCAGCGTCTGGGAGGAGGTCACGTTGATCGCGGGGTACGCGTACCGGCCAGCCTTGGCGCGGTCCAGCATCTCCGCGTAGGCCTCGGGGGAAGCGATGGGCATGTGATGCGCTCCTTACTTACCACTCTCGGCCGTGCTGGCCGCTGTTGTTCACTTGTGCGCCGGACCGCGCTGTCCTCCGCCCGGCAGTATCCCGCAGGTGTGGTGGGCAGGACCAACCGAGGGGGGTGTCAGCCGCTCACCGGGTGTCCAGACGGTCCGGCACGATGACGGTGATCAGCCAGGTGACCACTGTCATCACGATGGCTCCCCAGAACGCCGGCCAGAAGCCGTCCACCTGGAACGGCAGGTCGAGCCCGCGGGCGATCCGGTCGGTGAGCAGGAAGAGCAGCGCGTTGACGACAAGCGCGAACAGGCCCAGCGTCAGCAGGTAGAACACGCAGCCGACCACCCGGATGATCGGCTTGAGCACCGCGTTGATCACGCCGAAGATGAGCGCCACCACGATCAGCGTGAGCACGGTGTTGCCACCCGAACGGCCGTGCACGTCGACGCCGGGCACGATCAGGGTGGTCACCCACAACGCGACAGCGGTGATCGCCAGTCGGATGAGGAAGCCCACGGCACCATCCTGGCATCGGCGCGCGCCGTCATGGGTTGATTCCGCCGACTCGGCTTCCGCGCGCCGCGTCGACGCAGCCCGTACGGTGGTGGGAATCGTGCCCCGAGAACCCGGGAGGGACCATGGGTCAGCCCGATGAGGACTTCACCCCCGGCGACCACCTCGCCGCCGACGAACGCGACCCCGAGGCGGAGCCGGCCGACGCGGTCGAGCAGGCCACCGTGGTCGACCCGGCCCACGTCGACGTCGAGCCGCAGCGCGGCATGGAGGTCGACGACTGGGACGCCATGGAGCAGGCCCGGGTGGTCACCGGGGACGAGGACGACTACCGCTGACCGCTCAGCGGGCTTCGTCGACCAGCTTCGGGTGCCGGGCCGTCCAGTCGCCGAGCCGGTCGTCCCGCAGCGCGGTCAGGAACTCCGGCGCGAGCTTCGGGTCGGTCCGCAGGTAGCGCTCCGTCCCGGTCGGCCAGGCGACCGGGAGGCCGAACCCGACCGGCTCCACCGATCGCAGCGTGGGGGCGAGCCGCAGCAGGTCCAGCAGGGCCCCCCGGTCGGGTGACACGACGAGGTCCGGGCCGACGGTGGTCAGCAGCTTGGCGAGGCGTACCGGATCGGTGAGCACGCCCTGGTCGGTGCTCTGGCGGACCAGCCCGGCGGCGAAGAGCCGGGCGTTGCGGTCCCGGTCCTGACTTCCCTCTCGCAGACCGTAGCGCTGGCGGAGCAGGTCGACCGACGCGGCGCCGTCGAGACGTTGGCAGCCGGCCGGGAAGACCCGCTTCGTGTGGACGGAGCGAACCCGTTCAGGCAGGCAGACCGGCACCCCGCCGACCGCGTCGGTAAGCGAGCGCACCGCGCGGTACGTCAGCACCACGCCGGCGTCCACCCGGACCCCGGTCAGCTCGGCCACCGTACGACGCGTCAGCTCGTACCCCTTGGTCAGCTCGGGACGGGTGAAACCGGCGCCGAACGGGAACGCGGCGTTCAGCTTGTCGGTTCCCTGGCCCGGAATCGGCACCCCCAGGTCACGCGGCAGCGACACCAGGTAGGGGCGGCTGCGGTCGGCGGGGATGTGCACCAACAGGACCGCGTCCGCGCGTGCCGCCGTCCGCCCGTCGCCGTCGATGCCGAGCAGCAGGATGTTCAGCGCTCCGGACGGTGCCGGCCGAGCCGACTCACCGAGCAGCTCGGCGGTCGGCGGCGGCCCCGCGCGCTCCGGAGTCAACAGCGGCACCCCGAGCCCCAGCACCCCGAGCAGGGCCAGCGCGGTGCCACCGGCCTGCCAGCGGCGACGGCGTCGACGCCGGCCGATCGCCAGGCGGTCGATGGCGGCCCGCAACGGACCGGTCGGCGGGGTCAGCGGCTCGTGCCGGGCGAAGGCGGCCCGCAGGTCATCCTCGATCATGAGCGAACCTCCACATACTCGGCCCGGAGCGTGGCCAGGGCCCGGGAGATGGACGAACGTACGGTCCCGACGGCGCAGCCGAGAATTTCGGCGATCTCGGCGTCGGGTAGGTCCTCGTAGTAGCGCAGCACGAGAGTGGCGCGCTGCCGGCGCGGCAGCCGGGACAGCCACGACCAGATCTGGTCCCGGTCCACGGCGGACTGGGCGTGGTCGACCGACGCCGGCAGGGACTCGTCGGGCTCCCCGCGCAGCAGCACCCGGCGCATCCACGAGCCGCGTTTCCAGTCGACGTACTGGTTGGTGAGCATCCGGCGCACGTACCGCTCGGGCGAGTCCGCGCGGACGACCCGCCGCCAGTTGAGCTGGACCCGGACCATCGTCTCCTGCACCAGATCCTGCGCCTGGTGCGGATCGCCGGTGAGCATCACCGCGTACCGCAGCAGCGGGGCAAGCCGCGTGTCCGCGAACTCCTCGTACGTCACTGCACCTCCCGGGGTCCTGCCTCAGATGACGGGAGCGGACGGCCTGAACGTTGCGGCGACGCTGATCAACCTTTCGGTTCATGTTGCCGACCGAGCGGTGATCAGGGGCGACAGCGAACCTTAGCGATTCCTTAAGATCCGCAGGCTGCACCTGAATCCCCCTACCGGAGGAATCCCCCTGATGCTCACCCACTCCACTCGGCGCTGGCTCGCCGGCCTGGGCGTCGCAGGCGCGTTCGTCGCCGCCTCCGCCAGCCCGGCCCTCGCCGAGCCCGCGGCCGAGTTCTACATGTTCTTCGAGGACGTCAGCGTCGCCCCCGGCTCCGCCGGCGTCGTTCGTGGAGCGACCGTGCTCGCCTCCGAGCCGGCCGTGCTCAACGAGGTCACCGTCCGCTACGACTACCGCTCCCTGGCCGGCAAGGTCACGTTGGCCGGTGACACCAGCAACGACTGTTCCGCCGACGGCGACGCGGTGTTGGTCTGCACCGAGCATTCCCCGTTCGTCGTCGATGAGGAGTTCGGCGGGTTCCCGTCGAAGGTCGTCATCGCCCCTACCGACAAGGCAGCCGTGGGGGACACCGGCGGGCTGAAGATCAGCCTCCGGTCCGCCGGCAAGGAGGTTGCGGGCTACACCTCCCAGATCCGGATCGCCGAGGGCGTGGACCTCGCGGGTGGCCCCGCCATCGAGGTGAAGGCGGCGCCGGGCGGCGCGTTCAAGGCCCCCTTCTCGGTCCAGAACGTCGGCACGACGGCGGTCGACGGTGTCGTGGCGATTTTCGAGCCCGACTACGGCATCCGCACCAAGGAGCGATTCGACAACTGCTTCTACGTAGAGGACTACCTGCTCGCGTGCGAATTCGACGAGAAGATTCCCGCGGGCGAGGGTAGGACCGCGACCTTCAACTACGAGCTCGCCAAGGACACCTACGCACCGGGGAGCCAGGAAAGCAACGTCCGGTGGATGGTCCCGGGAGACCTTGAGGCACTCAACGGTGTCCGTAGGAAGGCCGGCGTCGCGGCAGCGCGCCAAGGCAACGGCAAGACCCTGGAACTGGCCCCGGTGCCCGGCAAGCGCAATGCCCGCGCCCTCCAGACGGACGTCAACCCGTCCAACAACTGGACCGCCGTAAATGTGCAGGTCACCGGCAAGAACGGGGCTGACCTGGAGGCCATCGGCGCCACGCTCACCGGCAAGAAGGGTGCGGTGGTGACCGCCCCGCTGGGCTTCCGTAACAACGGCCCGGCGACGCTCGACTACTTCCGCAGTGGCGCCAACGTGACCTACGTCGACGTGACGGTCCCGAAGGGCACCACCGCCGTCGAGGTGCCGTTCGAGTGTGCCCCGCGGACCGGCAACGACGCCGAGTGGGCCGAGGCGGGCACCCCGGGTGCCGCCGCCTACCGCTGCTACCCGGGTCCGTTCGCCCCGGCCGGCGAGGAGCTGACCGGCGAGTTCACGTTCCGCATCGACAAGGTCATCGCCAACGCCACCGGCACGGTCAAGGTCAATGTGCCGTGCGAGTGCGACGGCGGCTTCTACGAGGACCTGAAGCCGGCCAATGACACCGCCAAGATCCTGGTGAACGCGGCCAGCGGCCAGGGCGGCGGCGAGGGTGACGGTGGCGCGCTGCCGATCACCGGTCAGTCGACCGGCCTGATCGCCGGCATCGGCGCGCTGCTGCTCGTCGCGGGCGTGGGCGGTTACCTGGTGGCCAAGCGCCGCCGGACCCGCTTCGTCGCCTGATCCAGCCGAACAATCTGCTCCATCCCGTACCACGGGTGCCCCGCCGACAACGCTTGTCGGCGGGGCACCGCCGTTTACGGCCAGCGGGTGGTGGGGGCCGGTCCGGCGCGGTACGGGCACCGGGCTTCGGTACCCTTTGTGGCCGTGGACACAGCTGAGAAGACCCGCGCTCTCACGGAGAGCGTCGCCCTGAACCCGCTCGATCCCAAGGACCTGTTGCAGACCTTCGGGCTGGTGGGCGTCTGGGTGATCCTCTTCGCCGAGACCGGCCTGCTGGTGGGTTTCTTCTTCCCCGGCGACTCGCTGCTGTTCCTCGCTGGCGTGGCCGCCTCGCCGGTGGCGGACGCCATCTTCGGTGACGGCACCCGGCTCTCGCTGGCCGGCCTGCTCATCGGCGGGCCGATCTGCGCGATCCTCGGCGCCCAGTTGGGGCACTGGCTCGGCGCGCGGTACGGCCGGCGGATGTTCGAGCGGCCCAACTCGCGGCTCTTCAAGAAGGAGTACGTCGAGAAGGCCGAGTACTACTTCCAGAAGTTCGGCCCGGCGAAGGCAGTGGTGCTGGCGCGCTTCATCCCGATCGTGCGGACGTTCCTCAACCCGGTCGCCGGGGCGCTGGGCATGCCGGCCCGGCAGTTCCTGATGTGGAACATCGTCGGCGCGGTGCTCTGGGTGGACGGCATCCTGCTGATCGGCTACCTGCTGGCCGACCGGATCTACAAGGCCATCGGCGACAAGATCGACCACTACATCCTGCCGGTGGTCGCCCTGATCATCCTGATCTCGGTGCTGCCGATCTTCTTCGAGTTCCTGCGCGACCGGCGGGCGCGCAAGCGCGGTGAGGCGGTAGCGGTGGTCGCGGCGGCCAGCGCCGCGGGCGCGGTCGACGCGGTACGCGAGAAGTTCGACCACGACGAGCACCCGCACGACCACGACCGTCGGGGGCACGGCCAGGAGCGCTGATCGCAGGTACGACGACGGCCGGCCCCCTGGTGAGGGGGTCGGCCGTCGGCATGTCAGGCCCGCCCTCCGGCGGTGCGGCCGAGGACGAGCAGGTATCACCTACCGGTGGCGCCACCCCTGGTTCGCCACCGGACACCGCCCCGGCGTGGGACGGTCCGCAGCGCCTATGTCAGCGGGCCTTCTTGGTGGCCCGCTTACGCGGCGGGGTCAGCAGGTCGGCGATCGTCGCGATCGCACTCGGGACCAGCCGGTAGTACGCCCAGACACCGCGCTTCTCCCGCTCCAGCAAGCCGGCCTCGGTGAGGATACGCAGGTGGTGACTGACCGTCGGCTGAGAGAGGCCGAGCGGTGCGGTCAAGTCACAGACGCACGCCTCGCCCTCGGGGGCCGACTGGATCAGGCTGAGCAGCCGCAACCGGGCGGGATCCGCGAGGGCCTTGAGGACCCCCGCGAGACGCTCGGCATCGGCACGTTCGATCGGCTCACCGGCAAGCGGCGAGATCTGAGGCATTGTCATTTCGGCCAACGCAGTTCCCACGTATTCCATCCTTCCACCAGCAGCATCGATCCGCCTGCATATCAGCAGATCCGAATCGGCAAACTTTTACGCCACAAGGCCGAGGTCAGCCAACGTATAGGCCGCCCTGTACGGCAATCCGGCGGCTCGCACCGCGTCGCCGGCGCCTCGATCAACAATAACCGCCACGCCCACGACTTCGGCTCCGGCCTCACGAAGCGCCTCGACAGCGGTCAACACACTTCCGCCCGTTGTGGACGTGTCCTCCACCGCCAACACTCGGCGGCCGGCCACCTCCGGTCCCTCGATCCGTCGCTGCAGACCGTGCGCCTTGCCCGCCTTTCGCACCACGAAGGCGTCGAGGGCGCGGCCGGTCGGAGCGGCGGCGTGCAGCATCGAGAGCGCGACAGGGTCCGCGCCCAGGGTGAGCCCACCGACGGCCTCGTACTCCCAGTCGGCGGTGAGATCGAGCAGCGCCCGACCGACCAACGGAGCGGCCTGGTGATGGAGCGTGACACGCCGCAAATCGACGTACCAGTCTGCCTCGCGCCCCGAGGAGAGCACGACCCGTCCGTGGACCACAGCCAGGTCGGTAATGAATTTACGCAGGTCGTCGTGGTCCCCCATGGCGATAGAGGTTACTGCGCAAGTCTGAACGGCGTGTGCACGGCCCTCCCTGATCAGCCCCGCGAGGAACCGACGGTTGGCGATGTTCGACTACGCTCAGCGACCGATCTGGAGGCGGTGCGCCAACGCCCGACCACGGCGTTCTCGGCGCTGGCGGGCTCCGACGGTTCAGTGCTCGTCGCGGCCGATCCGGCTGCGGGTGTCGCGGGCGACCGCCTGGAGCAGCCGGATCGGCGCGTGTCGCAGACCGGCGACCGCCACCTTGTACTTCCATGCCGGGATGCTTACCAACTTGCCTTTCCGCAGGTCACGTAGGCCGTCGTCGACGACATCCTCGGCTCGCAGCCACAGCCACTCAGGCGTTTTCGACATGTTGATGCCGGCCCGTTCGTGGAATTCGGTGCGGGTGTAGCCGGGGCACAGAGCCATCACCCGGACACCGAATGGGCGTGCCGACTGGCCGACGGACTCGCTGAAATTGGTGACCCACGCCTTGCTGGCCGAGTAGGTCGACCCGGGCATCACCGCGCCAAAACCCGCAACCGAAGAGACATTTATCACTGCCCCGTCGCGCCGTTCGGTCATCGGCCGAAGCGCCGCCAGGGTCAGTCGCATGACGGCGTGCACGTTGAGCCGGAGCAGCCGCGCCTCGTCCTCCGCTGTGGAGCGCAGGAACGGCTTGTTCAGGCTGATGCCGGCGTTGTTGACGAGCAGGTGGACGGGGCTGTCGGAGGTCAGCCGCTGCTCGACTGTCGCGCAGCCGTCGTCGGTGGACAGGTCCGCCGACAACGTCTCCACGGCACGACCGTGCCGGGAGCCCAACTCCGTGGCCATCTCGCCCAGCCGGCCGGCGTCCCGGGCGACCAGCACCAGCTGCCAACCGTCGGCCGCCAGACGTCGGGCGAAGGCAGCGCCGATGCCGGCCGTGGCGCCGGTGATCAGGGCCCGTCGCTCAGCGGTCGTGGGATCGAGCGTCACGGGCAGGTCCTCACCTGGGCGGGTACGGGGGCGCGGCGGACGCCGGCGGGGGCTGGTGCGGTGCGGGTGGAAACGCCTGTGGGGCGGACGGCATGGTGGGTGACGTGGGGCGGTGTCGACCGAACCAGGCGTTCGCCGCCGGCAGGGTCAGCAGCGTTGCTACCACAAGGTAACCGAGGGCCTGCCCGACCGAAAGCCCGGCGTTGAGCGGGATCCACCAGGACGGGTACGCGTCCGAGATGAGGCCGAGCAGCTCGGCGGTGGCCCGCTCGTCGGCGCCCAGCCGCAGCGGCGCGGCCCGCTCGCCGACGAGCACCGCCACGCTGCAGCATCCCGCGAGCAGCCCGAGCCCGCAGACCACCCAGGTGGCCACCCGTACGCCCCGCCGGCCCGTCAGCAGCCCGAGGGCCAGGCCGGCGAGCACGGGCGCGGAGAGGGCCGCCACCACCGCGGTCAGCGCCGCCGACGCGCGCAGCAGGGTCACCACGTCGTCGATCTGCTGCGGGGTCGCCGACGTGTCCCGAGCGGCAGCCCGGAACGCGTCCACGGTCCGGCCCAGCACCGCCAGGTCCACGACGGTGTACGCGAGCGCGGCCACCGCCATCACCAGCAGCACGGCCGAGGCCAGCAGGACCACGGCGGGCCGGCGGGGCGGTGCCGGTTCGGGGTACGACACGACGGATCCCTCCGGTAGGCGTCGGGTTGCAACCTACTCGGAGGGATCGTCGGCGTCGTGCTTATCCAGCGGTCAACTGGTCGACGGCGGGGTCGGGCCGGGGCGGTCCGCCGGCGGCGTGTCGTCCGGCCGGTCGGTGCCGGACGGCGGCTGCTCCGACCCGGGTGCCTGGCCCGGCGTCGACGGGTAGCCCGGCTCGCCACTGGGCGGGTAACCCGGCTCGCCACTGGACGGATGGGCCGGCTGGCCGGGCGCCGCCGGGTAACCGGGCTGGCCGGGAGCCTGCGGGTAGCCGGGCTGGCCGGATGCCTGCGGGTAGCCCGGGTAGCTGGTGCCGGGGGTCGGGGGCTCCCAGGCCGCGGCGGGCTTGCGGAAGAACTCGTTCGACTTCGGCAGTGCCAGCAGGATGAGCGCCGCGAGCAGCGCGAGCAGGCTGATCACGCCGAGCGTGATGCTGACCGGGGCGATCCAGGACGGCAGCGCCTCCTCGAGGCGGCGCTGGACCTCTTCGCTGCTCGGCATGTCGCCGCTGGTGTTCCCACCGGTGGTGAAGCTGCCGCCGCCCGCGCCGTTGAGCACGGTGCCACCCGTGCAGCAGACCATGATGCCGCCGACGATCCAGGTGGTGATGCGCGAACCGTTGCTACCACGGTTGTTGAAGATGGCCAGCACGGCCAGCACGACCGCGAGCAGGAGCACGAGGATGCCGGCGCCGAGGGCGAACGCGAAGACGAAGTTCGCCACCTGGTCCGCGCCCTCGGCCGTACTGGTCGAGTAGACGTCGCGGAGCACGTCCCGGGTCTTGCCGATGGTGGAGAGGGTGACAATGAGACTGATCACCTGGCACGCCAGGAACAGGTAGAGCAGATAGCTGGAAATCGTCACGGTGGATGGCCGCTGGCGGGCCGGCGTGCTCTGGGAATCGACCACGATTCTCCTTCCCTAGATCGGGCCCACACCGTATCGGCAACCGGCCAGTCCGGCATGCCGTGCCGAAGGCGGCGGGCGCGTCGGGTCGCTCAGCGCCCGTCGCCGGTGGGTCGGATCGCCAGATCGGCGGGGTCGAGCAGGTCGCCGCGGGCGACCCGCCAGCCCTCTTCGCCGTACGCCTCGAAGGAGAGCCGGGCGTTCGGGCCCGACTGGTAGTCGTGGTAGCGCATGGTCCCGGCCGAGGGCAGGCCGGTCTCGCCGGTGGCGGTGTAGCGGGCCTGCCCGGTCTCGGCCCAGGTGTAGCGCAGCCCGCCGAGGTCGATGGTCGGGGCGCCGGGGGTGACGGTCGCGCCGGGTTGGGCGGTCCAGAGCACAAGTTCCAGCTCGGGGTCGCCGTCGCCTTCGACGGAGAGCCGGTGTGGCGTGCCGGAGGCGTCGTCGAGGAGGTGCTGCACCCAGCTCCAGTCCCCCTCGACCAGGCGGATGGTGCCGCTCACGACGTACTCCCGCTGGCCGATCCGCACGCGATCACCCGGCGCCAGTCGGTTGGCGCCGTCGAGGGTGGGTCGGGCGGCCGGTGGCACCCCGGTGGGCCGGGCCGCGGCCCGCCGCCGGGCTCGCACGACGATCACGAGCACGACCACGATGAGTACGACCACCGCCGCCACCAGGTACGCCTGCGACCCGTCCACCGACCACCTCCCCAGGTACGTCGGCGCAGACGGTAACAACCTCGCGCACCGAAATGAGTCGCGTCGTGACCGAAAGCTCAGCTACCGACGGCAGCCGGGGTGTCGCCGGCCGTGGTCATTGTGGATGCCTGGGTTCGCGCCACTCCGCCGTGCCGGATGGGCCGGGTTGCACGACCCGGGCGGGTCACGCCGCCGCGAGTCGCTGGGTGGCGTAGTCGCCGAGGGTGGAGCGCCCCATGACGCACCCGACGAAGGTGGTGAACTCGGTGGGGTCGTCCCGCAGCGACGTCCACGCCGCTCGGGCCGCCGCCGGGTCGACGCGCTCCAGCAGCGTCGCCGCGTACGCCCGACCGGCGGGTGACCCCTTGGCGAGCAGCCGGTCGAGCTGCCGGCGTACCTCCTCGGGGTGGTCGTCGAGCGCGGCCTCGACGCGCTGGTACGCCTCGGTCACCGGCAGGGTCGCGCCGGCGATCCCCACCCCACCGAAGGCAAGCGTGTCGGCGGCGACCAGCTCGTCCACCGCCGCACCGAGTTCGCGCTCCCAAGCCTTACGCATCCCGAACATGCCCCAACCCTTTCCCTCCCCGCCCACCTCTCACCCTGTTGATCAAGAGGTTTGCGTCATGAGAAGACGTTC
The DNA here is from genome assembly GCF_049841615.1 of Micromonospora sp. DT63. Lineage (NCBI taxonomy): Bacteria > Bacillati > Actinomycetota > Actinomycetes > Micromonosporales > Micromonosporaceae > Micromonospora > Micromonospora sp. DT63. The sequence goes on along the minus strand of NZ_JBNCKQ010000003.1, from coordinate 343,904 downwards.
CGATGACGCAAACCTCTTGATCACCGTGATCAGGGCGGGGTCAGGCTGGGGTTACCGTGAGCGTGTTGGTGGCGGGGGTGAGGTCTACCTTGACCGTGTTGCCGTCTCGGATCGATCCGCTCAGCAGGGCCTTGGCCAACTGGTCGCCGATGGCGGTCTGGACCAGGCGGCGCAGCGGGCGGGCACCGTAGATCGGGTCGTAGCCGTGCTCCGCCAGCCACTGACGCGCGGAATCGGTGATCTCCAGGCCGAGCCGCCGGTCGGCCAACCGCCGCCGCATCCGGTCGAGCTGGATGTCCACGATGGAGCGCAGATCGTCCCCACGCAGCGCGGCGAAGACCACGATGTCGTCCAGCCGGTTGAGGAACTCCGGCTTGAAGTGCGACCGGACCACTGCCAGGACGCCCTCCCGGCGCTGCTCCTCGGCCAGCGTCAGATCGCTGATCACCGACGACCCGAGGTTGGAGGTGAGGATCAGGATCGCGTTGCGGAAGTCCACCGTGCGGCCCTGACCATCGGTGAGCCGACCGTCGTCGAGCACCTGGAGCAGCACGTCGAAGACGTCGGGGTGGGCCTTCTCCACCTCGTCCAGCAGGATCACCGAGTACGGCCGGCGGCGCACCGCCTCGGTGAGCTGCCCGCCCTCCTCGTAGCCCACGTAACCGGGCGGGGCACCGACCAGGCGGGCCACCGAGTGCTTCTCGCCGTACTCGCTCATGTCGATGCGGACCATCGCCCGCTCGTCGTCGAAGAGGAACTCGGCGAGCGCCTTGGCCAGCTCCGTCTTGCCGACACCTGTCGGGCCGAGGAAGAGGAAGCTGCCCGTCGGGCGGTCCGGGTCGGCGACACCGGCCCGTGCCCGGCGTACGGCGTCGGACACCGCGCCCACGGCCTCGGCCTGGCCGACCACCCGGCCGCCCAGCGACTCCTCCATCCGCAACAGCTTCGCCGTCTCACCTTCGAGCAGGCGGCCCGCCGGGATGCCGGTCCACGAGGCGACCACCGCGGCGATGTCGTCCGCGCCGACCTCCTCCTTGAGCATCGCGCCGTCGGCCTGGAGCTGGGCCAGCTCCTCCTCGGCCTGCTTCAGCTCGACCTTCAGGGCGGGGATCCGGCCGTAGCGCAGCTCGGCGGCACGCTCCAGCTCCCCGTCCCGCTCGGCCCGCTCGGCCTCGCCGCCCAGGCGCTCCAACTCCTCCTTGGCTGTGGAGAGCTTGGTGATGTGGCTCTTCTCGGTCTGCCAGCGCTCGGAGAGCACGGTGAGCTGTTCGCGCTTGTCGGCCAACTCCTGGCGCAGCCGCGCCAGGCGCTCGGCGGACGCGGCGTCCGGCTCCTTGGCCAGCGCCATCTCCTCGATCTCCAGCCGGCGGACCGCCCGCTCGATCTCGTCCACCTCGACCGGGCGGGAGTCGATCTCCATCCGCAGCCGGGACGCGGACTCGTCGACCAGGTCGATCGCCTTGTCCGGCAGGAACCGGTCGGTGATGTACCTGTCGGAGAGCGTCGCGGCGGCGACCAGCGCGGCGTCGGTGATCCGGACGCCGTGGTGCACCTCGTAGCGCTCCTTGAGCCCACGCAGGATGCCGATGGTGTCCTCGATCGTCGGCTCGCCGACCAGCACCGGCTGGAAGCGCCGCTCCAGCGCCGGGTCCTTCTCGATGTGCTCGCGGTACTCGTCCAGCGTGGTGGCGCCGACCATCCGCAGCTCACCGCGGGCCAGCATCGGCTTGAGCATGTTGCCGGCGTCCATCGAACCTTCGCCCTTGCCGGCGCCGACGACTGTGTGCAACTCGTCGAGGAACGTGATGACCTGCCCGTTGGAGTTCTTGATCTCCTCCAGGACGGACTTCAGTCGCTCCTCGAACTGGCCGCGGTACTGCGCGCCGGCGACCATCGCGCCGAGGTCCAGCGAGACCAGCTTCTTGTCGCGCAGCGACTCGGGGACGTCGCCGGCCACGATCCGCTGGGCGAGGCCCTCGACGATGGCGGTCTTGCCGACACCGGGCTCGCCGATCAGCACCGGGTTGTTCTTCGTACGCCGCGAGAGCACCTGGATGACGCGGCGGATCTCGGAGTCCCGGCCGATCACCGGATCGATCTTGCCGTCGCGAGCGCTGGCGGTCAGGTCGACGCCGTACTTCGTGAGTGCCTGGTAGGTCTGCTCCGGGTCGGCGGTGGTGACCCGCCGGTCTCCGCCCCGGACGGTCGGGAAGGCGGCGACCAGGGCTTCCTCGGTGGCGCCGGCCGACTTCAGCGAGTCGGACACCGCGCCGCCCACCCGGGCCAGGCCGGCGAGCAGGTGCTCGGTGGAGGTGTACTCGTCGCCCAGCGGCCGGGCGATCTGCTCGGCGGCGCCGATGGCGTTGACGAATTCCCGGGCCAGGGTGGGCTCGGCGAGGCTGGAACCCCGCGCGGCCGGCAGGGCGTCGACCGCCCGCTGGGCGGCCCGGCGCAGCTCGGCCGGGTCGGCCCCGACGGCGCGCAGCAGGCCGGCGGCGGTCGAGCCGTCGGTGTCCAGCAGGGACAGCAGGAGGTGCCAGGGCTCGACTGTGGCGTGGCCACGCTGGTTGGCCAGCGCGACGGCGCCGGTGATGGCTTCGCGGCTCTTGGTGGTCAGTTTCTCGGTGTTCATGGGCTCCCCCGGATCGGCGTTGTCCACTGGGTTGGACACAACCAGAGTTGAGCGTATTCCGCTCAACCTTACCGCTGTGACGGCCGTCACTCCCGGAGCCGCCACCGCCAGTCGAACTCCCCGGCCGCCGGGGGCGGGCCGGGCAGCGGGTCGGAGTCCGGCGTCGTCGACAGGCCGCCGATCAGCACCGCGAGCTGCCGGCGGCGCAGCTGGGCGGTCCGCTCCGCATCGGGTACGCGCACCGCCGCGCACGCCTCCAGCACCAGCCCCAGGTCCTGTACGACCACGTCGGGCCGCAGTCGCCCACTGGCGTGCGCCCGCTCGACGAGCGCGGTGGCCAGCTCGCCGGCGCGCAGCGCGTCCCGACCCATCTCCTCGGTCGGCGTGAAGGTGCCGGCCAGGTGGACGGTGAGCGAGTGCACGTCGGCGTCGACCACAGCGGCGAGGAACCCGGCGAACGCGGTCCAGTCGTCCGGCTCGGCGAGCGCCTCCTCGGCCACGGCGATGTAGCGGCGCAACCCGTCGTGACAGAGCTGGCGCAGCAGGGCCTCCTTGCCCGCGTACCGCCGATAGAGCGCGCTGATGCCGACGCCCGCGCGGTCCGCGACGGCGGCGATCGGCGCCTTCGGGTCGTCGAGGAAGACCGCGCGGGCGGCTTCGAGGATCACCTCGTCGTTGCGGGCGGCCTGGGCACGGCGACCGGCCAGGGCCTTGGGGGGCGTCGTCGACATGACCAGAGGATAGCAGTGGAACGGATCGTTCCGGTCTGCTACTGTCGTTGCAGAACGAAACATTCCGTTCCGAAGGAGTTCGAGATGACCGGCACCGCGATCCGTCCGTTCCGCGTCGAGATCCCGCAGAGCGCCCTCGACGACCTGGCCGCCCGCCTCGGTCGCACGAACTGGCCGGCCGAGCTGCCCGGCGCCGGCGACGCGTACGGGATGAGCGCCGGCCGGGTGCGCGCGCTCGCCGACAGGTGGCGGGACGGGTTCGACTGGCGGGCCGTCGAGACCCGGCTGAACGCCCACCCGCAGTTCGTCACGGAGATCGACGGTGAGCAGATCCACTTCCTGCACGTCCGGTCGTCCCGGCCGGACGCCACCGCCCTGGTGCTCACCCACGGCTGGCCGGGCTCGGTGCTGGAATACCTGGACGTGATCGGCCCGCTCACCGAGCCGACCGACCCGGCCGCGCCGGCCTTCCACCTGGTCATCCCGTCGCTGCCCGGCTACGGCTTCTCCGGCCCCACCCGCAGCGCCGGCTGGAACCGCTTCCGCACCGCCCGCGCCTGGGCCGAGCTGATGAACCGCCTGGGGTACGACAGCTACGGCGCGGTCGGCAACGACGCCGGCTCGATGATCGCGCCGGAGCTGGGCCGCATCGACACCGAGCACGTCCTCGGCGTGCACGTCACCCAACTCTTCTCGTTCCCGTCCGGCGACCCGGCCGAGTTCGCCGGGCTGTCCGAGGCGGACCATGCGGCGCTCGGACACCTCCAGTGGTTCTACGAGAACAAGTTCTCCTTCAACCAGGTGCACAGCCAGCAGCCGCAGACCCTGGCGTACGGACTGGCCGACTCGCCCGTCGGGCTGCTCGCCTGGAACGCGCAACTCTTCGACGAGAGCCTGGACGACGACTTCGTCCTGGCCAACGTGGCGCTCTACTGGTTCACCGGCACGGCCGCCTCGGCGATCCGCTTCTACTGGGAGGACGCGCACGCCGGTCAGCAGCCGTCCGAGCCGACCACGACACCGATGGCGCTGGCCATGTTCCCCGGCGACTTCCAGTCCATCCGCCGCTTCGCCGAACGGGACCACGCCAACATCGTCCGCTGGACGGCGTACGAGAGTGACGTCGATGGACGCGGCGACGTCGGCGGTCACTACGCCGCTCACCAGGCCACCGGCGTGCTGGTCGGTGACATCCGCGAGTTCTTCGCCAGCCTCCGCTGACCAGGCCCGTGCCGCCAGTGCCCGCCCGTCTCCGGGGCGGGCGCTGGCGCGTGCACGGCCGGTAGATCGACACGTCGTCCTGGAAAACGGGGTATCCGGGCCCCCGGGACACCCCGATATCGCCGAAACCGAGTCGATCAACTCCGGCAGTGGCCGCCGTCAGCCGCCGGCCCGGCGGGGGAGGCGGGCGGTGCAGGGCGTCTCGTGGTCAGCCCGGAGCACGCAGCGACGACCACCATCCAGCCGCCGGTCGCAGAAGACCCAGTGCCGAACCCCTTGATCGTCCTCGGTGGAGACGGTGATCCCGCCGAGGTCGATCCGAGCGAGGAAGGCCAGCGAGCGTCCGGCCGTCCGACCCAGCATCTTGGCCCGCGCCAGATCGGGCGCCGAGATCGGCAGGTGGATGACGAACCGCCCGGTCATCAGCGTCGTACCAGGTCAGGCATGAGCGTCGTCCTCCTCGCAGGGATCGCTGGCACGGCCGGTCACCCGAGGGGAGCGCACGGCCGTGCCAGCGGTGACACGGACGACCCGGCCGAGGAGGCCGGTTGCCTACCAGGCTTTCCGCTCCCGAGCGTCCGTGAGGTCAACATACAATGCAAAGCATTGTAGGATAAGCAGTGACCATGCTTAGCACGCAAAGTGTTGGCCTACCGGTCGAGCGCATGGGAGGATCTTGGGGCCTACCAGGAGTTGCCCCATGCCCCGAATTTCCGACCGCCAGCGCATCGCACAGGACATCCGCGACAAGATCAGCTCGGGCGAATACTCGCCCGGTGACAAGTTGCCCTCGCTGCGCGAGATGACCGCGCACTACGGCGTGTCCGCCGAGCCCGTCCGGTCGGCCCTGCTGATCCTGCAGGCCGAAGGCCTGATCGAGGGACACCAGGGCAAGGGCACCTACGTCACCGACCCCAAGTAGATCGACACGGGATCGCTGATCCCGGGGTGTCCCGCCGCCCGGGATACCGCGATATCGGCGATCTCGTGTTGATCAAGGGCGCCGGGCGGAACCTTCCAAGATCTGTGTGCCGTTCACCTCGCGGTAGCCTGGGCGGGTGCGAGTACGTGTCGAGCAGACCGCCTTACCGGGGATCGGGGTACGCCACGATCTGGTGACGGAGTCCGGACGCCGCCTGGGCGTGGTCTCCCACCGCAATGGCCGCCGTGATCTTGTCTTCTACGACCCGGATGATCCCGACTCCTGCCAGGCGGACATCCCGCTGACCGACGACGAGGCGGAGGCGCTGGCCGACATCCTCGGCGCGTCGCTGATGCTCGGTCAGCTGTCCGGGCTGCGCGAGCAGGCTGCCGGTCTGCTCACCGAGCAGATCGCCATCCCGGCCGGTTCGCGGTACGTCAACCGGATGCTCGGTGACACCAAGGCTCGCACCCGCACCAGCGCCTCGATCGTGGCGGTGCTGCGCGACGGCAACGTGAACGTGTCGCCCGAGCCATCCTTCCGCTTCGCGGCCGGTGACGTGGTGGTCGTCGTGGGGACCCGTCAGGGTCTCGACGGCGTGTCCGCCATCCTCGCCGACAGTGACCCGGACGGCTGAGGCGGATGCACGAATCCACCACACTGCTCGTCGAAGTCGGCGCGCTGCTGCTGCTGCTCGGGCTCCTCGGCCGACTCAGCCGCCGGGTCGGCCTCTCGCCCATCCCCCTCTACCTGCTCGCCGGGCTCGCCTTCGGGCACGGCGGGCTGCTTCCGCTCGCCGCCAGCGAGGAGTTCTTCGCGGTCGGCGCCGAGATCGGCGTCATCCTGCTGCTGGTGATGCTCGGCCTGGAGTACTCGGCCAACGAGCTCGTCGGCAACCTCCGCTCGGCGGCACCGGCCGGTCTGATCGACGGCGTCCTCAACGCGTTACCCGGTGCCATCTTCGCCCTGCTGCTCGGCTGGGACTGGGTGGCCGCCCTGGTGCTCGGCGGCATCACCTGGGTTTCCTCCTCGGGGGTGATCGCCAAGGTCCTCGCCGACCTCGGCCGCCTCGGTAACCGGGAGACCCCGGTGATCCTCTCGGTCCTGGTGATCGAGGACCTGGCGATGGCGCTCTACCTGCCGCTGGTCACCGCCGTACTGGCCGGCACCGGCCTGCTCGGCGGCGGCATCGCGCTCACCGTCGCGGTGGCCACGGTGCTGATCGTGCTGGTGGTCGCCATCCGGTACGGCCACCTCATCTCGTCCGCCCTGTCGGCGAAGGACCCGGAGGCGCTGCTGCTCGGCGTACTCGGCCTGACCCTGCTGATCGCGGGCATCGCGGCGAAGCTGCAGGTGTCGGCGGCGGTCGGCGCGTTCCTGGTCGGCATCGCGCTCTCCGGTCCGGTGGCCCACCACGCCACCGAACTGCTCTCGCCGCTGCGGGATCTGTTCGCCGCGGTGTTCTTCGTCTTCTTCGGTCTGGTCACCGACCCACGGGAGATCCCGCCGGTGCTGCTGCCGGCGCTCGCGCTGGCCGTGGTCACCATGGCGACGAAGACGCTTACCGGCTACCTCGCGGCCCGCCGCGTCGGCATCGCCGAACCCGGTCGCTGGCGAGCCGGCCTGGCCCTCGTACCCCGAGGAGAGTTCTCGATCGTCATCGCCGGGCTCGCGGTGGCGGCCGGTAGCGTCGAGCCGCGGTTGGCCGCGCTCGCCGCGACGTACGTCCTGATCACCGTGGTGACCGGGCCGATCCTGGCTCGACTGCCCGACTTCCCGTGGTTCAAGCGGTGGTTGCGCAACCGCGCGGCGGCCCAGCGGCGGGAGCCGGTGCCGGTCCACGACTGACGCTCAGCGCCGCCGCCGCGCCCCGGTGGGCGCGGTGGCGGCGCTGGCCAGGACACCCGAACGGCCGTTCGGGGCCGGGCCGGCCGGCGGATGCCGAATTGCTCCCTGCGGGTACTACCGCAGCACCCGGCGGCGGGTTACCGTTTCGCCCCAGCAGCCACGGTCCGCAGGCAGCGTTGCCAGACGCGGGCGAGAGCGGAAGGTTGGCCGGTGAGCGTGCAGGAGTCGACGTTCCACGGCTTTGCCAACCCCGTCGATCCGACGCCGGCGGAGTTGCGAGCCTGGGCGTACCAGCCCGATTCGGTGCCGTTGTCCTCCATGCCACCCGACTGGGACCTCCTGGTCTCCGGCGACCGCCTGGTGCTGACGCTCTTCGAGCTGGCGATGGACCCGACCTGCCCCGCGCGGCGCTTCGCGCTGCACTGCCTCTACATCTACGCCGCGGACGGCATCCGGACGAACTTCCGGGCCCATCCCAAGCGCCGCTTCCGCAAGCTGGTCGAGCAGGCCGAGCGCGACGGCGACGAGCTGATGAGGATCTGGGCGCACAACGGCCGCGTCCTGCTGGCCCGGCCGGATCTCTTCGTCTACCGGGACTGGTGCGAGGGCGGCCTGGTCCGCGAGAACCGCCGCCTCGGCTGAGCCGGCGCGGAACAGGCGTGGCGAACGGGCCGGGACCCCCCGTGGGTCCCGGCCCGCACGTCGGTCACCGGATCAGTCCTGCTTGCGCTCGGTCTCGGCTCGGCGGTGGTCGCCGTCGGACTGCTCGGCGAACCGCCCCTCGCTGATGCGGTCCCGGAAACTGCCCTCGGTCACCTTGTCGAACTTCTCCCGGACGGTGTCGGCCAGGTCTTCCAGCCGGTCCTCCGTCTGCTGGGCCACTTTCTTCGCCGGTTCCGTCATCGCTCCCCCAACCGCGCCGATAGGCCCGAATTAAGGCGATAGGACCCGTATCGACAGGCTAACGGAAACGGCCTGGCCCGCGCCGGAAATTCCGGCACGGGCCAGGCCGAGAAGCAGGTTCAGCGGTCGGGTGTACGGCGGGGACGCCAGACCACCAGAGCGGTGGACGTGCGGTTGGTCGGCACCAGATCCTGGCCCGGGAAGCGGGCCAGCGACTCCAGCTCGGCCACCCGGCGGTACGCGGCGTCCAGCTCCGCCTCCAGCCGTGCGACCCGCTGCTGCGCCTGCTCCAGCAACCGCTCCAGCCCGATGATCCGCTTGACGCCGGCCAGGTTGATCCCGTCGTCCTGGCTGAGCCGCTGCACCTCGCGCAGCAGCACCACGTCCCGGACGCTGTACCGACGGCCACCGCCGGCAGCCCGACCGGGCTGCACCAGCCCCAACCGGTCGTACTGGCGCAGCGTCTGCGGGTGCATCCCCGCCATCCGTGCCGCCACCGAGATCATGAGCACCTTGGCCTCGTAGGCAGGGTCACCCGAACCGAGGAACTCGCCCGACATCCCGCTCACCTCCGCGTCCATCCCACCGGACTAACCGACCCGACGCACCCGGGCGTCGAGATGTTCCCGCGCCGCCGGCGGGCTCTGCTCGGCGAACGCCTCCAGCGCCGCCCGCGCCTCGTCCGACAGCCGGGCCGGCACCACCACGTCCAGGGTGACCAGCAGATCACCCGCCTGCCCGTCGCGGCGGACCACACCCTTGCCCCGGGCCCGCAGCACCCGCCCGCTGGGCGTGCCGGGCGGAACCCGCAGCGTCACCGCGCCGTCGAGCGTTGGCACCCGCAGGTCCGTGCCGAGCACGGCCTCCGCGAAGGTCACCGGCACGGTCAACGTCAGATCGTCTCCGGTACGCCCGAACAGCTCGTCCGGCCGGACCTTGACGTGTACGAAGAGGTCGCCGGCCGGGCCACCACGCTCACCGGGCTCACCGCGCCCGGCCAGCCTGATGCGCTGCCCGTCGGCCACACCGGCCGGGAAGCGCACGTTCATCGTGCGGGTCTTGGTGACCCCGCCGCTGCCGTGGCACTCCGGGCACTTCTCCTCCACCACGGTGCCGACGCCCTGGCAGTTGCCGCACGGCTCGGAGAAGCTGAACGACCCCTGGTTGCGGGTCGTGACCCCGGCCCCGTGACAGACCGGGCAGGTACGCGGCTGGGTGCCGGGCTTTGCGCCGTTGCCGTGGCAGGTGTCGCAGACGCCGGGGGCGCGCAACGTCAGCGGCAGGGTCACCCCGCGCACCGCGTCGCCGAAGTCCAGAGCCACCTCGGTCTCCACGTCCCGGCCGCGCGCGGGCCCACGCGGAGCGGCCTGCCCACCGGCCTGCCCGCCCGAGAAGATCGAGCTGAACAGGTCCTGGAAGCCGGCCCCGCCGAAGCGGCGGTCACCACCACCGCCGGCACCACCACCGAACAGGTCGGAAACGTCGAACGGCACCCCGCCCGGCTGGCCGCCCGCCCGGGCGTTACGCCGGAACGCGCCGGAACTGAACAGCGACCGCATCTCGTCGTACTCCCGGCGACGGCCGGCGTCCGACAGCACGTTGTACGCCTCGGACACGGCCTTGAACCGCTCCTCGGCCTTCGGGTCGCCCGGATTGTGGTCCGGGTGCGATTCCCGGGCCAGCTTGCGGTACGCCTTCTTGATGTCATCCGCGGAGGCGGCCTTGTCCACGCCGAGCACGGCGTAGAAGTCCTTCTCGAGCCAGTCCTTCGAACTCACCGGTCCACCACCCCCTTCCGACAGTCGTGGCCCGGCCGTCCCGTCCACCGCGGTGCGGGGGACGGGACGGCCCGGTCACTGTCTCGCACTATTCCGGATCCGCGACCGCGACCAGCGCGGGGCGCAGCAGCCGCTCACCGAGCTGGTAGCCGCGCCGCATGACCTGCACGCAGGTCGGCTCGCTGACCTCGGCCGAGGTCTGGTGCGCGACCGCCTCGTGCCGGGTCGGGTCGAACGGGTCGCCCTGCTCGCCGAAGGCGTTCAGGCCGAACTTGCCCAGCGCGGTGGTGAGCTGTTCCGCCACCGTTCCGAACGGCCCGACCAGGTCGCCGTGTTCCCGGGCCCGGTCCAGGTCGTCGAGGATCGGCAGCAGCGCGGCCAGCACCGAGCCGGTCGCCTGCTCCTGCACCAGGGCACGGTCCCGGTCGACCCGCTTGCGGTAGTTGGCGTACTCCGCCGACACCCGCTGGAGGTCCCTGGTCCGCTCGTCCAGCTCAGCCCGGAGCGCCTCCAGTTCGGCGCCGAGCGACGTGCCGACCCCACCGCCGTCGACCGGCTGCGCCGGGGCGTCCACCACCGGCGGGCCGGACGGCTCCGGCCCGTCGGTGGCGTTGACCTCGACCTCGATCTCGTCGACCACGATCTCGGCGTCCTCGACCAGGCCCTCGGCCGGTACGTCGCTGCCCGCGTCCGCGGCGGTGCCCTCCGGCTCCGACGTGTCGGTGAGCTTGCGGTTGTTGCGGATGACGACCCGCTCCCCGTCGCCGGTGGTCGGCTCCGTGGGCGCGGAGCCACCCGGCGTCGACCCGGTGTCGCCCGGGTCGGCGGCTCGTGGCTTCTGCGTCATGCGGCTACCTCATCCCTTCGCCGTGGATACGTGTCGGAGGCCGTTGGTCACTTCTTGCCGTCCTCGTCCACGATCTCCGCGTCGACCACGTCGTCGGCGCCACCGGTGGCGCCGGCCTGCGGACCGGTCGCACCTGCCGCACCCGGGCCGGCCTCGCCACCCGGCTGCTGGCCCTGCTCGGCCTGCTGGGAGTAGAGCAGCGACCCGGCCTGCTGGGAGACCTGCGCCAGCTTCTCGTGGGCGGTCTTGATCTTCTCGATGTCCTGACCGCCGAGGGCACCCCGCAGCTCACCGAGCGCCTCGTTGAGCTGCTCCCGGTTCTCGCTGGGCAGCTTGTCGCCGCTCTCGGCGAGGAACTTCTCGGTCTGCCACTGGAGCGCCTCGGCCACGTTGCGGGTCTCGGCGTCGTCGCGGCGGCGCTTGTCCTCCTCCGCGTGCTCCTCGGCGTCCCGGCGCATCCGCTCGATGTCGTCCTTCGGCAGCGACGAGCCGCCGGTGATCGTCATCTTCTGTTCCTTGCCGGTGCCCAGGTCCTTGGCGTGCACGTTGACGATGCCGTTGGCGTCGATGTCGAAGGCGACCTCGATCTGCGGCACGCCGCGCGGCGCCGGCGGGAGGCCGGTCAGCTCGAAGGTGCCGAGCTTCTTGTTGTACGCCGCGATCTCCCGCTCACCCTGGAACACCTGGATCAGCACCGACGGCTGGTTGTCGTCCGCCGTGGTGAAGACCTCGGAGCGCTTGGTCGGGATGGTGGTGTTGCGCTCGATGAGCTTGGTGAAGATGCCGCCCTTGGTCTCGATGCCCAGGCTCAGCGGGGTCACGTCGAGCAGCAGGACGTCCTTGACCTCACCCTTGAGCACACCGGCCTGGAGGGCGGCGCCGACGGCGACGACCTCGTCCGGGTTGACGCCCTTGTTGGGGTCGCGGCCGGTGAGCTGCTTGACCAGGTCGGTCACGGCGGGCATCCGGGTGGAACCACCGACGAGGATGACGTGCTCGACGTCCGAGATCTTGATCCCGGCGTCCTTCACGGCCTGCTCGAACGGGCCCTTGCAGCGGTCCAGCAGGTCCTGCGTCATCCGCTGGAACTCGGCGCGGCTCAGCGTCACGTCGAGGTGCAGCGGGCCGGCCGCGCCGGCGGTGATGTACGGCAGGTTGATGTTGGTCGTGGTGGCCGCGGACAGCTCGATCTTGGCCTTCTCGGCGGCCTCACGGAGGCGCTGGAGGGCCATCTTGTCCTGGCCCAGGTCGATGCCGTGCTCGCCGCGGAACGTCTTGACCAGGTGGTCGATGATCCGCTGGTCCCAGTCGTCGCCACCGAGGTGGTTGTCACCGCTCGTCGACTTGACCTCGATGACGCCCTCGGCGAGCTCCAGCAGCGACACGTCGAAGGTGCCGCCGCCGAGGTCGAAGACCAGGACGGTCTGCTCCTTGGAACCCTTGTCCAGCCCGTACGCCAGGGCGGCCGCGGTCGGCTCGTTGACGATCCGCAGCACGTTGAAGCCGGCGATCTCACCGGCCTCCTTGGTGGCCTGGCGCTGGCTGTCGTTGAAGTAGGCCGGGACGGTGATCACCGCGTCGGTGATCTGCTCGCCCAGGTACGCCTCGGCGTCCCGCTTGAGCTTCATCAGCGTCCGGGCCGAGATCTCCTGCGGGGTGTACTTCTTGCCGTCGATGTCGACGGACCAGTTCGTGCCGACCTCGCGCTTGACCGAACGGATCGTCCGGTCCGGGTTGGTCACCGCCTGGCGCTTGGCGACCTCACCGACGAGCACCTCGCCGTTGCGGGCGAACGCGACGATCGACGGGGTCGTCCGCGAGCCCTCAGCGTTGGCGATGACGGTGGGCTCACCGCCCTCGAGAACGCTGACGCAGGAGTTCGTCGTGCCGAGGTCGATACCGACCGCACGTGCCATCTTCGCTTCCTCGCTTCGTAAGGTTGTGCAGGTGGCGGGCACCGCCCGCGACTGCTCGGCGGGCGCCGCCCGCAGCGGACCCCACCACAAGTTGAGTGAACTTGACTCAATAGTGCCACGCGTTGGCGAATCGTCAAGTCGAGTTGAGCCGACCCGACGCAACCCAGCCGTTATTACCGTCCGGTTGTCTTCCCTTGCATCGGTCGGGCACGCTTTAGCGGTGACGACGCACGGCGATTCCGCCACCCGTTCCGGCGTGCCCGCCGTCGCAGCCCGCACCGGCCCGCCGGACGCCGCGGAGGAGCCGCCCGCCACCACCGGGGACGACAGCCTCCCCGGCGCGCTGTCGGGCCTGAGGGCCGCGATCGGCGCGACCCGCTATCCGCTAGCCCTGCCCTCCGCCAAGGCCGCCCGGCACGCCGCGAGCGCCCTCACCGACCAGCTCGACGACTACCTGCTGCCCCGGCTCGCCCGACTGGACGCCCCGCTGCTCGTGGTGGTCGGCGGCTCCACCGGCGCGGGCAAGTCGACCCTGGTCAACAGCCTGGTCAAGGCCCGGGTCAGCGCCGCAGGTGTGCTGCGGCCCACCACCCGCTCCCCGGTGCTCGTCTGCAACCCGGCCGACGCGTCCTGGTTCCGGCAGGGCGACCTGCTGCCCGGGCTGACCCGCACCACCGAGCCGAGCGACGATCCACGCTCCCTGCACCTGGTCACCGCCCCCGCCCTGCCGCCGGGTCTGGCCTTCCTCGACGCACCGGACATCGACTCCGTCGTCGACGCCAACCGGGCGCTCGCGAGCCAACTGCTCGCCGCCGCCGACCTCTGGCTCTTCGTCACCACCGCCGCCCGGTACGCCGACGCGGTGCCGTGGGAGCTGCTGCGCAGCGCGCGAGCCCGGGGCGCCGTGATCGCGATGGTGCTCGACCGGGTGCCCGCCGAGGCCAGCGACGAGATCGCCGCCCACCTGGCCGAGATGCTCGCCGCGCAGGATCTGGGCCGGGCGCCGCTGTTCGTCCTCCCGGAGACCTGGGTCGACGGTCAGGGGCTGCTGCCCGAGGGGGCCACCGCGCCGCTGGCCGACTGGTTCGCCCGGCTGGCCGCCGACGCCGACGCCCGCGCGGCGGTGGTCCGCCAGACCCTGGACGGCGCGCTGGCCGCCCTGCACCCCGCCGTCGAGGAGCTGGCCGACGCGGCCGACGAGCAGGTCACCGCCGCCGACGGGCTGGACGAACGGGTCCGGGCCGCGTACCGGGGAGCCGAGCGGACCGTCGAGCAGGGCCTGCAGGACGGTCGACTGCTCCGCGGTGAGGTCCTGGCCCGCTGGCAGGAGTTCGTCGGCACCGGCGAGTTCTTCCGCACGCTGGAGGCCCGCATCGGGCGACTCCGCGACCGGGTGGTGGCCGCCGTCACCGGTCGGCCCGCGCCAGCCGCCGAGCTGCGCAACGCCATCGAGTCGCAGCTCGTCACCCTGCTGCGGGGCGTCGCGTCCGAGGCCGCCGAATCCGCGTACACCGGGTGGAAGGCACACCCGGCGGGAGCGGACCTGCTGGAGCCGGGGCTCGCCCACCCGAGCGACGACCTGCCCGAACGCGCCGAACGGATGGTCCGCGACTGGCAACGCGGCGTGCTGGAGCTGGTCCGGGTCGAGGGCGGCGACAAGCGGTTCGTGGCCCGCACCGCCGCTTACGCAGTGAACGCCACCGGGCTGGCCGTGATGATCGCCGTGTTCGCCTCGACCGCCTTCATCCCCACCGGGCTGGAGTTGGCCACCGGGGCCGGCACGACTGTCGCCGCGCAGGCCGTCCTCCAGGCGATCTTCGGCGACCAGGCGGTGCGTACCCTCGCCGCCAAGGCCCGGGTCGACCTGGTGGCGCGGGTCCGGACGCTGCTGGACGCGGAGGCCGAGCGGTTCCTGGCCCGCACCGCCGAAGCCCGGCCCGCCGAGGCGGCCGGTGACGCGCTGCGCCGGGCCGCCGGACGGGTCGAGCTGGCCCGGCACCGCAGCGGCCTGGCCACCGGCGACGGCGCGCTGCCGGTCGGCGACGAGGAGGGTTCGCGGTGACCAACATCGCCGGCCGGGTACGCGAGGCGTTCCGCGGTGACCAGCGGGTCGACCCCGACGCGCTGATCGCCCGCCTGGACGCCGTACGCCGGTTCCTGACCGCCGTCGACGGCCTGCTGCCGGACTCCGAGCTGGTGCCCGCGCACACCCTCGTCGAGCGGGCCGGCACCCGGCTCGCGTTGTCCCGCGACCACACCGTGGTGGCCCTCGCCGGCGCCACCGGCAGTGGCAAGTCCAGCCTGTTCAATGCGCTGGCCCAGCTGGAACTCTCCCCGGTCGGGGTCCGCCGACCGACCACCGGCGTCACGCACGCGTGCGTGTGGGGGCCGCTGGAGGGCGCCAACCGGCTGCTCGACTGGACCGGGGTGCTGCCCCGGCATCGCTTCGTCCGGGAGAGCGCGCTCGACGGGGACGACGAGACGGCGCTGCACGGGCTGATCCTGCTCGACCTGCCCGACTTCGACTCGGTGCAGCGGTCCCACCGGCTGGAGGTGGACCGGCTGCTCGGCCTGGTCGACCAGGTGGTCTGGGTGGTCGACCCGCAGAAGTACGCCGACCGGGTCATCCACGACAGCTACCTGCGCGAGTTCCACCGGCACCGCGACGTCACGCTCGTCGTGCTCAACCAGGCCGACCGGCTGCCACCGACCGAGCTGCCCCGCGTCCTGGACGACCTGCGCCGGCTGCTCGACACCGACGGGCTGACCGGCGTGCCACTGCTCGCCACCACCGCCATCGACCCGGCCGGGATGGTCGGGCTGCGCACCGCGCTGGAGCGTACGGTCGCCGAGCGGCAGGCCGCCCTGCGTCGACTGGCCGGCGACGTCGACACCGTGGTCGCAGGGCTGGACGAGCTGGTCGGCTCGGCCCGACCGGCGGGTGGCCCGGACGACGCGAGCGTCGCCGCGCTGAACCGGGCGCTGGCCGGCACGGCAGGTGTGCCGGCGGTGAGTGAGGCGGTGGAGCGGGCGTACCGGCATCGGGCCGGCGCGGCGACCGGCTGGCCGGTGGTGCGGGGCTGGCGCCGGCTCCGACCCGACCCGCTGCGCCGGCTGCACCTGCCCGGCCCGACCGGCGGCGGAGCCGACCCGGCGGAGAGCCTTGTCGCGGCGACCTCGGTGCCCGATCCGACCGCCGCCCAACGCTCGGCGCTCGGCCTGGCGATCCGCGCGGTGGCTGACCGGGCCGCCAGCGGTCTGCCCGCGGCCTGGCCGACGGCGGTCACCTCCGCGGCCCGGTCCCGTCTCGACGACCTACCGGACGCGTTGGACGGCGCGATCGCCGGCACGGACCTCGGCCTGGACCGTCAGCCGGTGTGGTGGCGTGTCGTCGGGGGTGTGCAGTGGCTGGTCACCCTGGCCGCCCTCGTCGGCCTGGGCTGGCTGGCGCTCGGCTACGCGCTGCGGGCGCTCGGCCTGCCCGCGCTGGACAACCCGACTGTCGGGCAGGTGCCCATGCCGACCGTGCTGCTGCTCGGTGGCCTGCTGGCCGGGCTGCTGGTGGCGGCGCTGACCCGGCCGGTGGTGCGTTGGGCCGCTCAGCGGGCGCGGGCCCGCGCCCGGCAACGGCTGACGGTCCGGGTCGCCGAGGTCGGCGAGGAGTACGTGCTCGCCCCGGTGCGGATCGTGCTGGCCTCCTACGCGCAGGCACGCGACGCGCTGCGGGACGCCGCCCGCCGCTGACGCCTCTGCGTACGCCCCGACCGGCGTAGGGTCGAAGCATGGCCACGCCTCAGACCCCTTACGACGCGGTGCTGCACGCCGCACGCGACGTGACCAAGCTGGAGTCCGCCCTGGATGCCGAGATGCTCGGCAGCGCGCTGCTGGGCAGTGTCTACTCGATCGCGGAGACCGACCGCGACACCGCCGTGCGGGAGTTCGTCACCGGGTTCCTCGCCGCCACCGCCCGCCGCCGGATCGCGGCGGCGACCACCATCCGGCAGGTCTTCGCCACGCTCGTCCCGACCGCCGAGGGCACCGAGCGGGTGCGTCCGGGCAGCCAGGCGCCCGCCTGGTCCGGGCAGCTCGGCCGGGTGCACCTCACCGGCAGCTGGGCGTACGGCGACGTGTACGGCGACCAGACCTCCTACCTCGCCACGTTCGCGTACGACGACGCGGCCGGTGGCCCGGAGCACGCCCTGGTGGCCCTGATCGACCACAACATCGGGATCACCAAGGACATCTTCGTCGGCGGGCCGGCGGAGCGGATCCTGGACCAGGTCCGGCAGATGTGCGCCGACGACGAGTTGACCTGGTTCCGCACCGAGGACCCGTCCCGGCTGCGGGGCGAGGTGGCCCGGCACCTCTCGGTCACCGACGACCTGACCGAGCTGCCCGGCGAGGGTTCGCTCGCCACCGACCGCGCGCTGGTCGGCGCCCGGCTGGCGCTGCTCCCCACGGCCGCCGACCCGACCGGCCCGGCGGAAGTCGAGCCGCTGTCCGCCGCCGAGCGCACCGACCTGGTCCGGCGGTTCCTGGCGGCGCCGGAGGCCGCCCGGTTCGGGCTCGACAGCGTCGACGGCCCGGAACTCGCCTCGCTGCACTTCTGCCTGAGCCTGCTGCTGGACCATTCGGCGAGCTTCCCGGACGCCGACCCGATGCGGTGGAGCCCGGCCGTGTCCGGGCTCTTCCTGCTCGACTGGGTGCACCGCCGTGCCGTGCTGGACATGGACGACGCGGCGATGCTGCCCCGGGTGCTGCGCGCCTGGGCCCGGTACGCGTCGCGGCAGCGCGGGCTGCCCGAGGCGGCCGCGACGCGCACCGACGAGGCGATCGAGGAGATGGTGCCGGAGTTCGCCCGGCTCTACTCGACCGGCGAGCGGCGCAGCCCGGCCACCGCCGCGGTCGCGCAACTGATGGCCGACGGCGTGGACCCGGACGACCCGGCCGCGCTGGACGCGTGGATCGAGGCGAACCGCCACCGCCTCGCCGACGACGGCGCCTGACGACCGTCGGGCGGGCGGCACCGCGCCGCCCGCCCGGCGACGGTCGCTCAGCGCAGCAGACCGAAGACGACCGCGGCGATCAGCGCGCCGAGCGCACCGCCGGCGAGCACCTGCGCGACGGTGTGGTCCCGCAGGCGTACGCGGGACCAGCCGACCACGCCCAACAGCGGCGCGGCGACGAGGAACCCGCGCCCGAAGGTCAGCGCCAGGATGACCAGGGTGCCGGCGGAGACCGCCGAGTGGATCGACATCTTCCACCAGTGGCTCACCGACACGGCGACCACCAGGCCGACCAGCCCGGCCACCGCCAGCGCCAGCAACGGCCGGGGCGCACCGAGGACGACGAGCAGGGCGAGCCCGGCGGCGACCGAGCCGAGGCCGACCAGCAGCGGCACCCGGCGCTGCTCCCGACGGCCGATGTGGTGGTCCGTGAGCCGACCGCGGCGGACCCCGCCGACGATGTAGGCGAACGGGATGCCGGTGACGAAGAACGTCGCGAGCAGACCCCAGAGCAGACCGCGGGCACTGCCCCGGCTGCTGTGCCAGCTTACGGCGATCATCAGCAGCGACACCAGCACTGCCGGGGCGGTCAGCTCGGTGACCAGTCGGGCGACCCGCAGCCCCGGACCGGGCCGGACGGCGACCGGGCGGGGTTCCACACCGCCGCCCACGCCACCCCCTCCGGTTACGCGCCTACCGCCGACCACCGCCTGCTCGTCACCGTACCGCCGGGGTGAGCCAGGGAGGCGCGGGACCACCACGACCGGTCGCCGCTCACCGTGATGATCAAGAAGTTTGCGTCACCGCGACCCCGATTCCTGACCCGAACCTCTTGATCACCGAGGCCCGGCGGCCAGAACCGGGGCGGCCGGGGCGCTGTGCGGTGGTGACGGCGTGGGCGCCGTGGTGGGCTCGGGCGGGCTCGGCGTCGCCCGTGGTGCGGCGGGGCTTGCCGGCGCGGAGAGGGTGCTGGTGGGGACGGCCGTAGCCGTCGGCAGGTCGGTCGATGAGGGTGTTGCCGGGTCGGTCGCTGTAGGTGTCGACGGGTCGTTCGTGGTCGGTGTCAACGGATCGGTCGGCGACGGGCTCGGGTCGGACGTTCCGGTCGGGTCCGGGTCCGGTGACGCGGTCGGTGCCGGCGACGGCGACGGGCTGGCCGGGTGCGGGGACGGCGGTGCGGCCGGCGGGGCGCTCCGGGTGGGTCGCGGCGCTGGCGGCGCGGGCACCTCGCGGGGGGCGGGCACCCGGTCGTCGGCCCTCGGGCCGGACCACGACTCGTCCGGGAGACGCCAGGGAGCGGCGGGCACCCAGTCGGCGGTCGCGGTCGGACCGGCGCTGGGCGTGCCCGGTGACGGCAACGCGATCGGCGGCGGCTGACTGGTCACCGGCATCGGAATGACCACCGGCCCGACCGACGGGGTCGGGATGAACGGGGTGCTGGTGTCCGGTAACGCGCTGCTGCCCGGGGTGGCCGAGCCCGCGCTGACCGCGGCGAGGACGGGCATCGACGCGGTGCCTGCCAACAGGGCGACGGTGAGCAGGTAACCCCGGGAGGGCCCGCCCGCGCCGGGTGCCCGGTGCGACCCGATCACCCGGCGGTAGCCGCCCGGCGACCGGTGGCGGCCGAGCATGGGTGTGCCGGGACCGTCACCTGGCTCGTCCACCGCACACCCCTTGTCGTCGCCGCCTGAAGAACTCGCCGGGCGCTCACCGGCGGAATCCGGCTAATCACCCGATCGGCACGTTCCTGCGGTAATCAGCCTCGCCCAGTCACCCTCCGTCAGCCAACATCCACCGCGTGTCGACACGCGGCACTGACCGAACGGTGACGAATCAGCACCGGAACGCCCGGTGGACGCAGGGCGGCACGATAGCGACAAAAAACATCAAACCGTAGGCGGTCGGAATGCGAGGCGGGCGTACTGTGGGCGCGCTCACCTGCTCTGCGAATATGGAGCACGACGGCAACGCAGCCGTGACCTCCGCGCACCCTCGCGGCAGGCGCGGCCCGGCGCCGGCGCTCCCGATCCGGGTTCGGCCAGAACCCGGCTCACGCCGCGCGGCAACCCCCACCGGGGCTAGGCGCGGCCGCCAGGAACCGGTCCGGCAGCAGCCGGGCAGGCGCACGAGTTGCGTGGCCGGGTGATCCCCCGGTGCCGACGCAGACACGACAGGGAGAGACCGATGGCAAAGGGCGACCCCGGGGGCACCACCCGCAGCAGGCGGGCAGCTCCCCGCTCCAAGAAGGGCGCGACCGGCGACCCCGAGCTGGTGCAGCTGCTCACCCCCGAAGGCGAGCGGATCGACAGCGCCACCGGGCCGGACGGCACCGAGTACCGAGTCGACTTCACCGACGAGGAGTACCGCGGGCTCTACCGCGACCTGGTGCTGGTCCGCAAGCTCGACGCCGAGGCGACCGCGCTCCAGCGGCAGGGCGAGCTGGGCCTCTGGGCCAGCCTCCTCGGCCAGGAGGCCGCGCAGGTCGGCTCCGGGCGCGCGCTGCGGACGCAGGACATGGCCTTCCCGACCTACCGGGAGCACGGCGTCCTCTACTGCCGGGGCATCGACCCGATCATGCCGCTCGGTCTGTTCCGCGGCGTCGACCAGGGCGGCTGGGACCCGAACGAGTTCAAGTTCAACATGTACACGATCGTCATCGGCGCGCAGACCCTGCACGCGACCGGATACGCCATGGGCATCACCATGGACGGCAAGGTCGGCACCGACGACGGCGAGGCAGCGATCGCCTACTTCGGCGACGGGGCCACCAGCCAGGGCGACGTGAACGAGGCGTTCGTCTGGGCCAGCGTGTTCAACGCGCCGCTGGTCTTCTTCTGCCAGAACAACCAGTACGCGATCTCCGAGCCGCTGGAGCGGCAGACCCGCGTCCCGCTCTACCAGCGGGCCGCCGGCTTCGGTTTCCCCGGCGTACGGGTGGACGGCAACGACGTGCTGGCGTCGTACGCGGTCACCCGCACGGCGCTGGACAACGCCCGGCACGGGCAGGGCCCGAGCCTGATCGAGGCGTACACCTACCGGATGGGCGCGCACACCACCTCCGACGATCCGACCCGTTACCGGATCGCCAGCGAGGTGGAGTCCTGGCAGGCCAAGGACCCGATCCTGCGGGTCAAGGCGTTCCTGGAGAAGCAGCAGATCGCCGACGCGGCCTTCTTCGCCGAGGTCGACGAGCAGGCCCGCCGGGAGGCGGTGCACCTGCGCGAACGGGTGCTCACCATGCCCGACCCGGAGCCGGTGACGATGTTCGACAACGTCTACCCCAACGGGTCTCCGCTGCTCGACGAGCAGCGTGCGCAGTTCAACAGCTACATGGAGTCGTTCGAGGGGAGCGCCCACTGATGGCCACGGAGACGCTCACCCTCGGCAAGGCCCTCAACACCGGCCTGCGCCGCGCCCTGGAGACCGACCCCAAGGTCGTCATCATGGGCGAGGACGTCGGCAAGCTCGGCGGCGTCTTCCGGATCACCGACGGGCTCCAGAAGGACTTCGGCGACCAGCGGGTGATCGACACCCCGCTGGCCGAGTCCGGCATCATCGGCACAGCGGTCGGCCTGGCCATCCGTGGCTACCGGCCGGTCTGCGAGATCCAGTTCGACGGCTTCGTCTACCCCGCGTACGACCAGATCGTGTCGCAGGTCGCGAAGATGCACTACCGCTCGGGCGGCCGGCTCAGCATCCCCATGGTCATCCGGATTCCGTTCGGCGGTGGCATCGGCGCCGTCGAACACCACTCCGAGTCGCCGGAGGCGTACTTCGCCCACACCGCCGGCCTGAAGGTGGTGACCTGCGCCAACCCGCAGGACGCGTACGTGATGATCCAGCAGGCCATCGCCTCGGACGACCCGATCGTCTTCCTGGAGCCCAAGCGGCGGTACTGGGAGAAGGGGCCCGTCGACCTGGACGCGCCGCTCTCCGACGCGTACCCCCTGCACTCGGCCCGAGTGGTGCGGCCCGGCACCGACGTGACGGTGCTGGCGTACGGGCCGATGGTGCGGACCTGCCTGGAGGCCGCGACGGCCGCCGCCGAGGACGGCCGGGAGCTGGAGGTCATCGACCTGCGCTCGCTGTCCCCGCTGGACCTCGCCGCCGCGTACGAGTCGGTGAAGCGCACCGGCCGCGCGGTGGTGGTGCACGAGGCGCCGTCCAACATCGGCCTGGGCGCCGAGCTGGCCGCCCGGATCACCGAGGAGTGCTTCTACTCCCTGGAGTCGCCGGTGCTGCGGGTCACGGGCTTCGACACCCCCTACCCGGCCGCCCGGGTGGAGGAGGAGTACCTGCCCGACCTCGACCGGGTGCTCGACGCCGTCGACCGCACCTTCGGCTGGTGAGCGACATGTCCCGGATCAAGACGTTCAACCTGCCCGACCTGGGCGAGGGGCTGACCGAGGGCGAGATCCTGGCCTGGCTGGTCAAGGTCGGCGACACCATCGAGCTGAACCAGCCGATCGTCGAGGTCGAGACGGCCAAGGCGGCGGTGGAGATCCCGGCGAAGTGGGCCGGGCAGGTGCAGGCGATCCACCACCCGGAGGGCGCGACTGTCGAGGTCGGCACGCCGATCATCGCGATCGACACCGACCCGGGCGCGGGCCCGCTGGAGGCGCCGTCCACCACGGCCACGCCCAGCGGCGACCTGCCCACCCCGTCGGCGGCCTCGCTGGCGGCGGTGGAGGTGGCCCCGGCCGAGGGCATGATCGAGCCGGGCCTGATCGGCGGTGCCGCCCCGGGCGGGCGGACGGCGGTGCTCGTCGGCTACGGCCCGCGTACCACCGCCGCGAAGCGTCGGCCCCGCAAGGGTGCCGTCCCGGCGCAGGCCGAAGCGCCGGTCACCCCCGCACCTGTCGCACCGCAGCCGGTCACGCCGGAGCCGGTCCGTAACGGAAACGGTGGCCCGGTGACGGGCGGGCTCGTGTTGGCCAAGCCGCCGGTGCGCAAGCTCGCCAAGGACCTCGGCGTCGACCTGAGCACGCTGACCGGGTCGGGGCCGCTGGGCTCGATCACCCGGGAGGACGTACAGCGGGCGGCGAGCGGTTCCGTGGCGGCGGCCGAGCCGGTCGCGGTCACCTCGACCGCGACGAGCGCCGCGAGCTTCGGCGCCGACCGTGAGCAGCGCATCCCGGTCAAGGGCGTCCGTAAGCTCACCGCCGAGAACATGTCCCGCTCGGCGTTCACCGCTCCCCACGTGACGGAGTTCCTGACCGTCGACGTGACCCGGGCGATGAAGGCGCTGGAGCGCCTGCGGGGCCGGCGGGAGTGGCGTGACGTCCGGGTCTCGCCGCTGCTGCTGGTGGCGAAGGCGGTGCTGCTGGCTGTCAAGCGTCACCCGATGGTCAACTCGACCTGGGCCGGCGACGAGATCGTCGTCAAGGAGTACGTCAACCTCGGCATCGCGGCGGCCACCGAGCGTGGCCTGATCGTGCCGAACGTGAAGGACGCCGGTCGGCTCTCGCTGCGGGAGTTGGCCGACGCGCTGAACGGCCTGGTGCAGACGGCGAAGTCCGGCCGCACCTCGCCCGCGGACATGTCCGGCGGCACCCTGACCATCACCAACGTCGGGGTGTTCGGGGTGGACACCGGCACGCCGATCCTGCCGCCGGGCGAGTCGGCGATCCTCGCCTTCGGCGCTGTGCGGGAGATGCCGTGGGTGCACAAGGGCAAGGTCAAGGTCCGGCAGGTCACCACGTTGGGTCTGAGTTTCGACCACCGGATCATCGACGGTGAGCTGGGTTCGAAGTTCCTGCGCGACATCGGCGATTTTCTCGCCGACCCCGAGGCGGCGCTGCTCGCCTGGACCTGACCGGTCCGAAACGCCAGCCACGGCCGGTGTGCCACGGGTTAACGCCCGGCACACCGGCCGTGTCCGTTGGGCGACGAAACCGTCGGCCACAACCCCCGTTGACCTTTGATTGTTAGGCAGGTGTCCCAGCTCACCTAATAATCGATGGAAGTTGGCCGGGTTCTGCGGTTGAATAGATGCATCAGGGGCCGACAACCGAATAGCCAGGGGGACCCACCAATGAGCATGATCGAGCGAATCCGCAACCACCGCGACGCCAACCGCCGCGCCCGTGCCATCGAGCACGCGCTGCGCTCGGCCAACTCGCCGGCCGTTCGCGAGGAACTCCTCGTCATCGCCCAGCGTCACATGAGCTGACGCTCCACGACATTCCTCACCTCCTCCAGATCGATGGCCCACCCGGCCCACCGGGTGGGCCATCGGCGTTCCGCCAGCACCTGACACCGGGATTCCGCCCTGCCGCAGCGCCCGGTACGGTGGGCTTCGGTCGCCGCCCGCCGGCCCGGCCGACGCCGAGCCGATAGAAGCTGCTCGACACCACCCGGCGACGGGCAGTGACGACCGGTGCTCCTTTGGACGCCTCGTGCGGCCACCAGATACGGTGCGGGGAGCCGGCACGGCGGTACGCCGGTGACGCCGGCAGCCATGCCGAGGAGACCGATCGGCACCGGCGGCCGACATGTGATGGAGGAGGCGCACCCATGACGTCCGAGGGCCCGCACCGCCCCGGCCAGGAGCCGGACGAGGTGTCACCGGGCGCCGGCGGACCGGCGCCGTACGGCGACCGCCCGGCGCAGCCGGACAACGGCTACAACGCCGCCGGCCCCGACCTGGGCTGGGCACCCCCGCCACCCGCGCGGCCGAACCCGTCCGCTCCGGCCTGGGCGACCCAGTCCGAGCAGCAGCCGAACCCCGCCTGGGGTGCCGCCGCCGCACCGCAGCCCAGCGACCCGGTACAGCCCGCGTGGGCCACCGGCGGCGCCGCGCCGGAGCAGGGGCAGCCCGCCGCATGGACTCCCCCGCAGCAGGGCTGGACGCCGCCCGAGCAGGCCGCACCCGCCTGGTCCGGCGGTGCCGCGGAGCAGCCCGACTGGGCACAGGCCCAGCCGGCCGCCCGGGGCGCTGCGCAGGTGCCCCCGGCCCCCGCGGCCTGGCCCGCCGCCCCGGACGACCCGTCCCGCTCCGGCGGATGGGCTGGCGGGGGGCAGGCCAACCCGGCCGCCGGTGAGTGGCACGCCGAGCCGGCGCAGCCCGCCGGCCGAGCCGGCGTACCCGGCCCGCAGGACGACCCGTCCGGGTCCGGTGGCTGGGCCGTCGGCGCTGCCGCCGCCCGGGATGACCAGCCCGTCTGGACGCCGGCCGAGCAGGCCCCGCAGACCTGGGGCCAGCCCGCCGGGCAGACCGAGCAGCCGTCCCCCGGCTGGGGGCAGGCCGAGTCGGCCGGTTCCCGTGGCGCGGCCCAGGTCCCGGCCGCCAACTGGCAGGCGCAGGAAGAGGCCCAGCAGCCCGCCGCCTGGGGTGGCGCCGAGGGCCGCCCGCAGCAGCCGGACTGGGTGCTCGCACCCCAGGACCAGCCGGCCGAGCGTCCGGAACCGGCCGCCTGGCCGCAGGCCGAGCAGGCTGGCCCCGCGGCCGCCCGCGCCAGCGTCAGCGTGCCCGGCAGCGACGCGACGCCCGGCTGGGCCGCGGCTGGGCCGGACAACCCGGTGCAGGCCAACCCCGGTGAGGTTCAGCCGTGGGCGCCGGGCGAGGTGTGGGGCCGCGCCGAGGCGGAGGCCCAGTCGCGAGGCGGCTGGGACGCCGACCGGGCCGACGAGCCGCCGGTCTACCAGCCCGCACCCGCGCCCGGCATCTCACCCGCCAACGCCGTGCCGCTG
The DNA here is from genome assembly GCF_049841615.1 of Micromonospora sp. DT63. Lineage (NCBI taxonomy): Bacteria > Bacillati > Actinomycetota > Actinomycetes > Micromonosporales > Micromonosporaceae > Micromonospora > Micromonospora sp. DT63. The sequence goes on along the minus strand of NZ_JBNCKQ010000003.1, from coordinate 318,408 downwards.
CCGCCGCAGGAGCAGCGCGTGCCGGGTGCCAGCCTCGCCGCCGCCCCGCCGGCCGACTACGCGCCGTCGACGCAGTACCCCCCGATCCCCGAGCAGCCGGCGTACTCCGAGCGGGACACCCCGGAGGCCCCCGCACCGTACGAGGCCGAGCCGGCCGGCTGGGGCCGGGCCGACGAGGCGTCGGCGAGCGCCGCCGCGGTGCCTGCTCCGCGTACCTCCCCGGAGTCGGGGGCCGGCCGCGCGGTCGTACCGGCATCGGACGCCGAGTCGGCCGCCAGCGCGGCGAGCCGCGCCTCGGCGAGCGCCTCGGTGCCGCTGGCCAGCCGCGTGATGCCCCCGGCCGACCAGGCCATGCGGCCGACCAGCGCCGCCACGCCACAACCCCGGGTGTACGGCCGCCCGGCCCGACCCGAGTCGGACAACGAGCCGGAGCAGGCGGCCCCGGAGGCGTTCCAGGCCGACCCGGCGCCCGAGCGTTCGGGCATGCCCGACTGGCAGCAGGACGCCGGCCGCCAGGGCACGCCGGACTGGCAGCAGGACGCCGGCCGCCCGGCCACGCCGGACTGGCAGCAGGACGCCGGCCGCCCGGCCACGCCGGACTGGCAGCAGGCACCGGAGCGCCCGGCCACGCCGGACTGGCAGCAGGCACCGGAGCGCCCGGCCACGCCCGACTGGCAGCAGGACGCCGGCCGCCCGGCCGCGCCCGACTGGCAGCAGGCACCGGAGCGTCAGGGCCCGCCGGACTGGCAGAACGGGCCGGATCGGCAGGGCTTCCCCGGTTGGGGCGACGATTCGCCGTCCGAGCCGCAGTTCGACGACCGGGAACGGTCGTCGGCGCCCAACGGGTTGGGCGAGCCCCCCTCGGCCGCTGCCGCGCCGCCGGCGTTCCCACCCGGTGTGCCGTCCTTCGTTGACGCGCCCGGCAACAACCGGCCGGTGAACGGCACTCGACCGCAGTCCGGCGGTGATCGCCCAGCCGACCGCTTCGGCGCACCGGCCGCCGGCGCGGCCGCGGTGAACGGAGCGCCGGGCTTCGGTGCCCCGGCCATCGAGCAGGCGCCGGGTGGTCAGTTCGGGGCCTTCCCGCCGCCTCAGCAGCCGGTGCCGTCCTGGGGCCAGGAGGCCACCGAATCGGACCAGGGCCGCTTCGACTCCTTCAAGCCGGAGGCGGACGAGCCCAAGGCGGAGCCTCCGGTGCCGAAGGTGCGCAACGGTCGGGTCCTGGCCGCGGTGTTGGTCGCCGCCGTGCTGATCCTGGCGGTGCCGCTCGGCCTGCTGATGCTGCTCGGCAAGTTCAGCGGTGGGGACGACTCACCGGCCTTCGACCCGGCGGTCGGCACCTGCGTGAAGCAGGCCGGCCAGGGCGCTTCGGCGGTGGACTGCGGCGAGGCCGGCGCGTTCACGATCGTTTCCAAGGTGGACGCCAAGGACAAGTGCGCCGACCCCGCGCAGCCCCACGTGGTGCTGCCCGGCGAGGGCACCAACCGGGTGCTCTGCCTCAAGCCGGCCACCAAGTAGGACGCATCAACGGCGGGGCCACGGGCAACCGTGGCCCCGCCGTTCTGTGCGTGGAGGCGCACGGACGGTCGGTCGGAGCGTCGGTGCTGCATCGTCGAGCCGCCCCCGGCCGCACCTTCGTTGGTGCCTGTCGAGCTGCCCCGAATATGGGGCGGATCAAGACCGGTAACCCCGCCCCAGACATGGGGCAGCTCGACAGGTGACGGGTGGCAGAGCGGCGCCCGTCCCGCGGGCCGACTCACCAGGGCCATCCGCCGCACCCGCCTCGACCGCCCAGCACCACACAGCCAGCGTGGCCCCGCGACGGCCTGTCGTCCGGGTCACGGCGGGCGGGCCCGCGAGGCGTGGCAGGCTGACAGGCATGGGAACGACAGCGCGCGTACGGGCACCCGAACTACGGGGCCGGCAGTGGCTCAACACCGGCGGCAAGGACCTGACCCTGCAGGATCTGCGCGGCAAGATCGTCCTCGCTGATTTCTGGACCTTCTGCTGCATCAACTGCCTGCACGTGCTCGACGAGCTGCGGCCGCTGGAGGAGAAGTACGGCGACGTGCTCGTCGTGATCGGCGTGCACTCGCCGAAGTTCGAGCACGAGAAGGACGCCGACGCGCTGATCGCCGCCGTCGAGCGGTACGGCGTGCACCACCCCGTACTCGATGACCCCGAGCTGGACATGTGGCAGCAGTACGCGGCCCGGGCCTGGCCGACCCTGTCGGTGATCGACCCGGAGGGTTACGTGGTGGCCACCATGGCCGGCGAGGGCCACGCCGAAGGGCTGGCCCGGCTGATCGACGAGCTGATCGCCACCCACGAGGCGAAGGGCACGCTGCACCGGGGCACCGGCCCGTACGTCCCGCCGCCCGCCCCGGAGACCGCGCTGCGCTTCCCGGGTAAGGCGGTGCTGCTGCCGGACGGCAACCTGCTGGTCTCGGACTCGGCCCGGCACTCCCTGGTCGAGGTGGCCCCGGACGGCGAGACGCCGGTTCGCCGCATCGGCTCGGGCGAGCGGGGTCGGGCCGACGGGCCGGCCGAGGCGGCGACCTTCTCGGAGCCGCAGGGCCTCTGCCTGCTGCCCACCCACGTCGCCGAGGTGGCCGGCTACGACCTGGTGGTCGCCGACACCGTCAACCACCTGCTGCGCGGCGTGCGGCTGGAGTCCGGCGAGGTGGTCACCGTGGCCGGCAGCGGCCGACAGTGGCGTGCCTCGGTCGACGACCACGCGCACGACGCGCTCTCCGTGGACCTGTCGTCCCCCTGGGACCTGGCCTGGTACGACGACAAGCTGATCATCGCGATGGCGGGCATCCACCAGCTCTGGTGGTTCGACCCGATCAAGCGGACCGCCGGCATGTACGCGGGCACCACGGTGGAGGCGCTGCGCGACGGCCCGCTGGCCGAGGCGTGGATGGCGCAGCCGTCGGGGCTGTCCGTCTCCGCCGACGGTGCCCGGCTCTGGATCGCCGACAGCGAGACCAGTGCCGTCCGGTACGTCGAGAACGGGGTGCTGGGCACCGCCGTCGGGCAGGGGCTCTTCGACTTCGGGCATGTGGACGGGCCGGCCGAGTCGGCGCTGCTCCAGCACCCGCTGGGGGTGTGCGCGCTGCCGGACGGCTCGGTGCTGATCGCGGACACCTACAACGGCGCGGTGCGCCGCTTCGACCCGGCCAGCAACCAGGTGTCCACGGTCGCGGACGGGCTGGCCGAGCCGAGCGACCTGGTGCTCACCCCGGCCGGTGAGGTGCTGGTGGTGGAGTCCGCCGCGCACCGCCTGACCCGGCTGGCGCCCGGAGCGCTGTCGGCGGCCGGTGCGAGCACCGTCGACGGCCCCCGGCACCGCACCGAGCGGAGGCCGACCGACGTGGCGGCGGGCGAGGTCACCCTGGACATCGTCTTCACGCCCGCGCCGGGGCAGAAGCTGGACGAAACGTACGGGCCGTCGACCCGTCTGGTGGTGTCCGCGTCCCCGCCGGAGCTGCTGCTGGACGGCGCCGGCACCGGCACCGAGCTGTCCCGCCGGCTGGTGCTCAACAGCGAGGCGACCGGCGGGGTGCTTCAGGTGACCGCCCAGGCGGCGACCTGCGACGCGGACGTCGAGCACGCGGCCTGCCACCTGACCCGGCAGGACTGGGGCGTCCCGGTGCGGGTGGTCGACGGGGCGGCGTCCCGGCTCCCGCTGGTCCTGCGCGGCCTGGACGCCTAGGCGGCGAACGGGGCGAGCGGGACGTCGGCGTCGATCAGGGAGGCGCGGACCAGTTCGGTGGCGGAGACCGCCCCCGGTGTGTCCCCGTGTACGCAGATCGACTCCACCGGGCAGGGAACCACTGTGCCGTCCACCGCCACGACGGTCCGTTCGGTGGCCATCCGTACCGCCCGGGTGGCCACCTCCTCCGGATCGGTGATCAGCGCGCCCGGTGCGCCGCGCGGCACCAGCGACCCGTTGGGCAGGTAGCCGCGGTCGGCGAACGCCTCGGCGACCACCGGCAGGCCCGCGCCGACGGCGAGCTGGGCGAGCACCGAGCCGGGCAGGCAGAGCACGGGCATCTCGGGGTCGTGGCCGCTGACGGCGGCGACCACCGCCGCCGCCTGGGACTCGTCGGTGGCGGCCGCGTGGTAGAGCGCGCCGTGGGGCTTGAGGTAGCGGACCCGGGTGCGAAAGAGCCGGCAGAAGGCGTCCAGCGCGCCCAACTGGTAGGTGATCTCGTCGCGCAGTTCGGCGAAGTCGTACGCGATGCGTCGCCGGCCGAAGCCGGCCAGGTCCCGGTAGCCGACCTGCGCGCCCACCGCGACGCCGCGCTTCGCCGCGCCCTCGCAGACCCGCCGCATGGTGGACGGGTCACCGCCGTGGAAGCCACAGGCCACGTTGGCGGAGGTCACCAGGTCCAGCAGCGCGTCGTCGTCACCGAGCCGCCAGATACCGAATCCTTCGCCCAGGTCAGCGTTGAGGTCCATGGAATCTGACGGTAGTACCTGGCCGGGCCTGCGCGAGCGGGGTCACGTCGGTGACCACCCCGATGACCGGGTAACCGCCGGTGGTCGGATGGTCGGCGAGGAAGATCAGGGGTTGGCCGTCCGCCGGCACCTGTACCGCCCCGAGCACGATGCCCTCGCTGGGCAGTTCGCCGGCGACCGCGCGGGGCAGGGCCGCGCCGGCGAGCCGCGCGCCGACCCGGTTGCTGACCGGGCTGACGGTGTACGCGGTGCCGAAGAGCAGGTCGAGCGCGCTCGGGGTGAACCAGTCGTCGCGGGGTCCGAGGCGCACGCTCAGGCGCAGTTCGGTCGCGGGTGCCGGGCCGACGGTCACGTCCACCGGCGCGGGTTCGGCCAGCGGCACGCCAAGCGGCAGCCGGTCGCCGTCGCGCAGCACGGGCGGGCCGAGCCCGGCGAGGGTGTCGGTGGCGCGGCTGCCGAGCACCTGCGGTACGTCGATCCCGCCGGCCACGGCGAGCCAGCTCCGTACGCCCCGACGGGCGGGGCCGACGCGCAGCACGGTCCCGGCCGGGACGGTGAGCGGGCGGCCGATGTCGCCCGGGCGGTCCCCGGCGCGGACCGCCACCTCGGCGCCGGTGATCGCCACGGTCGTGGCGTGGGTCAGCCGCAGTGTGCAGCCGGTTAGGGTGATCTCCAGGCCGGCGGCCTGTTCGGCGTTGCCGACCAGCCGGTTGGCGAGCCGCAGGGCGGTCGGGTCGAGAGCGCCGGAGTGGGGTACGCCGAGGTGCGCCCAGCCGGGCCGACCCAGATCCTGGACGGTGGTGAGCGCGCCCGCGCGGAGCACCTCGATCGCTGCGGGCCGGGTCACATCGCCACCATCCGGACGCGGGTGCCGGGGCCGAGCCGGGCGGGCGGGTCGACGTCGACGTCGAAGAGGGGCAGGTCGGTCCGGCCGACCAGCAGCCAGCCGCCGGGGGATGCGCTGGGGTAGATGCCGGCGTACGGGCCGGCCAGCGCGACCGAGCCGGCCGGCACCCGGGGGCGGGGAGTGGGCAACCGGGGCAGCGCCAGGTCGGTGGGGAGCCCGGTCAGGTAGGGGAATCCGGGAGCGAACCCGCAGAACGCGACCCGGAACCGGGTGCCGGTCAGGCGGCGCAGGACGGCCGGCACGTCGACGCCCCAGTGGTCGGCGACGACCGGCAGGTCCGGCCCGTCGAACTCGACAGGCACGACGACCTCCGCGCCGGAGCCGCCGGCGCCCGCCGCGATGCCGTGACGCTCAGTGGCGGCGGCGGCGACCGCTGGCGTCCAGCGGGACAGCAGGTCGGCGGTGGCGGTGGGGTCGGGCAGGCCGTCGAGCAGGACGGTGCGGGCCCCCGGCACGATCTCGACCGCGCTCAGGTCACCCTGCTCGCGGCGGCGCCACAGCTCGGCCCGCCACGCTTCGACCACTGCCGCCTCGGGAATGTCGGCCGGGGCGGTGCAGTCGAGCAGCAGAGCGTGCGCACCGGCGGGTCGGATCCGCATCCGCTCATCCTCGCCGACGCCGTGCCGGCACGGTGTCCACGGTGACGGTGCTCGGAGTCACCGGCCTGACTACTTGAAAGTAACCTACGGTGCCGTAACCTGATGTCGTGACCACCTCCGCCCCGCTTCGTCTGAAGCCGGTCGACATCGGCAAGCCCCGGATGCGCGGCTGGCTGCACACGTACGCCTTCTTCGTCGCCGTGGTCGGCGGCATCGTGCTCTGCTCGATCGCCGCCACCCGACCGGGCTGGGCACCCCTGGTGAGCTGCGTCATCTACAGCCTGACGGTCTGCGGGCTGTTCGGCACGAGCGCCCTGTACCACCGTCGTGTGTGGTCCGAGCGCGGCTACCAGGTGATGCGCCGGATGGACCACTGCATGATCTTCGTGTTCATCGCCGGCACGTACACCCCGCTCTGCGTCATGCTCCTCTCGACCGGGCAGGCCACTTTGATGCTGGCCCTGGTCTGGGGTGGCGCACTGGCCGGTGTGGCGCTCAAGGTGATCTGGCCACACGCGCCGCGCTGGGTCTCCGCGCCGCTCTACCTGGCGCTGGGCTGGGTGGCGGTGGCCATGCTGCCGCAGATCCTGCACGGCGGCGGCGTCACCGCACTGGTGCTGCTCATCGTCGGTGGGGCCATCTACAGCGTCGGCGCGGTCTTCTACGCGCTGCGCCGCCCCAACCCGTGGCCCACCGTCTTCGGCCACCACGAGTTCTTCCACGCCTGCACCCTGCTGGCGGCGCTGTGCCACCACATCGCGATCTACTTCGCGCTGTTCGCCTGAGGCAGACCCCACAGGGCACCGCTGTTCGCCTCAGGCCGACCCCCACAGACGCGAGCCGGGGCCCCGCCACGCTGCGGGACCCCGGAGTGTGCGGGCGAGGGATCAGACGGGGCGACCCGGCCGACGCACCTCGCGGTACTCCTGCACGACCTGGTCGTTCTGGACGGGAACGACCCGGTCGGCCACCACGCGCTCTTCGCGGACCGGGGCGGCGACCACCGTGCGACGGCGGCTGTTCCAGAAGTAGAGGGTGGTGAGCAGGCCGGCGACACCGGCGAGCATCAACACCCAGCCGACGACGGCCAGGTTCAGCCAACCCAGGTCGGCCTCCACGGCGAACGCGAAGATCGCGCCCAGCGCGATCAGGAAGATGCTGCCACCAATGCCCATGTCTCGCTCCTCGGCTCTTACCAGGCGTACGGTCCGCCGCGGCCGTTGATAGGGGTGCGGCATCCCTGGACTTACCCCGGCAGGAAGATCGCCAATCGGGCAAGCTGGTGGTATGACGGACAGCCATGCCGACACGCGGACACTGGTGTTGCTCCGGCACGCCAAGGCCGAGCAGGGCAGCGAGGGCACTGACGACGCCGAGCGCCCGCTCAGCGCCCGCGGGGAGGCCGACGCGGCGGCGGCCGGCGCGTGGCTGGCCCACCACGATCTGCTGCCCGACGTGGTGATCTGCTCGACGGCCCGGCGCACCCGCCAGACCTGGCACGGGGTGGCGATGGGGATGGCCGGTTCGCCGCCGGAGGGTGGGCCGACCGGTCCCCGCCCGACCGTCCGCTACGAGCCCGGCGCGTACGACGCCCACCCCGAGGAGCTGTTGTCGCTGGTCCGTACCGCCGATTCGGAGGCTCGGGTCGTGCTGCTGATCGCCCACAATCCGGGTGTCTCGCTGCTGTCCGCGTTTCTCGACCCGGAGACTGCGGACGAGGAGGGTCTACGGACCGCCGAGCTGGCGGTGCACCGCAGCGTGTCCGCGTGGACTGAGTGGGGCAGAGGCGGGGCGCCGGTCGCGCAGCGGTACACCGCACGCGGCTGAGCCACCCGCCGCGCGTGACGGGTGGCTCAGGCGTACGTCCTCAGGCGTGCGTGGGTCAGGACGGCGGCGCGGTCGGCGGCGGGGGGTCCGGCGGCGGTGGCATCATCGCCGTCGGATGGGACAGCCGGTTCTCCTCCACGATGAGGGTCCGGGCCCGCTTGCGCCGGTCCTGCCAGAACCAGAGCGTGGTCAGCAGCACGGCCAGCCCGGCCAGGATGAACACCCAGCCGACCGCGCGCAGGTCTATCCACCAGACGTTGGCCCTGATCGCGAAGGTCATGATCGCGCCGAGCGCGATGAGAAAGATGCCGCTTCCTACACCCATGTGCGCTGCACTCCCCCGTGCGGTGGCTCTGGGCGTTCCCTTTCGTGGTCACGGCGGGTTACCCGCCACGGCACCGGCATACCCGACCGGGCTCAGCCAATGTCTCGGACGTGAAGCGCGACGGCCGGCGGGGCGATTGCCCCACCGGCCGTCGGTGTCGGCGCCGGGTGGTGCGACCCGGAACCGCTCACGCGTGCCGCGGCACGGTCAGAAGGCCTCTTCCGGGAGGTCCATGATGTCGAGGTCGGTGCCCTCGATGATCCGCCGGTCGGCGCCGATGCGCGGCAGCACCTCACGGGCGAAGAATCGGGCGGCGGCCACCTTGCCGGTGTAGAACGCCTTGTCGGTGGCGGAGACCTCGCCGGCCAGCGCCTTGAGCGCGACGTCGGCCTGCTTCTGCAGCAGCCAGCCGACGACCAGGTCGCCGATGGCCAGCAGGAACCGCCGGCTGCTCAGGCCGACCTTGTAGAGCGCGCGGGTGTCGCCACCCTGTGCCTCGCCCAGCCAGCCGGTCATCGTGCCGAGGATGTTCTGGATCTCGGCGAGCGCCTTGCCGAGCGCCTGCCGCTCCTCCTTGAGCTGGCCGTTGCCCGCCTCGGAGGAGATGAACTCCTGGATCTCGGCGGCGACCGCCATCAGCGCCTTGCCGTTGTCCCGGACGATCTTGCGGAAGATCAGGTCCAGGCTCTGGATGGCAGTGGTGCCCTCGTACAGCGTGTCGATCTTGGCGTCCCGGACGTACTGCTCCAGCGGGTAGTCCTGCAGGAAGCCGGAGCCGCCGAAGGTCTGCAGGGCCTCGTGGCCGAGCATCTCGTAGGCCCGCTCCGACCCGACGCCCTTGACCAGCGGCAGCAGCAGGTCGTTGACCCGCTTGGCCAGCTTGGTGGCCTTCTCGTCGCCGGCCGCCTCGGCGATGGCGACCTTGTCCTGCCAGGTGGCGGTGTAGAGGACCAGGGCACGAAGACCCTCGGCGTACGACTTCTGCAGCAGCAGCGAGCGGCGGACGTCCGGGTGGTGGGTGATGGTGACCCGCGGGGCGGTCTTGTCCGCCTGCTGGACCAGGTCGGCGCCCTGCACCCGGCTCTTCGCGTACTCCAGGGCGTTGAGGTAGCCGGTGGAGAGGGTGGCGATGGCCTTGGTGCCGACAAGCATCCGGGCGTACTCGATGATCATGAACATCTGCCGGATGCCGTCGTGCTTGTCGCCGAGCAGCCAGCCCTTGGCCGGTACGCCGTGCTCACCGAAGGTCAGCTCGCAGGTGTTGGAGACCTTCAGGCCCATCTTGTGCTCGACGTTCGTGGTGTAGACGCCGTTGCGCTCACCCAGCTCGCCGGTGGTCTCGTCGAAGTGGAACTTGGGCACCACGAAGAGGGACAGGCCCTTGGTGCCGGGGCCACCGACGCCCTCCACGCCGACCGGGCGGGCCAGCACGTAGTGCACGATGTTGTCGGTCAGGTCGTGCTCGCCCGAGGTGATGAAGCGCTTCACGCCCTCGATGTGCCAGGAACCGTCGGGCTGCTGCGTCGCACGGGCCCGGCCGGCGCCGACGTCCGAGCCGGCGTCCGGCTCGGTGAGCACCATGGTGGAGCCCCACTGCTTGTCGATGAAGAGCTTGGCCCACTTCTTCTGCCGCTCGGTGCCCTCGACGTGCAGCACGTGCGCGAAGGACGGGCCGGAGGCGTACATCCAGATCGGAGCGTTGGAGCCCAGCACCAGCTCGGCGAGTGCCCACCAGAGCGCGCGGGGCGCGTTGGTGCCACCCAGCGCGGGCGGCAGGTCCAGGCGCCAGAACTCGGAGTCCATGAACGCCTGGTACGACTTCTTGAACGACGCCGGCAGCGGCGCGGTGTGCGTGGCCGGGTCGAAGACCGGCGGGTTGCGGTCGCTGTCCGTGTAGCTGGCGGCCAGGTCCTCGCGGGCGAGGCGGTCAAGCTCGGCGAGGAAACTGCGGGCGGTGTCGGCGTCGAGTTCCGAATAGGGCTCCTGGCCGAACGCCCGGTCCGCCCCGAAGACCTCGAACAGGTTGAACTCGAGGTCCCGCAGGTTGCTCTTGTAGTGGGTCATGCTCGCTGGCCCCGCTTCCGGACAGGTGTTACCGATCAGTAACCCCAACTGTATTACTCGCGGGTAGGCAGCGACAAGCCGATCACGTAAGTGACGGCGATTACACAGTTGCGCGCCGGAAGCCCCGCTCAGCTCTCGGCGGCGCCGACTTCCCAGCTCGGCACCGCCGACGTCGCGCCCGTACGGGCACCGACGTACTCCATCAGGACCAGGGCGATGTCGTCGTCCAGGTGCCCGTGCACCCACTCGACGAGGGCCGTCTCCAGCGACGCGAGCCCGTCGGCGACCGTGCCGTGCCCCAGCAACCGCCACGCCCGGTCGGCGGTGGGGAAGAACTCACCGTCCCGCCGGGCCTCGCCGAGACCGTCGGTGAACAGGAGCAGGCGGTCGCCGGGCTCCAGGCGTTCCACACGGGGGCGCACCACCGGCATGAACCCGAGGGGCGGCGCCGGCGCCGGCGGCTCCAGCGGGATGACCGCGCCCCGGCGCAGCAGCAACGGCGACGGGTGCCCGCAGTTGACGATCGTGAGCGTCCCGCCCCGCTCCTCGACCAGCGCGGCGGTCACGAAGTCCTCGTCGCCGACGTTGCGGGCCACCGCGCGGTCCAGGTCCGCCACGACGGCCCGCAGGTCGGCCCGCTCGTAGGCCACGTGCCGGTACGAGCCGAGGACGATGCTGGCCAGCCGAACCGCATCCAGGCCCTTGCCGCGGACGTCACCAATGATCATGCGGACGCCGTACGGGGTGTCGATCGCCTCGTACAGGTCGCCGCCGATCTCGGCCGTGGCGGTGGAGGAGATGTAGCGACCGGCCACCGAGAGCATGCCGACCTGCGGTCCGAGCGGGCGCAGCACCGCCTGCTGGGCCACCGAGGCCAGCTTGGTCAGCTCGGCGATCTGCTCCGCCTGCCGCTGGCGGATCGAGGCCACCGCCACGGCCAGCGCGCTCGCGACCGCGACGCCGAGCACGTTGACCGAGGTCACCAGCATCATCCTCGGGTCCACCAGGGCGAAGCCCACCCCGATCAGAGTCGCCGCGGCACCCACGCCCAGCACCACCCGCCAGGCCGCCAGGGCGGCGGCCAGGATCGGAGCCGCCGCCAGAAGGGCGACGTAGTGCACCCGACGCCCGTCGGCCAGTTCGAGCCCCGAGACGATCGCGAGCAGGGCGAGGGCCGCGCCGAGGCCGGCGCGGGATCCGGGGCTCAGCGGGCTACGGCCCGACTGGAGGAGTCGCGTGGGTACGAGGGACAGCATGCCTGATGGACGTGAACCGGTGAATGAACCTGGCCCGTCGTCTGAGGATGTTCTGTCCGGCCGGCCCAGGCTCGCAGCCGGATCGGTACTCCCGGCTGCGATCAGCCCAGGACCTCGTAGCGGACGGTGAGCGCGCCCACGTCGGTCGAGGCGATTGTCGCGAACGCGGCGCGGGACAGGTCCAGGCAGCGACCGTCGATGAACGGGCCACGGTCGTTGATCCGCACGACCACCGACTTGCCGCTGCTCGGGTTGGTCACCCGGACCTTGGTGTTGAACGGCAGCGTCTTGTGCGCCGCGGTCAACTCGTTCGGGTTGAACGACTCGCCGTTGGCGGTCAGCTGCCCGTCGGAGTAGAAGGAGGCGCCACACGAGCCGCTCTCCAGCACCTTCGCCGCCGCCGTGGTCTTCTTCGCCGTCGGGCGCGGCTTCGGCGACTCGGTGCGGGCCTTACCCCGGGAGGCGGCCTGCGGCGACCGGCTGGCGGACGGGCTCGCCGTCACGCTCGGCGAGGCGCTGGCGCTGGCGCTCGGCGACGCGGTCGGGGAGCTGGGGGCGAGGCTGGCGGGGGCGGTGGTCGGGGTGAGGTCGAGAGTCGTCTGACCCGACTGCCCGGAACCCGAGGTCAGCTGGACGGCACCGACGGTGCCACCGACGGCGAGGGCGACGCCGACCGCCGCGGTGGCCGCGATGCCCGCCGGAGAGGAGAAGATGCGGGTACGGGAGTGCCTGCCTGCCACCGGCCCGGTCCTTTCGTCGACTGAACAAACCGGGTCGGACCGTAACGAGAGAAGCACTTCCGAAGTCAACGTGATCATGGTGGTATGCCGGTATTTGCCCTGGTACGTATAGCCGATCATCCGAGCCGGGGTGGGTCGACCGGCCCAGATGCGGACGCACCGCCCGGCCGTGCCGCACGATGGACGGATGCCCGCCGATCTGACCGCCCGCCTGGCTGCCCTGTTCCGCTGGATCGACCCCGGCCCGGGCGCCAGCCACCTGGTCAGCGACATCTCCGGCTGGTGGCGCGACCCCACAGTGCTGGCCGAGCTGGGACCGGCACTGGTGGCGCCGTACCGGGCCGCTCGGCCGACCGTGGTGCTCGCCCCGGCGGTCACCGGCCTGCTGCTCGGGCCACTGGCCGCCACCGCCCTCGGGGTCGGCTTCGTGGCCGCGCACAAGCCCGGCGACGGGAGGTTGCCAGCCGGCCCGCTCACCTGGGCGCAGAGCCCGCCGGACTACCGGGGCCGGCGCGTCGACCTGGCCGTCCGGGACCGGCACCTCGGCGCCGGCGACCGCGTTCTGGTGGTGGACGACTGGGTACGCACGGGCGCCCAGCTCCACGCCCTCTACGACATCTGCGCCAAGCGCGGTGCGCAGGTGCTCGGCACCGCGGTGGTGGCCGTCGACTGCCCGCCCGAGACCGCCACCGCACTGCGGATCACCGGCCTGATCGCCGCCACGGATCTGCCGGGTTGACCTGAAGTCCACTTCACCTTCGACGATCGACGCATGAGCGACGGAATTCTCGACGAGGCGTACGAGCGGCTGCACCGCACCGGACCCGAATACGAGGGCTGGCTCTCCAACCACGGCCCGATGGCAGTCGAGGCGCTGGCCCGGCACGGGCACGGGCAACGGGTGCACCGCTGGCTGGACGACTACCTCACCCGGCTCGACGAGCTGCCCCGCGGCCTGCGCCCGATCGACGACTGGCGGGCGGCGCTGGGCGACGCGAAGCGGGCCGGTGACTGGCTGGCGTACTTCGACCGGCACCTGCGCGAGCAGCCGTGGCGGGACGTGCTCGGCACCTGGTGGCCCCGACTGCTGCCGGGCATCGCCGCCGGCGCCACGCACGGGGTGATCCGGGTCGGGCACGCCGTAAACGCCCTGCACCTGCACGACGCGAACCCGCAGCGGCTCACCGAACTGGGTCAGGCCCTCGGCTACTGGGCGGCCCGCTGGCAGCCCGTGCCCGGCGCCGACCGGCTGCTCGCCTCGGTCCCGTCGACCACCCCCGAGACCCACCCGGACACCGCGGGACCGGACGTGGCCGCCGCGCTGGCCGGGGTGCCCCGGATCGACGACCAGACCGGGGGCATCCGGGATCGGCTGGGTCGGCTGGTGGGCGTACCCCGATGGAAACCGGCGCTCGCGGCGCTGCGCCCCGCGCGGACGCCGGCCGAGGCGGAGCGCGGGCTCGTCTCGCTCGTGCACCGCGCCGGCCTCGACTACCTGCGCTTCGCTCACGCGGAGCCGGTCATGCTGGTGCACGCGGTCACCGCGCCGACCGCCGTGCTGCGCACCCTGCCGGCACTGGACCGCGCGCTGTGGGCGCCGAGCCTCGCCGCGGCCTGGGCCGCGACGGCGGCCGTGACATCGGTGTACGCCCCGACCGCCGCGATCGCCCCGCCGTCGGTGACCGCCGCGACCCCGGCGGAGGTCTTCGCCCGTGCCGCCCGACACGGCGACGCGCATGTGGTCAAGCTCGCCGACGCGGTCCTCGACGCGCACGCGGCCAGCGGTGACCAGCGGCTGCTCGACGCCGCGGGCTACGCCGGGCAGCTGATCTGAGCGGCGCCGGACGAATTGCGGCGACGGCGCCGGCCGCGCTGGCCTAGCCTCGGCAGGATGTGGCCTCGGATCGGTGATCTGCGCACGCTCGCCCTCGGCACCCCCGGCGAGCTGCGGGCGACCCTGAACACCCTGGTGCTGGCCGGCGTGAAGACCGCGACGGCCGGCCGGCTCGCCGAGTACGCCGAGGAGGGCGAGGAGTTGGAGCAGGTCGGCGAACGGCTCGCGCTCGTCGACGACAACGATGCGCTGGCCGGCGTCGTCGAGATCACCGGGGTCGAGGTGGTGCGCTTCGGCGACGTGCCCTGGGAGTTCGCCCGCGCCGAGGGCGAGGGTGACCGCTCGATCGAGGAGTGGCGGGCCGGGCACTCGGCCTACTGGGCGCGGCTCGGCACCCCCGTCGACGACGACACCCCGATCGTCTGCCTACGCCTGCGCCTGGTCTCCGGCGGCGAGGGCGGCGTGGCCACCGGAGACCTCGGCACCTGAGCCGGCGCTATCCGCGCAGCTCGGGCAGGAGTCGGGTCGCCACGTCGGCCAGGACGGCCTCGTCGCCCGCGTACCAACTGCTCTCGCGTGGCCAGTGCGTCACCACGTCGGTGAAGCCCAACTCGGCGGCCCGGCCGACCTGATCGGCGAAGAACTGCGCACTGCTGAGCGAGAACACCGGGGCCGCGTCCATCGACAGGTAGCGGTCCAGCGTCGCGGGGTCGCGGCCGGCCTCGTCCAGCGTCCGGTCCATCCGGGCCGACAGCGCCGACACCGTGCCCCACCAGCCCTCCACATCGTCGGCCTCGGTGCCGGTGGTCACCCAACCCTGACCGAACCGGGCCACCAGCCGCATCGACCGTGGACCGTTAGCGGCCACCACGAACGGCACGCGGGGCTGCTGCACGCAGCCGGGGTTGTTGCGGGCGTCCACCGCGGAGAACCAGTCCCCACGCCAGGTGGTGCCGTCCTCCCGCAGGATCAGGTCGAGCAGTTCAGTGAACTCGGCGAACCTGTCGACGCGCTGGCGCGGCGGCAGCGTCTCGCCGCCCAGCACCGCCGAGTCGAAGCCGATGCCACCCGCGCCCAGGCCGAGCAGCAGCCGGCCACCCGAGACGTCGTCCACAGTGGTGATCTGCCGGGCGAAGGCGGCCGGGTGCCGGAAGTTCGGCGACGCCACGAGCGTGCCCAGCCGGATCCGGGACGTCACCGTGGCGGCGGCGGTCAGCGTCGTCATCGAGTCGAACCACGGACCGTCGACCAGGTCCCGCCAGCCCAGGTGGTCGTACGTCCAGGCGTGGTCGAAGCCCCACTCGTCGGCCTGCCGCCAGCGACGCTGCGACTGGACCCAACGCTGGTCCGGGAGGATCACGATGCCAATCCGCATGATCGCCAGCCTAGCCGCGTCCGATACACCTGCCTTAGCATCCCGGTGATGCGAAGGACGCCGACGGTGGTGCGACAGGCGACCCGGTCCGACGTGCCCGCGCTGGTGGAGTTGCGCCGGGCCAACGCCGAGGCGCACCTCGCGCTGGACCCCGACGTCTACCGGCTGCCGCAGCGCGAGGCGGTCGTCAGCCACTTCACCACAGTGCTGGGCGACCGGGCCGGCGGGGACGCCATCCTCGTCGCGGAACACGACGGACAGATCGTCGGGATGGTCGAGGTGCTGCGCCTTCCCGAGCCGCCCGCACACCAGATCCTGCGCCCGCAACCGTCGGCGCAGATCCACACGGTGGTGTCGAGCGCCGCCCGGGGACTCGGGATCGGCTCGGCGCTGCTCGACGCGGCGGCCCGGTGGGCGACCGAGAACGGAATCACGAGCCTGTCGGCAGGCATCCACCACCGCAACGACGGCGCGGTGCGCTTCTACAGTCGCCACGGCTACGCGCCCTCGGGCACCCTACTCAACAAGCCGTTGTGTGTCCCAGGTCACAATCCGGCACGGTAGGGGCGTCCTGATCGGCTCCGACCTCGTTGCGAGCAGGCACCCGATGGGCGCCGCCCGAGGAGAGGGACGAAGCGACATGACGAAGGTGACCGCACAACTGTCGGTGTCGGTGGACGGCTTCTACGCCGGCCCGCTGTTCGACGGCGACGGCGACTGGATCGACTCGGCCGAGAGCGCAGCCTTCTTCCGGGTCACCCGCTGGGCGACCGAGGCGATGGCGTGGCGCGAGCGGTTGGGCTTCGCCGGCGGCGAGCAGGACGCCAACTCCGACGTGATGGCCGAGACGTTCGACGCTGCCGGCGCGTACGTCATGGGCCGGCGGATGGCCGACGGCGGTGAGGTGCCCTGGGGCGAGGAGCCGCCGTTCCGCGCGCCGGTCTTCGTCGTCACGCACCGACCCCGCGAGACCCTGCTGCGCGGTG
Organism: Micromonospora sp. DT63; assembly: GCF_049841615.1. Taxonomy (NCBI): domain Bacteria; kingdom Bacillati; phylum Actinomycetota; class Actinomycetes; order Micromonosporales; family Micromonosporaceae; genus Micromonospora; species Micromonospora sp. DT63. The sequence continues at coordinate 302,028 of NZ_JBNCKQ010000003.1, read as the reverse complement.
GCGGCACCAGCTTCACCTACGTCACCGACGGCGTGGCCAGCGCCGTCGAACAGGCCCGCGCAGTGGCCGGCGGCAAGAACGTCGCAGTGGCCGGAGGCGGCAGCCTGGTGCGGCAGGTGCTCAAGGCCGGCCTGCTCGACGAGTTGGAACTGCACGTCGTACCGGTGGTGCTCGGCACCGGCCTGCGGCTGTTCGACGCGGACCTCGACCTCGCCGACAAGGAGGCCATCGAGCTGACGCCCACCCGGGTCATCCCCACCCCGCAGGTCACCCACATCCGGTACGAGGTGAGCGGTCGCGCCCCGCTCGTGCTCGACGACCGGGGCCGCGGCGGCGGCCCGACGGCGACCGCGAACTGACCCGCGCCTTCATCAGCCTCACGAGGAGCTTTTCATGCCACAACTGTTGCGGGTGCAGTGCTTCAACGTCTCACGGGACGGGTTCGGCACCGGGGAGGGTCAGAGCCTGGAACGGCCCTTCGGTCACGCGGACCCCACCCCGCTGTTCTCCTGGCGTTCCGCCACCGCCAGCTTCGTGTACCGCACGGAGCCGGGCGGCACTCGCGGGCTGGACGACTACCTGACCCGCGACGCCGAGTGCAACATCGGCGCGGAGATCATGGGCCGCAACAAGTTCGGCCCCCAGCGTGGCCCCTGGGAGAATCACGAGTGGCAGGGCTGGTGGGGCGACAACCCGCCGTTCCACACGCCGGTCTTCGTGCTCACCCATCACGTACGGCCGTCGTTCAGCCTGTCCGACACCACGTTCCACTTCCTCGACGCCAGCCCCGCAGAGGCGCTGGCCCAGGCCAAGCAGGCGGCGGACGGTCGGGACGTACGCCTCGGCGGCGGGGTGGCCACCATCCGCGAGTTCCTCGACGCCGACCTGGTCGACACGATGCACATCGCCGTCGCGCCCGTCGACCTCGAGCGCGGCGAGCGCCTGTGGGAAAGCCCCGACGAGCTGCTCGACCGCTTCCACCTGGAGTCGGTGCCCAGCCCCAACGGAGTCACCCACCTCCTGTTCTGGAGACGATGACCCGCGTTGTTTCGGGGGCGGCGATGACCCCCAGCCGATCTACAGGCGGGACAGCACCAGCAGCCGGTTGCCGTCCGGGTCGGTGACCCGGGCGGACCGCTCGCCCCAGGGCTGGTCGACCGGCTCCTCGGTGACCGTCGCGCCGCCCGCGCGCAGAACGTGCACGGCCGCGTCGCAGTCGTCGGCGTACACGCACAGCTCCCAACGGCGCGACAGGGCAGGATCTCCGGCATGCGGGTCGGCGGCCAGGCCCAGCTCGCTGTTGCCCAACCGCAGGGCTACGAACTCCGGCTCACCGTCCTCGGGAAACCGGTAGGTCAGCTCGAACCCGAGCACGTCCCGGTAGAACCCGATCAGTCGCGGCAGGTCGGGCGTCGTCACGATGGGGAATGCCTCGGTGAACACGCGACCACCTCCTGCTCGGACCCTAACCGGTACAACAAGCCGGCCAATCCCCCAACCAACGGCTGCGCACCGCAGATCTTGGACAGTTTCCGTTCAGACAGAACGGAAACTGTCCAAGATCTGCGGGCTCGCACTGCCGCGCGCTTCCTGAGATCGCTCACGAGCGGGTGCGCGTCCTCGGCTCCCGCTACGTTCCGTAGGGCTTGGCGGAGGTCGCGACCCAGAACAGCAACACGATCGACGCGACAACGCCGGCGACCGCGATGAGAACGGTGACCAGGGCTGCGCGAGGCGAGTTGCGTCGGCGCAGTTCCCACGCCGCGGTCAGCTGGAACAGCAATGCGAACATCTCGAAAAAGGCGAGCCAGAGGAAGCCGAAGAGGCTCAGCATCCCCTCGGGGAGGTCGCGGCCCTCAGCCATCTGGATGCCGCCCCAGGCGGCGGCCACCCAACACGGCGCGGCCAGCCCGGCGAGCACGTACACCGCCCGGTAGGAGACAGGGCCGGAACCGTCGGGTGGCACAGCGGGCCAGCGGGGTGTCTGGGACGGGAGCATTCCCGGACGCTAACCGCGCAGCTCTGCCGGGAGAATCGGCCGACGGGGCCGGGGCTCCGCGTCGATGAGCCTTCGACTCAGCGCAGGCGGCCGGGCAGCACGCTCCTCGGCGCGGCCGGCCGCAGCAACGTCGAAGGCCCTGACCGGGACTCGCGTCCTGGTCAGGGCCTTGATCGTGGAGCGGGTGACGGGAATCGAACCCGCACTGTCAGCTTGGGAACCGTACAAGATCCCTCGACTGCGCGAAGGTGCGCAGGACAGCCTATCTACGGGTTCGACTGCAATTGGCCTGGAGTGACACCAGGTGTCCCGGCCTAATGGCCCGCCAATGGCCCAGCCCTTGCCCAGCTTAGACCGACAGCGCGCTGGCGGCTCTGCTGACGGAGTTCCGTGTACTGCGCCGCATCGCGCCCTCGCCTGTCCTTGATCCGACCCGCGACGCGCCGGGCACCGCCCCACCCGCCACCTAAAGTCAGTGCGAGGAAGCGCAGAGTCATCGCGCTCAACCGGCAGGAAGGCCGAATAGATGCTTGACCCTGAAGCCATGGCCATCGTCACAGGCGCGGCAGGCAACGTCGTTGCGTACATGTTAAACGGTGAGGTGGACACACTGCGAACATGGGCGAAACGCATCTTCCGACCTGCGAGCGGAAGCAGCGAAGCAACTCAGGTCGGCTCAATCGTACGCGACTGTGCCGCGCTTACTGAGGGCGCGTTGTCGGAGACGGAAACGAGAATCCGATGGAAAGCCATCCTTGAAACCTATCTCTCCGAACACCCGGAGGTTCGGCCGGAAATTGAGGCCTTAGCGTCCAGCGCACCCGCCAAGACGGACGGCATGTACGTAGGGACTCAGCGGAATGAGTCGGGTGGTGTATTTATCGGACGCGATAACCACGGCGATATTTCGCGCCCTGGGGGAATCTGATGTCGGCAACATCTGCGGATAACTGGCCGGGCCCTGGAGTGCAACGTAACGAGAAGAACGGTGTTTTCATCGGCCGAGACAACTACGGCCCAATTCACAATATCGACGATGCTACCCGTGAGGTTCTAAAGAAGCTTGCGGACGAAGCTCCAGCGCTGCACGAGATCCTGAGGAGGGCAATTAAGGAGGGTCTCGTGTCGCCGGACGTGGTGTACGCCCTGGAATTCGCGGCCCGCAGCATTAATGAGGATGTTGCTGTCATGCTTAACCGCGCAAGCCACAACATCAACGAGGATAACGCCACAACTTTTATGGCCGCCGCAAACAAGCTGGAACAACTCGCATCCCATGACTATGGTGATGGCCTGAACGGTGTCGCTCAACGAGTAGAGTCGCTCGTTCAGCGATTTGAAACGGTTTCAAGCTCACTGGACAACCGAGACCTTGAGAACTTGCCGGGCAACCTCGACAATGTTCTAACCAATTTCCGATACGAGGCTGACAGGATTGAGGGAGTAGTTACCCCTCCACCTGCGCAGATTGTCGTTAATTGGAGAGTTACTTGGCGAGCTTATCTCGTTGGGATTGCGACCGGGCTAGCCCTTGTCCTCGTTGGCTATATCGCCTATCGGACTAACCGCTAGTCGATGGAATCGAGGGCATTGCCGGGGACACAAGAGATTAGGTCGTCGGTGCTGTCCCCCTCGTCCTCCCAGTTCAATCCCTCTCGGGGGACAGCAGGGACACGGGGGACAGTGGGGACACGACTGCCGCGACCGGTAGCCTGATCGGGTGCTGTCTTCCTTCCTCCGATCAATCCGCGCCCAACTCCGGCGCATCGTCCGATCGGTGTTCTACGCCGACGAGCGACCGAGGCAGCTTGGTCGGTATTCGCCGAAGATGATGCGATTCTCGGTAACCCTCGCACTCGCCATCTCGGGTGCCGCACTTGCGGCTTATGCTGTATTTATTGCTCTTGCGTGGACACGCGGCGCAAACGTCCCACTGCTCCCGGTTCAGAAGAATCCGAAGCCGCTGACGTCATCGGATATATACGATCTAACCCGAAGTGCTGTAGCCGTTGCAGGTTTAGCCGCTGGTGTTTTCGCAGCTGTCTACGCCTACCGCAAGCAGAGGGTAGAAGAAGCTGCAAGTCGGCGAAGCGATGAGGAGCACTTTTCTTCAAGATATCAAGACGCCGCAGACCAGCTCGGCAGCGACAAAGCGGCGGTTAGGCTGGCGGGTGTGTATGCGCTTTCGAGGCTTGCAGATGATTGGCCGGAACAACGGCAAACCTGCATCAACGTCCTGTGCGCTTACTTTAGGATGTACAAGGAAGGTGACGATTTGCCGGCTGGAGAGAAGGAGGTAAGGGTTACCATTCTAGATGCGCTCCTTGACCGGCTCGATCCTACCGCTTCAAATTCTTGGCGCAATTATGACTATAGCCTCAAGGGTTCTTTTTTCGACTCCGACTTTTTTATGCCTGACGGCCCCGGTGAGGGTTTCATTGATCTCTCCGAGTCGACATTTTCTAAATGCCGCGTTTGGATACAGAATGACCATAAACATGATCTAAATGTTGTCGATTTCAGGGAGTCAATTTTCAAGGAGGCGCGAGTAGAAATAAGGGGTATCTACCCATGCGGTGACCTGAACTTCAACCGCGCGCGCCTCCAAAGCGGCAAGTTCAACTTCAGCAACCTTCGACTCGAAGGCGGGACACTGCGGTTTGAAGCGACGTCCTTCGAGGGAGCTGATGTGTTTTTCTCCGGCGCTGAATTTGCAAAAGGTACTGCGGATTTCACGAAAGCTGATTTTGCGGCTGGGCGCGTCGATTTCAGCCATGCCGACTTCAAAATCGGAGTGGTCGAGTTCGGGTATGCCTCTTATGGTGATGCGCGCTTGATTATGGAGGACGTGAAAGGCGATAAACCTCAGGGGCTACCCAAGGATTTGTGGAAGCCCAGGGAATCGGAATCCTAAATGTCGACTTACTTCTCGTCAGTCTACCTCAAAGATTCTGGCATTTTCACCGAGTAACGGGGCGATAGTTTCGTACGGATCATGGTCGACGGGGACGCTTACGCTCAAAAGATTAGGATACCCCCACTCGACTTCATAATTCATTGTTCGCAGTGCCTCGATAAGCTTTGAGCGCTCCTCCCTGTCGGGCCATGGGAGTTCGAAGAATATGCGCGTCGTCTTGCGGTTCCGTTCGACGACCTCTACAACTTCCAGATACGGCCAACGCACCTTTACCCTGACTATGTCACCAGCCGCCACGTGGGCATAGAAGCCGTTATTGCCCAACTCGTAGGTGTCGCGGCCAACTTTCTTTGCCCACATATTTTCGCCGGTCGGCCCGTCTTCGCCCGACAGTTCGAAGCGCACCTTCTCAGACTCTCCTAACGGAGCACTAAGAAGATCGCCATAGCGCCACCGATCCCATAGATAGTACTTGGCTGTTGAGCTCCATAGCCAAGATTTCCACCTGATCTGGTTGATTAGTTTCATTGTTCTCTCACGGGGTGTGCAACGGTCGGGACAATTTCGGGGCTATGCCCTACGAATGCCCGCAATTCAAGGGCAGTCGGGTGACACGGGGGACAATGCCTCGGCGATGTCCCCCATCGACGTGACCACGATATCGGCTGCTGTGAAGGCGCTGGCCTTCCACGCTCTGTTGGCGTAGCCGATTGCGACGACCCCGGCGGCGTGGGCTGCCTCGATATCGGAGAGCGAGTCCCCGACCAACACACAGGAGCCCGGCTCAGCCCCGAGGGTGCGCACAGCATCGAGCACCGGGCCGGGGTTCGGCTTCATCCGCCTCGGATCCGCGTACGCCCGGCCGATGATCGGCCTGACGTATGCGGCTAGACCATGGGCCATCAGGTAGGCCTCAATCGCCGTCGCCGAGTTGTTGCTCACCACGGCAACCGGCAAGCCTCGGGCGTTCGCACCGAGGATCACCTCACGCCCGAACGGTGTTGGCGCAGCGATGCCAGCGGCGTGCACCTCGGCTGCACATAGGGCTTCCTCAACCGCCATCGTCAGATCATGTGGGCAGGTCTCGCCAACCCACCGCAGTACGGCAAGAGGGTCGCCCTCGCTGCGTACCTCCGGCGGCATGGAGACGCCTTCAACGTCGAGTAGCGCGACCAGCTCGGCCGCGACACGCGGCGCGGGGTATCCCGCGAAGATCGAACAGACCGGCCCGTCGAAGTCCAGGAGCAACGGCCCGCCGCCCACCAGGTCGGACAGCGTCGGCGCGCTCACGACCGGTACTCGCGCGCGACGCTGTCCCACACTGAGTTGAACCAGAGGCGCGCAGACTCGACAAACTGCGTGCCGTGCGACGCCTCGTCTTCGTCGACGGCGTAGTGGAACAAGGTCGCATCCCTGCCCATAAGGTCGAAGATCTCGACCGGCTCTCGGCCGATCGTCACCTCACGCTTGACTGCCGGGTAGAAGCCGAAGAACGCCTCTCGCCCGTTCAGCATGTAGAGCTTGAAGGTCGGCGCGATGCTGTGCGTCCGCACGTCCACCGTCGCGGACTTTACGAGGCCGAGGTCGGCGAGTTCCTGCACCTGATCGATGATCCCGTCGGCGGCCCGCCGGGTGATGCGTTCTGCCCGCTTCCGGACAGCAGGATCGTCCGACCCGGTCGCAGCGAGGGCCGGTAGCGCCATTGGCACCGACATGTCAGAGATCAGCAGGCGGACGCTGATGGTCTCGGGAGCAGATCGACCGGCACGCACCATGTCGAGTGCCTCGGCGATTGCGTCCCGCAGCGTCTCACCCGAGAACCCGGCAAAGTCGATCGCCACGTGCTCGTGTTCGAACGCTGCCTCGATCAGGGGCCGAAGCTCGACCGGCCGCTGTGTCTGCGCACGGACGAATGCTCCGCTCCCCTGCCTAGTCACGATCAGGCGCTCGTTGCGCAGCACCTCAAGCGCGCGCTTGATCGTCTCGCGCGCGACGCCATACCGGTTCGCGAGTTCGGGTTGCGACGGCAACTTGTCACCGGGCGCGAGCTTCCGGGTCAAGATCGCGGCCCGGAGCATGTTCGCGATCTGCTGCGACGCCTGTCGAGGGTCGTCGGGATCAAGGTCACCCAGGAATTCAAGGTTCTCGGCCACGAATCGACACTACCTCTGACTAGCCAAGCCAGGAAAGTTCCCACGCGGAGCTTGACCTGACTAGCCAAGCCAGCCTACTGTCGAACGCATCGAGCCTGACTAGCCAGGCTCGTCAACTTCGGAGGTTGGTTGTGCGTAAGTACCCGCTCCAGGTCGACGAACCGACGCCGGCCGAGTTGGCCGCGATCGAGGCCGAGTGGCCGCTGATCGAGGCAGAGCTGTCCGTTCTGGACGCCGAGATCAGCTTGATTAACGCTGCCGCCCACGGCGGCCCGTCGCCGCTGGACTGGCGGCGGCTGCGTCGGGCCGAGGCCCGCGTGACCCGCGTCGCTGTCGCGCTGGCCGTGCGGCCCGCCGACCGGAAGGCGGTCGCCTGATGGCCCAGGACCTCAAGCGCCTCAAGCGCATCGGCTGGGGCGTTCGTTCGGTGTTCGCTCTCGGCATCGCGGCCTCGCTGGCTGGCAACGTGCTGCACGCCAGCGACAACGTGATCAGTCAGGCAATCGCCGCGTGGTCGCCCGTGGCGCTGCTGCTGGCGGTCGAGCTGATCTCTCGGATCCCGGCGCGGCGCGGTGCACTGTCAGCCGTCCGGCTGGGAGCTACGGCCGTCATCGCTGGCATCGCGGCGTGGGTGTCGTACTGGCACATGGTGGGCGTGGCCACCCGGTACGGCGAGGCCGACTCCTCGGCCTACCTGCTGCCGTTCAGCGTGGACGGCCTAATCGTGGTCGCGTCGATCAGCCTGGTCGAGATCGGCGGCCGGATCCGCACCCTAACCGAGACCGCGACCGAGGCCGCATCGGTCAGCGAGCCCGCCCCGGTCCCCGCCTACCTGACCGAGTCAAAGTCGGCCTACACCAACAAGGACATCGGGGAACCGGAGACGCCTGCCGCGCCGGTGCCCACGGTCGAAGTCGCTTCGGGTTCGGCGGTCAAGAAGACGCCGGTCAAGCGGGTCACACCGCGCCCGGTGTCGGCCGAGAAGGTCGCCAAGGCCGCCGCCAAGATGCCCGACGCGCCGGTCTCGCAGATCGCCGCCAAGGCCGGTGTCTCGGTCTCGACCGCGCGACGTCATCTCGCCGCTCTGCGCACCACCGATGCGTCACCATCTGCCCCGCTTCCTGCGGAAACGCCCGCCCTCATCGCCGCATAGCTTCGCCCGGTGACGCGGCCACCCGCCGCCAAGCAAGCGCCGCGTCACCGGCCCGCCATCAGTCACTAGACCTCAGGAGAGACCCCCATCATGACTGCTCCCAACCCCAACCCCGACAAGTTCGACTGGACGGCCGCCGAGAACGACGTCGCCGAGGTGGTCGACCTGAACGCCGAGCGCACCCGCCGGACCGCCGACGCGGGCACGCACTTCGAGGTGAACCTGGACGAGACCCCGCAGCGCGGTGGGATGCCCGTCGAGTTGCCTCCGGTGGACGCGTCCGGCAAGCGGCCGATCGTGCCGGCCAACTGGTCGACGTGGCCGAACATCCGACACAGCCTCGCGCAGGCCGCCGCCCTGACCGGCTACCGCGCCGGGTTCCACGCCGTCCGCGCACCCTGGTACGCCACCCTCGCCACGTTCTGGGCCGGGGTAGGCACGTTCCGGCTGATCGGCCGGCAGCTCAAGTGGTGGTGGGTGTCGGAGCAGTACGGGCTGCGGCAGGCCGCCGCCGACGCCAACGACCCGGCCATGTGGCTCAAGCTGCACCGCGAGGTCAAGGCCACCCGCATGTGGCGCGGCATCGTGCTCGCCGCCGAGGCCGTCGCGGTGTGCGTCGGCGGCCCGGTGCTCTACGCCGTCGCCCCGGTGTGGGCGCTGGTGCTCGCCGCTTGCCTCCTGGTCGCGTTCCTGGCGCACATCGGCCGTCCCGAGGACCGGCGCATCATCACCCCGGCCACCGTCTCGGGCCGCTTCCGCCGGGTGAACCCGGACATCATCCTGCGGGCCTACTATGCCGCTGGTCTCGGGCACCCGGACAAGGCGCACCAGCAGATCGGGTTCGGCTCGACCATGGCCCGTGACGCCTCGGGCACCGGTTCTCAGGTGTCGATCGACCTGCCGTACGGCAAGACGTTCGACGACGCGGTCAAGGCACGCGGCGCGATCGCCTCGGGCCTGGACGTCGCGGTTTCGCAGGTGTTCATCACCCGCGATCCCAGCTCGCACCGACGGCACACGCTGTGGGTCGCCGACCGCGACCCGCTCGCCCAGGGTGCGGGCCGGACGCCGCTGCTGCGCTGCAAGCCCACCGACATCTGGCAGCCTGCCCCGTTCGGGCTGGACGAGCGCGGCAACAAGGTCGCCGTTGACCTGATGTGGAACAGCATCCTGATCGGCGCGCAACCGAGGCAGGGCAAGACGTTCGCTGCTCGCTCGCTGGCCCTGTACGCCGCGCTGGACCCGTACGTGAAGCTGACGGTCCTGGACGGCGGCGGCAAGCCGGACTGGCGCAAGTTCGCGCTGGTCGCCGACCGGTACGCGTTCGGTATGGCGATGACCCGCGACGGCGACCCCGCCGAGATCGCGCTCGAAGCGCTGCGCGAGATCAAAGCCGACGTGCAGGACCGGTACGAGCGGTTGTCCAAGCTGCCGGTCGACATCTGCCCCGAGGGCAAGCTGACCCGCGAGATCGCCCGTGACCCGAAGTACCGGATGCCGGTGCGGCTGGTGGTCCTGGATGAGTTTCAGGAGTACTTCGACCTCGGCGACATCAGCAAGGAGATCGCGTCCCTGCTCGTCTACCTGGTCAAGGTTGCCCCGGCGGCCGGTGTCGGGTTCGTCGACGCGACCCAGCGCCCCTCGGGTGTGGGCGGCGGGCAGGTTGCCACGCAGTTCATCAGCTTCCGGGACAACCACCAGGTCAGGTTCTCCCTGCGTACCGGCTCGTGGAACGTCTCCGACCTGGTCCTCGGCGCGGGGGCGAACTCCGAGGGCTACGACTCGTCGACGCTGCTGCCCAGCTACAAGGGCGTCGGCATCCTGCGCGGCGCGTCGGACGCCACCCCGACGGTTCGCACGTACCTCGCCGACGCGGACGACGCGGAGAAGATCCTGATCGCCGCCCGGAAGCTGCGCGAGGCAGCCGGCACGCTCTCTGGCATGGCGGCTGGGGAGGACGTCGCCCGCGAGATCCGCGATGTGCTCGCCGACGTTCGCAGCGTGATCGAGCGCGGCGAGACCGGCGCGCAGTGGGAAGAGATCGCGGCCCGCCTCGCCGACCGGCTCCCCGAGGCGTACGCGGACGTGACCGCCGAATCGATCTCGGCTCAGGTCCGCTCGTTCGGTGTACGCAGCGTAGACGTCAAGCGTTCCGGCAAGGCCCTCAAGGGAGCCAAGGCCGACGACATCGACGCCGCGATCACCCGCCGCAAGGCCGCATAGCCGGTCGCGGCCCGCCCGCGACCGGTCGCGTCACCGCGACTTAACCCGCGACCGGCCTGGTCAGCGCAGACATTGACCGGTCGCGGGTTGCGTCGCCAGCCCTTCACGCCCAAGAACGCCCTCTGGAGGCTCACTGTGTCTGCCCTCGCCGCGACCGCGACCCCCGGAACCACCGTGATCGGAGTACTGATCCTCGCCGCCGCGATCGCCACGCTCTGTTACGCCCTCGGCTGCTGGCTCTGGCCGTTCGGAGCCTGCCGCAAGTGCTCCGGCACCGGCACGCGACGCTCCCCGTTCGGCCGCGCGTTCGGCCTCTGCCGCCGCTGCCACGGCGACGGACGCCGCCTGCGCGTCGGCCGCCGGATCATCAACAGCCTGCGCGAGTTGCACGGCAAGGGCACGCGCTGATGGCCGCCCGGACCATGGCCCGGTTCACCCGGACCGAGACGCCACACACCAACTGGTGCACCCGCGATCACCGGTGCGGGGTGGCCCTGCACCAGGCCCCGGACATCATCGCCGACGGGCCGCTCGGCGGCCGGGCCGTCATCACCCGCGTCCGCGCTGCCGACGTCGACTACGCCGAGATCCGCATCCGCGTCCCGCTCAGCCGAACCGAGGACACCGCCCGGCGGCAACTCGGCCTTGTGCTGCACCTGTGCCGCGAGTTGCTGGCCGCTGTCGCCGCGATCCGGCCCGCCGCCTTGCGAGGCCGGGCCACCGACCGGCCGGCGCTTGACCGGAGGGCCGGCTGATGTCGCGGATCCGGGCCGCCTACTGGGATCCCGACGCCGAGCGGCACGACGTCCCGACATTCTGGTGGCAGGGTGCGCCGGACGGCTACGCCACCCGCAGGCAGCTCCGGGCGCGCGGCCTGCGGCCGGGCGGTCAGCCGGTCGCCGCGCAGATCCTCTGGCGGGGCGTCGGCGGCACCCGGACCGCGTACCTGTACCGGCTCGACCTCGCCCGGCCCAAGCGCACCGCCACCCCGGCACAGCGGCGCGGGATCTCGGCCGCGCTGCGCGCCCGCCGCATCTGCCCGGCCTGCGGCGAGCTGCGCGACTACTACATCCCGCGCTCTCTCGGCGAATGCCTGGACTGCCACGACGAGCGGCCGGGCCGATGACCGGCGGGCACTGGATCGGCGCGAGCAAGGCCCTCGATCGCCTCGTGCCCGCCGATCTGCCCTACCCGCACATCTGCGACCGCACCGTCGCCGCCGAAGACACCGTGTCCGGTCAGCCGTTGCAGGTCGCCCGGTGGGAGAAGACCCGCTACTGCGCCGCCTGCGCCGACGAGAACTACCAGCGCGAACACCCGTCCGCACCCGACATCAGGAGGCCGAAACCGATGCCCGACAACGAATCCCTACGCGACGTGGCTCTCGCCGCCGCCGCGCGTGGCTGGCACGTCTTCCCCCTGCGTCCAAACGACAAGCGGCCCGCGTTTCCCGACCACCCCGCCGACGCCTGCACCGGCCGGGACCCGCGCTGCCGCAACGGGCACACCGGCTGGGAGGCCCGCGCCACCATCGACCCCGACAGGATCCGGCGCGGTTGGGCCAGCACGCCGTACGGAGTCGGCATCGCCTGCGGCCCATCCGGTTTGCTCGTCGTCGACCTGGACGTGCGCAAGCCCGACCAGGTCGCGCCCACCAGGTTCGCGGGCTACCTGGACGGGTGGCCCGTACTCGCCGACCTGTGCGCCGACGCCGGACAGCCGGTCCCCACCGACACGCACACCGTGACCACCGGCGGAGGTGGTGCGCACCTCTACTTCCGGCACCCGGCCACCGGTCCGGCCCTGCGCAACACGGCCGGGGAGCGCGGCAACGGCCTCGGTTGGCTGGTCGACACCCGCGCCCACGGCGGCTACGTCGTTGCGGCCGGAAGCACCGTCGCGGGCCGCCCCTACGCCGTCGCCCGTGACCTGCCGGTCGCTGATCTACCAGGCTGGCTCGCCGAACGCCTCGCCCCCGCGCCGCTGCCGCCGCAACGCCCGGTGGCCGTCGACCTGCCGTCCGGCCGGGCCGGCGCCTACCTGGACGCCGCGATCGGCCGGCAGCTCGACCACCTGCGGCACGCGGCCGAGGGCGAGCGTAACCACACGCTCTACGTGTCCGCGGTCGCCCTCGGCCAGCTTGCCGCCGGGGGAGCGCTGTCCGTCGACCAGGCCGCCGCGCCGCTGGAGCAGACCGCACTGTCGATCGGCCTCAGCCGGTTCGAGACGCTACGCACGATCCGCTCTGGCCTCGCCGCCGGTGCCCGTCGCCCCCGGACGGTGGCCGCATGAGCGCCATGCCCGCCGACCGCCCGCACCTGCACGTCGCCGGACCGGACGACGCCGCCGAGGTGCTGTCGCCAGAGGCGAAGCGGCCCGCCTGGATCCGCACGTCGTGGACCGCCGCCGACATCATGGCAATGGAGTTCGCCCCGCCGAAGTGGGCTGTGCCCGGTGTGCTGTCCGAGGGCGTGAACCTGCTCTGCGGCCCGCCCAAGGTCGGCAAGTCGTGGATGTCGCTCGGCCTCGGCCTCGACGTCGCCCTCGGCGGCAAGGCGTTCGGCGCGATCCCGGTCGAGCCCGGCCCCGTGCTGTACCTCGCCCTGGAAGACACCGCCCGCCGCCTGCAAAACCGGCTCGGCAAGGTCCTCGGCCAGCGCAAGGCCCCGGCAGGACTCACCCTCGCCACCGAGTGCCCGCCGCTGCCGCAGGGTGGCGACCAGGCCATCGCCGCGTGGCTCGACCGCAACCCGAACGCCCGCATGGTCATCATCGACGTGTTCGCCAAGCTGCGCGGCCACTCCGCCCCCGGCGCGTCCGCCTACGATGCCGACTACGCCGCTGTCGGCCGGGCAAAGAAGGTCGCCGACGACTACGGCGTCGCGTTCGTCCTGGTCCACCACGTACGCAAGGCCGGATCCGACGACTTCCTCACCGAGGTCTCAGGGACCAACGGACTCGCCGGAGCCGCTGACGCCACCCTCGTACTCAAGCGGGCGCGTAACCAGGGCGACGGCGTGCTGCACGTCACCGGCCGCGACGTCGACGAGAACGAGTACGCCCTCACATTCGACCCCGCCGCCGGTGCCTGGCAGATGCTCGACGGCCCGGCCGAGGATCACCAGATCGGCGAGACCCGCGCGACGATCCTGCGGTTCCTGCGGTCCGCCCCCGGCAGTACCCCCAAGGTCATCGCCGACGGAGTCGGTCTCGCCTACGACAACGTCAAGCGGACCTGTCAGCGGATGCTCGCCGACGGGCAACTCGCCGCCGACACCGGCGGCCGGTACCGAGTCCCTGGTGTCTCCCCTGTCCCCGGTGTCCCCCAACCTGCCCTGAGCAGCGAAAACAAGGGGGACACCTCGGGGACAGCCGGACTCTGGCCGTGACCCTGCCGAACACGCTGAAACAGGGGCGTAGAGGGCTGTTTCAGCACAGACCTATACGAAGACACCAGGACGCACGAGATCTTGGCTCAGCGTGGCTCTCAGCGGGCCGCCGTACGGCTTCCTGCCAACGCGGCCCGCCGCCCCTCACCGAACCGCCCCTACCACCAGAGATGCCGCTACCGGCGCTCTCAACGCCTTGCCGAACCACCCCCGATAGGCCGCACTGCCCGGAAAGGACACCCGATGGCTAAGCGGATCACCCAGAACGCGCCGGTTCTGAAGCTGCCCGCCGAGTTGCTGACCATCGATGAAGCCGCAAGCCGCATCGGCATGAGCGTGCGCTACGTACGCCGCGCCGTTGCCGAGCGACAGATCGCGTTCCATCGCCTCGGCCGATCGATCCGGATCGACCCCGCCGACCTGGCCGCGTTCGTCCACGCCGGACGAGTCGAGCCCATGACCGCAGAGACCATTTGGCGCGGATTGAGGAGTGTCGCCTGATCATGGCAAACCAAGAGGGACACCGCCGATTCGGCAACATCCGCAAGCGCGAGTCCGGCCGCTACCAGGCTCGCTACCCCGGCCCGGACGGGCGGATGCGCTCCGCTCCGCAGACGTTCGCTCGCAAGTCCGAGGCCGAGAAGTACCTGTCGCTGGTCGAGGCTCAGATGATGCGGGGCGAGTGGATCGACCCTGAGCGCGGCAAGATCCGGCTACGCGACTACGCCGAGCGGTGGATCGCCGAGCGGCCGAACCTGCGGCCCCGGACCGTGCACCTGTACCGGTGGACCCTCGGCAGGCACATCACGCCGCACCTCGGCGACATGCCGCTCAACCGGATCGACACGCCCATGGTCCGCGAGTGGCGGGCACTGCTGCTGGCCGAGGGCGTGTCGGTGACCATGGCCGCCAAGGCATACCGGCTGCTACGCGCGGTCCTGATGACCGCCGTCAAGGAGGACGAACTAATCAGGGTCAACCCGTGCCGGATCGTCGGTGCCGACCAGGAGAAGGCAGCAGAACGGCCGGTCCTCACCGTCCCGCAGCTCTTCGAGCTGGCCGAGCGGATGCCGGAGCGCTTCCGGGCGCTGATCCTGGTCACGACGTTCGGATGCCTGCGGTGGGGCGAGGCGGTCGCCCTGCAACGCTGCGACGTCGACCTGTCGGCCGGCACGGTGCGCGTGCGACAGGCGTTCGTCGAGCACCGGGGAACCGGCCTGATTCTCGGCCCGCCCAAGTCGCGGGCAGGTGTGCGAACCGTCGCACTACCCAAGGCGGCACTACCTGTGCTGAAACAGCACATGGCCAGCCACGTCGGCGAGGCACCCGAGGCGTTCGTGTTCACCGGCGAGAGCGGCCGGAACCTCTGGCGCGGCAACTTCAACAAGCTGGTCAAGTGGCCCGAGGCGGTAGCGGCGATCGGCGCGGCCGGGCTGCACTTCCACGACCTGCGGCACACCGGCAACACACTCGCGTCGCGGGCACCAGGGGCTAGCCTGCGCGACATCATGGCGCGGATGGGGCACGACAGTCCGCGTGCCGCGCTGATCTACCAGCACGCCAATCGGGAGGCCGACCAGGGCATCGCCGACGCGATCGACAAGGCGGTCAAGGCGGCCCGGCGCAAGCCGAGCAAGCGCAAGGTCAAGCGGGTTGTCGAGGGCGACGGACCGGCCGCCGAGGCGAGCTAATGGCCCGCTAATGGCCCATCCCTGTTTCAGCATGACCTAGAACCACGGAAGCCCTGACGGGACATCGGTCCTGATCAGGGCTTCCGTGCGTGGAGCGGGTGACGGGAATCGAACCCGCACTGTCAGCTTGGGAAGCTGATGTTCTGCCATTGAACTACACCCGCAGGCGGCACCACTGTACCCGAGTCGTCGAACCGGTGCACCCAGCCACCCCCGCGCGCCGGCGGGACGCCCTCGCCTCGGAAGAAGTTTCCTCGCGGCAACATATGGCCATTCTCAAATGCATTGATGGGTTGTAACGTCTGCCACACGTTCCAGCCATGGCGTGACACACCCCCTGCCGCGCCACCAGAAAGAGGTGGGCTCATGGGACTCCGTCCCAACCTGCTGACCCGGCGTGCCGCCGGTGTCGCGTCGACGACCCTCGCGCTGCTGCTCAGCACCGCTGCGGTGGGCGTCGTTCCGGCCGCTTCGGCCTTCTCCGCGGCGCCGGGCGGCGCCTGTGCGGAGCCGGCCGACAGCCAGGCCAACGCTCGGGTGAAGCCCGGCGCGGCGGCCACGCACGACCCGAACGAGCTGACCGCGAAGCAGGTCCGGGAACGCGACGCCGACCTCGCGGCGGCGCTGCGTGAGCGCGCCAACTTCCGGGCCGGCGCCGGCGCCACGACGCTGGCCACCGTCACCATTCCGGTGGTGGTGCACGTGATTCAGGAGGACAGCACCCGGGCCGGCGGCAACATCCCGGACTCGATGATCACTTCGCAGATCAGCGTGCTCAACCAGGCCTACGCGGGCGGGACCGGCGGCGCTGCCACCGCCTTCGCCTTCCGGCTCGACAAGATCAACCGGGTGACGAACCCGTCCTGGTACCCGATCGTCGACGGCTCGTCGGCGGAGCGGTCGATGAAGTCGTCGCTGCGGGTGGGCGGCAAGAACACGCTCAACATCTACCTCGGTGAGCTGAGCGACGACCTGCTCGGCTGGGCGACCTTCCCGCAGCGGAAGCTGAGCAGCATGGACGGCGTGGTCGTGCTGAACGAGTCCCTGCCGGGTGGCACCTCCACCAACTACAACCAGGGCGACACCGGCACCCACGAGATCGGTCACTGGCTGAACCTCTACCACACCTTCCAGGGTGGCTGCGGCGGCTCCGGTGACGGCGTCAGCGACACCCCGGCCGAGGCGTCGCCGGCGTACCAGTGCCCGACCGGGCGGGACACCTGCTCGGCGACCGGCCTGGACCCGATCACCAACTTCATGGACTACACCTACGACTCGTGCATGTACCAGTTCACCCCGGGTCAGGCGAGCCGCATGCTCACCGCGTGGAACGCGTACCGCGCGGCGTAACTCTCCTCGCGTACACCTGGTGCCGGCTCCGTCACGACGGAGCCGGCACCGGCGCTTTGTGGGACAACAGGGCCGTGGTCAGGCGGCCGTGCACTGGACGTCACGGCTGCGCCGGGCCGGGCGCGTCTGCGGTACGGCGACCGGCGCCGCCGGCGCGGGCGGGGCTTGCGGGTCCAGCCAGACCCGCACGGCCGGACGGCTCGGGGCGACACCCGGGACGCCTGCGGCGTGCTGCTCGCGACGGGTCAACATCGCCACGTCGACGGTGAACTCGAACAGCCGCCAGTCGACCTGGGGCTCGGCCCGGGCGCTCTGCGCCAGTCGGGCCACCTGGACCGGGTCGGTGACCGGCCAGGCGTGGCCCGCCACGTACGCCTCGTCGTCGCTCTCCTCCGGGGGGAACGAGTGCAGCGCGTAGCGGCCGTCCCGTTCGAGGTCGCGGCGCTTCGGCGAGTCGATGATGAAGCAGAAGAGACCCTCGTCGGTGATGACCGGGGAGACCGGATGGACCCGGGGCCCGCCGTCGGCGCGGACCGTGGCCAGGTAGCCGAAGCCCGGCCCGTACTGCTGCAGGAGAACGCGGATCCCGTCGGCGAGGCGGGGCTCGTCGGCGGCGAATTCGGACCAGGAAGCCATGCGAGCATTCTATCGAACAAATGTACGAGCAGCGACCTCGACGCGCTGGTCACCGGCACCGAATCCGGCCGATCCGGCCGACGCCGCTATGGTGGTCCGATGCTGCTCTCCGACCGCGACCTGGTCTCCGAGATCAAGGCCGGCACGCTGGGCCTGGAACCGTTCGAGCCCACCCTGGTCCAACCGTCCAGCATCGACGTACGACTCGACCGGCTGTTCCGGGTCTTCAACAACCATCTCTACACCCACATCGATCCGGCCATGCAGCAGGACGACCTGACCTCGGTGGTCGAGGTGCCCGAGGGCGAGCCGTTCGTGCTGCACCCGGGGGAGTTCGTGCTCGCCTCGACGCTGGAAGTGATCTCGCTCGGCGACCAGCTCGCCGGCCGGCTGGAGGGCAAGAGCTCACTGGGCCGCCTCGGGCTGCTCACCCACTCCACCGCCGGGTTCATCGACCCGGGCTTCTCCGGTCACGTGACGCTGGAGCTGTCCAACGTGGCGAACCTCCCGATCACCCTCTGGCCGGGCATGAAGATCGGCCAGCTCTGCATCTTCCGGCTCTCCTCGCCGGCCGAGCACCCGTACGGCTCGGTGGTCTACGGCTCGCGTTACCAGGGCCAGCGGGGGCCGACGCCGAGCCGCTCCTGGCAGAACTGGCGTGCCTGGCCGACGCGCTGACGCACGACGAGGGCCCGCCGCGACGAGATCGCGACGGGCCCTCGCTGTGTCCGGCGTCGGTCAGCCGGGACGGCCGTAGCTGTGGATCGGCCCGTCGTCGACCTTCTTCATCTTGATGGGCACACCGGCCTGGGAGGCGTGCACCACCCAGCCATTGCCGACGTACATGCCGACGTGGTGAATGTCGCTGTAGTAGAAGACCAGGTCACCGGGGCGCAGATCACCTCTGCTGACGTTCTTGGTCACCCGGCTCTGCGCGGCGGCGTTGTGCGGCAGAGACACACCGGCCTTCGCCCACGCGGCGAGCATCAGCCCGGAGCAGTCGTACGAGTTCGGACCCTCGGCGCCCCACACGTACGGCTTGCCGATCTGAGCGCAGGCGAACTTGACCGCAATGCCCGCGCCGCCGCCGGGGTAGCTGGCCGGGCAGGGCGCCGGACGCAGGGGACCGCCGCCGCCGTTGCCGTACACCTTGAGGCGCAGCTTCTGCAGCCTGTCGATCTCGTCGTTGATCTGCTTCTTCTTCGCCGCCAGCTGCGCTTCGGTCCGGGTCAGCTGGGCCACCATCTCGTCGAGCGGCGCCTTCTGCCGGGCCAGCTCGTCGCGGAGATCGGCGACCTGCCGGACGTCCTGCTGCTGGTTGTGGGCGAACCGGTCGAGCATTTCGAGCTGCCCGACCACCTCGCCGGGCGACCGGCTGCCGAGCATCGTGTTGACCGTCGACAGGTTCTCGCCCATGTACGCGCGCACGGCCAGCGCGCTGACCTTGTTCATCGCGGCGTCGACCTGGCGCTCCAGGGGCGCGATGCGGGCGGCGAGCGCGTCGGCCTGCTTGCGCTTGGCGGCCAGGTCCGCGCGGGTGGCGTTGTGCCGTTCGATTACCGGTTCGAGCTTGTTCCAGTCGGCGTCGATCTGGCGCTCGATCTCGGCGACGGACGGGTCCGCGTGGGCCGCCGTGGCGCTGCCGGTCAGGACGACGGCAACGCCGACCAGTGCGGCGAGGGCGGTGGTGAAGCGGGACCAGCGTGGACGCGGCACTGTCGACGTCGGGTCGGCCGGGGCCGACCGTTCGGACGACGGCCGCGGGGCATGGAGGGCCACCGGGGTTCCGTACTCCTTCTTCCCGACCGCCTACCGGGTTAGCTGACGGGTTCGGGCGGGAAGTTGGCGCCCTACCGCATTGGCTGCGGATTCACCCCGGGGGAACCTGGGTCCCCGGCTCGCTCGAAAGCGACTCGGCGGTGTCGGTCCGTTACCGCCCGGGATGGGCGGACCTGCTACCGGGCCGACAAATGACCAGAGTAGAGACGGCCGTTACCGATCCGCAACCCGTGCGGCCGTGACACTCCGTACCGATTGGAAGAGATCACCGAGCGTGTGTGAAGGTTTCTTTCGATGCAGTTTGATATATGGAAAGGTATTGACGCAGACTCCCGACCGGCGCGAAGGTGACGACACAGTTACCAGTCAAATCTAGGGGGTTCGATGGAAAGTCCAACCCTGTCCGCCGGCCGGCGCGCATCGCTCGCGGTCGCGGTGGTCATCGCCACGGCCGCCGTACCGCTGAGCGCCGGCACCGCCTCCGCAGCACCCTCCGCCGACCGTCAGCAGCAGTACGCCGCCGCGTCGACCGAGTACGGCGTGCCGACCGCCGTGCTGCTCGGGGTCTCCTACCTGGAGTCCCGCTGGGACAGCAACGCCGGCACCCCGAGCACCAGCGGCGGCTACGGACCGATGCACCTGACCGATGCCCGCCACGTGGCCGCCCTACCCGCGCGCGGCCACCACGACGCCGGCGCCGAGGATCCGCGCGGCGACGACTCCCGTGCCCCCATGGCACCCGCAACGGCCACGGATCCCGCGCCGCCCACCGCCGCGTTGCAGACCGTCGACGCCGCCGCCGCGCTGACCGGGGCCGCCCCCGAGGCGCTGCGCAGCGACCCGACGACAAACATTCGGGGCGGGGCGGCGCTGCTGGCCGCGTACCAACGGGAGGTGGGCGCCCCGGTGGGTGCCGGCACCGACCCCGCGACCTGGTACGGCGCGGTGGCCCGGTACGCCGGCGCGGACAGCGCCGACGCCGCGGCGGCCTTCGCCGACGAGGTCTTCACCACCATCGGCGCCGGCGAGTCCCGCGTGACCGACGACGGCCAGCGAGTGACGTTGCCGGCCCGCGCGGTCCAGCCCCAGCGGTCCTGGTTGGACCGGCTGGGCCTACGACGACTCGCCCGCCCCGACGGGCTGGAGTGCCCACGGACCGTCTCCTGTGAGTGGATCCCGGCACCCTACGAGGCGTTCGGCGACGGCGACTACGGCAACCACGACCTCTCCGACCGGCCCGCCCGGCAGAAGATCGAGTACATCGTCATCCACGACACCGAGGCGAGTTGGGCGACCACCCTGAAACTCGTCCAGGACCCGACCTACGTGAGCTGGCACTACTCGCTGCGCTCGGTGGACGGGAACATCGCCCAGCACGTCAAGACCAAGGACGTCGCCTGGCACGCCGGCAACTGGTACGTCAACGCGAAGTCGATCGGGCTGGAGCACGAGGGCTTCGCCGCGCAGGGCACCTGGTACACCGAGGCGATGTACCGGACCTCGGCGAAGCTCGTGCGGCACCTCGCGCTGCGGTACGGCATCCCGCTGGACCGCCAGCACATCATCGGCCACGACAACGTGCCCGGCACCATCGCGTCGACAGTGCGCGGCATGCACTGGGACCCGGGGCCGTACTGGGACTGGACGCACTACTTCGACCTGCTGCACGCACCGCGCCTGGACACCGGCACCCCGGCCACCGGGCTCGTCCGGATCGACCCCGATTACGCGACCAACCAACCGGCGTTCACCGGTTGCGTCACCCCTGGGACGCCGTGCGCGCCGCGCGGCTCCTCGTCGGTGGTGCTGCACACCGCGCCGTCCGAGGACGCGCCGCTGGTCAACGACATCGCGCTGCGCCCGGACGGCACCCCGAACACGATGGACGTGTCGGACCATGGCGCCCGGGCCTCCGCCGGCCAGACGTACGCCCTGGCCGGACGGCAGGGCGACTGGACGGCCATCTGGTACCTCGGGCAACGCGCCTGGTTCCACAACCCGGCGTCCGCGCCGACCGCCAGCTGGACCGTCGGCGTGGTGGCCGTCCCGAAGCCCGGCCGGGCCACCATCCCGGTCTACGGTCGGGCGTACCCGGAGCAGGCCGCCTACCCCGAGGGTGTGCCGTACCAGGCGATCTCACCACTGCAGTACACGCTCGCCGCCGGTCAGCGGTACGCCGTCGGCGCGGTGCTGGCCGGTGAGTACTACCGGGCCAGCACGTTCGACGGCTCCTCGCCCGGCGACTGGACGGTGATCCGCGGCAAGAACCGGTACGTGCAGATCCAGTTCGGCCACCGCATCATGTACGTCGATCTCGCCGACGTGCAGCTCCTGCCGTCCCCGGTGGGCGCACCCCGCTGACGACGACAAACGACGAGGGCCCCCGGTCATCCGACCGGGGGCCCTCGTGACGTCAGCTGGATCAGCCGGGTCGGCGGAACCCGGCGATGGGCATGGTGTTGATGCTGGACACCTGCACCGGTTTGCCGGCACGAGGCGCGTGCACCATCTGGTTGTTACCCAGATACAGCCCGACATGGCTCAGGCCGGAGAAGAAGAAGACCAGGTCACCGGGACGGGCGTCGGCGCGCGACACGGCCTTGCCCTCGTTCCACTGGTCACCCGTGTGGTGGGTGAGGTAGATCCCGGCCGACTTGTAGGCGTACTGGGTCAGCCCCGAGCAGTCGAACGAGTTCGGGCCGGTGGCGCCCCAGACGTACGGGTCACCGACCTGCTGGCAGGCCGTCTTGATCGCCTTCTGGGCGGCGACGGCGAGCACACCGTTGATGGTCGGGCAGCCGACGGTCTTGACAGTGGTCTTGGGCATCGACGCCTCGAGCTTCTTGATCTCGGCGTCGATCTGCTTCTTCTTGGCCGCCAGCTCGTTCTGCTGCCGGGTCTGGGTGGCGATCAGCGCGTCGAGCTTCTGCTTCTCGCCGTCGTACTTGGCCCGCACGGCCAGCACGCCCTCGACCTGCTTGCGCTCCTGCGCGGCCAGCCGGTCGAGGAGGGTGAGCTGCTCGGTGAGGGTGTCCGGCTTGGCGCTGACGAGCAGCGCGCCGATCTCCTGCGACGGGCCCGACATGTAGTAGCGGGACGCGAGGTCACCGACCCGGTTGAGCGCCAACTCGCTCTGCAGGGCCAGCGGCTCGATCTTCTTCTGCAGGTCGGACGACTTCTTCCGGTTGACCTTCAGCTGCGCCCGGACCTTGTTGTACTGCTCGATGGTGGGCTCCAACTGCTCCCACTTCTTGTCGATCTGCGCCTCGATCTCGTCGACCGTGGGCTCGGCCTGAGCCGGCACGGCGAGCATTCCGGCGCCGACCGCGGCAGCGGCGACCAGCACGAGCAGACGGTGGGCGACCCGACGCAGACCGCCCGGCCGAACGGGCAGTCCCGGGGCGTGACGATGAGGGGGCATGGTTGCCACCGGCACCGACTCCTTTGCAACCGACCGCCGGGCGCCTCGCGTGAGGGAAGGGCCGAGGCAGACGACCCACAGCGGTCGGTGCCCCACATTAGGGAAGCGGTGGGCCGGAATCAAGGCGAGCCGAGTCACCGTCACTGTCACGCAACCGCTTGCACACCAAGGGTGTTGGTCAATTACCCAACGATTGCGGTCAATACGTCGTCGAGCGTGACCACTCCGAGCGGACGCCTACCGTCGCTGACCAGCACCATGTGCCGCCGTTCGCGGCGCATGGCCAGCAGCAGATCCGCCAGCGTACGTTCCGGCGGCACCACCGCCAGCGGTCGGTACACCTGGGCCGGCACCGGCGCCCGACGGCCCTGCCCGGCGTACCCGAGCACGTCCTTGACGTGCACGAAACCCAGGACACGTCGGGTGGACCGCTGCACCACCGGGAACCGGGACCGGCCGGTCCGGGTCGCCAGCACCTCCAGCGACGCCGGGGAGACGTCCTCGGCCACCGTGACCACCGTCGACCACGGCTGCAACGCGTCCGCCGCCGTCCGGGTGTGCAGGGCCAGGGCCCCGGTGATGCGGGCGTGCTCCTCGGCGTCGAGCAGCCCTTCGGTACGCGCCTGCGACACCAGCCCGGCCAACTCCTCGGCGGTGAACACCGTCTTCACGGCCTCGGTCGCCTCGATCCGCCAGAACGCCAGCACCCGGCGGGCCGCCCACTTCATCGCCAGCAGCAACGGCTTGGTGGCCACGCAGAAGGCCAGCATGGCCGGGCCCAGCCAGAGCGCGGAGACCTCCGGACCAGCCAGCGTGATGTTCTTCGGCACCATCTCGCCGACCACCGTGTGCAGGAAGACGACGACGCCGAGCGCCAGCACGAACGCCACCGGATGCACCGCGCGCTCGGGCAGGCCGACGGCGTGGAACGGTGACTCCAGCAGATGAGCCAGCGCCGGCTCGGCGATCGCCCCCAGGCCCAGCGAGCAGACCGTGATGCCGAGCTGCGCGCCAGCGATCATCAGCGGGATCTGGTTCATCGCCGACAGCGCCCAGCGGGCCCGCTTCGAGCTGGCGGCCAGCGGCTCGATCACCGTCCGCCGCGACGCGATCAGCGCGAACTCGCTGCCCACGAAGAACCCGTTGCCGAGCAGCAGCAGCACTGTCACCAGCAGCTCAGTCATCGGCGTCCGGCTCCGCCGGGCGCAGCACCCGGACCTGCTCGATCCGGTGCCGCTCCACCTCCACCACTGTGAACTCCCAGCCGTCCGCGTCGACTGTCTCGCCCGCCAGCGGGATGTGCCCCAGTTGCGCCATGAGGAAGCCGGCCAACGTCTCGTACGGCCCCTCGGGCAGCCGGAAGCCTGTCTGCTCGGCCAGCTCGTCGGAGCGCAGCACCCCGTCCACCAGCACCGTGCGCTCCCCACCCGGCACGGTCAGCTCGACCGGCCCGGTGTCGTCCACACTTGCCGGGTCGAACTCGTCGGCGATCTCCCCGACCAGCTCCTCGACCAGGTCCTCGATCGTGACCACGCCGTCCGTGCCGCCGTACTCGTCGACCACGATGGCCAGGTCGGCCCCGGCCGCCTTCAACGCCGCCAGCACGCCGTCCAGGTCCAGGCTCTCCGGCACGTACACCGGCTCCCGGGCCACCGATCCGACGATCGTCGACGCCCGCGCGGCCAGCGGCACGCCCAGCGCGTCCGGCACGCCGGCCACACCGGTGACCAGGTCCAGGGTCTCCTCGTACACCGGAAAGCGGGTCCGTCCGGTCCGCCGGGACTCCTCGAGCAGCTCGGCCACGGTGGCGGTGGCACGCAGCGCCACCACGTCGACCCGCGGGGTCATCGCCTCGGCCGCCCGTTTGTCGCCGAACCGGATGGTGCGGCGCAGCAGCATCGCCGTGTCCGGGGGCAGCGCGCCCGCGCGGGCCGAGATGGCGGCCAGCAGGCCCAGCTCCTCCGGCGAGCGGGCGCTGGCCAGCTCCTCCTGCGGCTCCACGCCGAGCGCCCGGACGAGGCGGTTCGCCGAACCGTTCAGGCCCCGGATCACCCAGCCGAACGTCCGGGAGAAGGTGTGCATCGGCCCGGCGGTGGCCAGCGCGGCGGGCATCGGTTGGGCGAGCGCCGCGTTCTTGGGCACCAGCTCGCCGAAGAGCATGGAGATGAGCGTGGCCAGGGCCAGCGCCAGGAACGGGGTGAAACGCTCGGTGCTGTCCCCGGCGACCGGTCGTAGCAGCGGGGTGAAGATCCGGGCCAGGGCGGGCTCGGCCAGGTAGCCGGTGAGCAGCGCGGTGATGGTGATGCCGAGCTGCGCCCCGGAGAGCTGGAAGGACAGCTCACGCAGCGCGGTGCGGACCGTCAGGGCGGCCTGGTCGCCAGCGGCGGCCCGGCGGTCGATCTCCGCCCGGTCGACCGTGACCAGGGCGAACTCGGCCGCGACGAAGAACGCGTTGCCCGCGGTCAGGGCTATGAAGCCGACCAGGGGCAACAGCGTCATCAAGAGCAGGCCGTCGATGTCGCCTCACCTCGGCGAGATTCTTGCACGACGGCGGCGGCCCCCGGAGGGGCCACCGCCGTCGATGTTCAGATCCCGGTTGTACGCGTCTCAGCCGGCGACCGGCGCGGACTCCTTGTCGCCCCGCGGCTGCTCCGGCTTGACCGAGCGCAGCAGCACGCTCGCCACGTCGATCACCTCGACCTGTTCGCCGGCACCCTTGCCGTTGACCCCGTCGTTGAGCATCGTCGAGCAGAACGGGCAGCCGACGGCGACGGTCTTCGCCCCGGTGGCCATGGCCTCCTCGACCCGGTCCACGTTGATCCGCTTGCCGATCTTCTCCTCCATCCACATGCGGGCGCCGCCGGCGCCGCAGCAGAAGGAGCGCTCGCTGTTGCGCGGCATCTCGGTGATCTCGCCCTCGATGGCGTCGCCGAGGACCTCGCGAGGGGCCGCGAAGATCCGGTTGTGCCGGCCCAGGTAGCAGGGGTCGTGGTAGGTCACGCCGCCGTCGACGGGCTGCACCGGCGTCAGCTTGCCGGTGGACACCAGGTGGGCCAGCAGCTGGGTGTGGTGGACCACCTCGAACTCGCCGCCGAGCTGGCCGTACTCGTTGCCCAGGGTGTTGAAGCAGTGGGGGCAGGTCGCGACGATCTTGCGCTTGGCCTTCTCCCGGCCCTCGAACGCCTCGTTGAGCGTCTCCACGTTCTGCTGGGCGAGCATCTGGAAGACGAACTCGTTGCCGATCCGTCGCGCCGGGTCGCCGGAGCAGGTCTCGCCCTCACCGAGGATCGCGAACTTCACGCCGGCCTCGTTGAGCAGCGTGGCCACGGCGCGGGTGGTCTTCTTGGCCCGGTCCTCGAACGCGCCGGCGCAGCCGACCCAGAACAGGTACTCGAAGTCGTCCACCTCGCCGACCCGGGGCACCTCGAAGTCCAGGCCCTTGGTCCAGTCCTCGCGCGTGTTCTGCGGGGCGCCCCACGGGTTGCCCTTGTTCTCCAGGTTGCGCAGCATCACGCCGGCCTCGGAGGGGAAGCTCGACTCGATCAGCACCTGGTAGCGGCGCATGTCGACGATGTGGTCGACGTGCTCGATGTCCACCGGGCACTGCTCGACGCAGGCACCGCAGGTGGTGCACGACCAGAGCACGTCCGGGTCGATGACACCGCCCTCCTCGGCGGTGCCGATCAACGGCTTGTCGGCCTCGGCCAGCGACAGCACGTCCAGGTGCGCGAGCTGCGCCTGGGTGGCCTTCTCCTCGCCGGTCAGGTCCTTGCCGCCACCGGCCAGCAGGTAGGGCGCCTTGGCGTACGCGTGGTCGCGCAGGCTCAGCACGAGCAGCTTGGGCGACAGCGGCTTGCCGGTGTTCCAGGCCGGGCACTGCGACTGGCAGCGACCGCACTCGGTGCAGGTGCTGAAGTCGAGGAGGCCCTTCCAGGTGAACTGCTCGACGTGGGCGACGCCGAACTGGTCCTTCTCCGGGTCCGCCTCCTCGAAGTCGAGCGGCTTGCCCTGGCTCGTCATCGGGCGCAGCGCGCCGAGGCCGGAACCGGCCGGCTTGGTCGGCTCGCGCTTGAAGAAGATGTTGGGGAACGCCAGGAACCGGTGCCAGGCGACACCCATTGTGACGTTCAGGGAGATGACGATCAGCCAGGTCATCGAAATGGCGATCTTGATGAGCGCGGCGACGCTCGCCCCGTCCGACCAGTCGGGCAGCACCGCGCCGACCGCGTGACTGACCGGGGTGGCCCAGAACGGGTACTCGAAGTGGTCGGTGGCGACCTTGAAGCCGCGGATCAGCAGGCCGAAGATCAGGACCAGCAGCACGATCCACTCGACGAAGTAGCCCTGCCACATGGTCGAGCCGGTGAACCGGGACCGCCCGCCCAGCCGGTTCGGCCGGTTGCGCAGCCGGATCGCCATCAGCACCAGGATGCCGACCAGGCCCAGCACGGTGATGATCTCGGTGGCCAACCCGAAGATCGTCCAGTGCCCGATGATCGGCAGGCCGCCGGTCGGGGTGACCACCTCGAAGTACGCCTCGAGCACCAGCAGCGACAGCACGATGAAGCCGACCATCACGAACCAGTGCGCGGCACCCACCACGCCCCACTTGAGCATGCGGGTGTGACCAGCGGTCTCCACCAGCATCGTCTTCGTGCGGGCGCCCTTGTCGGCGAACCGCTCCGGAGCGGGTTGCCCCAGCCGGATGACGGCCGTCATCTTCATGACCGCGCGCACCGCCAGCCACACCGCCACGGCGGTGATGCCGGCCGCGAGGATCGTGGTGACGATCTGGACGCTGCCCATCGAGTTGGCCTCCCCGGTCTGCTGCCTGTCGAGCGGTTCAGCAACCGGGACCGGAGCAGGACGAAGCCGGCGTCGCGCCGCTTGCACACCTGCGACCGGACCGGTCGATGACCTCGCTCCGCTCGGTCATGCAGTGCAGCCTACGCGCAAGGTTACCCAGCGGTAACGTGAGTCATCTCGCAGTAGGTCACGCTGCCTGCGGACACCATAGGGTGCCCGGCCCGGTCCCGCCGGGCAGGGGCGTGGCGGGTGACCTGGATCCTTCGTCGCGGCGACGCCCCGGGCCAGGCCCAGCGACAGCCGGAGAGGCTCAGCGCCAGCGCGAGAGCAGCACCAGCGACGCGACCATCGCACCGAAGCCGACCGCGAGGTTCCAGTACTGCCACGAGGCGACCGGGTACTCCTGCTCGGAGAGGTAGTAGACGACCAGCCAGCCGATGCCCGCGACGATCAGGGCGACAGCGGTGATCGGCAGCCACACCGGGCTAGGCTTGCGCGACGCCGCCGTCGTCGTCGGACGGACGTCCGTCGGCGGGGTGTACACCTTCTTCTTGCGGACCTGAGACTTGGGCACGGCGCTCTCCAGAGGGGGTGACGACCTCGTCCGGCCTGACAACCGGACGCGGAGGCGACGGTTCATGGCCAATAATGTTCGACAGCTAGCGTAGTCCGGAACGGCCGCCTGGACCACGAATGGGGTCAGGCAGGTACATGGAGTGACCGAAAAGGGCGGGACTGTTCGCATCACCGGCCCGGCCGGCACGAACCGATCCCCGACACGCGGAAGGAACGCTCGGTGGAGTACACATCCGGCGCCGCCTCCTGGCAGAAGGCCCTCCGACGGGCCGTCGCCGGGCTGCTGCCCCGGCGGCCACGCCAACGGCGACCAGGCTGGTCGATCGGGGTGCCCCTGATCGCCGCCGCGGCGGGGCTGCTCTTCACCACCACCGCGACCACGGCGGGCGGCACCGCTCTCCGTGAGGACCGGCGGCCCCAGCTCAACCAGCTCATCGAGGAGCGCGAGCAGCAGGTCGAGGCGAGCGAACGCCGCGCTGCCACCCTGCGCGACGAGGTCCAGCAACGCACCGACACGCTTGCCGGCTCGGACGCCCCGATCAAGGCCCAGCAGGCCCGCGCCCAGGGCAGCCTCAAGGCGGCCGGGTTCACCGCCGTCACCGGCACGGCCGTGACAGTCGAGCTGAACGACGCGCCCCAGCACGACGACGAGGCACACTCCGACGCCACCAACGACGACCTGGTCGTGCACCAGGGCGACGTACAGGCAGTGGTCAACGCGCTCTGGGCGGGTGGAGCGGAGGCCATGTCAATCATGAACGTCCGCGTGCTCGCAACCAGCGCGGTACGCTGCGTCGGTAACACCCTGCTGCTCCATGGGCGGGTGTACTCCCCACCGTTCAAGATCGTAGCAATCGGCGATCCCGCTGCCCTCCAGCAGGCCCTCGCCAGCTCTGAGGGAGTCCGGTTGTTCAAGGACGCAGTCGACGACTATCAACTCGGCTACAAGGAGTCCGTCTCCACGGTGACCATCAAGGCCTTCGAGGACTCGACCGCGCTGCGCTCGGCGACGGTGCCCAGGTGAGCAGCCCGGAAGACCGCCGCGACGGGCGACACCGGGACCAGGCGGACGACCCGACCGCCTTCCTGCCCAAGGTCGACCGACCTGAGCCGACGCCGGAGCAGCCCGAGCCGACGTCGGGCCGGTCCCGGACCGGCAACTGGCCCGAGCCCGTGCTGCCCAGCCGGCCACGGGCACCGCGTCCGGCGGCAGCTCCCGAGCCGCCGAGCGCCGCCGGCCCACCCCCGGCCGACGGCCTCGTAGCGCCGGTCCGTCCCGGCCCCGGTCCGCGCGCCGACCACCCGGTCGCGCCCAGCGCCGGCCGGCCCGACCCGCAGCGCGCTGCGCAGCACCCGAGCCCGGCGGCACCGCCGCCCTGGCCCGGCGCCGCTGCGACCGGCTCAGCTCCGCACGGCGGATCCAGCCAGCCCTCCGCCGCCGCTCCCGGCCGACCGACCGCGCCCCCCACGCAGGGGCCGGTCCGGCCGGCCGCCCCGGGCACCGACCCCACGCGCGTCCCGGCCCCCGGCGCCGTGCCGACCCGCCCGGCGACCGCCAGCGGCCCGGCCGGCGCCCCGACGCCCCCCGGCGGCACCACCCCGTCCGGCGGCGACGCGCCGACCGCGTTCATCCCGAAGGTCGGGTCGGGCCCCGGACGCCCGAGCAGCGCGGCGGGCGCCCCGGTTTCTCCCGCCGGGCCGGGCCGCCCCGCCGACCCGAACGCCACAGCTGTCATCCCCGCTGTCCCGTCCGGGCCGGCACCCCGGCCTCCGGCCATGGACTCCACGGCGCTGATGGGCGCCGTCCCCCGTACGGCGACGCCGGATGAGCCGGCCGGCGCGGACGACAGCGCCGGCGAGCCTCCCCGACCCCGTCGGGGCGAGCGGGTGGTCCAACTCCGGCCGCACCAGACCGGCGAGGGCTACAAGAGCGTCTACTCGGAGCTCACCCGCCCGACGCTCGCCTCCCGCGTGCGCAGCGGCATCCGGGCCACCGGCGAGGTCCTGATCACCTTCGGCCTGGTGGTGCTGCTCTTCGCCGGC
Source organism: Micromonospora sp. DT63 (assembly GCF_049841615.1). Classification (NCBI taxonomy): domain Bacteria; kingdom Bacillati; phylum Actinomycetota; class Actinomycetes; order Micromonosporales; family Micromonosporaceae; genus Micromonospora; species Micromonospora sp. DT63. Next base: position 271,892 of record NZ_JBNCKQ010000003.1, on the reverse strand, counting down.
TACGAGGTGTGGGGCAAGTCCGCCGCCGTCGACGCCCACCAGCACGACCTCAGCAACCAGCTTGCCCAGGTGTGGGGTCCCAACGACGACCCCACGGTCGCCCCGTCGGCCACTCCGAGCGTCAAGCCGTCCCCGCCCGTGCACGGCAAGCCGATCGCGGGCCTCTACATCCCCAAGCTCGACAAGAACTGGGTGGTGGTCGAGGGCGTCACCCAGGCCGACATCCGGTACGCCCCGGGCCACTACCCGACCAGCGCGCTGCCCGGTCAGGTCGGCAACTTCTCCGTCGCCGGCCACCGTAACCGGGCCACGTTCTGGCGGCTGGACGAGCTGAACGACGGCGACCCGATCGTGGTCGAGAGCAAGACCGACTGGTACGTCTACCGGGTGTCGCAGACCCGCATCGTCAAGCCGACCCAGGTCGAGGTCGTGGCCCCGGTTCCCGGCGAGCCGAACAAGCGGCCGACCAAACGGATGCTCACGCTGACCACCTGCAACCCCAAGTGGGACAACTACCAGCGCCTGATCATCCACGCCGAGCTGGACTACATCGTGTCCAAGTCGGCGGGCCGTCCGGCGGAGCTGGGAGGCTGACCCGATGTACGCCTTCATCTGGCGCAAGCTCCCGTTCGGCCTGGCCGGCAAGCTGATCGGTTCGGTGCTGCTCGCGGCCGCCACGGTGGCCCTGCTCTGGTACGTGGCCTTCCCGTGGGCCGAGCCGCTGCTGCCCTTCGACGACGTGCAGGTCACCCAGGACTCCGGCGTTCCCGGGGAGCCGGGCGAGCCGGGCGGCGGAGACGCGGTGACCGGAGACGCTCCGGCCGGTGACGAGCACGAGCTGCCGTACGACACCGACCGGAACAATCCCGCGCCGTCCACTCCGAGCAGGTGACCATGCGCGTCCTGGTGATCGACAACTACGACTCGTTCGTCTTCAACCTGGTCCAGTACCTGGGCCAGCTCGGCGTGGAGTGCGACGTCCGCCGCAACGACGAGATCGACGTCGCCGAGGTCGGCCGGGTCGGCGCGGCCGGCATTCTGCTCTCACCCGGACCGGGCAGCCCCGACCGGGCCGGCATCTGCCTGGACGTCATCCGGAAGTACGCGGGCGAGCTGCCGATCTTCGGCGTCTGCCTCGGCCACCAGGCCATCGGCGAGGCCTTCGGGGCGACCGTGACCCGCGCCCCGGAGCTGCTGCACGGCAAGACCTCCGAGGTGCGGCACCACTCGGTAGGCGTGCTCGCCGGCCTACCCGACCCCTTCACCGCCACCCGCTACCACTCGCTCGCCGTGCTCCCCGAAACACTGCCCGACGAGCTGGAGGTCACCGGCTGGACCGGCTCCGGTGTGGTGATGGCGATGCGGCACCGGACGCTACCCATCGAGGGCGTGCAGTTCCACCCGGAGTCGGTACTCACCGAGGGCGGCCACCTGATGCTCGCCAACTGGCTGGCCGGTTGCGGCCACCCGGAGGCACTGGAGCGTGCCCCCGCGCTGGCCGCCGAGGTGGACGCCCGGCGACTCGCCGCCTTCGCCACCGCGTAGACCGACAGCGGCCGGTCAGCTGCTCAGGGCGTCCCGGACGGCGGGGCTCACCGACGAACGGACCGCCGGGGGTCGGCCGCGCACCGCGTCCCAGGCGGCCTTGCCACTGGCGAAGTAGTCGCGGACGGCCTTGCGTGCGAGCAGGCCGGGTCCGCAGCCGTCGCATCGTGCGGTGACCCCGTCGACGTCGAGGCCGAGGTGCCGGCAGAGCGTCACCGCCCGGGACAGGTGGTACGACTGCGTCACGACCAGAGCCCGCTGGACGCCGTACACGTCTTTCGCGCGGATGCAGCTGTCGTACGTGTCCAGGCCGAACGGGTCCGCCACCACCCGCCGAGGGTCCACGCCGAGCGTCTCGGTCAGATACGCGGTCATCACCGTCGGCTCGTCGCCGGACGTGCCACCCCCGTCGCCGGAGACCAGTACCACCCGGGCCCGCCCGGTACGCACCAGCTCGGCGGCGGTCTCCAGGCGGCCGGCGAGCCGTTCGCCCGGCTGCCGCCCGTCCGCCGTCACCGCCGTACCCAGGACGATCACGACGTCGGCAGCGGGAGCGTCAGCTTCGCCGTACGTGTGCCCGTGCGCTCCGAACGTCGTCCACAGCCAGGGGACGCTGCTCAGGACGAGCAGGACCACGACCACCGCGATCCCGCGCAGCAGATGCCGACGCCACCGGCCCGTCCTCGGACGATCGACGGCGGAGCCCCGCCGGAGGCTCCGCACCCAGGCGCGGACTGCTAATCCTCGGGAAGCCGGACCGGCGGCGGGAAGATCGGCTGACCGGAGCCACCACCGGTACCCGGCGTCGTCGGCGTGCCGCTCGGCGTCGGCGTCGGCGTCACCGGCGGGCTGGGCGTCTCCTCGACCTCCTTCGGCTGGCTCACCTTGATGGTCACCCTGGTGCCGCTCGCCTTCTTGTCCTTGGCGTTCGGGCTCTGGTCGGTGACCTTGCCGGCCTGGTCCGCCGGCACCTCCGGGCCATCCTGGACACTCACCACGAAGCCAGCGTTGCGCAGGGTGCGGGTGGCCTCGTCCTCGCTCAGCCCGACGACGTCCGGCACCTCGCGGACGTTGCCCTTCGACACCTCGAGGGTCACCTTCGTGCCCTCGGGCACCTTCTGACCCTCCGGTGGGCTGACCTTGACGACGATGCCTTCGCTCTCCGTGCTGTCGACCGGCTTGACCGTGGAGTCGAGCTTCGCCTCCTCAAGGCGGGCGACGGCGCTCTCCTCCTTGCTGCCCTTGAGTCCGGTCGGGACGGCCACGTCGGGCCTACCGCCGCAAAGCTGAATGGTGACCGTGCTGGCTTCCTTCAGGCGAGCGTTCGGCTGGGGGTTCTGGCCGACCACCGTGCCCTCGGCGCAGGTGCTGTTCAGAACCGGCTCGCCGACAACCGGATTGAGACCGGCTTTTGTGATGTCGGCGAACGCGGCGTCCCGTGTCTTGCCGGTGAGGTTGGGAACCGCCTTCAGGTCCTTGTCCTGCTGCTGACTCCACAGCAGGGCGGCGACCAGGGCGATCACCGCCAGCACGCCGACCGCGCTGAACAGGGCGATCAGCCAGGAGGACGCCTTGCGCTGGCGCGGATCGCCGACCCGGGCGGGGATCTGCCGGGTCTGCTGCCCGGCGGCGGCGGGCGCGTAGCCGGCACCGCCGCCGGCCGGGGCCATCGCCACCGTCTCGGCCTCGCGCAGCACCGGAGTGGCAAGCACCGGACGGCCGGCGGCGGCGCGCAACAGGTCGGCACGCATCTCGCCGGCACTCTGGTAGCGGTTGAGCGGGTTCTTCGACAGCGCCTTGAGCACGATCGCGTCGACCGCCGGGGTGACGTCCGGGTTGATGTCGCTCGGGGTCGGCGGAGTCTCCCGCACGTGCTGGTACGCGACGCTGACCGGGCTGTCCCCGACGAACGGCGGGTGCCCGCAGACCAGCTCGAAGAGGACGCAGCCGGCCGCGTACACATCGGAGCGGGCGTCCACGGCCTCGCCGCGCGCCTGCTCGGGCGACAGGTACTGGGCAGTGCCGATCACCGCGCTGGTCTGCGTCATGGTGGTCGCGCCGCTGGCCAGCGCCCGGGCGATGCCGAAGTCCATCACCTTGACCTGGCCGGTCTGGGTGAGCATGACGTTGCCCGGCTTGATGTCCCGGTGGATGATGCCGTGCCGGTGGCTGAACTCCAGCGCCGCACACATGTCGGCGCAGATCTCCAGCGCACGGCGGGGCTGCAGGCGGCCCTCGGCCCCGAGGACCTCCTTCAACGTCCGTCCGTTGACGAACTCCATGACGATGAAGGGCAGTGTCTCGCCGGTCGGCGCGGTCTCCTCGCCGGTGTCGTAGACCGCCACGATCGCCGGGTGGTTGAGCGATGCGGCGTTCTGCGCCTCCCGGCGGAAGCGCATCTGGAACGTCGCGTCCCGGGCGAGGTCGGTGCGGAGCATCTTGATCGCGACGTCCCGACCGAGCCGGAGGTCGCGACCGCGGTGCACCTCGGCCATGCCGCCATAGCCGAGCAGCTCGCCGACCTGGTACCTGCCACCGAGCAGGCGGGCCTGCGCTGTCATCGCGTCTGTCGTCCTTCGCTCGTCGTCGTCCCGCCGTCACCCGGCCGGAGTCGTACCTCACGACGGTACGACGTCCGGGTCGCATCGTCGCGTTCGTCGAGCCGCAGCGCGCCGGACGTCACGGTCTGTGAAGCTGCCGTCCCGGCGGCACCGTTCTGCGACTGCTTGCGCAGGTTGTAGGAAATCACGCCGGAGCAGAGCAGGACCAGTAAGGCCAGCAGGACGGCGAGGAGCACCATCCCGGGTCGGGACCGGCGGGGCTCGGACGCCGGCAGCCCCGAGCCGGCCTGCCGGGCGTACGCCGGTGGGTGTTCCTGCCGGGTCGGTGCCGGCGGCACCGCCGCGGCGCCGCGCGGGTAGCCGGCAGCGGCGACCGGCGGGCGCGCGTGCGGTACGGCCGGCGCGACAGCGGTCGGACGGGGCTGCTGGGCCGGCGCGACAGTGGTGGGTCGCTGCCCGACGGGAGGCTGCCGGTGCGGGGCGTTCGGCGGGCGGAGCTGCTGCGCCTGCGGCACCTGGGCCCGACCGGGAGCCGCGGGTGAGGACGGCGCACCGGAGACCGGGCCGGTGTGACCGCCGGCCCGGGCCTGCTGGGACAGCGCTGCCTTGAGCTGACGGGCCACCCCGGCGAGAGCGGCGGCGCTCGGCCAGCGGGCAGCCGGGTCCTTCGCCAACGCCCGCTCGACGACGGCCCGGACCTGCGGTGGGATGTCGGACGGCAGCGGCCGGGGTGTTTCCCGCACGTGCCGCATGGCGATGTCGAGCGGGTTGTCGCCCTCGAACGGTCGCCGCCCGGCGAGGCACTGGTAGGCGACCACGCCGAGCGCGTACACGTCGGACGCCGGAGTGGCCACCTGACCGGTGGCCTGCTCCGGAGAGATGTACGAGGCGGTGCCGAGCACCGAGCCGGCGGCGGTGAGCTGGCCGACGATGTCGGAGCGGGCGATGCCGAAGTCGGTAAGCACCAGCGTGCCGTTCGGCCGGACCAGCAGGTTGCCCGGCTTCACGTCGCGGTGCACGATGCCCTTCTCGTGCGCGGCGTGCAGCGCGTCGGCGGCCTGCGCGACAAGCGCCATCGTCCGGGCCGGGGTGAGTCGACCGACCCGGCTCAGCGTGGACGACAGGGCGTCGCCCTCGACGTACTCCATGACCAGGAAGGCGATCTGCTGGTCGTTGCCGAAGTCGTAGACGTCCACCACGCCGGGGTGGTTGATGGTCGCCATGGTCCGGGCCTCGCCCCGGAACCGCTCGGCGAAGTCGGGGTCGTCGAGCAGCGCGGGGAGCAGGCTCTTGACCGCTACCGTCCGGCCGAGCACCTGGTCGGTGCCGCGCCAGACGTCACCCATGCCGCCGCTGGCGATCCGCTCGTCGAGGCGGTAGCGGTTGCCGAGCTGGACGCCGGGGCTGAGCATGTCAGCGGCCTCCGGGGTCGTTGATGGCGGCCTTCATGATCTGGCCGCCGATCCGGGCCGCCTCGGCGCTGCCGCCGCTGCCGGCCTGCTCCAGCACGACACACACCGCGGAGACCGGGTTGCCGTTCTTGTCCAGCGCGAAGCCGATGAACCAGCCGTGGTCGGGGCGGTCCGGGGCGGACTGCGCCGTGCCCGTCTTGCCACCGACGGTGTAGCCGCTGATCGCCGCCTTCTGGCCGGTGCCCTTCTGCACCACGCTGACCATCATCTCGCGCAGGTCGCTGGCGACCGGACCACTGACCGGCTGACGCAGCTCCCGCGGCTTCGCGGTGTAGTAGCTGGTGGTCCGGTCCGGGGCGAGGAGCTGCCGGACCAGGTACGGCCGCATCTGGCTGCCACCGTTGGCGACCGACCCGGCGATCATCGCGCCCTGCAGCGGCGTCATCCGGACGTTGTTCTGGCCGATCGACGATTGGGCCAGCGCGGCCGGGTCGGTGCTGCCGTCCGGGTTCAGCATGTCGCCGGTCCGGCTGGCCGCCGTCCGCAGACCGCCCTCGCCGAGCTGCCCGACCGTGAGGTCCTCCTGCTCGAAGCCGAACTGCCGGGCCTTCTCCTTGACCTTGTCGGCGCCGAGCCGCACACCGAGCTGCGCGAAGCCGGTGTTGCACGACTCGGTGACCGCCTCCAGCAGGGTGACCTGCGCCTCGGGGCAGATCGACGCGGCGGCGTTGCGGATCGGGCTGCCCGAGGTGGGCGGGGTGTAGCTGGAGCCGGCCGGCATCGGGGTCGACTTGGTGACCCCGTTCTCCAGCGCCGCCGCGGCGACCACGATCTTGAAGGTGGAGCCCGGGGGGAGCGTCTCGGACAGGGCCCGGTTCTTCAGCGGGCCGTCCGGGTTCTGCTCCAGCTTGTTGATCTCCGCTGCGGCTTCGTTCGTGTTGTGGCTGACCAGCGGGTTCGGGTCGAAGCTGGGCATGGACACCAGGGCCTGCACCGCACCGGTGCGCGGGTCGATGGCGATCGCCGCGCCGCGCTTGGCGTCCACCTGGTTGTTGCGCATCTGGTCGTACGCCACGTCCTGCGCCCGCTTCGACAGCGTGAGGAGCACGTTGCCGCCACCGGTCTCGTCGCCGGTGAACATGTCCTTGAACCGGTCGCCGATCAACTGGTCGCTGGTGCCGGCCAGGAAGTCGTTCTCCACCTGCTCGATGCCGGTGTCGGCCAGGTTGACCGGCTTGTAGCCGAGCACGTGCGCGTACTTGGCCCCACCCGGGTAGGTGCGCTGGAACTTCAGCTTGCCGGTGGTCTCCTTGCTGGTGGCCACCGCCGTTCCGCCGGCCTCGATGTTGCCGCGCTTGCGCTTGTAGTCGGCGACCTGGACCCGGCCGTTGTAGTCACTGGTGCGGTACTCGTCGGCCTTGTACGCCTGGATCCAGTTGAGGTTCGCGAAGAGCAGACCGAACAGGACCATGACGACGATGCCGACACGGCGCAGGGGTGCGTTCACGGCTTGATCACCTCCGTGGGAGCACCGTGCAACTGCTCGGGCGGGCCGCCCGCGGGCCGGCTCGCCTTGCCGGCGCCGCCCGTCACCGGTCGCCGGGCCCCGTCGGAGACCCGCAACAGCACCGCGATGAGCAGCCAGTTCGCCATCAGCGACGACCCACCGGCGGACAGGAACGGGGTGGTCTGGCCGGTCAGCGGGATGAGCTTGCTGATGCCGCCGACGATCACGAAGACCTGCAGGCCCAGGGTGAAGGCGAGGCCACCGGCGAGCAGCTTGCCGAACGAGTCACGCACGGCGAGCGCGGCGCGCAGGCCCCGCTCCACGATCAGCAGGTAGACCACCAGCAACGCGGACAGGCCGAACAGGCCGATCTCCTCACCGATGCCGGCGAAGATGAAGTCGTTCTGCACCTCGGGCAGGATGTCCGGCTGACCGCCACCCGGCCCGGCGCCGAAGAGCCCGCCCGTACCGAGGGCCAGCAGACCCTGGACGAGCTGGTAGCCCTTGACGTGCGGATCGGCGAACGGGTCCAGCCAGATCTCGGCCCGCAGGTAGAAGTTGGCGAACGGCCCGCCGACCGTCGACCCGAGGACGTACGCGAGGTAGGCGCCGCCGAAGAAGAGGATGAGGCCGATCAGCAGCCAACTGACCCGTTCGGTGGCGATGTAGAGCGTCACCACGAACATGCCGAAGTAGAGCAGCGAGGTGCCCAGGTCCTTCTCGAAGACCAGCACCAGGAGGCTGATCAGCCAGACCACGACCACCGGCCCGAGATCCCGACCACGCGGGAAGTCGATGCCGAGGAACCGCCGGCTGGCCAGCGAGAGCACCTCACGCTTGCGCACCAGGTAGTAGGCGAAGAAGACCAGCAGCGCCAGCTTGGCGAACTCACCCGGCTGGAGCGAGAAGCCGCCGACCCGGATCCACAGCTTGGCGCCGTTGATCTCGGAGATGCTGCTGGGCAGCACCGCCGGGAGCATCACCAGCACGATGCCGGCAAGCCCCAGGGTGTACGCGTACCGCGAGACCGAACGGTGGTCGCGCATGATGGCGAGCAGGCCCGCGGCGAGGATCACCGAGGCGAGCGTCCACGCGAGCTGCCGGCCGCCGATGCCGGCGAACGTGGCCAGGTCCTCCCGGTCGACCGGGGCGGCCTCGCCCAGGTCGATCCGGCGCAGGAAGCCCACCCCGAGACCGTTGAGCAGGGCCACCGCCGGCAGCAGAGCCGGGTCGGCGAACGGGGCGAGGAACCGGATGACCAGGTGCAGGCCGAGGAAGACCGCGCCGAGGGCGGCGGCGGGCATCCAGAAGTCCGGGGTGACCGTGTCCAGAAGGTTCGCCTCGACGGTCGCCATGTACGCGGCCACCAGCACCATGGCCAGCAGCAGCAGGGACAGCTCGGCGTTGCGTCGGGACCGGGCCAGGCGTACGCCGGAATCCCCGCCCGTGGTGGCGGGCGAGGGTGCCGGTGTGGCCGCTACGGTCACGGGTGGAGTCCTTGGGATCTCAGCCGACGCTCACTCGGGAGACCGGCAGCCGGCCGGGTCGAGCGCCGGCGTGGCCGAGTCCGAGGGCGTGGCGTCGGGTGCGGTGGTCGGATCGGTGCCGCCGGCGGTGGCCGCGTTGGTCGGGCTCGCGCTGACGACCCCGTTCACGGACGCGCCGGTGCTGGGGCTGGTGTTCGGCGTCGGCGACGTCGCGGGAGGGGTCGGGGGCGGAGTGGGCGTCGGCGTGCCGGTCACCGCGCCCGTGTCGGACGGGCAGATCGGCTTCAGGTTGGGGTTGGTCGGGGTGTCGCTGGTCAGCTCGGCGAGCTGACGCTCGGCGTCCGGCTCGTTCTTGGCCCGGATGCCCACCTTGACCGTGTCCTGAGCGGCGACGGTCAGGTCGTCCAACCGGGTGCCGCTGGTGCGGTGCACCGTCGAGAGGTCCATCCCGGCGATCTGCCCCTGGATGCCACGGAAGACGGCGACCTGCCCCTCGTCGGTGGCGCCCACGTAGTACTGGCGTTGGGTGTACGTCCAGCCGCCGAAGGCCGCGCCACCGACGATGACCAGCAGGGCCAGCGCCATCGCGGCGGTCCGCACCGGCCGGCGCTTCGGGCGCTCCGGCTCGTCGTCCGACGCGTTGGGCTCCTCCGGCGCGGCGGGACGCGGCGCGGAGAGCGCCGAGGCCCGGGCGGCCGGGGTCGAGTCGTCGGCGGAGGTGGCCATGCCCCGGTCCCGGGCGGCAGCGCCGCCGACGATCGGGGTGGCCTCGACGATGTCGTGGTCGGTGGCGTCGGCGATGATCACGGTGATGTTGTCCGGACCGCCGCCGCGCAGCGCGAGCTGCACCAGCCGCTCGACGCACTGCTGCGGATCGGTGTACTCCCGCAGGGTCTCGCCGATGGTCTCGGCGCTCACCACGCCGGAGAGGCCGTCGCTGCAGATCAGGTAACGGTCGCCGGGCAGCACCTGGCGCACCGAGTACTCCGGGTCGATGTCCCGGCCGTCCAGGGCCCGGGTCAGCAGGGACCGCTGCGGGTGGCTGCTGGCCTCCTCGGCGCTGATCCGGCCCTCGTCGACGAGCATCTGGACGTACGTGTCGTCCTTGGTGATCTGGGCGAACTCACCATTGCGCAGCAGATAGGCCCGCGAGTCGCCGATGTGGACCATCCCCAGCTTGCTGCCGGAGAAGAGGGTCGCCGTCAGAGTGGTGCCCATCCCCTCCAACTGCGGGTTGGCGTCCACCGTGTCGCGGAGCTGTTGGTTGGCGGTGCCCACGGCCGAACGCAACGCGTCGACGAGAGCGTCCCCTGGGACGTCCTCGTCGAGCGGCGCCATGGCACCGATGACGATGTTGCTGGCGACGTCACCGGCGGCCATGCCGCCCATGCCGTCGGCAACGGCGAGTAGCCGCGGCCCGGCGTAGACGGAGTCTTGATTGCCGTCACGGATCAGACCGCGGTCGCTGTGGGCCGCATAGCGCAGGGTCAGAGTCATGGCCGTAATTCGAGGGAAGTGCGGCCGATCCGGATCGGCACGCCGAGGGGTACGGGGGTTGGTCCGGTGACCTTAGCGCGATCTAGGTACGTGCCGTTAGTCGAGCCGAGGTCCTCGACGAACCACTGGCCCTCGCGCGGCACGAGTCTCGCGTGCCGCGCCGAGGCGTAGTCGTCGGTGATGACCAGGGTGGAGTCCTCGGCCCGACCGATGGTGATCTGCGCTTCACCGAGGGTGATGCGGGTGCCGGCCAGTTGACCTGCGGTGACCACCAACTGGTGGGCCGCCCTGCCCCGCTTCACCTTCGCCGGTTTGGCCGCCTGCCCCGTCGAGGCGCCAACCGCGCGTGGTGCCGCCACCAGGCGACCGGACCGGGCCCCCGCGAAGAGATCCCGACGGATCACGCCGACCACCGTGAACACGAAGATCCACAGCAGGATCAGGAACCCGAACCGGGCAACGGTGATGACCAGTGCCGGCAAGGCGGCTCAGCCGTCCACGCGGAAGGTCAGCGTCGTGGTGCCGAGCTGGACCATGTCACCCGGGTTGAGGGCGACGGCGGAGACCCGCTGCCCGTTGACCATGGTGCCGTTGGTGGACCCCAGATCGGTCAGCACAACCTGGCCGCCATCGAAATCCAGCCGGGCGTGTCGCCGGGAGATGCCGACGTCGGGCAGGCGCAGGTTCGCCTGGTCGCCGCGACCGATCACCGTCGACCCCATCTGGAGCGGGTAGGTGCGGCCGTCACCGGAGACCAGCCGCACGTTGCGGCCGCCACCGTGCCCGGGCGGCGGGCCGTAGCCGCCACCCTGGTCGTACGCGGGGTAGGCGGGCGGGCCGGCGTCGTAGCCGGGCGCCGACACGGGGGCGACCTCGCCGCCGGTGTAGACCTCGGCGGTGACCCGGAACATCCCCGTGTCCAGGCCCTCGCCCCGCTCGATCTCGACGATCACGTCGCCGTAGACCGTCCAGGCCTGCTCGCCGATGAACTCCGCCTGCGACTGGGCCAGCTCCTGGGCCAGCGCGGCGGCGTACGGCGCCAGACGACTGTGGTCGAACGGCGAGAGATCGATCACGTAGCGGTTGGGCACCAACGTGCGCCCACCGGCCAGGATCGCCTTGTGCGCCTCGGCCTCCCGCTGCATGGCGTTGAGGATCTCCACGGGGTGGACCACCCCTTTGAAGACCTTGGCGAAGGCCCCCTCGACCAGGCCTTCCAGACGCTTCTCGAAGCGTTGCAGCACGCTCACCGGCTCCTCCTCGGGTCCCGAGGACATGATGGTATCCGGCCGGCGCGCGCGCAGCTCACACGCCGCTCGGCCGGCTGCTCCCGGCCCGTTCGGAAGGACCGGGACCGCCGTGCTAATCTTTCGTCCGCCACGAACGGTAACCGCTCGTGGCGAGCGTCTGGGACAGCGTAGTATTCCCGGGGCCTGTTGGAGACAGCGGGTCCGGGGCGGTTACAGTGTCCCGGGTCGTGCCACGGGGATGTGGCGGAATGGCAGACGCGCACGGTTCAGGTCCGTGTGCCCGAAAGGGCGTGGGGGTTCAACTCCCCCCATCCCCACCAAAAGACGAGGGCTCCGCGAAATGCGGGGCCCTTCCGTCATATCGGGGCGGGCCGGACGTCACGCTATGCTCCGATGGTTTCTGCCTCCGATGGACCAGGAGTGGCGTGTGAGTGTCGCGTTGGTGACCGGGTCGGGCGGTCTGATCGGCTCCGAGGCGGTCCGGCACTTCGCCGGCCTCGGTCTGGACGTCGTCGGCATCGACAACGACATGCGTCGGTACTTCTTCGGCGAGGACGGCTCCACCTCGTGGAGCCTGGAACGGCTCGCCCGTGACCTGGGTAACTCCTACACCCACTTCGCGGTGGACATCCGGGACCGGGACGGCCTGGAGCAGGTGTTCAAGAAGTACGGGTCGGACATCGCCGTGGTGATCCACAGCGCGGCCCAGCCGAGCCACGACTGGGCGGCCAAGGAGCCGTACACGGACTTCGACGTGAACGCCGGTGGCACGCTCAACATCCTGGAGAACACCCGCCGTCACGCGATCGACGCGCCGTTCATCCACTGCTCGACCAACAAGGTCTACGGCGACCGGCCCAACAGCCTGCCGCTGATCGAGCTGGAGACCCGGTACGAGCTGCCCGAGGACCACCGCTGGTACCAGGGCATCACCGAGGAGATGTCGATCGACCACTCGCTGCACTCGGTCTTCGGCGCCTCCAAGGTCGCCGCGGACGTGATGGTGCAGGAGTACGGCCGCTACTTCGACATGAAGACCGCCTGTTTCCGGGGCGGCACCCTGACCGGCCCCGCCCACTCGGCCGCCGAGCTGCACGGGTTCCTGGCCTACCTGATGCGCTGCGTCATGGAGGGCCGGACGTACAACCTGTTCGGCTACAAGGGCAAGATGGTCCGCGACGCGATCCACTCGCACGACGTGCTGACCGCGTTCGAGGCGTTCTTCCGGTCGCCCCGCTCCGCCGAGGTCTACAACCTCGGCGGCGGCCGGCACTCGAACACCTCGCACATCGAGGCGTTCGCGATCGCCCAGGAGATCACCGGCCGCGAGGCGCAGATCAACTACGTCGAGCAGAACCGCACCGGCGACCACCAGTGGTACGTGAGCAGCATGGCCCGGTTCGAGGAGCAGTACCCGGAGTGGAAGATCACGTACGACGTGCCGATGATCCTGCGGGAGATCTACGAGGCCAACGTGGACAAGTGGGTGCCACAGTCGTGACGGCCAGGACCAAGCGCAACGTGCTCGGCGTCCTCGTCGACGCCACCGACTACGCCACGGCCACCGACGCGGTGGTGACCGCGGCGCACGAGCGTCGGCCACTCGCGCTCACCGCGCTGGCCGTGCACGGCGTGATGACAGGTGTGCTGGACCCCGCGCACAATGCCCGGCTCAACTCCTTCGACGTGGTCACCCCGGACGGACAGCCGGTGCGCTGGGCGCTCAACCTGCTGCACCACGCCGGGCTCACCGACCGCGTCTACGGGCCGACGCTCACCCTGCACGTGCTCTCCCGCTTCGCCGACGAGGGGCTGCCGGTCTACCTGTACGGCTCGACCGAGGAGACGTTGGCCAAGCTGATCCCGGCGCTGGAGCGGATGTTCCCCGCGCTGAAGATCGCCGGTGTGGAGCCGTCGAAGTTCCGCGCGGTCCAGCCGGGCGAGGACGCCGAGATCGCCGACCGGATCCGGTCCAGTGGCGCCCGGCTCGTCCTGGTCGGGCTCGGCTGCCCGCGCCAGGAGGTCTTCACGTACGCCATGCGCCCGCTGCTCGACATGCCGCTGATGGCGGTCGGCGCGGCCTTCGACTACCACGCCGGGCTGCTGCGGCAGCCTCCGCCGTGGATGCAGCGCGCCGGTCTGGAGTGGTTCTGGCGGCTCGGTCTGGAGCCGAAACGACTCTGGCGCCGCTACGTGATCCTCAACCCCGCCTACCTGACCCGGCTCGCCGGTCAGAAGACCGGTCTGTGGAAGGCCCGCCCGCCGGCCCCGGCCACCGAACGGCCCGCCACCTTCGCGGTCTGACCCCCGATCCCGTACGACACGAGGCCCCACCCGGACAGCCGGGTGGGGCCTCGCCCGTGAAAGACCGCTCAGACGGTCAGGGTCCAGCTGTTGATGTAGCCGGTGTCGGCCGAGTAGGTGTCGCGCACCTGAAGTCGCCAGGTGCCGTCGGCGGCCTCACCTGACACGTTGGCCGTGTACGTGGTGTTCACGTTGTCGGCGCTGTCCGAGGTGCTGCTGTTCTTCAGCCGGTACGCGCTGCCGTCCGGGGCGAGCAGGTCGATGACCAGATCACCGCGGTACGTGTGCACGATGTTCACCGCCACGGTGGAGGCCGACGAGGCGTTGCGCCCACAGCCCGCGATCGTGATCGAGCTGGTCACCGCCGCACCGGCGTCCGGGATCGACACGTCGGTGCCGTTGGTGCCGGTGCAGCCGGTGGGCGGCGGGGTGGTGCCGCCGCTGCCCACGTAGAGCAGCCGGTTCGGCGAGCCCGAGCCAGGGTTGCCCACCACGTTCGGGGTCGCGTTGGCCACCATCTGGTCGCGGATCTGCTGCGGGCTCCAGCTCGGGTTGGCGCTGGCCAGCAGCGCCGCCGCGCCGACCACGTGCGGCGTGGCCATCGAGGTGCCGCTGATCGTGTTGGTCGCGGTGTTGCTCGTGTACCAGGCCGAGGTGATCGACGACCCCGGCGCGAAGATGTCCAGGCAGGTGCCGACGTTGGAGAACGACGACCGGGCGTCCGAGCTGGTCGTCGAGCCGACCGTGATCGCCTCCGCGGTACGCCCCGGCGAGGTGTTGCAGGCGTTCGCGCCGTTGTCGTTCCCGGCGGCGAGGCCGTACGTGACACCTGACGCGATCGAGTTGCGGACGGCGGTGTCCAGCGAGCTGTTCGCGCCACCGCCGAGGCTCATGTTCGCCACCGCCGGCTTGATCGCGTTCTGGGTGACCCAGTCGACACCGGCGATCACGCCGGCGTTGGTGCCACTGCCGGAGCAGTTCAGCACCCGTACGCCTACCAGCTGGACGCCCTTGGCCACCCCGTACGAGGATCCGCCGACGGTGCCGGCGACGTGCGTGCCGTGCCCGTTGCAGTCGTCGGCCGACCCGCCGTCCACGGCGTCGTAGCCGGAGGTGGCCCGGCCGCCGAAGTCGTTGTGGGTGAAGCGGATGCCGGTGTCGATGATGTAGGCGTGCACGTTGCTCGCCGTGTTCGGGTAGGTGTAGGAGCTGTCCAGCGGCAGGTTGCGCTGGTCGATGCGGTCCAGGCCCCAGGAGGGCGGGTTGGCCTGCGTTCCGGAGATCGACACGGTGTGGTTCTGCTCGACGTACGCGACGGCCGGGTCGGCGGCGATCCGTGCCGCCGCGCCCGCGCTGACGGTGACCTCGAAGCCACGCAGCGCCGTGCCGTAGGTGCGGGCCACCCTTCCGCCGTGCCGGCCGGTCAGCCGCTGTGCGGTGTCACCGACCCGGCTGGGGGCCACGGCGGTGTCCTTGAGGACGACGATGTAGCTGTCCGGCACGGCGGTGGCTCCACCGGCCTCCCGAACGACGCCGACGGGCTCGGCGGCCAGGGCCGGGGTGCCGACGGCCAGTACGGTCGCGGCGGTCACCCCGACCAGTACGGACCTGCGTGGAAGACCCATCTCCCTACCTCCCTCCGACCGGCGGCGAAGCGCGACCACCGGTACCACACTGATCGACGCTTGCCGATCGAGCCGAGAGTAGATCGACGGCCCCGGCAGATAAACATGTCGAAACGTCCATCACGTCGATGGGATGTCCCCTACGGGCCGGCTTCCGGGGCCAACGGGGGTCCGGCCCGGATTCGCCGCGCTCGGGGACGGGAAAGACTCTCCGACATGGAGAGTCAGCTCACCATCCTGTTGCCGGTCGCCGCCGTCTGGCTGGCCGCCGGCGTCCTGGCCGATCGACTGCCCCGGCTGCGCGACGCGCGTGCGCTTCGTCGGCGTACCGGATGGTTGCTGGCGCTCGCGCTGGCGGGCGTGGCGCTGGTCGCGGCCGTGTCCGTCGGCGGGCTGCTGAGCGCCGGCAGCACGCCGTTCGACCGGGCCGGCGCCGGGCTCACCCTCGCCACCGGGCCGGCGCTCGTGGTGGCCGTCTGCTCCGTACGACGGATCCGTCGCCTGTGGGCCGGGGCCGGCGCGTTCGACACCGCACCCGGTACACCCGCCCCGCACGGGCTGCGCGCCGCCGCGGCACACCCGCTCATCGGTTTGCCGTTGCAGGTGACCGCCCTCGCGACGGTGCCGGCGGTGATCGCGGCGGTCGGCGCGGACCTCGGCGCCGAGCCCGGGGTCACCGGGCCGGCGATCACCGTCGGCGCGCTCGCCGTGGCGGCGATCGGTGTCCGGCACGCGCTGCGGCACAGCCGGCTCACCGAGCGGGCTCAGCCTGCCGCGCCCCGGTCAGCGCGAGCGGCCGGACCCCTGCACGTATAGCAGTTCGAGGATCGCGCGGGTCGCCTCGAACCAGCGGTCCAGCCAGCCCGGCGGCGGGATGCTGCCCTTCGGCGGCAGTTCCAGCAGCAGGCCGCGCAGCAGCGGGTGGTCGGCCAGCGAACCGGTCGGCTCCATCGGCCAGCCGGTCGGCGGGAACGACGGCTCGACCAGCGGATTCGGGTCCAGTGAGGGCAGCGAGAGCGGCGCGTCGGCCGCCTCCGGGTTCGCCGCCTCCCGCCCGTTCAGATCCTGGTCGGTCGAGACCACCTCGGTCAGTACGGTGTCCCGACGCGCCCCGCGGTACTTGCCACCGAACCGTTCCGGCTTGCCCGGACCGTTGGTGAGGTTCTCTGAACCGATCGTCGTCATCCGTCTCGCCTACCTCGCTCGGGTGCGGGTCGGTGCGGCGGGTCGTCGACCAGCGCCGTACCGACGGGTTCAACGAGGCGGACCCGCTGTGGCGACGGGAATCCCGGCGGAACATCGCTGAGCCGGCGGGTCGCCCCGGGTCGGCGGCGCTCCGGGACACGGCGAGTCCCCGTCCGGTCGGGACCGGACGGGGACTCGACTGCTCACTCGGTCAGACCGAGCCCAACACACCATCCCTGGTGCCGGCGACGAAGGCGTGCCAGTCGCCGGGAGCGAAGACCAGGGCCGGGCCGGCCTTGTCCTTCGAGTCCCGCACCCCGACCGCCCCGGTCACGTACGCCACCTCCACACAGTTGTCGCAGTTCGGCCCGCTCTTCGAGCTCTTGAACCACGTCGCCTGCGTCAGGTCCACGGGGAACCCCTTGGTCGCCATTTCGGCTCCTCTGCCAGTTTTGCGATGTGTGCGACGGACTCCTCTGGACGAATGGCCGCAGCGCGGATGTGATCGAAGATGAAGCTGTACTTCTGCAGTTCGTCGCTCTTCTCGAGGAAGAGCCCACCCGTGGCGTTCTCCGCGTACACGACATCCGGATCACCGGGCTCGGGAAAACTGAGGATCGTGAAGGTCCCGTCCATGCCGGCGTGCGCACCCACCTCGAAAGGGAGGATCTGGAGCGTCACGTTCGGCAACTCGGCCACCTCGACCAACCTCCTGAGTTGGCCGCGCATCACCTCGTCCCCGCCCACCGGCCGACTTACCACCGCCTCATCGAGCACCACCCACAGATCGACCGGATCGTCCTGCGTCAACAACGACTGACGGCCCAGTCGGACACGCACCCTCTGATGTACCTGATCGGCGGTGAAGTCCGGACGGGCGGCCCGGATCATCGCCCCGGCGTACTCCTCGGTCTCCAACAGGCCCGGCACGACCTGCTGTTCGTACGCCCGGATCGAACTCGCCGCCGCCTCCAGCCCGACGTACGCACCGACCAGCACCGTGCTGTACGGGTGCCACCAGCCCTTCTGCCGCGCCTCCCGGGCGATCTGGACGAGTTCGTCGCTCTCGGCACCCACGACGCCGTAGATCCTCAACATGTCCCGCACGTCGCGCGGGGTGGCCGTGGTGTGCCCCGTCTCGATCCGGGAGACCTTGGACGCCGAGCACTCCAACTGCTCGGCGACAACCTCGATGGTGATGCCGGCCGACTCCCGCTGCCGGCGCAGCTCGGCACCGAGCCGCCGCCGTCGGATCGTCGGGCTGCGCCGCTCACTCATTGCGCGGCCTCGGTGTTTCTGGTCCTCGCCGCTGGTTGCTCGACCCCACTCTCGGGCTACCTCCGGTCGACGCGCCACTGGCTGCCGCTCACCGGGGGCGCGACCGTCGACCGGCGAGCGTTCGCGACGAGGGGTGGTGCCGGTCATCGGCCGGCCGCGACGGGCGAAACCGGCCCTCAGTGTGCCGTCCGTACGCGGATGGCTTCAAGCGCCGCTTTGCGTGGCGGACTCACGTATCGGCAAAAGTCGACGTGCAACTTGCATGAAGCACGTCGCTGATGCAGTCTGTCCGTATGG
This sequence comes from Micromonospora sp. DT63, assembly GCF_049841615.1. Classification (NCBI taxonomy): domain Bacteria; kingdom Bacillati; phylum Actinomycetota; class Actinomycetes; order Micromonosporales; family Micromonosporaceae; genus Micromonospora; species Micromonospora sp. DT63. Next base: position 253,944 of record NZ_JBNCKQ010000003.1, on the reverse strand, counting down.
CACGGATCACTCAGCGTCTCCGTCCGCTCTCCGGGTGTGGTGACCCCACCGACCCCGGACGGCCGGGCGGCACGCGGGCCCGGCCGGCGCCACCCAGACCTGCGCCGGGGTGATGACCCCACCGCTGCAAGCCAGCTGACTGCGGCGGTGGGCGCGGTTCCCGGAAGCAGTCAGGTGATGGTCGGGTGGCGGCACGCCACCAGCGGGTACGGCCCGACCACCATCACGCACCAACCGGTCCACGAGGCGCGATCCCGTCACCGGGCCGAGACATCCCAGACCAGTCACCCCGCCGGCACCACGCCGGCTCTCCCTCCCCAGGAGCCCATGTGCTTCCCCGCTCCGGTGACGTTCTGCACGTGACTCGCGCGGCGAGTGTCCAGTTCCTCAGGCCGATCATGTTCCGGGTGATCCGGGTGCTCGACTGGCCGACCTACGACGGTTGGCTCTGGCTCGACGGCTACGAGCTCAACGCCGCCGGCGACGCCGTCAGCCGCCGGTCGATCTTCGTACAGCGGGAAGGGCTGCAACAGGTGCAGGCCGCACCGGAGCCCCGCCCGCACACCGTACGGACCCGACGCCCTGTCTCTCGTACGCCGGTCAGAGTCGGCTGACCAGCGCGAACCGCCGCGGGTAGGCGTGCCGTCGCCATAGAATTGGTACGCCCACCCCGGCATGTTTCACCGCACGTCCAGGACCCTGAGCCTGGGATGGTCATGGTCAATCAGCCCGCCGTGCGGCGGCACCACCGCTGGAGTATCACCTACGCTCTCGGACTACTCGCTCTCCTCGGCGCAGTGACCACCATGGTGGTCCTGGTCCGCGACCCGGCGTTGTCGTCCACCCGGCTGGCCGTTCCGGTGCCGGCTCCGGAGATCACTGTGGTCGACTCCGACCCGCCGACCGACGAACCCGGCTGGATCAGCGCCGACGCCCCCGACGGACGCGTCGGAGCGGCCGACACGCCCGGCCCGGCAGCCGGGGCCGGCGCGGGTGGTCAGTCCGACGGACAGCAGGAACTCACCGAGGCAGCGCCCGCCGGGCACGCCGCCACGGACGTCCGCCGCTCGCTGTTCTGGTCCGGAATCTTCGGCCTCACCATCTCGCTCGCCGGCCTCGGCCTCGTCGGCACCCGCCGCCGGATGTGGTGAACAACCGTCACGGCGTTGTCGTCACCGTCGGACTCGAGCTGGTCGGCCTGGTCGGGCTGGTTGAGGTCGAGGGTCGCGCCTGGGAGATCACCAGTAGCACCTCCTCGTCGGCACCTACCGTCGCGCCGGCCTCCGGATCGGTGCCGACCACGGTCCCCGGCGGCAGTTGGGACGGGCGGTACACCACCCGGTAGCTCAGGCCGAGCCGCTCCAGCAGCCCTTCGGCGGTGGCCTGCGTCAGGCCGGTCAGCGGCGGCACCGGTATCTGCGCCTCCTCGGTGGTGGCCGCCGGGCTGCTCGGCGTCGCGCTGCTGGGCGCCGCCGAGGTCGGGGCGCTGCTGCTCGGCGCGGCGGTGGCACTGGTCGGCGGGACGGACGGCGTCGCCGGGTCGTCGGGGTCGTCGTCCCGGGCGTTGAGCACCACCCACAGAGCCGCCCCGAGCAACCCGGCGAGCAGCAGAGCGAGTACGCCCCAGAGGATCGGCAGCCACCAACGCCGGCCACCCTGCTCCTCGACGTACCAGTCCGGGGCCGGTTCGGCTGGTCGGGGCGCGCGCACCTCGGCCCGCCCGGACCACGGCGGCGTCGTCGACCGTTCCAGCGGCATCCGCGCCGTCCGATCGCCCGACGGCCCCGAGGCGGCCCGGTCGATAGGCATCGTCTCGTCCGACGATCCACTACGACCACCCGAAGCGCCCCGGTCGATCGGCATCGTCTCGTCGGGCGACGCGGGGCGGTCCGGCGGCTGCGGACGGCTGCCGCCGGAGGGCGGCAGGGGGCGCGTGCGGTCGTCCTCGGGCTCCCCGGCGGGCGGCTCCTGGCGGTCGTCGCTCATCGCACGTCCTTTCCCGAACCGGGCGGGCGCCGTGGCCCTCGACCGTCAACCTAACCGCCCACGTCGACATCGGCCGGTATCGGTGGTGCGAACCGCGCGCCGCGATCGGGTCAGGTGGTGTCGACGGGCCAGGCCGGGGCGGGTCGCCGCGCTCAGCGGTACGGGTCAGAGGGTGGGCTTCACGGTCGGCTGGCTCGGCGGGGCCGCCGCCCCGCACCAGATGCTCACCTCGTCGTTCCAGCGGGCCGGGCCGTCCTCGGCCGGCTCCTGCTGGCTGACCTTCCCGCTACGCCCACTGCGGTAACGCGGGTAGAGCCCCTCCTCGACCAGTTCGTCGGCCGCCTCGGCGCAGTCGTCGCCGACCACGTCCGGCACCTCGGCGGCGGGGGCCGGACCGGCCACCTGCAACTGAACTGTGGTGCCCCGGGTCACCTCGGTGCCCACGGCCGGCGAGGCGCTCTCCACCGTGCGGCCGGTGCCACCGCCGAAGACCAGACGCCAGCCCAACCGCTGCTTACGCAGCATCTCGCGTGCCTGCACGAAGTCGGTGCCGACCACCGGTGGCACGGTCAGCCCGGTCCCCTTCGTCGTGGCGGCGGTCGTCCGTGGGGCGGACGGCGTGGTCCGGCCGGTGGTCGGCCGGGACGAGGTGGGCCGGTCGGTCGGCGTACCGGCCGTGGTGGCCACCGCCTGCGGGTTCACCGGAGATTCGTCATCCTCGCCGGCCAGCAGCCAGCCACCTGTCGCACCGACCACCGCCAGCAGCACCGCGACCAGCCCGCCACCGAGCAGCACGCTGGCCCGGCTTCCGCCGCCGGCCTGGCCGCCGGCGGAATCCTGCCGACCCGTGTTCGCGTCCGTCATACCGCCCACCGCCTCATCACCGGCGACCGTACCGTCCGCCGCCCATCACGTTGTGCCGACGGTCCGTACCGGCGGGTCACTGCGACTCGCCGCACCGACGACGGGACGTTACGCTGCCCGGCATGGCCAGACGGGGCTGGGGAGTATCGATCGTGACGGCGATCGGGGTCGCTGCCGGCGCGGGCGCCGCGCAGCTCGGCTTCGGCTACGGGCTCGGCGTCATCACCTGGACGCCCACCGACGCCGGGGCCAACGACACGGCCTGGGCCGATGGCCTGGCCTGGGCCACCTGGCTCGCCGCCAGCTCGACGGTGCTCGGCGCGGTCTGCGCGCAGCGACTGCACCAGCGTGCCGTACCCCAGGTTGGTGACCAGCCGACCGGCGTCGCCGGGCCGACGGCACCCGCTCCGGCGACCGAGGCGGCCCCACCACAGCCGGCGGCGCTCGAAGAGGGCTCGCCGAGCGGGGTCGAGGACACCGACGTGGCACGGGCCCAGCCGACCTCGGGGGTCGATCGATCCGCGCCGGTGGCCGGCACGCTGCCCGACGAGCGAGGCGGCCTGTTCCGCAGGCTGTCCCTCGCGCTCGGCGCCGGTCTCGGTGGACTGGTCACCGTGCTGCTGGTCGCCGTACCGGCCCGGGTCGCCGTGGGCGCCGACACCGACGCGCCGCAGCGGATCGCCGCTCTGCACGCGGTGCTCGGCATCCTGATCGGCGTGTTCGTCGCGCTCTGGGCGCTGCGCTCCCGCGCCGCCGCGTTGAACGTCACCGCGACGGCCGCCTGGCTCTGGCTGCTCGCGGTGGTGTCGGTCATCGACGGAGTACGCGTCGGGCGCGGGCTCACCGGCGCTCAGCTCGGCACGTGGCAGCTCGACCCGGACCACGCGCGGTACTGGATCGGAGGCCAGCTCTACTGGCCCGGTGCGCTGCTGGCGCTCGTACCCGCGCTTGTGATCGGTGCCCTGGCCGCTCGGGGCGCCGCGCGGTCGGGCGGGCACCGGATCGGCGCGGCCGCCTCCGGCGCGGCCGGCCCGCTGCTCGTCGCGCTCGCCTACCTGACCACCGTGCCACGTTGGGCGACCCCGGGGCCCGCACAGTTCTCCACCCAGCTCATCGCCCCGTACGCGGTGATCGCCGGCGTCGGCGGTTCGATCCTGGCCGCCCGACTCGCGGAACGGGTTGGCCGCCGACGTGCTGCCAACCGACGACCGACCGCTCCGGCCGAGGAGCCCGAACGGGCGTCGACCACGGCGGCCGACCAACCGGAACCGACGCCGACCGGGTCGACCGGACAACGCAGACCGACGTCGGCTCCTGCGGCCGGCCCACTCGAATCGGCGTCGACCTCTCCGGCGGATTCCAGCCGGGGCGCGGGGCTCGACAGGACCTCTAGCCCGACACCCACGGCCACTGAAGAGGGCGGGGCGGGCGGCACCCGGCCGGGACGTCGTGCCCGCTCGGTGAGCGACGCCGCGACCGGTACGGCAACCCGGCGAGGCAGGACCGCCGCGGCACCGGCCACGCCGGAGACCCAGCCGGACGACGCGACCACCACCCCGCCCCGCGTCCCCGCCCCACGCCCCGCCCCGGACGCCGCAGCCCCCACCGACGCCCCGACCCCCCACCGAGCACGCCCACCCCGCCGCCCCACCACCTGACCCTGGGTCTCACCCCGCTGCGCTCCGGGCGGGTGGAGGGGAGGGTCAGTTGACGGGCCAGGTGTGGACTGGCTCGTTGGTGCGCTGGAGTTCCGCGTAGCGCTGCACCATGTGGTGCAGGGCGGCGCTGCGGTCCATGCCCCGGTGGCGCTCGGCCGCCCAGACCGTCTCGGTCTGCCAGACGGCGCCGTTACGGCCGGTACGACAGCGCTGTTCGATGATGCCGAGAAGCCGGTCCCGCTGTGCCGGGTCGACGCCGAACCCGTCCAGGCCGGTCGCGGCGACGGGCAGCAGCTGCTCCAGCACCAGCTTGGTGACCGGCACGTCACCGAACCGGGGCCAGTGCAGCACGGCGTCCAGACCACGTCGGGCCGCCGCGTGGAAGTTCTCCTCGGCCGAGCTGAACGTGAGCTGACTCCAGATCGGGCGGTCCGCCTCGGCCAGGCCGCGGACCAGCCCGAAGTAGAAGGCCGCGTTGGCCAGCATGTCCACGACCGTCGGACCGGCGGGCAGCACACGGTTCTCCACCCGCAGGTGGGGGCGGTCGTTCATGATGTCGTAGACCGGGCGGTTCCAGCGGTAGACGGTGCCGTTGTGCAGCCGCAGCTCGCCCAGTTTGGGCACTCCGCCGGCGTGCAGCACCTCCACCGGGTCCTCGTCCTCGCAGATCGGCAGCAGCGGCGGGAAGTACCTGACGTTCTCCTCGAACAGGTCGAAGATCGAGGTGATCCACCGCTCGCCGAACCAGACCCGGGGACGTACGCCCTGAGCCTTGAGCTCTTCCGGGCGGGTGTCGGTGGCCTGCTTGAACAGGGCGATCCGGGTTTCGGCCCAGAGTTGACGGCCGTACAGGAAGGGCGAGTTCGCTCCGACCGCGACCTGCACCCCGGCGATGGCCTGGGACGCGTTCCAGTAGTCGGCGAAGCTGTCCGGCGCGACCTGGATGTGGAACTGGAGGCTCGTGCAGGCCGCCTCGGGGGCGATCGAGTCGGTGTGGGTCCGCAACTGCTCGACGCCACGGATGTCGAGTTCGATGGCCTCGCCCCGGGCACCGACGATCTGGTCGTTGAGCACCCGGTAGCGCTCGTTGGTGGAGAGATTGTCCTCGACCAGGTGACCCTCGGTGAGGGTGGGCAGGATGCCGACCAGGACAATCTTCGCGTCGGACTTGGCCGCGCGCTCGTCGGCCCGGGTGAGGCTGCTGCGCAGGTCGTGTTCGTAGTCGGCGAAACCGGTGCCCTCGATCAGTCGGGGCTCGGCGTTCAACTCCAGGTTGAACTGCCCCAACTCGGTCTGGAACAGCGGATCGGCGATGTCGGCGAGGATCTCCTCGTTGCGCATCGCCGGCTCGGCTCGCGAGTCGACCAGGTTCAACTCGATCTCCAGGCCGGTCATCGGCCGGTCCGCGTCGAAGCCGAAGTCGTCGAGCATCAGGGCGAAGACGTCCAGGCACCGTCGGACCTTCTGCCGGTAGCGGACGCGGTCCTCCGGGGTGAAGGCGCCCTGCGAGACGTCCCTGCCCATGTGTCCTCCCGACAACCGGCGCGGTCGGGATCCTGCCGTCCCGGAAAGCGCATTGTGAACCATCCACGTTAAGAGCGCTCGCCTGGCCAGGGCCAGAGGCCGACGACGATGACCCGACGCCGGCCGGAGCGGATGCGCTCGTGGCGCCATCTCTACCCCGTCGCTGCCGCGCCGGACCCCGTGACGGTGCCAACAAGTCGTGACAATTCACACGCGCTGGGTACGGACGACGCCGGGCCCGCGCCGACGTGCGGCGCGGGCCCGGCGTACCGGTGATCAGTGGGATCAGGCCTGACGGACGGCCTCGCCCTCGATCTCGATCTTGATCTTCTTGCCGACCAGCACGCCACCGGTCTCCAGGGTGACGTTCCAGGTCAGGCCGAACTCCTCGCGGTCGATCTCGGTGCTCGCGGAGAAGCCGAAGATGTCCTGGCCGAACGGGCTGCGGCCCACGCCCTCGAACTCGACCTCCAGCTCCACCGGACGGGTGACGTCCTTGATGGTCAGCTCACCGGTGAGCACGAACTCGTTGCCGCGGCGGGACTTGACGCCGGTGCTGCGGAACTCCAGGGTCGGGTACTTCTCGACGTCCAGGAACTCGGGGCTGCGCAGGTGCGCGTCCCGGTCGCCCTGGGTCGTGTCGATGCTGGCACCCTGGATGGTGGCGACGACCGAGGACTGCAGCGGGTCCTCGGCAACGGTGATGGTGGCGGTCGCCTCGTTGAACTCACCGCGGACCTTGCTCACCATCATGTGCCGGGCGACGAAGCCGACCCGCTTGTGCGCCGCGTCCAGCACGTAGGTGCCGGCCGTCGGGATGGTGAGGCCGTCCCAGTCGCGGGTAACCGCATCGGTGCTGCTGGTCATGCTGCTGTCCTCCAGGAGATTGTTTAGTAGCCCAACGACTGCTTGAGCAAATATAACCGCAACAACATTCCCTCTGTCAAGTACTGGTAGGGTTAACGAGTGACCAACGTGTTCGACGACCCCCGGATCACCGCGGTTGGCCTCCTCTACGAGGTCCACGCCGGGCTCTCGGCCCGGTTCGCCGCCCAACTAGAGGAGCACGACCTCTCCGTGGTCGAGTTCGAGGTGATCACCCGACTGGCCCGCTCGCCGGGCAACCAGCTGCGGATGACCGACCTCGCCGCGCAGACGTCGCTGTCCACCAGCGGGGTGACCCGTGTGGTGGACCGGATGGAACGCGACGGGCTGCTCACCCGCCGAGCCTGCCCGAACGATCGCCGCAGTTCGTACGCGGTGGTCACCGCGTCCGGCATGCAGCGACTCGACGAGACGCTGCCCGGCCATCTGCGGATCATCGAGCAGTGGTTCACCGGCCAGCTCGACCCCGAGGCGCTGGCGGCACTGCTCGACGGCCTGCGCCGCGTGCGGGACGCCGTCCATCCCGGTGCCACCGCCGGCAGCACCGATCAGGACATCGCCGCCGCGGACGACAGCGACCCGGCCTGACCGCTGACGCCCGGGCCTGGCGCATCGTGGCGACCCGGCCTGCCCGGCGGCGTTCATCCGGTTGTTGTCGGCGGCGCCGAACCGCGTTGTCGGCGGCGCCGAGCCGCATTGTCGGCGGCGCCGAGCCGCATTGTCGGCGGCGCCGAGCCGCATTGTCGGCGGTGGTCGAGCCGCATTGTCGGCGACGGTGGAGCCCGGTCGGGGCGACGTCCGGGCATTCGGCGGCGGGTATGGCGAGGGCCGGCAGCACCGGCAGAAAGACCGGCAGAACTGACGTTGCAGACGGGACAAACTTCTTGAAGAGCACCTTCTGCCCCGGCAGCGGTGGCAGGCTTTCGTCCACCGGGGAATCACCGGGGGGTGACGGCGCGGGCGAACAGCGAGGGGTAGCACCAAGGGGGCTCTTCGCTCGCGCCACTCTCCGTCGGGCCGGCCGCCGACGGGTGCCGCACTAGCGCTCGGCGGACCCGCCCCGCGCGGCCATCAGCGCATAGAGCAGCCCGGACTCCTGCGGCAGCAGTCGGATGCCGCTCTCCTCGCAGACCCGGTCGAGACGATCGAGGACAGCCGGGTCCGCGGTGCTCGCGGCAAGGCCCACCAGCGCCTCCACCACGTCCCGCCGGTCGTGACCGGCCTCGACAGCTGCGGTGAACCACTCCGCCGCCAGTTCCCGGTCGCCCCGGTGCAGTGCCAGGTTGCCCTCGATCAACGCACAGATTCCCGCCTCCGGGCCGCCCCAGGACAACACGGTGTCGTCCGAGCGCGGTCGCGGGAGTCCGATCCGCTCCACCCACTGCTGACCCGGCACGACAACCGTCGCCTCGGCGGCCCCTGCGCGCAGCTCCGTGAGCACCTCGGTCGCCTCCACGGCACGCCCGTCCTGCGCGAGCGCCAGGCCGACAGTCCCGAGCACCCGCCGTCGATGCCCCGGGTCACCCAACTCGAACAGGGCCGCCGCCGCGCGCCGGCCCTGGTCGACGGCGTCGGCGTACCGGCCCTCCAGGCGGGACACCTCGGCCCGGTTGGCCCAGGCCAGCACCCGGAACCGCTGCTCACCACCCTCGGCGGCGAGCCGGTCCACGGCAGCCAGCCGACGACGTGCCGCGCCCAGGTCACCGATCCGGATCTCGTGCCAGGCGAGGCTGTTCTGCGCCACCGCCAGGTCCCGGGTCCGCCCGTTGCGGGCGGCGAGCCGGAGCACCGCCTCGGCCTGCTCCCGGGCCTCGGCGTGCTCCCCGACGGTGGTCAGCAGTGCGCCGAGAACGCTGCGCGCCTCCAGCTCGCCGGTCACGTCGCCGGCCTGTCGGAACGTCTCCAACGCGGCCCGCGCCGTCGGCAACTCGTCGGCCTCGGCACCGTGCTCGGCAGCGAGCCGGGCCACCCCGAGGCTGGCCCAGCCGCGCAGGATCGGGTCCGCGTCAGCGGTTCGCGGGTCGGCCAGCAACCGCCGCAGCCACTGCCGCCCGGCGACATCGCGCCCACGGAAGCGCCACCAGCGGGGCAGGCAGGCCGCCAGGCGGAGCGCGGTCAGCGGGTCGTCGCTGGCGGCGTGGGCCAGCGCCGTACTGATGTCGCTGCTCACCTCGTCGAGCCGGTGCACCGCGTCGAGCATCCGGGGGCCGGCCAGCTCGGAGGCCGTCCGCGCCACGAGGCGGGCGACCACCTCCGCATGCCGACGTCGTACGCAGGCCAGCTCACCACCACCCACGGCCTGCTCGATGGCGAAGTCGCGGACCGCGTCGAGCAGGCGGAACCGGAACGGGCCGGTGCCGCGAACGCTGAGCAGACCGAGCTCGACGAGGCGGTCCAGCAGTGGGACCGGATCGATGGCGACAGTGCCGTCCCGGTCGGCCTCGTCGACGAGCATCTCCTCGGCCAGCTCCACCGACCAGCGGTTGCCGAACATGGCGAGCCGCCGCAGCGCGTCGCGCTCATCCGACGCGAGCAGCCGGTAGCTGGTCGCCACCGCGTCCCGCAGGGTCACCGCCACCGCCGCCCGGGTCGCATCGGTGGCATACGGACGGCGGGTGGCCGCCTCCGGCCCGTCCCAGCTGGTACGGGCCGCCGGGTCGGCCGAGGTGGTCAGATCGAGCACGCGATCGCCGTACCGGTCGAGCAGTTCGGTGAGGTCGAGCAGCCGGCCCCGGGCGGCCATCAGCTCGATGGCCAGCGGGAGGCCGCCCAGCCGACGGACCAGTGCGGCCAACGCCGGCAGCTCGTCCGGAGTCGGCGGCTCCCGACGGACCTGGGCGAGCCGCGCGGTGAACAGGGCGACCGCCGGCCACGAGCCGAGCGTGGCCGGTCCGGAGTGCTCGGCGTCCGGCGGCGGCACCTCGAGCGGCGCGACAGGCCACACCCGTTCGCCGGGCAGCCCGACCGGGTGCCGTCCGGTGACCAGCACCCGCAACGACGGCAGCACGACGCCCAGCCGGTGCAGCGTCTCGGCCACCGGGCCGGGAGCGCGCTCGACCGCGTCCATGACCAGCAGCGCCGGCCGGCCGGCGAGCCGGGCGACGAGTTCCGGCAGCCGGGCCGCGCCGAGGACGGTCATCGTGGCGGCGAGCACGTCCGGTCCGTCCGAGCCCTCGCCGACCAGCACGCCGGCCACACCGCCCGGATGGGCGCGGGCCGCTGCGTGGGCAACGGCGAGCGCGAGCGCGGTCTTGCCGACACCGGCCAGCCCGACCAGGCTCACCAGTCGGGGGCCGCGTTCCGCGGTCAGCATTCCGGCCAGCTCGGTGACGTCGCGGTCGCGGCCGATCAGGGCGACAGGTGGTGGGAGGGCCACCGGAGCGCCGGCCCGGGCGGCTCCGGCTGTCGACGTGCCACCGGCGCCAGCCCCGGGCGTGCCCGAGATGACGTCCGGCCGGGGTTCACCGCCGGCAGCGCCACGGGCCGTGGCCAGGAACGCCGCGCGGGTCCCGCCGGCCAGCTCCAACGCCGTGGCCAGCAACTCGACGGTGGTGCGCTGCGGCCGGACCGATCGGCCGCGCTCCAGGTCCCGCACCGTCCGCACGCCGACCCCGGCGCGGGACGCCAGCTCCGCCTGCGTCAGGCCGGCCGCGCGCCGGTGCGCACGGAGCAGCTCCGGCAGCCTGGTACGACCGGCCGGGCTCCGCGACCGATCATGCTCCGGAGTCATGGCCACGAAGAGTACGGATCGACTCCGACCATCGGCAGTCGAACGTCGGTCTGCCGACGTCCGCTCGCCGAAATCCGACAGCCGAACAGCTGGCCGGCCCACGACGGCAGGCCGACGTCAGCCAGCGAGCCGGTGCCGGGCCGGGCTCAGAGGCCCAGGTCGCGCGCGATGATCATGCGCTGAACCTCGCTCGTGCCCTCACCGATCTCCAGGATCTTGGAGTCCCGCCAGAACCGGGCGACCGGGTACTCGTTCATGAAGCCGTAGCCGCCGTGGATCTGGGTGGCCTCGCGGGCGTTGTCCACAGCGATGGTGCTGGCGTGCAGCTTCGCGATGGCGGCCTGCCGCTTGAACGGCTCGCCGGCCAGCATCCGGGCGGCGGCGTCGTAGTAGGCCAGCCGGGCGGTGTGCGCCTTCAGCTCCATGTCGGCGATCTTGAACTGGATGGCCTGGTTGGTGCCGATCGGGCGGCCGAACGCCTGCCGCTCCTGCGCGTACTTGATCGACTCGTCGACGCAGCCCTGGGCGAGGCCGACGGCCAGCGCGGCGATCGCGATCCGGCCCTCGTCGAGGATCCGCAGGAACTGGGCGAACCCTCGGCCGCGCGCGCCGAGGAGGTTGGCCGCGGGCACCCGACAGTCGTCGAAGGTCAACTCGTGGGTGTCGGAGGCGGTCCACCCGACCTTGGAGTAACCCGGGGCCACAGTGAATCCGGGCGTGCCGGTGGGCACGATGATCGTCGACAGCTCCTTGGAGCCGTCCGCGTTCGTGCCGGTCACGGCGGTGACGGTGACCAGGGCCGTGATGTCGGTCCCCGAGTTGGTGATGAACGCCTTCGACCCGTTGATCACCCACTCGTCGCCGTCCAGCACGGCGCGCGTCTGGGTGCCTGCGGCGTCGGAGCCGGTGCCCGGCTCGGTGAGCCCGAAGCCCGCCAGCGCCTCGCCGCTGAGCAGCTTCGGCAGCCAGGTGGCCTTCTGCTCGTCGGTGCCGAAGCGGTAGATCGGCATCGCGCCGAGCGAGACCGCCGCCTCCAGCGTGATGGCGACGCTGGAGTCGACCCGGGCCAGCTCCTCCAGGACCAGACAGAGCGCGAAGTAGTCGCCGCCCATCCCGCCGTGCTCCTCGCCGAAGGGCAGGCCGAACAGGCCCATCTTGCCCATCTGCCGGATCACCTCGTACGGGAAGGTGTGCTGCTCGTAGTGCTCGGCGATGACCGGGGCGACCACCTCGCGGGCGAAGTCCCGCACGCTCTCCCGCAGCGCCGTTTGCTCGTCGGTGAGCCGGAAGTCCATCTCATCCTCCTGTGGGGACGGCCGCCCCGGCGCTCGTGACGCCGCAGGGCGGATCGCTGTGGGGGTGGGGCTGGGGTCAGACCGGGGTGACGCCGTGCCGACGCCGGGAGAAGTGCCGGTCCTTCGTACGTGCGGCGGCGAAGCGACGGACCAGCTCGCCACGCAGGTCGTGCGGCTCGACGATGGCGTCGACCACCAGCTCGCTGGCGAGCCGGACGACGTCGATGTCCTGCTCGTACTCGGCCCGCTTGGCGGCCACGAAGGCGGCCCGCTCGTCCGGGTCCCCGATCGCCGCGATCTTGTTGGCGTAGACGGCGTTCACGGCGGCCTCGGCGCCCATCACCGCGATCTTCGCGGTGGGCAGCGCGATCGTCGCGTCCGGCTCGAAGCCGGGGCCGGCCATCGCGTAGAGCCCAGCGCCGTACGCCTTGCGGACCACCACGCAAATCTTCGGGACCGTCGCCTCGGAGATCGCGGTGATCATCTTGGCGCCGTGCCGGATGATGCCCTGCTTCTCCACGGCGCTGCCGACCATGAAACCGGGTACGTCGCTGAGGAAGAGCAGCGGCACGTTGAACGCGTCGCAGAGCTGCACGAACCGGGTCGCCTTGTCGGCCGAGTCGACGAAGAGCACGCCGCCCTTGAACATCGAGTTGTTGCCGAGCACGCCGACGACCTGGCCGTCGAGGCGGCCGAACCCGATGGTCAGCTCCTTGGCCCACAGCGCCTGGATCTCGAAGAAGGAACCCTCGTCGAGCAGGCCCTTGACGTACCGCCGCATGTCGAACGCCTGCCGCTCGCTGCCCGGCACGAGCGCGGACAGGTCGGCCTTCGCGGGCGCGGCGACGGCCGGCGCGGCCGGCGGCGCCTGGGTCCAGTTCGCCGGCAGGTACGACAGGTAGGTCCTGACCACGTCGAGCGCGTCGGCCTCGGTCTTGCAGAGGAAGTGCCCGACGCCGGACTCGGCGGTGTGCACCTTGGCCCCGCCCATCGCCTCCAGGGTGGTCTTCTCCCCGGTGACCATCTCGACCATGCGGTCGGAGCCGAGGTACATGCTGGCGTTGCCGTCGACCATGGCCACCACGTCGCAGAACGCCGGAATGTACGCCCCACCGGCGGCGCTCGGCCCGAACAGCGCGCAGACCTGCGGGATCGAGCCGGAGGCGCGGACCTGGTTCCAGAAGATCTTGCCGGCGCCGCGTCGGCCGGGGAAGAGGTCGACCTGGTCGGTGATCCGGGCGCCGGCGGAGTCGACCAGGTAGACCATCGGCACGCCGGCGCCGTACGCCCGCTCGATGATCCGGATGATCTTCTCGACGGTCCGGGCGCCCCAGCTGCCGGCCTTGACTGTGGAGTCGTTGGCCATCAGGCAGACCTGCCGACCGTCGATCGTCGCGGTGCCGGTGACCACGCCGTCGGCGGGGAGCCCGTCGGCGAGCGCGTTCGCGTAGAGGCCGTCCTCGACGAACGAACCCTCGTCGACCAGCAGCGCGACGCGTTCGCGGGCGAAGAGCTTGCCCTTGGCCTCGTTGGCCGCGTGGTACTTGTCCGCGCCGCCGGACCGGGCCCGCTTGCGCAGTTGCTCCAGCGCCTCACCGTCGAGCGTCACGCCGACTCCCTCGCCCGTGTTGACCTGAACGATCGTTAGGCTATCGCATTCGCGCACCTCCCGGCGACCCGCTGACCGAGCGACGCTTCTTCGAACGAAACATTGAAATCTATTAATCTCTGTGGATAGGCTCCTGGCACCCCTCTCGGATAGGAGTCAGCGATGACCTCACGACTCGGTCGGCTCGCTGTCGCGTTTGTCGCGACGGCAGTTGCCACCCTCGGCATCACGGTCGCCAACCCCGCGCCCGCGTCCGCCGCGATGACCATCTGCTACAACACCAGCCAGGCGGGCGCCTACGCCGGCACTGCCAGCCAGGCCGCCTCGATCTGGAACAACGCCACCACGAACCTGACGCTCTCCGCGAACTGCGGCTCCAACCTGCGGATCTACCAGATCACCGGCGGCGGCTCCTACGCCCAGCGGACCAGCCTCGGCAACGGCCGGGTCTACATCGACACCCAGCAGGCGGCGCAGTACAGCCCGCTGCGGATCATGACCCACGAGATCGGGCACATCCTCGGCCTGCCGGACAACTACAACGGCAACTGCTCGATCCTGATGTCCGGCGGCAGCGCCGGCACCAGCTGCACCAACCCGTACCCGAGCAGCGCCGAGGCGAACCGGGTGAGCAACCTCTTCGCCGGCACCCTCAGCGCCACCGAGCGCAGCACCGGCCGCAGCGCGGACATCTTCCGCGACAGCTGGCCGAGCGTGCTCACCCCGGTGAGCTGACCGACCTGACACGGTGAAGGGGCCGGCGTGTTCGCCGGCCCCTTCGTCGCGTCCTCAGCCCGGCATCGGCGTCAGCCGGGTACGCGGCCCGGCCCGCAGCACACCGGACGGGAGCTTCTTGCCGAGCAGCTCCTCGGCCAGCTCGGCCACCTCGATCAGGGCAGCCAGGTCGATGCCGGTGTCGATGCCCATGTCGTGCAGCATGTGCACGGCCTCCTCGGTGGCGAGGTTGCCGCTGGCCCCCGGGGCGTACGGGCAGCCGCCCAGGCCGCCGACGCTGGCGTCGAACTCGGTCACCCCCAGCTCCAGCGCGGTCAGCAGGTTGGCCAGCGCCGTACCCCGGGTGTTGTGGAAGTGCAGCAGCACCGGCACGTGCGCGTTGCGGTCGCGTACCGCGGTCAGCAGCTCACGGACCCGACGCGGAGTGGCCATGCCGGTCGTGTCGCCGAACGCCACCCGGTCCGCGCCGTCGCGGACCACGCGGTCGACGATGCCGGCGACGCGCCGCGGGTCGATGTCCCCCTCGTACGGGCACCCGAAGCTGGTCGCCACGATCACCTCGACCCGTGCGGACGCCCCGTGCAGGAGGTCGATCAGCTCGGCGATGTCGTCCAACGACTCGTCGGTCGAGCGGTTGACGTTGCGCCGGTTGTGCGTGTCGCTGGCCGACACCACCACCTCGATCTCGGTGAACCCGGCGGCCAGGGCCCGCTGCGCGCCCCGGGTGTTCGGCACCAGCGCCGAGTAGCGCACCCCGTCGGCCTTCGTGGCCCGCCGCCACACCTCGTCGGCGTCGGCCATCTGCGGGATCGCCTTCGGGTGCACGAACGACACCGCCTCGATCCGACGTACGCCGGTGCCGGAGAGCGCGTCGAGCAGCCGCACCTTGGCGTCGGCGGGGATCGGCTCCTCGTTCTGCAGCCCGTCCCGCGGCCCGACCTCACGAATCGAGACGGAATCTGGCAACTGGCTCATTCGGTCACCTCGCTGTGACGTCGGATCGGTACGGAGGGTCGGGGTGCCATGCGCGCCCTTTGCACTGCTTCAACTGACGCAACACCGATCGTCCGGTATCCGGACATCCTCTGTTGCCTCCAGGTAAGCAGAGCAAAGGACGCGGATGCCAGTGCCGCCGCGCCGCCGGAGGACGACAGCGCGACGGCCGGCGACCGGCGAGGGCTCAGCGCATCCGGGAGACGATCGCCGTGTCGTAGGCGCCGGAGAGGAACTCGTCGTTCTCCAGCAACTCGGCGAAGAAGGGCAGGTTGTTCTTCGGGCCGACGATCTGGAACCCGGCGACAGCGTCCCGCGCGCGGGCGATCGCCTCGTCACGACTGGCACCACTGATGATCAGCTTGGCCAGCAGGCTGTCGTAGAACGGGGTGACGGTGTTGCCCTCGGTGTAGCCGGAGTCCACCCGGATGCCCTCGCCGGTGGGCTCCACCCAGGTCGTGACCTTGCCGGGGCCGGGCAGGAAGCGCTTCGGGTCCTCGGCGTTGATCCGCAGCTCGATGGCGTGCCCACTCGGCGCGAGCGCGTCCGGGTCGAACGTCGGCGCCAGGCCGGCAGCCACCCGCAACTGCTCCTCCACCAGGTCGACGCCGTAGACGTACTCGGTCACCGGGTGCTCCACCTGAAGCCGCGTGTTCATCTCCAGGAAGAAGAACTCACCGGTGCTCGGATCGAGCAGACACTCGACAGTGCCGGCGTTGCGGTAGTTCACCGCCTCACCGGCCCGCACGGCCGCCGCCAGCAGGCGTGCGCGCAGCTCCGGCGAGACCGCCGGGGACGGCGACTCCTCGACCAGCTTCTGGTTGCGCCGCTGCACCGAGCACTCCCGCTCGCCGAGCGCCACCACCCGACCGTCGGCCAGGCCGAGGATCTGCACCTCGACGTGGCGCACCCGGGGGAAATACCGCTCGATCAACACCGAACCGTCGCCGAACATCCGCTCGGCGAACGCGCGCACCTTGTCGTACTCGGTGCGCAGCGCGGCCTCGTCGACGGCCACGCCCATGCCCATGCCGCCACCGCCGGCTGCGGCCTTGACCATCACCGGGTAGCCGATCTCGGCGGCGGCCGTCACCGCCGCCTCCAGGTCGGCGGCCGGGTCGGTGGTGCCGGGCGCGACCGGGACGCCGGCAGCCGCCATCAGGTTCCGAGCGTTGATCTTGTCGCCCATCGCGGTGATCGCGTCCGCGCCGGGCCCGACCCAGATCAGGCCGCTCGCCTCGACGGTACGGGCGAAGTCGGCGTTCTCCGACAGGAACCCGTAGCCCGGGTGGATGGCCTGCGCGCCTGTCGACTTCGCGGCGGCGAGGATCGCCTCGACGTTGCGGTAGCTCTGGGCCGGGTTCGGCGGGCCGATGAGGACGGCCTCGTCCGCCTCGGCGACGAAGGGCAGGTCGGCGTCGGCCTCCGAGTACACCGCGATCGCGCGGATGCCGAGCCGCTTGGCGGTCCGGATGACCCGGCGGGCGATCTCGCCCCGATTGGCGACCAGCAGTGACTCGATCATGTTTCCTCCCGGCGTCCGGATGTTGGGACGATGCCAGGGAACCACGACCGGCCCACTCCTGACGAGCCGGGGCTCAGACGCGCAGCGCGACCGGGCTCAGAGCCGCAGCGCGGCCGGGATCAGAGCCGCAGCGCGGTCGGGCTCAGGCGAGCAGCGCGGCCAGGGTCGCACCGCGCAGCAGCTCGGCGCGACGCCGTCGGTCCACCTCGCCGCCCAGGAACGGGGTCGAGTTCATCAGGCCGAACGCGGCGTGGGCCAACACCCGTGCCTCACCGTCGGGCATGCCCGGGTGCAGCGCGGTAAGCACCGTCACCCACTCCTCGACGTACATCCGCTGCAGGCGGCGGATCCGTCGTCGCGGCTCCTCCGGCAGGCGGTCCAGCTCGTGCAGGTGCAGCGCGATCACCGCCGGGTTGGCCAGCGCGAACTCGACGTGGAAGTCGATCAGCGACTCCAGCACGCCGCGCGGGTCGTCCGGATGCCCGGCGGCGCGTTCCCGACCGCCGGCCAACAACCCGTCGCTCACCGGGATCAGCGCCGCGGCCAGCATCGCCTCCTTGCCGGCGAAGTGGTGGTAGAGCGCGGGGCCGGTCACCCCGGCTGCCGCACCGATGTCGTCCATCGACACGCCGTGATAGCCACGGGCGGCGAACAGACCGACCGCGATCTCCAGGATCTCGTCCTTGCGGGACCGGCGCCGGCCCGCACCCGCCGCACCCCGTGCCTGCTGCTCCACCGTCACCGGGCAAGCGTAGACCGCGAGCTGACCCCGGTGGGGCGGCGGTTACCGGTCGGTTGCGCGCGCCACGCCACCGGCCGGCACCCGATCGGGCGGGGCCGACCCGGTCGGCGCAGAGGTCACTCGTCCGGGTCGAGGTCGTGCTCCGCGCGCAGCGCGGCGGCGTCCGTGGGTCGGTCCAGCAGGTCCAGGGCGCGGGCCAGCAGCCAGGCCGTCTGGCGGACCGGTCGCGAGCCGGCCGGGAGCCCACCGAGTACGCGGCGCAGCAGCGGCTCCGCCTCGGCCGGCCGGTCCAGGCGCAGCAGCAGCTCACCGACGAGGACCTCGACCTGCGCCGCCTCGCCGAACGCCTCGATCGACCGCAGCCGGTCCGGCACACCCGCGAGCCGGTCCAACGCCTCGTCCGGCCGCCCCTCGCCGACCAGCACCCGCGCACCGGCCTCCGCCGCCATCGCCAGCTCGTAGATGACCGGTGGCTCCGGCTCCGGCTGCCCGGCCACCGCGGCCGCCAACCCGTCCATCACCTCGATGGCACGTACCGCCGCCGGTCGGTCGTCGGACCAGAACCAGGCGTACGCCTCCCGCCGACGGGCACGCAGCTCGTCCAACGGCAGGTCGGCCAGCCGGTACGCCGTGGCGGCGGCGGCGAACCGCTCGGCGGCAACCGCATCCCGGTCGGCGTCGTAGAGGATCCCGCCGGCCTCCTCCAGCACCTGTGCCCGGTGCGGGAGGTTGTCCGGGCCGTCCAGGTTGGTGGACAACTGCTCCAGCAGGGCCAGTGCCGGATCGATCTCGCCGAGCCCGGCGTACACGCCGGCCAGCAGGTGCCGGCAGCGGTCGGCCTCCGCCTGAGCGCCCAGCCGGTCCAGGCCGAGCACTGCCTCCTCGGCGACCTCGGCCGCCTCGGCGAGTCGGCCCACCACCCGGTACGCGTTCGCCAGCTCCCAGCGCAGGAACGCGTCCCCCTCGGCGCCGCGCTCCACGCAGAGCGTCACCGCCTCGACGAAATCGTCCACCGCGTCGGCGGCGCGACCGGCGGAGAGCAGCGCCCGCGCGCGGGCGACCCGGACGGGCAGCTCCGCGTCCGCCGGCGCCACCCGCAGCGCCTCGTCGCAGGCGGCCACCGCGTCGGCCGGGTCGTCGACAGTCCGCGCCCAGGCCAGGCAGGCCGCCGTGAGCAGTTCACCGATGACCAGCTCGCGACCGATGCCGCGGGCCTCCTCGGCGGCGGCGCGGGCCTCGTCGACGCGGTCGGACTGCTCCAGCAGGTGCGCCCGGTGCAGCGCCATCCGAGCCGCCAGGTGCCGGTCGCCACCCGCGTCGGCAGGTGCCCGGTCCAGCGCCGCCAGGGCGTCCGCCCACCGTTGCTGGTGCAGCAGCGCCAACGCCAGCCGGTCGTGCGCCGCGGCCCGCTGCCGGGAGTCACCGAGCCGGTCCAGCACCTCGGCGGCCTCCCGGACCAGCGCGAGCCCCTCCTCGGCGTGCTCGTCGGTGCTGGTCAGCAGCACGCCGAGCCGCCCGGCGACCACCTGGGCGGGCACCTCCTCACCCGCCGAGCGGTACAGGTCCAGCGCCTCGCGGTTCAGCTCGACCGCGCCCTCGATGTCGTCCTCGTCGCCGCGCTCGGCGGCCCGCAACGCCAGCCGGTGCGCGACCGTGCACGCCGGCAGGTCGGTGGTGCCGAACCGCTCGTCGCACGCGGCCAGCGCCGCCCGGAACGTGGCCCGGTCGTGTCGGCCCCAGCTCTCCTCGGCGAGGGTCAGCAACCCGTCGGCGTCGGCGTCGGCGGGCAGGGCGACGGTCGCCGCGCCGCCCCGCTCCCGGGCAGGTCGGTCGGCGGGCGCGGGCGCGGCCGCACCGGGAGCGACTGTCGGTTCGTCCCCGGTCGGGCGGGCCGGACGGCGGCGGACGCTCGCGGAGAGCGGCAGGTGCTCGCCGCTAGGCCGTACGGCGAGCCGGCGGGCGATCCACTCCGACTGGTGGGTGGTGCCGTTGCGGGTGTCGAAGCGGGCGGCCAGCCCGGTCGCGGTAGCGGCCAACTCGTCGGCAAGCGTGGGCGCGGGCACCTCGGCGGCCGGCCGGCCCTCGGCGGCCCGGCGGTACACCGTCGCCGCACCCGCCTGACGCAGCGCGGCGGCGGCGGTCGCCGCGAAGTGCATGGCGGCTGCCGGCGACGGTGGCCGGTCCAGCCAGTCCAGGTGCCGCTCGACCAGCTCGACCGCCCGCGCCTCGTTGCCGGTCAGCGTGCAGAACTCGATGTGGTCGCCGATGTCCCACAGGTCGGCGAGGTTGCCGCGCAGCTTGCGGTACGCCTCCCGGTGCGCGTCGCGGGCCGACTCACCGCGACCGGTACGCAGGTAGGGCAGAAGGAGCGCCGTGAGGATCGCCTGCGGCTGCTCGGTGCAGGTCAATCTGCCGGCGAGCACCGGCTCGGCAAGTGCCACGGCCTCGGCGTCCCGCCCGGTGTCGGCGAGGTAGCCCACCTGGCTCGTCGGGTCACAGCCGGCGCAGTCGGACAGCTCGTCGCGGGGCGTGGTCTGCCAGAGCCGGTACCAGTGCGCGGCGGCCTCGGCGTCGCCCACGTGGTCGGCGACCCGGAACCGGTGCTTGTGGACGGTCTGGAGACTGTGCCCGCCGGCGCGATAACGGCGCTCCATGTCGTCGAGCACCGCGTACGTGCGGTCCAGCGGCACCTCGGGGAACTTCAGCAGGCCGGACACCATGTACTTGAAGTGCCACAGCAACTGGTGCAGGTGGCGCTGGTGGTAGGGCTGCGGGTCGCGGTCGAACTCGGACAGGCACCAGGAGAAGGTCACGAACGACTTCGCCGGCTCACCGCCGTAGACGTACCCGGTGGTGGCCTGCATGCGCGTGACGAAGGCGAGGTGCCGGTCGTCGGCGGCGTCGACCCGGCGCAGCAGTTGCTCCAGCGCGGCGATCTGCCCCGCCCCGTACGGCATGTCGGCGATGCCACGCAGCACCCGCCACAGGTCCTCGTCGCTCATTGTCACTCCCGTCCCGGCACGGCCCGGCCGAGCAGGCCGAGGAAGGAATCGTTCAGCAGCGCGGCGTCGGCCGCGCGGATCGGATGGTGGCCGAGCAGCAGCGCCTGCCCGTACAGCGCCTCGATGGCGAGGCCGACCAGCTCCGGGTCGCCGAGCATCGTGACCCGCCGGACCAGCGGGTTGCGGTGGTTGAGCACCAGTTGCGGGCGGTCCGGTGGGGCGGTGGCGGCGAGCGCGTCAAGCACTCCGCCCCACAGCTCGTCGGCGCGGTCGCGGCTGGCGGCGAGCTGGTCGTTGAACGCCGCCGACCGGCTGACCAGGTACAGCGCGGGCAGCGAAACCGGGTCGTACGCCCGAATGACCACCTCGCAGCCGGACCGCTCGACGGCCCGCTGCGCGGCGGTGAGAAACGGCCGCAGCGCCAGTTCGACAGGCGGGTCGAGGGCCTCGAACCGGGTGGTGAGGTCACTCGGCTCCAGCCGTTCGATCAGCACCGACCGGTCCACCGCCGGCAGCCGCTCGATCAGCTCGGTGTCGTACGTGTAGCCGGCGTTCACCACCGCCAGGTCCTGTGCGGCGGCCACCGCGGCGAGTTGGCGGAACTCGTCGAGGCTGGCCGCGTAGCGGACCACCCCGTGGCGTTCCCGGAACTCGGCGAGCGTGAGCGTGCCGACGTTGGTGTCCATCGGCCACCACCTGTCGACGAGCCGCAGCATCTCGTCGTCGTGCAGCGCCAGCGCCTTCACGCCGAGGTGGTGCACCTGGAGGAACTCGGCCAGCCGGTGCGGGTCGTGCCGCGCCAGCCGGACCAGCCAGCCGCGTACCTGGTCGCCGAGCGCTTCCCGGGTCGCGGTCAGGAGGGTGTCCTCGTAGAGAGCTTCGCGGCTGGCCGTCGGGCGCAGCTCGGTCGCGTCGACCACACAGTGCGCGAAGAACGCCCAGTCCGGCAGCAGGCTGTCGGCGTTCTCGGTGAGCAGCATCCGCTTGAGGTAGACGCGGTGCCCGGCCCGGGCCGCCGGGTTCACCGGGGTGGGCAGGATGACTGCGACACCGGTCAGCCCCGCCTCCGGCACGGCCAGCGGCAGCACGTCGAACGGCTCCACGCCGAGCGTCTCCCGGGCGTACCTGATCAGCGCCGCGCGGTCGAGCGGTGCCCCCGGCGCGGTCGCCCACGGGGGTTCGCCGGTGGTCGTGACCGTGTCGCCGACCCGGACGGTGACCGGCAGCAGCGAGCCGAAGAGCCGCGCCAGGTCGGTGACGGTCGGGGTGGCGAACCACTGGTCGGCGTCGCGGCGGGGCACCAGCGTGACAGTGGTGCCCGGCTCGACGCGGGCGGCCTCCGGCGGGGCCACGGTCACGGCGTAGCGGCCGTCGGCGTACCCGGTCCACCGGACCGTGGGGTTGTCGCCGTGCCGGGTGAGCACCTGGATCTCGTCGGCGACGAGGAAGCAGGAGAGCAGGCCGATGCCGA
The DNA here is from genome assembly GCF_049841615.1 of Micromonospora sp. DT63. Lineage (NCBI taxonomy): Bacteria > Bacillati > Actinomycetota > Actinomycetes > Micromonosporales > Micromonosporaceae > Micromonospora > Micromonospora sp. DT63. Next base: position 231,925 of record NZ_JBNCKQ010000003.1, on the reverse strand, counting down.
ACTGGCCGAGGAACTCGTGCCGGGAGAAGCCCAGTTCGTCGCGCTTGGAGCTGCGACCGATGGTGGCCAGCAGCTCGTGCACCTGCGCCTCGGTCAGCCCGATGCCGGTGTCGTGCACCCGCAGGGTGCCGTCGCCGGTGATCTCCGGTGGTTCGATGCGGACCAGCGCCGGCGCGTCCGGATCGGTCGTACGCCGGGCGGTGATCGCGTCGACGGCGTTCTGGAGCAGCTCACGGACGTAGACCCGTGGGCTGCCGTAGAGGTGATGGCTGAGCAGGTCGACCACGCCACGCAGGTCGACCTGGAAAGTGTGGTCCACGCCTGAGTTCTCCCCGGTCCCGATGCCGGCGCCCACCGTACCGATGATCACCGACGGCTCGCGTCCCCCTTTCGCCCGGCGGCTTGACCCTCGACCCGGTCGAGAGGGCACGTTCGGCGGCATGACCTCCTCCGCTCTGGGCCGGGACTTCCGGCTGCTCTGGTCCGCCGCGGTCTCGTCCCGGTTCGGGGACGCGCTGCGTACGCCGGCTCTGGCCCTGCTGGCCGCCACCCTGACCCGGGACCCTCGGATCATCGCGGCGGTCACCGTGGCCGGGCAGCTGCCCCCGCTGCTCTTCGGTCTGCTCGGCGGCGTGTACGCGGACCGCTGGGACCGCCGGCGGACGATGGCCTGCATCGACGGCGTACGCGCGGCGGTGGTGGCGGCGCTGGCCGTGGCGGTCGTCCTGGACCGGGCGACCGTCGTGACGCTGCTGGCGGCCGCGTTCCTCCTCGCCGCGTTGGGCTCCCTCTTCGACTCGGCCTCGTTCGCGCTGCTGCCCACCGTCGTGTCGCCGGCCGCGCTGCCCCGGGCGAACGGACGGCTCCAGGCGGGGAGCGCGGTGGCCGGCGGTTTCCTCGGTGCGCCGGCCGCCGGCGTCCTCTTCGCCGCAGCCCCCGCCCTGCCGTTCGCTCTGGACGCGGTCACCTTCGCGGTGGCAGCCCTGCTCGTGCTGGCCCTCACTCCGACGTCCGCCGTGAGCACGGGGTCGGCTGTCCGACGCCTGTCGGTGTGGAGCGAGATCGCCGAGGGTGTGCGGTGGCTGCGCGGCGACCGGACACTGTGGCGGGTCACCCTGCTGGCCGCCGCGAGCAACCTGGCGATCAGCGGTCTCATGGCGGTGATGGTGCTCTACGCGTTGGACGTGCTGCGCGTGCCGCCGGCCGGATACGGACTGTTCGCGGCGGGTGCCGTTCTCGGCGGCGTGGGCGGGGCGCTCGCCGCGGGACGGCTCGCCGCCCGGCTCGGCACGGTGCCCGCGCTGCGGGTGGTGCTCGCCGTGCAGACCGTCGCGCTTGTCGTGTTCGCGCTGGCCCGGCAACCGGTGTCGGGCGGGATCGCGCTTGCCGTCTTCGCCGCCGGCACTGTCGTGTGGAACAGCCTGTCGGCGTCGTACGGGCAGCGGCACGTGCCGGGCGGGCTGCTCGGTCGGGTCAGTGCCGCGCAGCGGATGGTCGGGTTGCTCACCGCACCCGTCGGCGCGGCGCTCGCCGGCCTGGCCGCCGCCGCGTACGGGACGGTGCCGGTGGCGGGCGCCGCGGCCGGCACGTTCGCGCTTGTCACGCTGGTGGCGTGGCGGACGCTCCGGCCGGTCGCGTCGGTGCCGCCGGTCGTCGCCCCCACCGACGACAGCACAGCACCCCAGCCGTCGCGCTGAGCAGCACGTCGTGCACCTCAGCCCGCGCGGCGTTCGGCGTGGGACAGCCCGGACAGGCGCAGCGCGATCCGCTGCCGGACCGGGGGTACGGCCCCGAGCAGCCGGAGCAGCGCGTCGCGGGCCGGTCGGCGGGCCGGGGAGGTGGTGGCCAGCCGGGTCAGCCCGGCGGCGAAACTCACCACGTCCTCGGCCATCGGGCGCTGCCGCGCGGTGTAGTCGTCGAGCAGCGTCTCCGGGCCACCGGCGAGCACCTCGGCAAGGGCCGTGCCGAGGGCCACCGCGTCGCAGATGCCGAGGTTCATGCCCTGCCCGCCGGCGGGGCTGTGCACGTGGCCGGCGTCCCCGGCCAGCAGCACCGGCCCGGCCCGGAAGGTGTCGGCGATCCGGTGGTGCACCCGGAACCGGGAACCCCACAGCACCTCGGTCACCCGGTCGGGCCGGCGGGTCGGACCGCGCTCGTCGAGCAGCGCCTGGAGGTACGCCGCGTCCGGCTCGGGCGGTGCCGTCGGCACGGCGGCGACCAGCCGGACCACGCCGCCGGGCAGTGGCGCCCAGACCAGCGGCCCGGGGCGGGCGAGGAACAGCGCGGCCTCGTCGCGGGGCAGCGCGCTGTCGACCCGTACGTCGGCGAGCACGAAGGACTCCTCGTCGCTGGGGCCGGCGAAGCCGATGCCGGCCGCCTGCCGGACGGTGCTGTGCAGGCCGTCCGCGCCGACCACGTACCGGGCGCGCAGGTCCACTCCGTCGACCCGCGCGAGCACCCCGGTGGCGGTCACGCTCAGGTCGGTCAGCCGGCACGGCCGTCGTACCCGGACGCCGAGGTCGGCCAACTGCCCGACGAGCACGGCCTCGGTGACCGCCTGGGAGATCAGCAGCGCGTAGGGGAACCGGGACGGCAACCGGTGGAACGGCACCGACAGCAGCGTCCGGTCCCGGTCGCGGACCGTGAAACGCGGCGCACGCACCCCCTGGGCCACCAGTGGCGCCGCGACGCCGATCCGGTCCAGCACCTCCAGGGTGTACGCGTGCACGACTGCCGCGCGAGACGTCTGTGGCGGTTCGGCCTGCTGGTCCAGCACTGTCACGTCGACCCCGCGCCGGGCCAGCGTCAGTGCGGTGGCGAGGCCGGTGGGGCCGGCACCCACCACCAGGACGTCGGTGCTCGTGGGGAGCATGGCCACCTCCGCGACGACTGTTGCCAACGGGTGTTGGCAAACGGTTGTTGGCAACGCTAGGACCACTGTCGTTGTGTGTCAACAGCCGTTGGCATACGGTCGTTGGCATGACCGCGCCCGCCCACCCGACCCAGCCGCGCCGCTCGGACGCCACCCGCGCGGCGATCCTGCGCGCCGCCCGCGAGCGGTTCGCCGCCGACGGATACGAGCGCGCCACGATCCGGGCCATCGCCGCCGACGCCCGGATCGACCCGTCGATGGTCATGCGGTACTACGGCAGCAAGGAGGGCCTGTTCGCGGCGGCGGCCGAGTTCGACCTCCGTCTGCCCGACCTGACCGCCGTGTCGCCCGAGCAGCTCGGCGAGGTGCTGGTGCGGCACTTCCTCGTCCGGTGGGAGGGCGACGAGACGCTTGTGGCGCTGCTGCGGGCCGCCAGCACCAACCCGGGCGCTGCCGAACGGATGCGCGGCATCTTCGCCGACCAGCTCACCGCGGCAGTGGCCGCCTTCGGCACCGACCCGGCGCTGACCGCCCGACGTGCCGGCCTGGTGGCGAGCCAGATCCTGGGCCTCGCCTTCACCCGCTACGTCGTCCGGCTCCCACCGATGGTGGACGCCGAGCCCGAGGAGCTGGTCTCCTGGATCGCGCCGACCCTCCAGCGCTACCTGACCGGGCTGCCGCAGACCTGACCCAACCTTTTCCCCCTCCCCATGCGTCTGTCGGGTGACGCGCACCATGGCGGCCGGAAGGGGTGCGGATGGGATCGACGGCGAACGACGGCCGCGACGGCTACCTCGCCTTCGTGGAGAGCAACCAGCACCGTCTGCTGCGTGCGGCCTTCCTGATCTGTGGCAACCGGCACCAGGCCGAGGACCTTCTCCAGGACGCCCTGCTGAAGCTGGCGCTGCGCTGGCCCTCGGTCCGCGACGGTGATCCCGCCGCGTACGTGCGGGCCATCCTCTACCGCGACGCGGTGTCGTGGTGGCGGCGTCGACGCCGGGAATGGCTCAGCGCCGCACCGCCGGAGCAGGTGGCCCCCGACCGGGACGGCGCGCTGCGGCTCACCCTGCACGACGCGCTGGGGCTGCTGCCGCCCCGGCAGCGGGCCGTGCTGGTGCTGCGCTACTACGAGGACCTGACCGAGGTCGCCACCGCGGAGGCGCTCGGGGTGACCGTCGGCACCGTGAAGAGCCAGTGCCACATGGCGCTGCGCCGGCTCCGCGAGGTCGCCCCCGATCTCACCGGAGATGGCCGACCGAGCCGGGGCGCGACCCGCTCCGACGACCCGACCGCCGGCCTGGAGGTGAACCAGTGAACGAGCAGGATCTGCGTCGACTGTTCGCCGTCAGCGTGGAGGACGTGCTGCCCAGCAGACCCGCGACGGCCGGCTGGGACCGGGCGCGGCGCACGCGTCGTACCCGACGGGTGCTCGGCGCGGCCGTCCTGGCCGTGGCGCTGCTCGGCGGTGGCACGATGGCCGTCCGCCAGCCGTCCCCCGATCCGCCCCTGAACCACACGGTGGCGCCGAGTGTCGAGCCCACCCACGCCGATCCCGTGCAGCGTCCGCCGGCCGAGCTGACGTTCCCACCCGATCCGCTGAACCGGCTGAGCGGCCCGGCGACGGTGCCGCTGTCCGAGCGACCGGTCCAGCGGGCGCTGGCGCTGTTTCAGCCCGTGGACGAGGAGAACCGCGCGGACGGACCGGTCCGGATCCTCGGCGACGACGGTGTCGTGCGCGGTCTCGACGTGGTGACGCTGGCCCCCACCCGGGACGCCGGCGGCAACGAGGCGACCGCCGTGAAGCCGGGAGTCCTGTCGCCGGACGGCCGGTGGGCGGCCTTCGCGCAGACCAATGAGCTGATCATGGTGGATCTCACCACTGCGGGCGTACGCCGGATCCCGCTCGACGGCTACCTGGAGCTGGTGGTCTGGGCGCACGACCGGGTGCTGGTCGGCGGCGACAACCGGACGTACGCGGTGGAGCGCGACACCGAGGCGGCGGGCACCATCGACGTGTCGGCCTGGGACGTGGTGGCACCCGACCCGGAGGCCGGCCGCGAGGCGGCGCTGATCGAGCTGACCGGCGAACGGGGTGGCCTGACGCTGCGGAGTCGGAGCGCCCGCGAGGCCACGATCCGCTCCGAACAACGGATCACCCATGACGCGCTGCCCCCGCCGTACCAGGTCAACGAGTTCTACGGCCGGGGTTGGCTGCACGGCGGCCGGTTGGCGAGCGCCGCGTGGATCACCAGCAACGAGATCGACGGCGCCGAGGGGGTGGCCGTGCTGGACTCCCGTACCGGCGAGGTGACCCATCTGCTCGACCTCGGTCGGGAGCGTGGCAAGGGCTGCTGCCCGGTGCTGGGCTGGGACAACAAGGGCGCGGTGCTGCTCCGCCTGGAACCGGCCGCCCTCGCGCGGTGGGACCCGGAGACCGGCGAGATCACCGGGGTCATCCGGGACCTGCGCGGCGTGTTGGCGCTGGCCGGCTGAGGGCCGTCGAACGGGTCGAACGCTCAGCCGGCCAGCTCCCGCGCGACGCTCAGGCGGCGATGCCGCCGGGCTGGTCGCCCTTCACGACAGGTGCCCGGACCAGGTTGCCCCACTCCGTCCACGAGCCGTCGTAGTTACGCACCTGCGGGTAGCCCAGCAGGTGTCGCAGCACGAACCAGGTGTGGCTGGAGCGCTCGCCGATGCGGCAGTACGCGATCACGTCGTCGTCCGGGCTCAGCCCGAGCTGGTCGGCGTAGATGGCCTTCAGCTCGTCGGCGGACTTGAACGTGCCGTCCTCATTCGCGGCGGACTTCCACGGCTTGCTGACCGCGCCCGGGATGTGCCCGCCGCGCAGTGCGCCCTCCTGCGGGTAGTCGGGCATGTGCAGCATCTCGCCCGTGTACTCGCCCGGGGAGCGGACGTCGACAAGCGGCCGCCCCACGGCGATGTGCGCCATGACCTGCTCGCGGAACGCCCGCAGCGGCGCGTCGTCCCGCAGCGGCACGGGGTAGTCGGCGCGGGGCCGGGCCGGCTTGTCGCGGGTCACCTCGCGCCCTTCGGCGATCCACTTCTGCCGGCCGCCGTCGAGCAGGCGCACGTCCGCGTGGCCGAAGAGCGAGAACACCCAGAGGGCGTACGCGGCCCACCAGTTGAAGTTGTCGCCGTAGAAGACCACCGTGTCGCCCCGGCCGATGCCCTTCGCGGCACACATCTCGGCGAAGCTCGTGGCGTCGAGGTAGTCCCGGGTGACCTGGTCGTTCAGGTCGAGGTGCCAGTCGACCTTGACGGCACCGGGAATGTGACCGGATTCGTAGAGCAGGACGTCCTCGTCGGACTCGACCACGACGAGGCCCTCGTCGCCCAGGTGCTCGGCCAACCAGTCGGTGGTGACCAACCGCTGCGGGTCGGCGTACGACTGGAGGCGGGGATCAGGATCGTTCGGCACAGACATGATCCCCAAGGTACGCCGGATCGCCGCCCGCGACCGCTGTAACGGGCCCGGCCCACCACCGGGCACGGGATGGTGGGCCGGGCCACTGGGACGTACGTCTCCCAGCGCGTCTCGGTCAGTGCCCCGACGTGGCCTCCGGGGCGTCGGCGACCAGGAAGGTGTACGTCCGTTCCGGGGACGCCGTCCCGTCGGCGAAGAGGCTGCGAACGGTCAGGGTGTGCGTGCCGGCCTGCTCGGGGGTCCAGGTGACGATGGCGCTGCCATTGACGTCGGTGGCGATCCCCTGGTCGGGGCCGTCGTCGAAGCGGTACCGGAACTCGGTCGTGCCGGGCACCTCCGAGCTGATCCAGAAGTCACCCGGCTGACCCGGGCCACCGGCGGGGTAGCCGGGGTCGTAGAGGAAACCCTGGATCACCGGCAGCAGGTCACGCACGAAGAAGACGAAGCTGGTCGAGTCCGACTGGACTCCGTCCCGATTGACGCTCCACACCGTGAGGGAGGTGAAGCCCGGCTTGGTCGGCGTCCAGGTCACCGACGCGGTCCCGTCGGCTGCGGCGGCCACGGTGCTGGTCACGGTGCCGAAGCGGTAGCGGTAGCTGACCACTTCGGGCTGACGCGGGGTGAAGGTGAAGATCCCGGGAACACCCTGACCTCCGCTGGTGCCGCCCTGCTCGTAGACCGTCGCGGAGATCGTCGGAGCGGTGCTCAGCCGGAAGGTGCGCGTCGCCGTCGCGGTTACGCCGTCGGCGGTGACGCTGGTCACCGAGAGGGTGCGGTTGCCGGCCCGGGTCGCGGTGACGGTAAGCGTGGCGGTGCCGTCGGCCTCGGCCTGCACCGTCTGCTCCGGGTCGCCGTCCAGGTTGAAGCGGTAGCTGACCACCCCGGGCATCTGCGGCGCGACGGTGAACGTGGTCGGCACGCCGATCGCGGTCAGGTTGCCGGTGACGGTCGGCGCGACGTCGCTGGCCCGGAACTCGTAGCGGGACTCGGGCGAACGGTTTCCGGCCGCGTCCACGCTCACCACCGTGAGGCTGCTGGGCCCCGCGTCCGGGGTGATGGTGACCGTGGCCGTGCCGCCGGGGCGATCCGCCGACACCGTCCCCTCGACGCCTCCGTCGAGCCGGTACCGGAAGCCGACCGCGTCCGCCGCCGCACCGGCGTCGAAGGTGAACTGGCCGGGCAGCGCCGGATGCCAGCTCCCGTCGGCGGGGAAGTCGGTGGAGGAGACGATCGGCGCGGTCGCCGGGCCCTGGAAGTCGGTACGGAAGTAGCAGAGGCCGCTCCACCCACCGGTTGCCCGGCTGTCCGCCGCCCGCACCTGCCAGGCGTACACACGGTCGTGCGTCAGGGTGTCGCGGTCGAAGATGACGTTGGCCCGCTCGCCGTCCCGACCGTTTCCAATCCGCTCGACCCGGGCCGACGGCTCGTCGACCGGCCAGAGCGCGAAGGTGGTCGTCAGCATGTCGGTGCCACCGGAGGCGTTCTTGTCCTGGTCGTGCAGGATCGCCGAAAGCGCAAGATCACCGCTTCGCTGGAACTGGTAGGGCTCGGCAGTCGTGCACGGCGTGCCGGAGGTCTGCTGCTCGGTCGGCACGCCCGGCGGGTAGTTGAAGTCGATGGAGATGCCTGCCGCACTGGCGTAGCGGCGACCCAACGCGGGATTGGCCTCCGCCCCGGCCGGCAACCGGAGCGCCAGGGTGAGCGTCGAAGCGCCCTCGGCCACCGCCTGCCGCAACCCTTCGACCGCGTTCCACTCCACGTACGGCGCCGGGCAGCCGGCCTCGGCCGGCAGCGTGGTCGTGTGCAGCTTCGCCACCTCGACCGGCGGCTTCGCCCAACTCGACGTGGCGGTGTACGCCGCGGTGCGCCACAGCTCCACCGCCGGCCGCTTGGTGCAATCGACGACCGAGGTCTCCTTGACGGAGAACACGGCCGACTCGATCTCCGCCCCCCGGTAGCGGGAGATGTCGAACGTGAAGTAGGCGCGGGCCGTGTGCTTGCGCCCCTGGGCGTCCTTCCAGGACCCGACCGGCACGTCGCCGGCCTGGTCGATGGTGATCTTCGTGGGCCGGTGCGCGTCCGTGTAGGCCCACGAGGCGTTCTTCTCGTACCGCATGTCGTAGGCCGCGGCCGGCGTGGCCGTGAGCGTGAGCATCCCGCCGGCGACCGTCATGGACAGCGCTGTGGCCAGCAGGGCTCGGACCGGTCTTCCGGATGTCGTCGTGCTGCGCATGAGGGCCATCCCCCATCCACCTTTCCCCGATGTCCCCGCCTTCCGATCAGCGGGGGCAGCGGATGCTATCGGGGACGGCGGACATCGGGCGAACCCGATTCGATGAACAACCTCCACAGAGGAGTTACAACGGTCCGTTCAGGCGCGACGGTGCGCGATCCGACCGGCGACCACGGTCACCAGGCAGGCGCCGTTGGCGTCGTGGACCGCCAGGTCGGCCCGCCCGCCCGGACGCAGCGTCGGTGCCACGGCGGCGGGCAGCACCAGCAGGTCGCTCCGGTCGACGGCGGCCCGCAGCACCGGGTCGGCCAGATGCTCGGCCAGCACCGCCGTCACCCCGGTACGCAGCAACGCGTACACCCGTTCGCGTGGGGTGGGCGCCGCCGGCAGCGGGCCGTCGTGGAGCAGGCCCGGACCCAGTACGCCGGGCCATCGGCGTACCCGCACGCCCGCGTACGTCTCGCTCAGCTCGGCCAGCGGACCGACGGCCTCGACGCGGTCGCCGCCGACCAGCACGGCCTGGCCCGGCACCGGTTCGCCGTCGGGGGTACGCCGCAGCAGCGGCGCGGTGTGCAGGGTGCGCACGTTCAGTCGACGAGCGGGCCGAGCAGCGGACGCTTCGCCGTCACCGTGTCGCCGGACGACCGGCCGGTGAGTCGCCGCCTGATCCACGGGGCCAGGTGCTGCCCGGCCCAGCGCAGGTCGGCCGCGCGGGCGGCCAGCCACGGCGACGGCGCCGGGTGCGGCGGGACCATCAGCCACTCCTCGTCGCAGCCCACCCCGAGCGCGTTCAGCACCTGCCCGGCGACCCGCCGGTGCCCCGCCGCGGAGAGGTGCAGCCGGTCGGTGCTCCAGAGCATCGGGTTGAGGAACGTGTTGTCGGCGTACAGGTCGACCAGGATCGCGCCGTGCCGCTCGGCGGTCTCACCGACCGCCTGGTTGAGCAGCTCCACCCGGGGGGCGACGAGACGCTGACCGGGCAGCCGCGCCATCACGTCCGCGAACCGGAAGAGCAGCACGTCCGCGCCACCCGAGCGCAGCTGCCGGACGACCTCGTCGAAGCGGGAGACCAACGTGTCCGGGTCGAAGGTGCGCCGCAGCACGTCGTTGCCACCGGCCGCGAAGCTGATGAGGTCGGGCTTCATCGCCACCGCCGAGGGCACCTGCTCGGCCACCACGCTGGGGAAGAGCCGGCCCCGGATGGCCAGGTTCGCGTACCGGAAGTCGGGGCCCGCCTCGGCGGCGAGACGGGTCGCCACCAGATCCGCCCAGCCCCGGTAGGTGCCGTCCGGGTACGCGTCGTCCATACCTTCGGTGAAGCTGTCCCCGACCGCGACAAAACTGCGCCAGCGCACCCGCGCCCCCCTCACGCCACCCGTTGCCTGCGGCGACCAGTCTGTCACCGGAGGCACGGCGGCCGGTGCCCCGACCGGCCGAGGTGGCGGACGTCATGCGTCAGCGGACCAGTTTCGACAATCACCCGCGACGCCGGGCGGCGTGTCGGCTATCCGGCTGGTGGTGGAGTGCCGTGGCTCGCATTGAGGCCTCACAATGAGGGGCCGGTCACCGGACCGCGCAGTGGGGAGGGCCCAGGTGAGTCAGGCAAGCGAGCCGAGCCCCGCCGGGCCAGCCCCGGCGGCACCCGTGTCGCCGCGCACTGTACGGACCCGTCAGATCCGACTCGTCGGGCTGATCGTCGCGTTGGCCGTCCTGGCCGCCGCCCTGGTCCCGATCGTCCTCGCGGCGGGCCCACCGACCCGGGACGAGCTGCTGGAGGACGCCCACCTCAAGGGCAAGCAGCAGCTCGTCATCGGCGTGAAGGACGACCAGCCGGGCATCTCGCAGCGCCTTACGAACAACGTCTGGAAGGGCTTCGACGTCGACATCGCGTACATGATCGCGAGCTACCTCGGGTTCGACCACTCCCAGGTGCGTTTCGTGCCGATCGAGAGCGAGGACCGGGCCCGTCGACAGGCCCAGGACGGCGAGGGGTTCGTCATCGTCGACCTGGTCATCGCCTCGTACAGCATCAACGACAAGCGCAGGGAGGAGGGCGCCGTCTTCTCGGCCCCCTACCTGAACACCGAGCAGTCGGTGGTGACGTTGAAGAGCTACCAGAAGCAGGTGAGCAGCCTGGAGGATCTGCGTGGGCTGACGGTCTGCTCGCTGACCACGTCGACGTCCATCCAGCGCCTCGCCGAGGCCGGCGCCTCCCCGGTGGGTCGAAACCGGATCAGCGAATGCATCCAGGAGCTGTACGACGGCAAGGTGCAGGCCGTCACCACCGACGCGGCGATCCTCGCCGGCTTCGTCACCGGCGATCAGCCGGACGATGACGGTCAACACTTCCCGGTGACCCTCAAGAACGTCAAACCGCTGCGGCACTGGGACATCGGCTCGTCGCCCCAGGAGCGGTGGGGCATCAACACCGGCCCCAACCAGGCGCTGCTCGACCTGGTCGACCTCGCGCTCTACAAGTCGGCCAACGACGAGAACGACTCGGCCTGGGAGAACGCGTACAACGCCAACCTCCGTTGGCAGCAGGGATACAACCTCCCGCAGCCGGTCGCGGAACAGCAGCAACCCGATCCGAGGAAGGTGGAGGTGCGACAGTGGCCGTGGGAGAGGATCGCGCTACCGCCCCCGGCGTACCCCGGCTCACCACCAGCTCCGCCAAGGCAGTCCGCCCGCGCCGGATGGCGGGGGCGCGGCAGGCGCAGCAGTGGCTGCTGACCCTCCTTCCCACCTTCCCCGTCCTGCTCCTGGTGCTGCGGCTGTGGCAGCTCAGCCAACAGGACATGTCCACGATGCTGCTGCTGGTCCAGTACGTCAGTCCGCTCGGCCTGCTCAGTGCCCTGCTGATCGCCCTGGTGTGGGCGTTCCCCGTGGTCGTGCTCACCTTCGGTGTCCTCGGTCGGCTGCTCCGGCTCAGCGCTCCGGACCGGTTCGACCCGGAACGGTCACTGCTGGCCTCCGGGACGGCACGTACCCCCGGTTGGGTGATCAGCGCGGCGGTCGCGCTGGGGGCGCTCACCTGGCAGCTCCGCTTCCTGCCGTCACTGCTGATGCTCGGCCTCTGGCTGCTCGCGCTGCGCACCCGCTACCTGCATCCTGACCAGCCGACCCGGGTCCTGCTGGTAAGCGTGGCCCTGCCGCTGGCCGCGGCGGTTCTGGCGTACACCGTGCTGGGCCCGGCCATCTGGACGGCGTACCAGGATGGCGAGATTGCCACGGCCGCGCTGCTGGCGGTGCCGCCCGCCGCCACCGTGCTGCTCACCGGCCCGATCCCCGGCTGGATCGCCCCGACGCTGACCCACGGTCTGGCGTTCACGGTCGCCGCCGTGCTCCCGGTGGTGATGGGCGCGGTCTTCCTCCGGGTGCCGCTGCTGCCCACCGCCGCGGTCGAGGTGGTCCCGAAGCAGTCGACCTCGACAGCCCCGGACGTCCCGGCCCCGGCGACCCCGGGCGCTGCCCCGACGGGCGGCGGTACGGCGAGCCTGGCCGGTGGGGACGGCCCGCCGAAGGCCGACGGCGGCCGGAAGGTGGTGCTCGGCGCGCTCATCACGGTGACCGACACGTCGACGATCGTGCTGGACCGGACGGCCACCGTGCGGTTCCTGCCGAATGGGTGGGTCGAGTCGCAGGTCCTCTGCCCCCAGCCCGCGGCCGTTCCGTACAGCCTGGTGTCGGTGCGGGGCTGGCCGGTGGAGGAGACCGCGCTGAACTGGATGATGCCCCGGCGTCCGGTGGCCGACCCGGACGTCCGCTGCGAGGGCCGCCTTCCCGGCGACACGTGACCCACCACCGAATTGGATCGCCGCAGCGGGACCGGCGGTCTTAGGCTGCGCGAATGCTGCTACGCATGTCGACTCTGTTGCTGCGGACCCTGCGCGAGGATCCGGCCGACGCGGAGGTGCCGAGCCATCGGCTGCTGCTGCGCGCCGGTTACCTCCGTCGCGCCGCGCCGGGCGGCTACACGTGGCTGCCGCTGGGCAAGCTGGTGCTGGACCGGATCACCGACGTCGTACGCGCCGAACTGACCGCGATCGGAGACCAGGAGGTGCACTTCCCGGCTCTGCTGCCCGCCGAGCCGTACCGGACCAGCGGCCGGTGGACGGAGTACGGCGACCTCCTCTTCACCCTGGCCGACCGGCGCGGCGCCGAGCACCTGCTGGCGCCCACCCACGAGGAGATGGCGGCGCTGCTGGTCAAGGACGTGTTCACCTCGTACCGGGATTTCCCGGTGACGCTGTTCCAGGTGCAGACGAAATTCCGCGACGAGGCGCGACCCCGGGCCGGCGTGCTGCGCGGCCGGGAGTTCCTGATGAAGGACGCGTACTCCTTCGACCTGGACGAGGCGGGGCTGCGGGATGCGTACGCCCGGCACCGGGCGGCGTACCAGCGGATCTTCGACCGGCTGGGCCTGGAGCACACCGTGGTGCACGCGATGTCCGGTGCGATGGGCGGTTCGGCGTCGGAGGAGTTCCTGGCCGCGACCCCGGTCGGTGAGGACACGTACGTCGGCTGCACCGCCTGCGACTACGCGGCGAACACCGAGGCCGTCGTCACCCGGGCACCCGCCGCCGGCGACCCCACCAGCGCGCCCGAGGCCGAGGTGCACGACACCCCGGAGACCGCGACCATCGCCAGCCTGGTCGAGCTGGCGAACAGCCGCCGGCTCGGGGACCGCGATGACTGGACCGCCGCCGACACCCTGAAGAACGTCGTGTTGACAGTGCGTCAGCCGGGCGCCGAGCGAGCCGAACCCCTGGTGGTCGGGCTGCCCGGTGACCGGGAGGTCGACCTGAAGCGGCTGGGTGCCGCGCTGGAGCCGGCCCAGGTGGCGGTCTTCGAGGAGTGGGCCGAGCATCCGGAGCTGGTGCGCGGGTACATCGGGCCGCAGATGCTCGGCAAGCTGGGCATCCGTTACCTGGTCGATCCTCGCGTGGTGGCCGGCTCCGCGTGGCTGACCGGGGCGAACGAGCCGGGTCGACACGCGACGGGTGTGGTCTGCGGGCGGGACTTCACGCCCGACGGCACTGTCGAGGCGGCCGAGGTGCGCGCCGGTGACCCGTGCCCCGCCTGCGGCGACGGCGAGCTGACCATCCGGCGGGGTATCGAGATCGGGCACATCTTCCAACTCGGTCGCCGGTACACCGACGCGTTCGCGGTCGACGTGCTCGGCCCGGCCGGCAAGCCGGTGCGGCCGACCATGGGCTGCTACGGCATCGGGATCTCCCGAGCGGTCGCGGCCATCGCCGAGCAGCACCACGACGAGCGGGGACTCATCTGGCCGGCGGCGGTCGCCCCGTGTGACGTACACCTGGTGGTCGCCGGCAAGGGCCCCCAGCTCGACGCGGCGCTGGACCTCGGCGGGCGCCTGGCCGCCGCCGGCCTGCGGGTGCTTGTCGACGACCGGACGCACGTCTCGGCCGGGGTGAAGTTCACCGACGCGGAGCTGATCGGCATCCCCCGCACCGTAGTGGTCGGGCGCCGACTTGCCGACGGGTACGTGGAGTTGCGCGAGCGGGCCGGAAACGGGCGCGCGGAGCTGCCGGTGGACGCCGTGGTGGAGCGGATCGTCGACGAGGCTCGCCGCGAGCGTGCGAACCTGGTGTAGCCACCGCGTCACGGGGTAGTGCAAGGGGATCGGGTGGATACGTCTTCGGAGGACCTCATGACCGCTTACCGGGTCAGCGATGTGATGACCAAGCAGGTCGTGTACCTGTCGGCAGAGACCACCCTGGACGAGGCGGCCAGGGTGATGAAGGAGGCGGACATCGGCGACGTGGTCGTCACCGATGGCGCGACCCTCGCCGGCATGCTCACCGACCGGGACATCGTGGTGCGGGCGGTGGCCGAGAACAGCTCGCCGGCGGCCACCACCATCGGCTCGATCGTCACCCGCGAGGTGGTCATGATCGAGCAGCACTGCACGGCGGGTGAGGCCGCGGCCCTCATGCGGGACCGGGGCATCCGTCGGGTGCTGGTCTGCGACAGCGACCGCAAGCTGGTGGGGATCGTCTCGCTCGGTGACCTGGCCATGCAGCTCGATCCGACCAGCGCCCTGAGTGAGATCAGCGAACAGTCACCGACGGTTTAGAAATCGCCGGCGGTAGCCTCGACACATGGCTGACATGCCGGCCCGACTGGCCGAGATCGTCGACGAGTTCGCTGCCGCGCCACGCGACCTGGTGCTGGAGATGCTGCTGGAGTACGCCGACGTCATCCCGCCGCTGCCCGCCGACGCCGCCGGGCACGAGGGCATGGAGCAGGTGCCCGAGTGCCAGACCGCGTTCTTCCTGCGCGCCCGGGTGACGCCGGACGGGACCGTCGAGACCCTCTTCGACTGCCCGCCCGAGGCGCCCACCACCCGGGCGTTCGCCGGGATCCTCGCCGAGGGTCTGGCCGGCGCGAGCGCCGAGGAGGTGTTGGCCGTGCCGGACGACCTCTATCAGCGGATGGGCCTGGCGCAGGCGATCAGCCCGCTGCGGGTGCGTGGCGGCACGGCGATCCTGGGCCGGCTCAAGCGGCAGGTCCGGGAACAACTCGACTGAGCGGGCAGTTGGCACCGATCATGGAGATCGAGATCTACGCCGACGTCGTCTGCCCGTGGTGCTACCTCGGCAAGCGCCGACTGGATGAGGCGCTCGCCCGCTACGAGGGCGAGGTGACCGTCCGGTACCGGCCGTTCCAACTCGACCCGTCGCCGGTTCCCGAGCCCCGCCCGATCCTCGACGCGCTCGGGGACAAGTTCGGCGGCCCGGAGCGTGCCCGGCAGATGGTCGCGCGGGTGACCCAGGCCGCGGCGGGTGACGGGCTGCGGCTGGACTACGACCGTGCGGTGGCCGCGAACACCTTCGACGCCCACCGGCTGGTGGCCTACGCCACCGAGCACGGCCGGGCGGCCGAGATGGTGGACGCCCTCTACCGGGCGCACTTCACCGAGGGCGTCGACCTCGGTTCGCGGGAGGCGCTGGCCACTGTCGCCGGCGGGATCGGCTTGGACGCGGCCGACGCCCGACGCTTCCTCGACTCCGACGAGGGGACCGCCGAACTCGCCGCCGAGCTGGCCGCCGCCCGCGACCTGGGCATCACGAGCGTCCCGACGTTCGTGCTTGCCGGAAAGTACGCGGTCAGCGGCGCCCAGGAGACGTCCACGCTCCTCGCCGCGCTGGCCGAGGTCGAGCAGCGGGAGGCCACCGCGCGGTAGACATTGACCGGCGTGATGTTTCACGTGCAACGGTATCGATGTCGGTGCCTGGTCAGGCAGGTCTGGCCAGGCCCTCGACCACCTGCGCGCCGGGAAGCGCGCCCAGCGCCGGGCCCGGCAGCGCGATCTTGCTGTGCCGTACGCCGGACCCGATGATCACGTGCGGGGTGGCGATCACCCGCGCGTCCACGAGGATCGGCCACTGGGCCGGCAGCCCGATCGGGGTGATGCCGCCGTACTCCATGCCGGTCAACTCGACCGCGTCGGTCATCGGGGCGAAGCTCGCCTTGCGCACGTCCAGTGCCCGCCGGGCCACGCCGTTCACGTCGGCCCGGGTGGTGGCCAGCACGATGCACGCCGCGTAGCGGACCACGCCCTCGCGCTTACCGGCCACCACCACGCAGTTGGCCGACACGTCCAGCCCCACCTCGTACGCCTCGCAGAACGCCGCCGTGTCGGCGAGGTCGGCGTCGATCGGCGCGACCAGCACGTCGTCCACGTCCACCGGCGCGCTGGCCGGCCACTGGGCGATGGCCTCCGCCACCGGCGCGGCGAGCAGATCGAGGCGGGCACGGGCCGGTTCGGTCTTCAGCGTTCCCATCACGGGTGCGATCCTCGCACCCGTACCGCCGGACCGCCCGCCGACTCCCGAGCCGTCCCGCGACGCCACCTCCACGTCGCGACTCAACTGCCGGCGAGGAAGGCGTTGTCGCGCAGGAAGGAACGGTCGCGGGCGGCCGCCAACTCCTCCTCGCGTCGGGCTCGGGCCCGCTGCAGCTCCAAGTCCTCCAGCGCGTGCCGGACACCCAGCCGGATCACGCCGTAGAGGAAGACGAAACCGAAGACGTAGAGGATCACCGTGGTGACGACAACGAACATGGCGTCACCGTAAGACGAACGTGAACCGGCATCCCTCTCATCTCCGCTCGGTTCCCCCGTACGTGTCCGCGAGGTGATCGGCCCAGGTACGCACACCGCGAGGCAGCGCCTCGGTGACCAGTCCACCGGCGCGCAGCTCGCGGCCGAGCCGGCCGGGAATCCGTACCGGCAGCAGGGGTCGGCGTGACCCGCGTGCCTCCCGCCAGGCACGGACGGCCTCGTCGAAGCGGAGCACCTGCGGCCCACCGAACTCCTCGATACCCCCGAGCGGGCCGGCGGCCAGCCGGGCCGCGAGCCGGGCGGCCACCTCACCCGGGTCGACCGGCTGGGCGAGCACCGCACGGTCGCCGACCACCGGGCCCAGCCGCGCGCTGGTGGTCAGCAGATCGTCGAGGAACTGGGGAAACTGGGTGGCGCGCAGCACCGACCACGGCACCGGGCCGGCGGCCACCACCTGCTCGGCTGCCAGCTTGTGCCGGTAGTACGGGAACGGCACGCGGTCCACCCCGACGATCGAGATGTGGACCAGATGCCCCACGCCGGCCGCGCCGGCAGCGACCACCAGCCGACGGGTGCCCAGCACGTCCACCTGGTAGGTACGCCCCCGGGGCGAGGACGCCAGATGCAGCACCGCGTCCACGCCGGTCACCGCCTCGACCACCCCGGCACCGCTGGCCAGATCGGCCACGACCCACTCCACGTCCGAGCCGGTACGCGGCCGGCGGCTGCTGGCCCGGACGCTCATCCCGTCGTCGCTCAGCCGCGCCAGCACGTGGCTCCCGAGTCGACCACCCGCCCCGGTGACCAGAACCCTCATCGTCCCCTCCTGTTCCGCGGACCCGTCGTGCTGATGACGGCCGCGCGACGCCACACGTGACGGCTCACTTCGAACGGATCAGGTCCAGCACGGTCAGCAGCGCGAAGAACGCGATCACGATCTCGTTGACGATCCAGGAGTGCCCCTCGGCCCACTTCCGCATCCGGGCCAGCACCCGCGCCGCCTTCTGCCCGAGCAGCACCAACGCCAGCAGCGGCACCGCGAGCAGGAACACGGTGAGCAGCACGAACGGCACCAGGTGCCACCAGGGGAGGTTGTGTCGGGCCACTGTCGCGCCGACCGTCGCCATGGTGAGGTCGTCGGTGGGTGTCACCACGAAGAGCAGGGCACCCATCCGCGAGGCCCAGCGCGGATCGGCATGGCCCACGCTGCCCAGCCAGCGCGGCGGCCCGGACCGGTCGCGGCGCAGCCAGACCACCAGGGCCAGGCTCACCAGCAGCGCGAGCACCACCAGATCGATGACCGGACCGCGATCGATCCTGCTGGCGGCCGCGCTGGCGTCGGTCGCCAACCCGCCCAGCAACCGGGTCAACAACCAGCTCACGGTCACCCCGGCGGCGACCACCAGGCCCGCGCCGGCGAGGAAGCCCAGCGACGCGGCCCGGGGCCGGTCGGACGAGGCGAGGAAGACCGCCACGACCAGTTGGGTCCCGGCGACCATCACCACGGCCAGCGGCAGGACGGTCAGGAAGTTCATCGCCTGCCATCCTCGCGCCCGCCCGGTACCGCCATGGCGGATCCTCAGCCGATCACCCGCCCGGCCGGGTGGCCCCGCCCACCACCACGCGACCCGCCAGCAGCGCGCCGACAAGCGCCAGACCGGCCGCCACCACCAGGGTCACCACGTAGCTGGCCGGTCCGGGCGCACTCCCGGCGGCCAGGACGGCACCGGTGAGCGCCAGCACGGTCGCCGCGAAGAGCGAGTCGCCCAGTTGCAGCGACGAGCTGTTGCGCCCCTGCTCGCCGGGCGCGGACAGCTCCAGGGTGAGCACCGACAACGACGGGTACAGCAGCCCCATACCGAGCCCCGCCACCGCCCAGCCCAGCACGGCGACGGCCACCGGCAGCTCCGGCCGTACGGCCAACGCCACAGTCGCGGTGCCGGCCGTGATGCAGCACAACCCGACGCGGGGGAAGCTGGCCCGGGAGGCCGGCACGGGAAAACGGCCCTGCACCCAGGAGCCCACCGACCAGGCCAGGGCGCCCACCGTGAGGACGAGCCCGGCGGCGGTCGGCGACAACCCCCGCTCCCGGGAGAGCATCAACGGGATGACCACCTCGGCGCCGACGAACGCCGCCGACGCCAGCCCACGCAGACCGACCACCGTGGGCAGCCCGCGGGCCGCCCGCAGGAACCCCGGCGGCAGCAGGCGCGGAGCGCAGACCAGCAGGCCGGCCAGGGCGAGCGCGATCACCGCCAGGGCCACCACGCCACGCTGCTGACCCCCGATGTGCAGCAGTGCGGCGCTCACGCCCGCCCCACAGGCCCAGCCGATGCGGGCCATCGCGCCGGCCGGCGGCCGGGTCGGCACGGTCCGGTCGAGCGACCGCAAGCCCGGATGGATCAGCAACACCGCCGGCACGGCCACCGCCGGCACCACGAGAAAGACCCACCGCCAGCCCAGGTACTCGACGATCAGGCCGGCCAACGCCGGCCCGACCAGCGACGGTACGACCCACGCCGCGGCGAACGCGGCGAAGATGCGCCGATGCAACTCCTCGGGGTACGCCTGCCCGACGATCACGTAGAGCGCCACCGAGAGCAACCCGGAGCCGAACCCCTGCACGACCCGTCCGACCACCAGCGCCGTCATCATCGGCGCGGTCCCGGCGATCAGCAGCCCGACCACGAACCAGCCGACGCCGTGCCACATCGGCCCGCTGGGCCCCCGTGCGTCACACCAGATCCCGGAAACCACCATGGCCAGCACACCTGCGGCAAACGGGCCACCGAACGCGATCCCGTACAGCGCCAGCCCGTCCAGGCTGCGCGCGACCGTCGGCATGGCCGTGCCGACCGCCAACGCCTCGAACGCCAGCAGCGACACCAGCGCGACGCTGCCCACCGTCATCGCCCGCAGCCGGGGTGCGAACAGCCCGGCGGGGATCGGAACGGGGGTGACGGTTCGGCTCGACATGCACCGAGCCTGCGACCTCAACCCGGATTCATGTCAACCGGCGGTGACCCGGCTCTCGTCAGGCGTCCTGGAATGCCCTTCCGACGCCGCGTACCAGTCCCGACAGGTGCTGGTCCGCCAGGAGATGCCCGGCGGTGACCACCACGGCGAGCGGCCATTCGATCACCTGCAACGCGGCCAGCACGCCGAGCCCGGCGTAATAGGCGATCTTGTCCGGTGGTGGCACCGCCATCTCACCCAGCATTGGCAGAGCGACCCGGCGGCGATACATCCGGATGTTCTCGCGTGAACCGTTGAGGTGTCGCGTGAAGGTGCTCATTCCGGCCTCCCCGTGTCCGGTGATGGCTGTCGGGTTCCACCACCCACCCCGTCCATGCGCGGCCCGGCCCGCAAAGTTCCGGTGCTCGAAGGGGCATAACGGACGGCAGGTCGGGAAGCCAGGCCGCCGGACGCGAGGCGGTGGGAGGACGAGATGACCGACGGCACCAGCAGCGACAACGGAGAGTCGGGTCGGCGTCCGTCCGGCCGTACGCCTCGATGACGGCGGCTGGTCGCGCCGCCGGCCGCCTCCTGCCGTCCATCGGCGTGCCGCACCTGGTCGGGGAGGCGTCCCGGACCTTCGGGTCGGCGGCGACCCGGCTGGCCCGGACCGTCGGGCTGACCCGGCGGCGGGTCTGGTCCCGCCCCGGCCGGCACCACATCGAGGTGCACGGCGTCTGCCAGGACGGTGGCGACCGGTTGGCCCGGCAGGTGGAGGCCGCGCTGGAACGGTTGCCCGGGGTGGCCTGGGCCCGGGTGAACGCCCCGTCCGGCCGGGTGGTGGTGGCCGTGCAGGCCCCCGAACCAAAATTGCGGGACCTCATCGCCACGATCGGGCAGATCGAGGGAACCTGCGACCACGAACCGGATCCGGAGATCCCGCCCCCGCATCCGCCGGAGGAGGGGCCGCGCACTCCGCGCACCCTGGGCGGCCTCGCCTCGGACGCACTGGGCCTGACCATCTCGGCGGCCACCCGGCTCCTGCCGTTCGCGCCGATGCCCGCCGAGATCGCCGGTCTGCTGACGGCCGCGGACCTGCAACCGAAGCTGCACGCGTTCGTGGGCAGGCGGCTGCGCTCCGACCCCCGCGCCGACATCATCTTTCCGCTGGCCGAGGCGGTGGCGCAGGGCCTGACCGGCCGTTGGACGGGGATCGTTCTCGACGGTGCCCAACGGTTGGTGCAGTGGGGTGAGGCGCGGGCCCAGCTCGCCGCGTGGGAGAAGGCCGAGCCGCAGCTGACCGGCGACCCCGAGCGCGCCATCGCTCGGTGGCCGGCGGCTGAACGTCCTCGTCCGAAACCGGACGGCCCGGCTGAGCGCTACATCAACCGGATGTTGGCCGCTGGCGTGGCCGCCGGCGTGGCGGCGACACCGCTCGCCGGACGCAAGCGAGCCACCGCGCTCGGCCTGTCCGCGCTGCCCAAGGCCCCGGGCAGCGGACGGGAGGGGTACGCGGCACAGCTCGGCCGGGTCCTCGCCCGGCGCGGGGTGATCGCGATGGACCGAAGCGTGCTGCGGGAACTGGACCGGATCGACACGCTGGTGCTGGACGCCGCGGTGCTCGGCTCGGAGCGGGGCGTACTCGCCGACCTCGCCCCGGCGGCCGACGCGGACGTCGACGAGGTGGCGGAGCGGGCGTTCGCGCTGTTCGATCCGAGCGACCCGACAGGTGCACAGGAGCGGGACGGCTGGCGGCTGGCACCACTGGACCAACTCCAGGCGGGCGGTCCCGGCGACGTGCCGGACGGCGAGCGGCTGCGCACGGCCGGCGGGCAACTGCTGGGGCTCACCCACTCCGGTCGGTTCACGGCGCTGCTGCGGGTCGAACCCGAACCCGCGCCGGGTGTCGACGGCCTGCCGGCCGCTGCCCGCCACGCCGGCCTGAAGCTGATCGTGGCCGGCGGCGACGAGCAGCGGTACGGCTTCGCCGACGCGCTGCTGCCCGGCGGGGATCGGCTGGCCGACTCCGTACGCGCGTTGCAGCGCGACGGGGCGGTCGTGATGCTGGTGTCCGGGGACCGGGCGGCGCTCGGCGCGTCCGACTGCGGGCTGGGGATGTCCGCTCCGGACGACCTGCCGCCGTGGGGGGCGCACCTGCTGGTCGGCAGCGACCTGCGGGTGGTGTCCCTGATGATCGAGGCGACCGGGGCGGCCCGGCGGATGACGCAGCAGAACATCCGGCTCTCGATGGCGGGCACCGGGCTCGGGGCACTGGGGGCGTTCACCGCCCCACCTGCCGATCTTCCCTTCCGGACGCTTGTCGCGGTCAACGGCGCGGCCGGGTTGGCCTTCGCGAACGGGGTCTGGCGGGCCCACCGGCTGCCCGACCGGTCGGACACGCCGGCGCCGGTGGCGACCGCCTGGCACCTGATGCCGGTCCGGACCGTGCTCGACCGCCTGGGCACCACGCCGGACGGGCTGACCAGCGCGGAGGCGCAGCGCCGACACGACGGCCAGGGGGCTGGCGGCGGCAACTCACCCGCCGGCGGTGGCCTGCTGCGGGCGTTCCTGGACGAGCTGTCCAATCCGCTCACCCCCGTCCTGGCCGCCGGGGCGGTGCTCTCCGCGTCGTTCGGCTCGCTCGTCGACGCCGCGCTGGTGGGCAGCGTCGTCGGCGGGTCGGCCCTGATCGGGGCGGTGCACGAACGCAACACCGAACGATCGCTGGCGGAGCTGTTGTCCCGTTCGGCGGTGACCGCGCGGGTCCGCCGCGACGGCGCCGAGCGGGTCGTCGCAGCCGAGGACCTCGTCCTCGGAGACGTCATCAGCCTCGAACCGGGAGACGCGGTGCCGGCCGACTGCCGGGTGCTCGAATCGGTGGGGCTGGAGGCGGACGAGTCGTCGTTGACGGGCGAGTCGCTGCCGGTCGCCAAGAGCAGCCGGGCGGTCGTCGCCGCGGCCATCGCCGACCGGCACTCGATGCTGTACGACGGCACCACCGTCGCCGCCGGCCACGGAACCGCCGTGGTGGTGGCGACAGGCGTGGACACCGAGTCCGGACGCAGCCTGGCGCTGATCCGGCAGGCGCCCCCGACCAGCGGGGTGGAGGCCCGGCTCGGCTCGTTGACCAGCAGCGCCATTCCGTTGGCGGCGGGTTCGGCGATCGCCGTGGCCGGTGCGGGGCTGCTCCGGGGCGTACCACTTGCCGAAACGGCGGCGACCGCCGCGAACCTCGCCGTCGCGTCGGTGCCGGAGGGCCTGCCGTTCCTGGTCAGTGCCGCGCAGCTGGCCGCCGCCCGGCGGCTGGCCGAGCACGGCGCGTTGGTCCGCAACCCACGCACGATCGAGGCGTTGGGTCGGGTGGACGTGCTCTGCTTCGACAAGACCGGCACCCTCACCGAGGGCAAGTTGCTGCTCGCCGGGGTCGGCGACGGCGTCGGCGACCGGTACGCCCCGGTGGACCGGCTCGACGACCGGCTCCGACTGACCCTCGCCACGGCGCTGCGGGCCACGCCCGCCGCGGCCAATCCGGAGGACCTGGCGTTGCAGACCGACCGGGCGGTCCGGCGGGGCGCCGCCACGGCGCACGTGGTGGAGCAGACCGGAGCCGCCGGCTGGCGGGCTGCCGGCGGGCTGCCGTTCGAACCGTCGCGCGGCTACCACGCGAGCATCGGTGAGACCGGGGGTCGCCTGCTGCTGAGCGTCAAGGGTGCCCCGGAGACGGTCTTGCCACGCTGCGCGACGCGGCGTGTCGACGGCCGGCAGGAGCCTCTGGACGACGCCGGTCGCGCCGAACTGCACCGCCTGCTGGCCGACCGGGCCGGGGCGGGGCACCGGATCCTCGCCGTCGCGGAGTGCCAGGTGGACGCCGCGCACATCACCGACTCCGACGTCCGGGGTCTGACCTTCGTGGGATTCCTGGCCCTCGCGGACGGGGTCCGGGAGAGCGCGGCCCCCGCAGTACGCCGGATCCGGCAGGCCGGGGTCCACACCATCATGATCACCGGTGACCACCCGGCCACCGCCGAGGCGATCGCCGCCACCATCAGCGAACACGACGAGCAGCGGGTGGTCACCGCCACCGAACTCGACCAGTTGGACGACGACGCGCTCGCCGAACGGCTGGCCAACACCGACGTCGTGGCCCGCTGCACCCCGGCGCACAAGGTGCGCATCATCCAGGCGTTGCAGAAGTGCGGGCGGACCGTGGCGATGACCGGTGACGGTGCCAACGACGCCCCGGCGATCCGGTTGGCCGACGTCGGCATCGCCCTCGGCCAACGCGGCACGCCGGCGGCGCGCGCCGCCGCCGACCTGGTGGTCACCGACGACCGGTTGGAGACCATCATCGCCACCCTCGTCGAGGGTCGCGCGATGTGGTCGTCGGTCCGCCACGCGCTGAGCATCCTCGTCGGCGGCAACCTCGGCGAGATCGCGTTCAGCGTGCTCAGCGCCGCCGTGACCGGCCGTTCCGCCCTCACCGGCCGGCAACTGCTGCTGGTCAACCTGCTCACCGACCTGGCGCCGGCGCTGGCCATCGCGGTCCGCCCACCCGCCTCGGACCGCACCGACGCTCTGCTCCGGGAGGGCCCGGACGCGTCGCTCGGTGCGTCCCTCAGCCGGGAGATCGGGCTCCGCGCGGCGTCCACCACGCTGGGCGCGACAGTCGGCTGGACGTTGGCCCGGTACACGGGCCGCCAGCGCCGGGCCGGAACTGTCGCCCTCGTCTCGCTCGTCGGCACCCAGCTCGGCCAGACCATCCTGGCCGGCGGCACCAGCCCCGCCGTGCTGGCGTCCACGGCGGCGTCGCTGGGAGTGCTGGTCGTGGTGGTGCAGACGCCGGGGGTGAGCCAGTTCTTCGGCTGCACGCCGCTGGGCCCGGTCGGCTGGACCATCGGCGCCGGATCGGCGCTCGGTGCCACCTTCGCCAACGACGCGCTCACCAGACTGGTGGAGCACCTTCCGTCGGCACGACCCGACCTCGCGCGGCCCGCCTCCGCGGCCGAGGAGACGGCCACGGACGGCTGACGCTTGAGCGGGGCCGGCTGGGGTACGGGAGCCGGGGGAGGTGGGCATGATGGCCGAGCATCCACAGGTGACATTCATCGGCACCGCGACGGCTGTGCTGCGGATCGGCGGGTTCACCCTGCTGACCGATCCGAACTTCCTGCACCGCGGCCAGCGGGCGTACCTCGGAAAGGGTCTGTGGTCGCGCCGACGCACGGACCCGGCGCTGCGGATCGCCCAGCTTCCCCACCTGGACGCCGTGGTCCTGTCCCACCTGCACGGCGACCACTTCGACCGGGTGGCCCGCCGGGAGCTGGACCGGGAGCTGCCCATCGTCACCACGCCCGCCGCCGAACGCAAACTGCGCCGCTGGGGCTTCCACGCCGCCGAGGGCCTGCCGACCTGGTCGTCACGAGAGCTGCACCGCGACGGTACGACAGTGCGGCTGACCTCGATGCCCGGCAAGCACGGCCCCGGCCCGCTGGACCGGCTGCTGCCCGACGTGATGGGCACGATGATCGACGTGGAACGCGACGGGCGGCGCGGGTTCCGGCTGTACGTCACCGGCGACACGCTCAACCGTCCGCTGCTCACCGACATTCCTGAGCGCTATCCGGACATCGACGCGATGCTGATCCACCTCGGTGGCACGAAGGTCGCCGGAATCCTGCTCACCATGGACGCCCGCCAGGGCGCCGACCTGGTGGAGCTGATCCGCCCGAAGCTGACGGTGCCGATCCACTACGACGACTACCGGGTCTTCCGCTCCCCGCTGGCGCACTTCGTCGACGAGGCCCGCCGCCGGGGCTGGGTCAAGCAGGTACGCACCATCGCGCGCGGCGAGACCGCGTCGCTCACCCCGACTCTCGTCGAAGGTCGTTCCGACGGGATTGATCTCGCTGACTAGCCTGACGCCATGCCGTCGCTCCTGGCCAACGGAACCCGCCCGAAGGCCTGGCCCAGTTTGCCGCTCGCGCTGCTGCTGCCGTGCAGCTTGCTGATTCTGCTCGGTGTCACGGACGACCGCGAGCCGCCCCCACCGGTCGGCGTGCTGCTGCCGGCGACGGTGATCGCGGTGGAACCGGCCCAGACCGCTGACGGCCCCTACGTGCTGCTACGCGTCAATCCGGTCGACGGTCCCACCACCTGCGGCATCTACGAGCGGTCGTTCCCGGACCGACGGCTGCCGCCGCTGGACGAGCGACTGACCGTCGACTACACGCCGGCCAGGTGCATGCCGAAGCCGATGCCCCGAGGCGTGATCGTCGCCATGGGGGCCATCGGGTTGACGGTGTCGCTCCTCTGGCTCTGGGCCGGTCCGCGCTTCCAGCGGCTGTCCAGCCGGCGGCGCTCCCGCTCCTGACTGATGCGACAGTCACCGCTCTTCGGCACGGAACGGGTCCCGGGCCGGCCCCTGCTCGGCCCAACAGAGACCGCCACGAAACTCCACCCCCGGTATGCCGTCACCGAGTCGGCTGATGTCCACCACGCCCGCCAACGAGGTGACGAGGTCCGACCGCAGTTCCTCGACGGCCGTCCCGAGATCGTCTTCCTCTTCGGACCAGTCGATGTCTGCCGCACGCAGGTCGGCGATCGCGTGACCGGTGACCGCTGCGGGGTCGCTGACGACCACCTCGACCCGACAGTAGATGTGCACGGTGACGGGAGTTGGTTGCTCATCCATCCGCGGATCATGGCAAGCCCGATGTGCGACCCGACAGGTCATTACCGAAGCGGTCTGGGAAGCGGCACCTCTCCTCGCATAGCCTTCTCGGCCAACTCGACGCGCTCCGGGTGGAGCCTGCTGTCGTCCAGGGGGTGGCCTGGAACGTTTATGCAGCGTTGGCCCGACAGGGCAGCACACACTGGGCACAGGAGAAAGAACCCGCTCGACGGCACCAGTTCGACACCCTGAGCCAGGGCCGCCCGGCCGATCTTGATGATCGCCTCGAAGAGGTCGCGGTCCTGGTGCCGCGTAGCGGCAGCGGCCGCTTCCCGCATCCCATCCCAGAAGTTCTCGGCTGAATTCGGGTCGTCCACGTCAATCCGCACGATCGCGGATCCCCGCCGCCGATCCAGGTAAACGCGAGCTTCTCGGGGTCCTGCCGATCCACCCACGACGGTAGTATCTCCGGGCTTTGATCTACAGCGGGGAGGAAGATCCACATGCGATGGAAGATCCCGGCCGGCGTTGCGATAGCGCTGGCCTTCATGGTCCCGGCGGCACCTGCGGTGGCGCAGAGCGTTACGCCCGGCCTCAACGAGAGCTGCCAAACGGTCGAGCGCAAGACGTTCAAGGACATCCGCGAGCTGTTCACCGTTGACCTGGACACCGCCACCGACACCCAGCTCCGCGTGCTGGCCAACCAGATCCAGGCCACGGCGAAGAAGGAATCCCTGACCACCCTGCCTGACGCCGTTCAGAAGCGGCTGGACGGCGCCTCGGACGACCTGCGCGCCTTCCTCAAGAAGGACGTGCAGAACATCTGGGAGGTGGATCTGCGGATCAAGGTGGGGCAGACGATGACCGGCGCCGGTCCCAACGTGAAAAAGGCCGCGCAGACGACGCTCGACGACGGATCCGTCGACGCCTTCCTGGCCTACCTGAACGAGGGCGTGTACGCCGCACGTGCGCTCGACTGCGCGTCCCAGCCCACCCCGACGCCGACGACGACGCCGACGACGCAGCCCACCGCGACGCCGAGCGCGACGTCGACCGTCCCGCCGACCGCGGCCACCTCCACCAGCCCGGTCGCTGGTGGCGGCGAGGGCGGTGGACTGCCCCTGACCGGCGCCGACACCGCGACCATCGCCGGCATCGGCGGTGCGCTCCTGCTCGTCGGCGGTGTGGGCTTCGTGGCCGCACGCCGGCGCCGCGCCCGCTTCGTGGCGTAGCCCGGTCTGACGCGCCCGGTCCGACACCTCGTCGGGCCGGGCGCGTTGCGTTGAAGGGCGTTACAGCGCCGTTGGTGTCGTCCGTTGATCCTCTTGACCGGACACGCTGAGTAGGGTCGGCCCGGTGAATCTGAATCTCTACAACGATGTGCCCGAGGGCCTGACGCTACGGGCCCGGTCCTTCATCCGCGCGAACGGCGTCAAGGTCGACTGCCTGCAGGTCGAGCAGTGCCGGGAGCGATGGGTTGCGCTGGGGATTCCTTCGACAGAGGTCGACCGGGTGGCGGTGTATCAAGAGCGCTGGGGTGGTCTGGTCTTGCCTCCAGCCCCGCAGTACGACGGCGGCCCCAGGTACCTCGGTGCCCATACGCCGGAAGGGTCGATAACTGAGGGATGGCGGTTTGAAGCTGGCACACAGCGGACAGCCGTTCCGTATGCCTTCATGATCGGACCTGCCGGAGAGTTCGGGATTCACGCAGGGGACTGGGTTCCTCTACATGCCTCCATCGAGGGTTGGGTGGAGTCTCTTGCATTGGCTGACCATGCAGCCAGCTGGGCGAAGCGAATCACGAAGGTCAACGGCGATGAGGTGGATGACATCGCGTTGGAGGACCACGAGCCGGTGCGAGAGGTCATGGGGCTGGCGGACACCTGGTGGCGGGGCACTGACTCGCTGGTGGCGATCTACACAGGGGAAGCGCAGTGCCTTTCCTTCCCTGCGGGTCGCACCGCACGGATCTACTCAGGGCTTGATGAGTGGGGCCTACGCGGCGGCGTTGCTTGAGGGCGACAGCTAAGGATTCGGTGGCGACTTGAGCCTCGGCTGCACCAGTTGCGACTGGCTGCACCTGCAGGACCTGCGGGACGCGTTCGCCACGTTCCTGCTCGACCAGGGCGAGGAGCTGCGGATGGTGATGGAGCTGCTCGGGCACTCCGCGATCCGGATGACTGCCGACAGCTACGGCCACGTTCTGCCGGCGCGGGCTCGTCAGGCTGCCTCGCCATCGACCGGGTGCTGGGCGAGGAGGGGACGGCGTGACGGCTTGGCTGTACTCGGACCCGAGATCAACCAAGGAAAGTGCTGGTGGAGCCCAGGGGACTCGAACCCCTAACCCCTGCCTTGCAAAGGCAGTGCTCTGCCAGTTGAGCTAGGGCCCCGTGAGCGGCGGCGGCGATGCGTCGCTCACCGCCGGTCGGACGTCAGCGCAGGTCGGGTGCGGTGGTCGCCTCGTGCCACAGGGCACGCTCGTCGTTGGCGGCCTTGACCTTGTTGAAGACGACGGCAGCCACGCCGACGACGCCGGCCAGGATCAGCAGCTTCTTGAACATGGGGCGACCCCTCGCGCTCGACTAGCGTCGGACGATGTGCGGTGGGGCTAGATGGAATCGAACCATCGACCTCAGAGTTATCAGCTCTGCGCTCTAACCGACTGAGCTATAGCCCCGCGTTGCGACGAGCAAGATTAACCCATCCGCTCTGCCGGCCCCAAATCGGGGTCCGAACCTGCGAGCCGGGCCGTCGCCGCCTGCAAAAACTACCCGAGTACGGGGCGCCGGAGCGACCGCATTTCGCGGTGCCCCGACGCCCCGGTCACACTCAGTCCCGCTCGGCGAGCGTCAGCTCGATCCCGCCGACCAGGTCGGCGCAGACGTTGTAGACGAACGCTCCCAGCGTGGCCAGCGCGGTGAACAGCACCACGTTGACCAGGCCGATCAGCGCCGAGCTGAGGATCACGCCCTTGGCGGTGATCTGGAACCCGCTGGTGCTCTGCCCACCGCCCGCGTTGACCAGGTCGCTGAGGCTGTCGTTGACGCTCTGGAACACACCCATCGCGTCCAGCGCCAGGTAGAGCACCGACGTGGCGACCACCACGACGATGAACAGCACCACCGAGACGGCGAACGCGAACTTCATCACGGACCAGGGGTCGATCCGCTTGAGGTTCAGCCGGGCCCGACGCGGACCGCGGGACGCCGCCGAGCTGACCGAGGTACGCGCGGCGCGTACCGCCTCACCGACGCGAGCGGCACCGACGGCCGACGCGTTGCCGATCCCCGGCGGCAGGCCACCACCGCTCGCGGGGCGACCGCCAGCGGCCGTACGCCCCGAGTCCGGCTGGGTCATGCCCGGCGTGATCCGCGGCTGGGTGCCGGTGGCCCCGGTCGACGTCGCCTGACCGGGCCGCGTGTTGGTCGGCTGGGTGGTCGTCGGACGACCCGGGGTCGGTGCGGCCGCCGCAGGGGCCACCCCGGCGGACGTCGGTGCCTCGACAGGCGACGTCTCGGCCTTGGCGTCGCCCGATCCCCCGTCCTCGCCGGTCTGCTCCGGCGGAGGTGTCATGCCGGGAGCCCGGGTGAATTTCGGGGCAGGCGCGTCGGCGGGAACCGTGGCCCGGCCCACGGCCGCGCGGCCGGTCGCTGGTGTGCCGCCCTTGGCGGCCTCCTCGTCGACCGGGTTGGCCGAGGTCCCCGTGTTCCCCGACTTCGCCTGTGTCTCCGTCATTCAACTAGTCCTGTTCGTCAGGCTCGTCGGCATTGCGAGCAATCGCCACGATAGTCACGCCGTCCGGGAGGTCCATCAGCTTGACCCCCATTGTGTTCCGGTCACGCGTACGGCGTACAGGCTTCACCGGAGTCCGGATGACACCACCGTTGCTGGTGATCGCGAACAACTCGTCGTCTGGGTCGATCACCACGGCACCGACCAGACCACCGCGCCGTTCGGTGATCTTCGCAGTCAGCACGCCCTTACCTCCCCGGCCCTGCACCGGGTATTCCTCGATCGGGGTACGTTTCGCGTATCCCCCGTTCGTGGCCACCAGGACGTCCAAGCCGTCCCGAACGACCTCCATGGCGAGCAGGACGTCGTCGTCCGTGAAGCGCATGCCGATCACGCCCGAGGTGGCCCGGCCCATTGGCCGCAACGCCTCGTCGGAGGCGTTGAACCGGATCGCCTGCGCCTTCTTGGAGACCAGCAGCAGGTCGTTCTCCGGCGCCACCAGCGCAGCACCGACCAGCTCGTCCTCATCGCGCAGGTTGATCGCGATGATTCCGCCGGAACGGTTGGAGTCGAACTCCTCGAGCCGCGTCTTCTTCACCAGGCCGTTCTTCGTGGCCAGTACCAGATAGGGGGCTACCTGGTAGTTCGGGATTTCGATGATCTGCGCGATCTGCTCGTCGGGTAGGAAGGCGAGCAGATTGGCCACGTGTTGGCCCTTGGCTACCCTACTGGCCTCCGGCAACTCGTATGCCTTGGCCCGGTACACCCGGCCCTTGTTCGTGAAGAACAGGATCCAGTCGTGCGTGGAGCATACGAAGAAGTGGCTGACGATGTCGTCCTGCCGCAGCGTGGCGCCGCTGACGCCCTTGCCGCCGCGCCGCTGCGAGCGGTACAGATCGACCTTGGTCCGCTTGGCGTACCCCGTCCGGGTGATCGTGACGACCACGTCCTCCCGGGCGATGAGGTCCTCCATCGAGACCTCGCCGTCGAACGGGATGATCTGCGTACGCCGCTCGTCGCCCCACTTGGCGACGATCTCGCCCAGCTCCTCCGAGACGATCCGGCGCTGCCGCTCCGGCTTGGCCAGGATGTCCTTGAGGTCGGCGATCTCGATCTCGAGCTTGGTCAGGTCGTCGACGATCCGCTGCCGCTCCAGGGCAGCCAGGCGGCGCAGCTGCATGTCCAGGATCGCGGTCGCCTGGATCTCGTCGATCTCCAGCAGCCGGATCAGGCCCTGCCGGGCGTCGTCCACCGTCGGCGACCGCCGGATCAGCGCGATCACCTCGTCCAGGGCGTCCAGCGCCTTGGCCAGACCGCGCAGGATGTGCGCCCGCTCCTCGGCCTTGCGCAGCCGGAACGCCGTCCGCCGGCGGATCACGTCGATCTGGTGCTCGACGTAGTAGCGGATGAACTGGGCCAGGTTGAGCGTGCGCGGCACACCGTCGACGAGCGCCAGCATGTTGGCGCCGAAGGTCTCCTGGAGCTGGGTGTGCTTGTAGAGGTTGTTCAGCACCACCTTGGCGACCGCGTCGCGCTTGAGCACCAGCACGATCCGCATGCCGGTACGCCCGGAGGACTCGTCGCGGATGTCGGCGATGCCGGCGAGCTTGCCCTCCTTGATCAGCTCGGCGATCCGCTCGGCCAGGTTGTCCGGGTTGACCTGGTAGGGCAGCTCGCTGACGACCAGGCAGGGCCGGCCCCGCTTGTCCTCCTCGACCTCCACCACGGCGCGCATCCGGATCGAGCCACGACCCGTGCGGTACGCGTCCTGGATGGCGGTCGTGCCGACGATCAGGCCGTGGGTCGGGAAGTCCGGGCCCTTGACGATGCCGAGCAGGGCTTCGAGGGTGGTCTCCTCGTCCTCCTCGGGGTGCTCCAGGCACCACTGCACCGCCGCGCCGATCTCCCGCAGGTTGTGCGGGGGGATCTTGGTGGCCATGCCGACCGCGATGCCCTCGGAGCCGTTCACCAGGAGGTTGGGGATCCGCGACGGCAGGATCGTGGGCTCCTTGGCCCGGCCGTCGTAGTTGTCCTGCAGGTCGACGGTGTCCTCGTCGATGTCCCGCAGCATCTCCATGGCGAGGGGGTCGAGCTTGCACTCCGTGTATCGCATGGCGGCGGCCGGGTCGTTACCCGGCGAGCCGAAGTTGCCATTGCCGTCGACCAGCGGGTAGCGCAGCGACCAGGGCTGCGCCATCCGGACCAGCGCGTCGTAGATCGCCGAGTCGCCGTGCGGGTGGAACTGACCCATCACGTCGCCGACGACCCGGGAGCACTTCACGTAGCCGCGGTCCGGCCGGTAGCCGGAGTCGAACATGGCGTAGAGGATCTTGCGGTGGACCGGCTTGAGCCCGTCCCGGACGTCCGGCAGCGCGCGCCCGACGATCACGCTCATCGCGTAGTCGAGGTAGGAGCGCTGCATCTCCACCTCGAGCCCGACCGGCTCGATCCGGTCGTGCGCGACCACGGCGGCGAGTGCCTCGGCGGGAACCTCGGGCTCGTTCGGTGTGGACTCGGGGGAATCGGTCACTGTATACCCTTATCAGACTCAGAGTCGTTTTCGTGCTGTGGATAACGGCTGTGGATACCGACCAACCTGTGGATAACTCTGTGGACCGGCGGGCCGGTCGGGTGGTGCCCGACCGGCCCGCCGAGGCCCGTCAGATATCCAGGAACCGCACGTCCTTGGCGTTGCGCTGGATGAACGACCGGCGCGCTTCGACGTCCTCACCCATCAGGACGCTGAACAACTCGTCCGCGGTTGCGGCGTCGTCGAGCGTGACCTGACGCAGGGTACGCGTCGCCGGGTTCATCGTGGTTTCCCACAGCTCGGGATAGTTCATCTCGCCGAGGCCCTTGAAGCGCTGAATGTCGTCCGGCTTGGCGTTCGGCTTCTTCTGCTGGCGCAGCGCGATGAGCCCGTCCCGCTCGCGGTCGGAGTACGCGTACTGCGCGTCGTCGCCCCGCTTGTTCCACTTGATCTTGTAGAGCGGCGGGGCGGCCAGGTAGACGTGCCCCATCTCGACCAGCGGACGCATGAAGCGGAACAGCAGGGTGAGCAGCAGCGTCTGGATGTGCTGGCCGTCGACGTCCGCGTCGGCCATCAGCACCACCTTGTGGTAGCGCAGCTTCTCCATGTCGAAGTCGTCGTGGATGCCGGTGCCCAGCGCGGTGATCAGCGCCTGGACCTCGTTGTTCTTCAGAACCCGGTCGATCCGGGCCTTCTCCACGTTGAGGATCTTGCCCCGGATCGGCAGGATCGCCTGGGTCCGCGGGTCGCGGCCCTGCTTGGCCGAACCACCGGCCGAGTCGCCCTCGACGATGAAGACCTCGGACTCGCGCGGGTCGGTGGACTGGCAGTCGGCCAGCTTGCCCGGCATCGAGCCGGACTCCAGCAGCGACTTGCGCCGGGCCAGCTTGCGCGCCTGCTGCGCGGCGATCCGGGCACGGGCCGCCTGGGACGCCTTCGTAATGATCATCTTGGCTTCGGCCGGGTTGCGGTCGAACCAGTCAACGAGCCGGTCGTTGCAGACCCGCTGCACGAAGCTCTTCACCGGGGTGTTGCCCAGCTTGGTCTTGGTCTGGCCCTCGAACTGCGGGTTGGCCAGCTTGACCGAGATGATCGCCGCGAGCCCTTCCCGGATGTCCTCGCCGGAGAGCTTCTCGTCGCCCTTGAGCAGCTTCTTGTCGGTGCCGTACCGGTTGACCACGCTGGTCAGCGCGGACCGGAAGCCCTCCTCGTGGGTGCCGCCCTCGTGGGTGTTGATCGTGTTGGCGAAGGTGTAGACCGACTCGCCGTACGACTCGTTCCACTGCATGGCGATCTCGAGGGACATGCCCTCCTCTTCGGCCTCGAACTCGACCACTGTCTTGTGGATCGGGCTCTTCGAGGCGTTGAGGTGCCGGACGAAGTCCGCGATGCCGCCCTCGTAGTAGAAGGTGACCTCGCGCTGCCGGCCGTCCTCCTCGGCCACCCGCTCGTCGAGAAGGTGAATGCGCAGGGCGCGGTTGAGGAAGGCCATCTCCTGCAGGCGCCGGTAGATGGTCTGGAAGTCGAAGTCGACGGTCTCGAAGACGTCGGGGTCGGGCCAGAAGGAGACGGCCGAGCCGGTGCGGTCGGTGGCCTCGCCCTTCTCCAGCGGGCTCGGCTTGGAGTTGGTGTAGTGCTGCCGCCACACGGAGCCGGACTTGTGGATCTCGACGAACATCTTGGTGGAGAGCGCATTCACCACCGAGACACCGACGCCGTGCAGACCGCCGGAGACCGCGTACGCCTTGCCGTCGAACTTGCCACCCGCGTGCAGGATGGTCAACGCGACCTCGACACCCGGCTTCTTGAGCTTCGGGTGGAGGTCGACGGGGAAGCCTCGGCCGTTGTCGGTGACCCGGACGCCGCCGTCGGCGAGCAGCACCACGTCGATGGTGTCGCAGTATCCGGCCAGCGCCTCGTCGACCGCGTTGTCGACGACCTCCCAGACGAGGTGGTGCAGACCGCGTTCGCCGGTGGACCCGATGTACATACCGGGCCGCTTGCGGACCGCCTCCAGCCCCTCGAGAACGGTGATCGACTCTGCGCCGTACTCCTGCTTGTCCTGCGCTGCCACCCTCGGCCACTTTCTCGCGTCGTCGGCGCCGGGAGGGCGCGTCGGGCGCGGGTTCGGCGGACAGGACGCGACGTCGGCGCGCGGACCGGCGCCGGAGACCTCCGGACAGCGGGTCGAACGCGCCGGTCGCCGCGGTTGCCCGCGGATCGCGATCGGCTCGACCCGGAGTGGAGAATGAACCTGGGCCACCGGCCCCGTCCCTCGCCCCGCACCGGGTCTTCGTCTCGCTGTCAATCCTACTGTGCGCGGAGGACAGAACCACCACTCGGCACCCTCAACGAGGCGGCTGAGATGTCCGTAGCCGGCAGAACCCCGTTACCCGCGACTCCCCCCACACGCCAGGCTCCGTTCGGACGCGCCGCCCCCGAACGGGTTGACCCGCGCTCGGGCGGGTCGGGGGTCGCGGCCCGATCGTCCGTGCCGTACGTTTGCGGCGCCCCGGAAGCGGCCTTGATCTTTACCGGCCGGAACCGGGACGATCGACCCGATCGACCCGACACGTGCTCATTAAGAGGTGACAGATGGGGCTGGACAACGTCGCGGTGCACTGGCCGCGGACCGGCCGCTTCTACGATCCGGTGGCGCCGGCCGAGTTCGTCGACTTCGGCGAGATCGTCGACCTGCCGCGGATCTCCGCGCCGACGGCGGCGCTGGCCGAGCTGATCGCGAAGACCGGCACCGTCCGGGCGACCGCGTACACCGAGCTGGTGGATCTCCTGCTCGGCCTCGAAGGTGTGTTGTACGCCACAGACGCCGCCGCCGAGGACGAGGATCCGGTGATCGACCCGGACGGCTGCGCCTGGATCGCCGGCGGCATCGAGCGGTTCGTGGCCGGCCACCGGGAGTACGGCGAGACGGTCACCTTCGACTCGGTGAGTACGGTCCTGCGGGCGCTGCTCGGCGACGGCCGGTTGGCCGAGCAGCAGCTGCGCTGGCTGGAGACCCGACTCGACGCGCTGCGCGACGAGCGCGGTGATCCGCCGCAGTGGAACTTCACCTGCGCGGAGCTGGGCGTGCTGGCGGCGTTCTACCGCCGCTGCGCCGAGCGCGGCTTCGCCGTCTACGCCGACGCCTGAGCGGCCGTCCCGCTCGGCGGGGCGGCCGGGTCGCCGGCGGGCCGGTTCGCCGCCGCGATCACCTGTGTGAGCACCGCGTGCAGATGCCGCAGGTCCTCGACGGGCAGCCCGAGGCGTTGCACGATCGCGGCCGGGATCCGTTCGGCCTGGGCGCGCAGCGCCGCGCCGCTGGCGGTGAGGGTGACGGCGAGGCTGCGCTCGTCGGCGGCGTCGCGCTCCCGGCGCAGGTAACCGGCTGCTTCGAGCCGCTTGAGCAGGGGTGACAGGGTGCCCGGGTCGAGCTGCAGCAGGCGGCTGAGGTCGCGGCCGGACAGCGGCGCGTGCTGCCACAGCGCCAGCATCACCAGGTACTGCGGGTGGGTCAGCCCCATCGGTTCCAGCAGCGGCCGGTAGACGGCCACCACGCTGCGTGCGGCGACCGACAGGGCGAAGCAGACCTGTTGTTCCAGCGCCAACGGGTCGACGCCCTCCGGCTGTCCGCTCATCGGTTGCTCGCTGACTGCATGCTGATTATTCTAGCGATCGTTGGTGCACCAATCATTGGTGTGGCAACTGACGGCGTGGAAGGACTGCGATGAGCGAGAACGGCGCGGCGAACAGGACCCCGGGCGAGGGTGGTCGCCTGATGCGGTGGACGTTCCGGAACCTCGCCGGCCCGGCCGACGGGGTCGCGGGCGCCGTGCAGGGTGGCTCGGCCGAGGCCCGCGAGGCGTGGAAACGCGACCTGGCCGAGCGCAAGCGCTACACCCAGGAGCAGCGCGAACGTAAGCGGGCGGCCCGCGAAGCCGACCGGCGGCGCTGAGCGGGCCGCTCAGCCGTACGTGTCGCGCGGCCCCCGACCGCGCACCCGGCGCGGCCCCTTCTGCCAGGACGGCGCGGCCGGGCCGTGGATGTGCAGCTTGCGCACCACGTTGTGACCGACCTCCTGGGCGATCTGCTTGAGCAGCGAGCCGGCGAGCAGCCGCAGCTGGGTCGCCCAGGCCGTCGAGCGCGCCTCCACTGTCAGTTCGCCGTTCTCCAGCTTGACCGGTCGGCTGTGCTGGGCGACCTCGGCACCGACCACCCGCTCCCAGGCACCGAACACGGTGGCCTCGGCCGCGGGCTGCTGCCAGCCGCGTGCTTTGACCAGCCGATTCAGCACCGCACTGAGGGGTTGCGGGTCGCGCGGGTCAGGGCCGGGGCCGGAGTAGCCCCGCAGCCGCCGACCCGAGCCGCCGGCACCGTCGGCGCCCGCGCCGCCGGGGGCACGCCGGGTGCGCGCCGCCGCCTGCCGGCGCGACAGCGCGGCGTCGAGCACCGCCCGGGCCAACTCCGGTCCCGTCGCACCGTCCGCCGGCCCGCCGCCGTCGACACCGGCCGCGCCGCTTCCGGCCGCGTCCGGGCCGCCGGCACCGCCTCCGGTCGCTCCCGACCTCGCGGTACGCGCGCTCGCGGCGTCACCGGCCGGCCGGCCGCTGCCGGTGCGGTTGGCGCCTGACCGCCTGGCGTCCGGTTCATCCGACACGGCGTACCGTCCCCTCGCCTACCTGATAGCGGGTGCCGCGCAGCGCGGCCGGCACGTCGTCGTCCACGGCGCAGGTGACCAGCAGCTGACTCGCCCCGCCGACCAGCTCCGCCAGCCGCTCCCGCCGCCCGGTGTCCAGCTCGGCGAAGACGTCATCGAGCACCAGGACCGGCTCGATACCGTCGGCGCGCAGCAGGTCGTACCCGGCCAGCCGCAGCGCGAGCGCGAAGGACCAGGACTCGCCGTGGCTGGCGTACCCCTTGGCGGGGAGCGGCCCGAGAGACAGGGCCAGCTCGTCGCGGTGCGGCCCGACGAGGGTGGTCCCCCGTTCGATCTCCGCGGTCCGTGAGGCGGCGAGCGCGGCGGTCAGCGCCTCGGCCAACGCGGCCCGGTCGGTGGTCGGCTCGGCCAGCTCGATCGACGGCCGGTAGGCGATACCTGCCGCGCCCCGCCCGGCGGCCACCGCGTCGTACGCCTTGGCGACGTGCGGGGTGAGCGCGGCGACCAGCTCCAGCCGCCCGGCGAGCAGCTCCGCGCCGTGCTGGGCCAGGTGGGTGTCCCAGACGGCGAGGGTGCCGAGGTCGCCGCCCCGGGAGCCACCGGTCTTGCGGGCGAGGTACGCGGTGCGCAGCAGAGCGTTGCGCTGCTTGACGACCCGCTCGTAGTCGGCCCGTACGCCCGCGTAGCGGGGCTGCCGGTTGACCAGGAGGTCGTCCAGGTAGCGGCGGCGCTCGGCCGGGTCGCCACGGACCAGCTCCAGGTCCTCCGGCGCGAAGAGCACCAGCCGCAGGGCGCCGAGAACGTCCCGGGCCCGCCGAGCCGGGGAGCGACCCAGCCGCGCCCGGTTGGCCCGGCCCGGCACGATCTCCAGCTCGACGAGGAGTTCGCGACCGTCGTGGACCACCGCGCAGCGGATCACCGCCGAGGTGGCGCCCATCCGGACCAGCGGCGCGTCCGTGGCGACCCGGTGCGAATCCAGGGTCGCCACGTAGCCGAGCGCCTCGACGAGGTTGGTCTTGCCGACGCCGTTGGCGCCGATCAGGACGTTCGCCCCCGGCTGGAGGTCGACGGCGACCCGCTCGTACGAGCGGAAGTCGACCAGTTCCAGCCGGTGGACGTACACAGGGTGTGGATACCGCTCAGCGCTTGTGGACGGCGTGGCCACCGAACTGCTGGCGCAGCGCGGAGACGGCCTTCATGGCGGGTGAGTCGTCCTGCCGGGAGGCGAAGCGGGCGAACAGGGCGGCGGTGATGACGTTCAGCGGGACGGCGAGCCGGACCGCCTCGTCGACGGTCCAGCGACCCTCGCCGGTGTCCTCCGTGTAGCCGCTCAGGTCGGCCAGCTCCGGATCCTCGTCGAGGGCCCGGTCCAGCAGGTCGAGCAGCCAGGAGCGGACCACGGTGCCCTCGCGCCAGGACTTGAACACGCCCGGGACGTTGGTCACCAGCTCGGAGGCGTGCAACAGCTCGTAGCCCTCGGCGTAGGCGTGCATGAGGCCGTACTCGATGCCGTTGTGCACCATCTTCGAGTAGTGCCCGGCACCGACCGGGCCGGCGTGCACGAAACCGAACTCGCCCTCCGGCTTGAGCGCCTGGAAGATCGGCATGAGCCGGTCGACGTGCTCCTGCGCGCCGCCGACCATCAGCCCGTAGCCGTTCTGCCGGCCCCAGACGCCACCGGAGACGCCGACGTCCACGTAGCCGATGCCGCGCTCGTTCAACCGCTCGGCCCGGGGAGCGTCGTCGCTGAAGCGGGAGTTGCCGCCGTCGATGATGATGTCGCCGTCGCCGAGCACCCCGGCGAGTTCGTCGATCGTGGCGTCGGTGACGCCGGCGGGCACCATGACCCAGACCGCCCGCGGCGATTCCAGCTTCTGCGCCAGCTCGGCGAGGCTTGCCGCGTCGCTCAGCTGCGGGTTGTGATCGAATCCGACCACCTCGTGGCCGGCAGCCCGCAACCGCTCGCGCATGTTGCCGCCCATCCGGCCGAGTCCTACCAGGCCGAGCTGCATCTGTTCCTACCTCCGTGGATCTGGGTGTTGCTTGGCGCGATCAGCGAGACACGCGGATCGGCATGATGAGGTACCGATACCCCGGAATGGCCTCGCCATCCTCGCCGGCGGGTGAGATCACCGCGGGTTTGAAGGCGTCGACGAACGACAGCACGGCGGTCTGCGAACCCAGGTTCGCCAGGCCGTCGATGAGGTACTGCGGGTTGAAGCCGATGGTCAGCGCGTCACCGGTGAAGGTGGCCTCCATCGCCTCGCTCGCCCGCGCCTCCTCGGAGCCGCCGGCCTCGACCACCAGCCCGTCGGCGCTGAAGCTGAGCAGCACCGGAGTGGTGCGCTCGGCCACCAGGGCGACCCGCTTGACGACCTCGATCAGGGTGCTGACCGACACCCGGGCCTCGGCGTTGTGGGTGGCCGGGAAGAGCGAGCGCACGGGCGGGTAGTTCGCGCCGTCGAGCAGTCGGCTGGTGGTGCGACGGGTGCCGCCGGCGAGGCCGACCATGCCCTCGCCCGCCGCGCCCTGAGCGAGCGCGAGGGTGACCTCGCCACCCAGCGGGCCGAGCGCCTTGGCGGTGTCGTTCAGGGTGCGGGCCGGCACCAGGGCGTTGATGCTCACGTCGGGGTCGTCGGGCCGCCACTGGATCTCGCGCAGCGCCAGCCGGTACCTGTCGGTGGCGAGCATCGACAGCGTGCTGCCGGAGAGCTCGACGCGGACGCCGGTCATCATCGGCAGCGTCTCGTCCCGACCGGCGGCGATGGCCACCTGGGAGACCGCCGTGGCGAACGCCGCGGCGTCGACGGTGCCGGCGCTCTGCGGCATCTCGGGCAGGGCCGGGTAGTCCTCCACCGGCATGGTGGGCAGGGTGAACCGGGCGCTGCCGCAGACCAGCTCGAGGTGGGCGCCGACCGCGGCGATGTCGACCGGCTTGGCCGGCAGCGCCTTGGTGATCTCGGCGAGCAGGCGGCCGGAGACCAGCGCGGCGCCGTCGGCGTCACCCTGCACCTCGACGGTCACCTGGCTGGAGACCTCGTAGTCGAAACCGGAGACCCGCAGGTTGCCGTCGGTGACGCGGAGCATCACCCCGGCGAGCACCGGTACGGATGGCCGGTTCGGCAGGCTCTTCGCGGTCCACGCCACGGCCTCGGCGAGCGCGTCGCGCTCCACTCGGAACTTCATCAATGCCTCCGCGTCGACGTCAGCGACAACTCTCTCATGCCGACCGCTGCCTACCGTCCCGCCCGACCGTGCGGGTGTCCATCGCACCTTAGGGCGCGGGGACATCGGCTGTGCGCCCGACCCCGTGGATCGTGTCGATGCTGACCGGCCTGTCCGGCAGCGTTCGGCCCGATCCACAGAAAGCCCAACGGTGATGATTGGTTTTTGTTCTCTTAGAAGAGATAACCCATCGTCTTCATCGCACCTGTGCAAACTGTGGAGAACTCGGGTCTGCGCAGCTCAGACAGGTTATCCACCGGTGAGTTGGCTGTGGAGAACCGGGGGTACAACTGCCTCGTGTGTCCACAGCCCGGCGACGACGGCTGGTTGTCCACCGTTGTCCACCGGTTGTCCACCGGTAATCCACCGACTTTCTCCCCATGCCTGTGGACGACCGGGAAGATCACCATTGCTGTTGTCCCCAGAACCTTCAACAGCTCGTACACAGGTCGACGATCATCGGTGGACAACGACGTCGTTGTCCCCAGCCGTCCACAGCGTCGTACACAGGGTTTCTCCACAGCCTGTGGGTAACTGGCGGAGGACGGACCGTAGTTATCCACCGACGGTGGACAACGAGCTGTGGACAACGAGTGAGTATCAAGGTGGTCACGGCGTCGATCCTGTGGCCTGCACCATGTCGAGGGTCAAGCCGAAGCCGCCCCGGGAGGTCAGCCGAGGCCCGCCGGAGACGAAAAAAAGAACGCCCGGCCGGATCTCCGGCCGGGCGTGTCCGCCGCGTCGTGCGGGCGTACCCCTCAGGTGTTCTGCTTGATCCGGTTGGTCAGCTCGGCGATCTGGTTGTAGAGCGAACGCCGCTCGGCCATCTGCTGGCGGATCTTGCGGTCCGCGTGCATGACTGTGGTGTGGTCCCGGCCGCCGAACGCCTGCCCGATCCGGGGCAACGACAACTCGGTCAGCTCCCGACACAGGTACATGGCCACCTGGCGGGCGTTCACCAGCACCCGGGAGCGGGACTGGCCACGCAGGTCCTCCAGGCTCACGCCGAAGTAGTCGGCAGTGGAGACCATGATCTGGTCCGCAGTGATCTCCGGGCCGGCGCCGTCCGGGATGAAGTCCCGGAGCACCTCCTCGGCCAGGGACAGCTCGACCGTCGACCGGGTCAGGCTCGCGAAGGCGGTCACCCGGATCAGCGCGCCCTCCAACTCCCGGATCGAGTTCGACACCCGCGAGGCGATGAACTCCAGCACGTCCGGCGGGGCGTACAGCCGCTCCTGCGCCGCCTTCTTCTGCAGGATCGCGATGCGCGTCTCCAGATCCGGTGGCTGGATGTCCGCGAGCAGGCCCCACTCGAAGCGGGTCCGCAGCCGGTCCTCCAGCGTCGCCAACTGCTTCGGCGACCGGTCCGAGGTGATGACGATCTGCTTGTTGGCGTTGTGCAGGGTGTTGAAGGTGTGGAAGAACTCCTCCTGCGTACGCTCGCGGTTCTCCAGGAACTGGATGTCGTCGATCAGCAGGATGTCGACGTCGCGGTAGCGCCGCTGGAACGCGCTGGTCTTGTCGTCCCGCAGCGAGTTGATGAAGTCGTTGGTGAATTCCTCGGTCGAGACGTACCGCACCGACCGGGCGTTGCCGAGCGTCGTGGCGTAGTGCCCGATCGCGTGCAGCAGGTGCGTCTTGCCCAACCCCGAGCTGCCGTAGATGAACAGCGGGTTGTACGCCTTCGCCGGCGACTCGGCCACCGCCACGCTCGCCGCGTGGGCGAACCGGTTGGACGAGCCGATGACGAACGTCTCGAACATGTACTTCGGGTTCAGCCGGTTGCCGCCGGTGTCGGCGCCGGGCAGCCGGCGGTCGTCGCGGCCGCCCGCGCGGTGTTCCATCCCACTGCGGCCCGGACCGCTGTCCGTCGCACCGTCACGGGGCAGCGAACGGATCACGTGCTGGTCCCGGGGGGACGCGGCGTCCTCGCGGTAGCGGGGCTCGTACGGCCGGGTGTCCGGGCCGGGCGGGTCGAGGCGGGCGGCCTGCTCGTCGTACCCACGCCGCTCGGGTGCCGGTCGGGGCGACCGCATCGGCTCGACGAAGGCCGCGCTGAAGAGGGCCTCCTGCCCGTCCCGACTGGCGGGGATCAGGCCGGACCGGTGCCCGTCGACGGCCGGAGCGGGAGGCGGGCCCGCCGGCTGCGGCGGTACGGCGGTCGCGGGCGGGCGCTGCTGCTCACCGATGGCGTCGTCGGCGGCGGGCCGTCCGCTGTACTCGTCGGCTGCGGGCCGTCCGGTGTACTCGTCGCCGAGCGGGGCGGACGGCGGGTCCTCGACGTCGAGCAGACCCGGCTCGGGAGTGCTGCGGTAGACGGTGCCGGCCGGGCGTCCGGTGGCGTCCTCGGCCACCCGCACCGTCACGGCCACCTGGATCGGCCGGCCGAGCCGGCGGGTCAGCGCCTCGGTGATCGCCGGGCGGAGCCGCGACTCGATCACGTCCCGGGTGAACGCGTCCGGTACGGAGAGCAGCGCGGTGTCCTCGACGATCGCCCGGAGCCGGGTCAGCCGGAGGTAGGCGCGCTGCTGGGCGGAGATGATCTCGTCGGCGAGCTCGTCGGTCGCCGCCAACCACACCGCGGCAAGGTCGGTCGTACCGGCCACCGTCGTGCCACCCCCTCGCCTCTGCTCCCGGCCGCCGCTGTCTGCCAGCCGGCCGTCCCGGGCCCGCCGCGTGCGCGGGTGGAACAACACCCACCCGGACAGCTGACCAGCGGTCGTCCACAGGTTATCCACAGCCTGTGTACCGACCGATTGTGGTCGCCCGCCGGGCGCGGGTGGGACCTGCCCCCTGCCTGGACGTGCGCTGAAGCGGGTTCACCGTGCCGAACGATTCACCAGCGTGTCCGGTCTTGCCTGCGCGCGACGACCGGAGCTTCCGACGCTCACCGCAATCGGGCACGGTAACAGCGTTGTCCCTGCCCCATCAACCGGCGACGCGGCAGCGGCCTTGTCGGCATCAGCGAAAAGCGCCCCTTCGGTCCCGGGCGCGTCCCGATGTCCCCCGCTGTGGGTGTTTGACGGTCATTGCACCTCTGCGTAGGCTGGAGCGGCTGCTCTCTCGTCCTCTGCTAGGGTGATGGGTGCTTGCTGTCCGCGGTCGCATCCCCGCACCTCCGAGGTTCGGCTCCGCAGGGCAGCACCGATCGGTGGCCACCGTCGAGGTGGCCTGGACCACCCCACGACCCCGGCGATCCCGTCGCGCGGGGCGCGTACGAAAACGGAGAGCCTGACGTGAGCAAGCGCACCTACCAGCCGAACAACCGCCGGCGCGCGAAGACCCACGGCTTCCGGCTGCGCATGCGCACCCGTGCCGGCCGTGCCATCCTCTCGAGCCGCCGCGCCAAGGGTCGCACCACCCTGTCGGCCTGAGCCGACCGGGCCGGTCCGGGGGACGTGGGCAGTCGTGCTGGCCGCCGCACAGCGACTGCGGCGTAGCACTGACTTCGCCGCAGCGGTTCGCGGTGGCCGACGCGTCGGCCGAGGCGCGATCGTGGTCCACCTGACCATGCCGTCGACCACCGGGACCAGCACAACGACCTCGCCGGAGCCGGCGCGGGACACCGTTGCGGAGCAGCCCTCCGCGCCGGCCCGCGCCGGCTTCGTCGTGTCCAAGGCCGTCGGCAACGCGGTGGTCCGTAACAAGGTCCGGCGTCGACTGCGGGCGTTGGTCCGGGAGCGGCTCGGCGCGCTGCCCGCCGGCAGCACCCTTGTCGTCCGGGCGCTTCCCGCCGCGGCTGACGCCTCGTACCCCCGGCTCGCCACGGACCTGGACTCCGCCATCGCGGTCGCCCGGACGCCCCGGGAGAGGCGGTCCCGGTGAGCACCGACCCGACCGCCACGCGCCCGACGTCAACCGGTGCCAGGGTGCTGATCGCGCCCATCATCGCGTACCGTCGGTGGATAAGTCCGGCACTGCCGGCCCGCTGTCGGTTCTACCCGTCGTGCAGTGCGTACGCCCAGGAGGCGGTGGCCCGGCACGGCGCGCTCCGGGGAGCCGCGCTGGCGGTCCGGCGGTTGTTGCGCTGCCACCCCTTCCACCCTGGTGGACATGACCCGGTGCCGGAGCCGGGCGGTCGCCGCCGTGCCGATGTGACTGGAGCACCGAATTGAGTCTCGACTGGATCTACTACGCGATTTCGTGGATCCTGCTGACCTGGCACTCCGCCTGGGACGCCATCGGGGTGCCCGTCGACGCGGTGATCGGCACCAACTTCGCCTGGATCCTGGCCATCGTCTTCCTGGTGGTCTCCGTCCGGGTGATCCTGTTCCCGGTCTTCGTCAAGCAGATCAAGTCCCAGCGGGCGATGCAGGCGCTGCAGCCCAAGGTCAAGGAGCTGCAGGAGAAGCACAAGGGTGACCGGGAGACGCTCCAGAAAGAGATGATGGAGCTGTACCGGAAGGAAAAGGCCAACCCGCTCATGGGCTGCCTTCCGATGTTCCTCCAGATCCCCGTCTTTCTCGGCCTCTTCC
The DNA here is from genome assembly GCF_049841615.1 of Micromonospora sp. DT63. NCBI lineage: Bacteria > Bacillati > Actinomycetota > Actinomycetes > Micromonosporales > Micromonosporaceae > Micromonospora > Micromonospora sp. DT63. The sequence continues at coordinate 187,042 of NZ_JBNCKQ010000003.1, read as the reverse complement.
ACGTGCTGCGCCGCCTCGACCCGGCCAAGCAGAGCAAGACGCTCTACGGCTGGACTGTCGACCAGTTCGACAGCGCCTCGAACGCCAAGCTCTTCACCGCCCCGATCGCCGGCAAGTTCGGCTCCAGCGCCGACGAGCTGGCCCGTCTCGGCGCCAACGGCACCACGGTCAAGATCATCGCCGGTGTCCTGGTCCTGGTCATGATCGCCACCACCTACCTGACCAGCCGCCAGATGATCCTCAAGACCGGTTGGGCCGAGGACCCGCAGCAGCGGATGATCCAGCGACTGATGCTCTACGGCATCCCCGCGTCGCTGTTGATCTCCGGCTCGATCTTCCCGATCGGCGTCATCATCTACTGGGTCACGAACAACCTCTTCACGCTCGGGCAGCAGCAGTGGGTGCTGCGGAAGTTCCCGCCGCCGGTGACCGCCAAGAAGGCAGCCGCTCCCGCCGCCACTCGCGGGCCGGTGCAGCCCGCCAAGTCGGGCGGCCTGTTCGGTCGCGGCAAGGCCGCCCCGGTGGCCCCGGTCAAGGCGACCGCCCCGAAGGTGGCGGGCCCGAAGCCGGGCGCCAAGCCGGCCAACCCGAAGAAGAGCCGCCCGGCCAAGCGGCAGGGCTGACTCCCGTAGGGCCGCCGTCGGGCAACCGACGGCGGCCCGACCCCGCACCGCGCAGCCGCCGTACGGCCGGCGCCGGGCGGAACCGACCGCGCAGGCCGCGGTCACGGGCGACACTGCCCGTACAGACGTGCCCGTGGGCACCGGCGACCTCCCGCCGGCCCCGGGAAACCAGCGGACCCGACGGTCCGGCCGAGCGAGTACGGAGATGAGACCGTGACCGAGACCAGCATCCCCCGCGCCGAGCAGTCCCTGGACGAGGAGGAGACCGCGACGCTCGCGGTGGACGGCGACGACACCGAGGCCGACGAGGTCGACGGTGACGAGACCGAGGCCACCGCCGGTGGCCGTGAGAAGAAGTCCGTGGGCGAGTCCGACCTGTTCCGGCAGAGCGAGATCGCGGCCGACTACGTCGAAGGGCTGCTCGACATCCTCGACTACGACGGCGACATCGATGAGCTGGTCGCCGGCGGCCGTCCGGTGGTCGAGGTCGTCGGTGCCCGACTGCAGAACCTGGTCGGCCAGCGCGGCGCCACCCTGGAGGCGCTCCAGGAGCTGACCCGGCTCGCCATCTTCCGGCAGACCGGTACGCCGAGCCGCCTGCTGCTCGACGTCGGCGGCTACCGGGCGAACCGCCGTAAGGAACTCGCCGCCGTCGCCAAGAACGCCGTCGAGAAGGTCAAGGAGTACGGCGAGCCGGTGCGCCTAGAGGCGATGTCCGCGTTCGAGCGCAAGTGCGTCCACGACGTCGTCAACGCCATGGCCGGCGTGGAGAGCGAGTCGGAGGGCGTCGAGCCCAACCGTCGCATCGTCGTACGGCCGGCGGACTGACTCCGTTGACCCACGACGACACCACGGCTGACACCGTGACCGGCCCGGGCGGCACGCCGTCCGGGCCGTCCGCTGTCCGGCGTACCACCCCCGACATCGATACCGACCCGACGGGGCACGACCCGTCCTCCGCTGTCCCCGTTGACGGTTCGCCACCGGCGGCTGCCTCGACCGAGGGCACACCGTCGCCGTCGGACGTCGCGCTGCCGCCCGAGCTGGCACCTGCCGCACTGACTCTCTTCGGTGACCGGCTCGACCTGGCCGCCGCGTACGCCGAAATCCTGGCCACCGACGGCGTGGTCCGCGGTCTGATCGGCCCGCGCGAGGCGCCCCGGATCTGGGACCGTCATCTTCTCAACTGCGCCGCGGTGGTCGAGCGCATTCCGACCGGAGCGAGCGTGCTCGACGTGGGCTCCGGCGCCGGTCTGCCCGGTCTGGTGCTGGCCATCGCACGCCCCGACCTGACGGTCACTCTGATCGAGCCGCTGGCTCGGCGGACGTCGTTCCTGATCGGGGTCGTCGAACGGCTCGGCCTGACCCGGTCGGTACGGGTGTTTCGTGGCCGGGCCGACGAAGCCGCCAGCGGATCGAGTGGCCGGGAGCCGATCAGCGGCGACGTGGTGACGGCCCGCGCGGTCGCACCGCTGGACCGGCTGGCGACCTGGTGCCTCCCGCTCGCCGTGCGCGGCGGGCGGCTGCTGGCACTCAAGGGATCGTCCGCCGCCGCCGAGGTCGAGGAGCACGCCGACGTCGTGGCGCGGCTCGGTGGCGGGGAAGCCGCCGTACACCTCTGTGGGGTCGGCGTGATCGACCCGCCCACGACCGTGGTGGAGATCGTCCGCGAGCGGATGGTCGGTCCGGCCCGCCCGGCCGCCAGCAAGCGCTCCCGGGGCGGGCGAGCCCGACGCCGCTGACCACCGCGCCATCGGGCGTCCGGTCGGAGGGTTGCCTCGTTGTACCGGTACGGATGGACGAGGGAATGAGAACCCGACGTGGACCGGCCGCGCCCGTCCGCCGTAGGCTGACCGCGCGTCGATAATGTGGAGCGGCCGACGGACGTCGCGGACTCCGACCGCTCCCGAGGGGCCGTACGCTCCGGGGTGCGAGCGCGGGTGTGGCCAAGTTGACCGGGGCGCGGACCGACCATCCGAAGCGGGCAGGGATGACAGGTGCATGACGACGGCAGGTACGACGATCCACGCGTGACCGGGTCAACCAGCGACCCTGTTTCACGTGAAACCGACTACCCCAGCTGGTCGCCCGGTGCCACCGGGGCGTCCACCCCTCCGGCGGACAGCGATCCGCTGGCATCGCGGGACGACCCGGCGGTTCATCCCGCCGGGCTGGAGACTCCCGAGCCGACGGCTGGTCGTCGAGCATCGGACGGACCCAGCCGACCGGTCAACGCGGCCGAGGTGCGACAGCCGCTCGGCCGGCGGAACACGGCTGCGGCGGTTCGCTTCGAGCCGGCGGTGCCGCACCAGCCGACCGCCGCGGCGGCACGCGATGCGGCACCGGTGGTCCCGGACGTACCGGTCGCGTCGACCGAGTCGCTGGCCGCGGTAGCGGCCGACCCCACGTACGTTTCACGTGAAACCCCGACGCGCGAAGAGGATGACCCACCGTTGGCTATGGAGGCGATGCGCGCCGTGCAGATCCTGAATCCCAGTGGCGAGGTGACCATGCCTCGACCGGACCGGACCCGGGTCATGTGCGTCGCCAACCAGAAGGGCGGCGTGGGTAAGACCACGACCACTGTCAACCTCGCGGTGGCGCTCGCCCTGCACGGCAACCGGGTGCTCGTGGTCGACCTCGATCCGCAGGGCAACGCCTCGACGGGCCTCAACGTGCCGCACCACACCGGCATCCCCGACGTGTACGACTGTCTGATCAACAGTGTGCCGCTCTCCGAGGTGGCGCAGGCGGTCGAGGGCATCCCCAACCTGTGGTGCGTACCGGCCACGATCGACCTCGCCGGCGCGGAGATCGAGCTGGTGTCGGTGGTGGCGCGGGAGTCGCGCCTCGACCGCGCGATCGCCGCCTACCCGGGCCAGTTCGACTACGTCTTCATCGACTGCCCGCCGTCGCTCGGCCTGCTCACGGTCAACGCCCTGGTCGCCGCGCAGGAGGTGCTGATCCCGATCCAGTGCGAGTACTACGCCCTGGAAGGGCTCAACCAGCTGATCAACAACATCAACCTGGTGCGGCAACACCTCAACCCGAAGCTCGACGTGTCCACCATCCTGCTGACCATGTACGACAGGCGTACCCGCCTCGCGGACGCGGTCGAGCAGGACGTCCGGAACCACTTCGGCGACAAGGTCCTCCAAGCGGTCATCCCCCGCAACGTGCGGGTCTCCGAGGCACCCAGCTACGGCCAGTCGGTGATGACCTACGATCCCGGTTCGCGGGGCGCCACGAGTTACTTCGAGGCTGCCCAGGAGATCGCCGAGCGGGGCGTCAAGGAGCCGGTGGGCCGGAATGCGTAGTGGGGACAAGTCGCTGGGAGGCGTGGCATGAAGAACCGTCCTCGGGGTGGTCTGGGACGGGGCCTGGGGGCGCTCATCCCGACCGGGCCGGTGCCGGGTGCCGCCGGCACCGTGACGGCCGAACCGGAGAACGGGCACGTTGACGTCGACGTCGATGACGGGGGGACAGTCGGGCCCCAGTCGACGGCTTCCGTCGTGCCGACCGTCCAGCAGCCCGAGTCCACGCTCAGTCCCGTTCCGGGTGCCCGGTTCGCGGAGATCCCGGTCGACGCGATCGTGCCGAACCCGAAGCAGCCCCGCCAGGTCTTCGACGAGGAGGCGCTGGAGGAACTGAAGACCTCGATCCAGGAGGTCGGCTTCCTTCAGCCGATCGTCGTGCGCCAGCTCGACGACGAGAAGTACGAGTTGGTGATGGGTGAGCGCCGTTGGCGGGCCGCCCAGGCGGTGGGCCGGGAGAACATCCCGGCGATCGTCCGGGACACCCGTGACGACGCGATGCTCCGCGACGCGCTGCTGGAGAACATCCATCGGGCCAACCTGAACCCGTTGGAAGAGGCCGCCGCGTACCAGCAGCTGCTGGAGGAGTTCGGTGCCACCCACGAGGAGTTGGCCCGCCGGATCGGCCGCAGCCGGCCGCAGATCTCCAACACGATCCGGCTCCTGAACCTGCCGGCCCAGGTGCAGCGTCGGGTTGCCGCGGGCATCCTGTCCGCCGGTCACGCCCGCGCGCTGTTGAGCCTCGACGACTCGGAGGCCCAGGAGCAGTTGGCGTTGCGGATCGTGGCCGAAGGGCTGTCCGTACGGGCGACCGAGGAGATCGTGGCCCTCACCCTGAACGACGGCTCCGCGAAGGGCCAAGCTGCCAAGCGGCGTCCGAAGCCGCACGCGCCCGCGCTGTCGGATCTCGCCGATCGGCTGTCGGACCGCTTCGACACCCGGGTGAAGGTGGACATCGGCCGGAGCAAGGGCAAGATCACGATCGAGTTCGCCACGGTGGACGACCTGGAGCGGATCGTCGGCATCATCGGCGTTCCGCAGGAGGAGGAGACGGAGGACTGAGCCTCCCGTCTCCACTCACGGCCGCGCTTCCCCTCGGGTGCGCGGCCGTTCCGCATCCGTCCTCGTTTCACGTGAAACGGCATCGCTCATCCAGCGGCCAGGAACCGCTCCTCTCGACTGGCCGGGCCCACCCGGCTTCGGCGTTCGGCTGGGACGCCGGCGCCGTGCCGGGCGGCGGGGCACGAACGGTGCCGTCTCGGTGCGGCTGATGAGGGTTCGGTAGGCCGGGATGGCCGATGTCGTCGGCGGCGCGATGCTCCAGACCGAGGCCGGGACGGTCGGCACGTCGGCGGGGCAGTGCCCAGACCTGGCCGGGATGGCGAACACCACAGCGCGGGGCCCCTGGGCTTCGGCCGGGATGGCGGACACCCGGCGCGGCGCCCCTGGGCTTGGGCCGGGAGGCTGGGCACCTTGGCGGCGCGCTGTCCAGCGCAAGACCGGGATGGCCGGCACCTGGCGGTACCGATGCCCACAACTGCTTCGTGATGGTGAGGTCTCGGCGGCGCGGTATCCGGACCAGCGGCCGGGAAGGTAGGTCCTCGGTGAGGCTCTGGACCTGTTGGAGCGCATCGGGGAGCAGACGACGCTTGGCCGGCGCGGTGTGCCGAGAGGCTCAGGCGATCTTCGCGGCGTGACAGCGTGGTCCTGGAACCGCAGGAGTCGTGAGGCCGGAAGCCGAGTGCCGACTCGGCGGAACCAACGTGGGCCGGCCGCGAATGTCAGTAGGAGCCCACGCCTGCGAGGTCGCGGGAGTGAGCGCCGACGTCTGCGCCACGGCCACGAGGGCTCGACCGTTGCGAGGTCGACGGGGGCCCGCCCGCTCCCGTGTCAGCGAGGGGCAGCGTCGAATCGCCTGCGGCTGAGCGCGTGGAACCGGCACACCGTCGGCGCGCGGAGTCCGTGAGGGCCAGCCCGGAGGCTGATGACCTCCACGAGCGACGAGAGCGCTCGCGGAGCAGTAGGTCGACCTGAGGCACCCTTCTCGGTCTTCGGGGCGGCAGCGGCTCACTGAGAGGGGCGCAGTGGGGCATCTGTTCGTCTGCCCGGAAGGGCGTTCGCCGCAGGACCGCTTCAGAGCGATCCCGTTTCACGTGAAACGGCGACCGCTCGGCACCGTCCGCGAGGCCACGGGCACGCCGCCGAGGCCCCCGTCCCTCCGAGCGAGACCACTCCGACACCCCTTCATCAAGATGGTGACGACGGGGTGCGCCAGCAACGACTGAGGGGCGGAAAAGTTATCCACACCCGTTGTCCACAGGTACCCCTCGTTTCACGTGAAACCCCGCGTGAAAGCGGGTGCCAGCCTGTGGATGACGGCCTGTGTTCGCGATCTCGGCAGCCTGTGGATATCGCTCTGGCGGTCTGCGTCGACGGGAGCAGCGATTGACGAAGAGCACTGATCGGAAGGGCCGGGACCTGTCGAACAGGTAGGGACAGCGGTCCCAGACTCGGTTAGGGTCAGCGTCGTGCACGACACCCCTCCCTCAGTCCCGGACTTCACCCAGTGGCCCTCGTTCCCCTTCGAGGGCGACCTCCGCGTGAAGCAGCTCGACGACCCGGTCCCGGTCGAACCGCCACGCAAGGGCGAGGGCCTCCGGGAATGCACCGCCTGCAACGCGCCGGACGACGCCTACATCTGGGTGGGAGAGCGATGGCGGGTCCGCGCCATGGACCGGCCGACCGGCCTGCCGATGGTGCTCATCCTGGAATCGCGGACCCACCTCGACCTGGGTGACCTGCCGAATCTGCTCGCCGCCGAGCTGGGCGTGATGACGGTACGTCTTGAGCGGGCCATCCGGTCGTTGGACGGCGTGGCGCGGGTGCACGTCAACCGATGGGGCGACGGCTCCGCCCACCTGCACATGTGGTTCCTCGCTCGACCGTACGGCCGGCTTCAGTTGCGGGGGACCTTCCTGTCCCTGTGGGATTCGATCCTGCCGCCGATCTCCGAGGAGCAGTGGCGGGAAAATCTGGCGCTCGTCGCTGCCTGGCTCGCCGAGTTCGGTGGCCGGCCGTTGGCCGAGCCGCCTCGCATCCAGTGGCAGGCGCCGTCGAGCCTGCTGGCCCAGTCCGCCGCGGCGGCGGCCCATGCCGCAGCCGCCCAGGAGGAGACCGTGTCGGTCATCGAGGCGGCCGAGGAGATTCCGGAACCAGCAGTCGAAGGCAGCCCCGACGCCGCCGATGCTTCCGCCCCCGGCGCTGGCGGGGACGTGGGCGGCGGCCCGAAGGCCCCGGTCCTGGACGCCAACCGGGGAGCCGCGCCCTCCGACGAGCCGGCGACCGACGTCGAGGCGGCGTCCACTGCCGCGTCGACGCCCTCCGACAGTCCGGCAGCCGAGGCCGTGGCCGATCCCGAGACGGCCCCCGAGTTAGCAGGCCATGAGCACCGCCCGGTCATCCCGGCTCCGCGCAGCGCCCCCACCATCGTCACCGACGACGGGCGCATCCCACCCGACGTGCGCACGACGCGCTGACCGTCGGTTCGGCAGTGGGTCGGCGAGAGGTCCGCGCGTAGGACACCCGCCGACCCACGGCCGCGGGCCGTGCGACGGGTCGAGGCCAGAGTCAGGCCGTGAGACGGGCGGCGGCCCGGGTCACCAGCGAACCCAGGAGGCGGCCGAAGTCCAGGCCGGCGGCCTGGACGGCCAGCGGCAGCAGCGACGTCTCCGTCATGCCGGGCGAGACGTTGACCTCCAGCACGTGCGGCTTGCCGGCGGCGTCCACGATCACGTCGACCCGGGACAGGTCCCGCAGACCGAGCGCGGTGTGCGCGGCGAGAGCGACCTCGGCCACCGACGCGGCCACCTCCGGCTCCAGCCGGGCCGGAGCGTGCCACGTGGTTCGACCGGCGGTGTAGCGGGCGGCGTAGTCGTACACGCCGTTGCGCGGCACGATCTCCACCGGCGGCAGCGCCTGCGGGCCGTCCCCGAGGTCGATCACGGAGACCGCCACGTCCATGCCGGGCACGTACCGCTCCACCAGGGCCGTCGAGTCGTACGCGAAGCAACCGACCATCGCTGCCGGAAGTGACGCGGCGTCCCGGACCACCGCGGCGCCCAGACCGGAGCCGCCCTGCGTCGGCTTGACCATGAGCGGAAGACCGAGCCGGTCGGCGATCCGGTCCAGCACGGCGACCGCCCCCAGTTCGGAGAAGCGGTCGTGCGGCAGGGCCACCCAGTCGGGAGTGGGGATGCCTGCCTCGCGCAGGACCGCTTTCGCGGAGGGCTTGTCCCAGGCGAGCCGGGAGGCCCGGGCGTCACAGCCGACGTACGGGATGCCGCACAGGTCCAGCACCCCCCGCAGCGAGCCGTCCTCCCCGGTGGCGCCGTGCAGGGCGATCACCACCGCGTCCGGTGGGTCGGCCGCGAGGGCGGGCAGGAGTGCCACGTCGGCATCCCGCAGCTCGGCCTCGACGCCTACGGCACGCAGAGCGTCGAGCACCCGACGACCGGAGCGCAGCGACACGTCCCGTTCGTAGGAGAGCCCGCCGGCGAGCACCAGCACACGCAGGTCGGCCGCGACGGCGGAATCGGTCACGGAGAAGCGCTCGGCAGCGGTCGTACCCATGCCGGCATCATGCCAAGTCGGGACCCGGCACGTCGGAGCCGGGCCGGCCCCGACGGCCGGCGGCACCGCCCACGGCACCGAAGACACGGCGCGTCGCGATCTCCTGCTCCATGACGCCGGCGAGTCGGCGGACGCCTTCGCGGATCCGCTCCGGGGGCGGGAAGCTGAAGTTCAGCCGCATGGCGCCGGTGCCCGTGCCGTCGGCGTAGAAGCCGGTGCCGGGCACGTAGGCGACCCGGGCGGCGATGGCGCGCGGCATCATCGCCTTCGAATCGAGCCCCTCCGGCAGGGTGGCCCACACGAAGAGGCCACCGGCCGGGGTCGTCCAGCTGGTGCCCTCGGGCATCAGATCGGCCAGCGCGTCGAGCAGCGCGTCGCGGCGTTCGCGGTAGACCTCGCGGTAGACCTTGAGCTGTTGCCGCCACGGCATGGTGCCGAGGTAGGTGGCCACGGCGGCCTGCGCGTAGCCGCTGGGGCAGAGGATCTGCGCCTCGCTCGCGATGACCAGCTTGTCGCGGACCGCGTGGGGCGCCAGGATCCAACCGACCCGCAGGCCGGGAGCGAACGTCTTGGAGAAGGTGCTGAGGTAGAAGACACCGTCGCGCCGCCGGGCCCGCAGCGGCGCCGGGGCCTCACCCTCGAAACCCAGCTGGCCGTACGGATCGTCCTCGATCACGAGCAGGCCGGCGCGCTCGCAGATGTCCAGCACGCGTTCCCGGCGCTCCTCGCTGAGCGTCACGCCGGCCGGGTTCTGGTAGGTGGGGATGGTGTAGAGGAACTTGACCCGCCGGCCGGTACGCGCGAGGTCGGCGATCGCCGTCTCCAACGCCTCGGGGATCAGCCCGTCGGCGTCCATCGGCACGTGCACCACCTGCGCCTGGGCGGCCTGGAACACCCCGAGGGCGCCGACGTACGTCGGGCCCTCCGCGAGCACCACGTCACCGGGGTCGAGGAAGAGGCGGGCCACCAGGTCGAGCGCCTGCTGCCCGCCCACCGTGACCACCACGTCCTCCGGTGAGGCACCGCACGCGGCGTCGATCCCGGAGAGCGACATGACCTCGCAGATCCGCTCGCGCAGCTCCAGGGTGCCCTGCCCGATGCCGTACTGCAGGGTGGTCACCCCGTGCTCGGAGCCGAGGCGGCCCAGCATCTCGCCGACCGCGTCGAGCGGCAGCGCGGCGATGTACGGGGCGCCACCGGCGAGGGAGACGACCTCGGGTCGACTGGCCACCGCGAAGAGTGCTCGGATCTCGGAGGCGGTCATCCCGCGTACCCGCCGGGCGTACCGGTCGGTGTAGTCGTCGAGTGTCGTGCCGGTCATGACCTCACCTCGATCGCTGCTCGGGTGGCTCCCGCCCCGGGTACCCCGCACGCTCCTGACCATGGCGACGGGACACCGATTGTCGATCCTAGTCGGCCGTGACCAGGCTGCCGCCGTGCCGGGACGGATCGACCACATGGCGGACGTCCCCGGTGTGGTGGGCATTTGCGCGTCCCCTCCCGTCCGGTCGATCGGCGGCGTACGATCGCTCGTCGGGGGCAGGAAGGCGGCACTGTCGTTCCATGCCGGCCTCACGACCGAGCCTATTGTGGGGATGCGCCATATGTCGCGACGTCTGGTCAGCCTGACCCTCGACACGCTGGAGGACCTTCCGCGCCCCTGCCGCCAGTGCGTCTACTGGGAGCTGGATCCGGTCTCGGCCGATCGGGCCTGCGCCGCCGGCGACCCGGGCCTGGAGAAGGAGGCGTGGGTCTCCCAGACCCTGCTGGAGTGGGGCTCCTGCGGCAAGCTCGCGTACGTCGACGGCATGCCGGCGGGCTTCGTGATGTACGCCCCGCCCGCCTACGTGCCCCGCTCGATGGCCTTCCCGACGTCGCCGGTCTCCGCCGACGCCGCCCTGTTGATGACCGCCAACGTGGTCGCCGCGTTCGCCGGCGGCGGGTTGGGTCGCATGCTGGTGCAGGGCGTCGCCCGGGACCTGACCAAGCGGGGGATCAAGGCGATCGAGGCGTTCGGGGACGCCAAGTTCGGTGACGCGGACGATCCGGCGGGCGGGTGCGTGGCGCCGGCCGACTTCTTCCTCTCCGTCGGCTTCAAGACGGTACGTCCGCATCCCCGGTTCCCCCGACTGCGCCTCGAACTGCGTACGGCCCTGAGCTGGAAGTCCGACGTCGAGTACGCGCTGGAGAAGCTGCTCGGGTCGATGAGCCCGGAGACCCTGCTCCGGCCGGTCCGGCCCGCCCCGGCCACCCGCTCCACCAGCGGCTGACGCGGCACGGTCGTCAGTCGACCACCGTGCCGGCGGTCACCACCGCGCGCAGCTCGCTGACGTCGAGGGAGCCGGTCGGCACGTCCCGTTCGATCGGGTAGTACATCCGCTGCACCGCGGCCACGATCGCCTCCACCACCCGGTCCCGAAAGCGGGGGTCGACGAGCCGGGCGCGGTCCACGGGCGAGGTGAGGTAGCCGACCTCGACCCGGACCGCCGGCATCCGCGTCAGCCGCAGCAGGTCCCACGCCTTGGCGTGGGTACGGCAGTCCCGCAGCCCGGTCCGCGCCACGATCTCCCGCTGCACCAATCCGGCCAGCCGCTCACCTGTCGCCGACGTCACCCCGTTGTCGGTGCCGTAGTGGTAGGTCGCCACCCCTTCCGCGTCCGGGTTGGCGTGCCCGTCCAGGTGCAGCGAGATGAAGACGTCGGCGCCGAGCGAATTCGCCAGCAGCGCCCGGTCGGTGTCCGGCAGGCACTTGTCGGGCGCGGGACCGCGGGTGAGCTGAACCCGCACCCCGGACGCGGCGAGCCGCCCCTCCAACCGGCTCGCCAGGTCGTGTACGAGGTCCGCCTCCGTCCAGCGCAGCGGCCCGTCCGGCACCACCATGCCCGGATCGGTGCCGCCGTGGCCGGGGTCGATGACCACCGTCTTGCCGACCAGCGCCGGCCCGGACTGGCGGATCGCGTCGGACTCGCGCAACCACTGGGGGCGGCCGCCGACGACCTTGCGACCGATCCGGCGCAGCGCGTCCATGGTGTGCGGCCCGCAGGAGCCGTCGGGGGTGAGCCCGACCTCGCGCTGGAACTGGGCCACCGCACGGGAGGTCCGGATGCCGTAGATGGCGTCGGCGCGGCCGACGTCGTACCCCATCTCCAGCAGTCGTTCCTGCAGCGACCGGACGTCCTCGCCGGTGAGCGGCTCGGGGATCGCGTGGTAGAGGGTGCGGGCGCCGAGCCGCCAGCGTGCGGCGTCCAACGCGCCCCAGGTCTCCGAGCCGACCCGGCCGTCCACGCTGAGCCCACGGGACTGCTGGAACGCCCGGACCGCGCGTTCGGTGTCCAGGTCGAATTCGTCGGTGTGCGGACCGGCGGCGGCGAGCAGGTCGAGGCCGGTGAGGATGGTACGGATCTCCGTGACCGCGGGTCCCCGGTCTCCGGCTCGGATCGGACGCACGCACGACCCCCTCTGCACGAATCTGGCTGGCCGGGCGGCCCCGGCTTGAGGTTATGCGCTCCGGGGCGGCCAGGTGGCTCGGCCTGGAAAAACTCCGTCCGTGCCGACCGGGGAGACAGCGAACCCCGCACCCGACGAGCGGGTACGGGGTTCGGTGGTGTCTCTGCGGATCAGAGGGCCGACTCGATGAGCCGGACCAGCTCGCCCTTCGGCTTGGCGCCGGCGATCGACTGCACGGGCTGGCCGTTCTTGAAGACGGTGAGGGTCGGCACCGACATGACCCGGTAGGCCCGGGCGGTCTCCGGGTTCTCGTCGATGTTGAGCTTGACGATGGTGACCTGGTCGCCCATCTCGCCCGCGATCTCCTCGAGCAGCGGCGACACCTTGCGGCACGGCCCGCACCACTCGGCCCAGAAGTCCACCAGCACCGGCTTGTCGGCCTGCAGCACGTCAGCGACGAAGCTCGCGTCCGTGACCGCCTTGGTATTTCCCACTATTGCCCTCCTCCGGGATGTGTTTCCTGTTTCAGCTGAGCGTCGCGATGAACCGCTCGGCGTCGAGCGCGGCGGCACAGCCGGTGCCGGCCGCGGTGATCGCCTGGCGGTAGGTGTGGTCGACCACGTCACCGGCGGCGAAGACGCCGGGCACGCTCGTCCGGGTGCCGGGCGCCTGGACCTTCACGTAACCCTCGTCGTCCAGCTCGACCTGGCCCTGGAAGAGCTCACTGCGCGGGTCGTGACCGATGGCCACGAACACGCCTGTCACGTCGAGCACCTTGGTCTCGCCGGTGTGCACGTTGCGGACCCGTACGCCGGTGACCTTGCCGTCGGCGCCCAGGACCTCTTCGACCGTGCTGTTCCACTCGACCTTGATCTTGTCGTTGCTCAGCGCCCGGTCGGCCATGATCTTGCTGGCCCGGAACGAGTCCCGCCGGTGGATGATGGTGACCGAGTCGGCGAAGCGGGTGAGGAAGCTGGCCTCCTCCATCGCCGAGTCACCACCGCCGACGACGACGATGTGCTGGTTGCGGAAGAAGAAGCCGTCACAGGTGGCGCACGAGGAGACACCGTGGCCGAGGTATTCCTGCTCACCCGGCACACCCAGCGGACGCCAGGCCGAACCGGTGGAGAGGATGACGGAGCGGGCCCGGTAGGCGGTCTCGCCGACCCACACGGTGCTCACCGCGCCGGAGCCGGCGTCGCCGGTGTCGACCAGCTCCACCCGGGTCACGTCGTCGGTGAGGAACTCGGCGCCGAACCGCTCGGCCTGCTTGCGCATGTTGTCCATCAGCTCGGGGCCGAGGATGCCGTCGGCGAAGCCCGGGAAGTTTTCCACCTCGGTAGTGGTCATCAGCGCGCCACCGGACTGCACGCCCTCAATGATCAGCGGCTTCAGGTTGGCGCGCGCCGCATAGACCGCCGCCGTGTAACCGGCCGGGCCGGAGCCGATGATGATCAGGTTGCGGACCTCGTCCACTGCCGTCTCCCGAGTTGTGTGTGTTCGGCGTCGGCGCGCGCACCGATGCTGATCCGAGTGCCGACGCCTGGGGGGTGCCGGCAGCTGACTTCCAGAACGTCATCGTACGAAGCGGGGATTCCCGAGCCGGGCATCCGGTGGGTCACGTCACGTGGACGCACATCGCACCGATGACCGCGGATTCACCCTACCCGCGACGAATACCGGCTGTCCGAGCCGGACCCGGGTACACCACACTCGGGGCCGCTCACCCACGCCCAACGGACCCCCGTCGCGTCGGTGAACCGGATGACCAGCGCCTGCTCGCCCTGGAACCGTGCGTAGTCGATCACCTCGACGACCAGCGGGGCCGAGCCGTGCTCCGCCGCCACGGCCGACAGGCAGCCGGTCAACGCCGCCTCGCCGCTCAGCCGGGCCAGCTGGTCCGATCCGTCAGGGGCCGGCCGTCGACCCCCTTCGGCGTCCACCCCCTGCTGCTCGCTGCGGCCGTCGCTGCCGTTCCCCAGCAGCGGCGACGGCCGTGTGGTCGCCGTCTGGCCGAGAGTCTGCGGGGTGTAGTCGGTTCCGCTGTGCAGCGCGGGCCCGGAGGTGCGGGCCGCCCCGGCCGCTGCCGCACCTGGTGCGGCGGCCGGGCGGTCCATGGCGCCGCTGTCCGTGGTGTTCGTCGACAGTTGCGCAAGGCCCAGACCGACAGCGACGACAGCGACAGCCGCGGCGGCCACCGGAGTGACGGTCCGAGCCCAGCGGCGGTGCCGGCGACCCGGGCCGGTGGCTCTGCCGCGCCCCGACTCGGTCGGCGACGGGCCGCCGGGGCGACGGCCGCCCTGCGCCGGGACACTGACCGGCGTCGCGGGAGCAGTCAGCTCGGGCGAGCCGGTGGCGCCGCCGAGGGTGGCCGGGGCGTCGTCAGTCGGGGTGTCGGCCGCGGCCAGCGCGGCGGAGATCCGTTCGGCGACGGCCGGGGGCAGCTCCGGGGAGGGCTCGGCCCAGCGGGCCAGCTCGGCGCGGACCTGCGTCACCGCGGGAGCAAGCAGCGCGTACGCCTCTGCCCACGCCGGCTCCGTGTCGACCAGCCGGGCGATCCGGGCCTGCTGTGGTGTGCCGTCCAACGCGCCGCCGAGGTAGTCAGCGAGCAGGTCGGTGTCGACCTCCCTGAACCCCTCGTTCGTCACGCGTCCTCCTGGTTGGCGTCCTGCCGGTACCGAACCGACCCTGATCCGACGCCCTCGGCCGGGCGCGGGTTCCCCGGCGTGACGCCGGGCACGTCCGCGTTCCGTCCGGCCGGGGCCGGCTGCGACGGCGTCGCCGGCCGCAGGTGCCCGAGCAGCACCGCCAACCGTGCCCGCCCCCGCGCGCAGCGGCTCTTCACAGTCCCCTCGGCGACACCGAGGATGCGGGCCACCTCGGCCACCGGGTAACCCTGCACGTCCACCAGCACCAGGGCGGCCCGCTGCTCGATCGGCAGCGCGGCGAGCGCGGCGCGGACGACAAGCGCCGTGTCGTGGTCCTGTGCGGGCGCGGCCGGCTCGACACCGCCGGTGCCGGATCCGTCGCCGGACCGGTTGCCGTCGGGTAGTGGCACGGTGGGGTGCGCCTGCCGGCGTCGGATCCGGTCCAGGCAGGCGTTCACCACGATGCGGTGCAGCCACGTGGTGACTGCGGAGTCGCCACGGAAACGGCCAGCCGCCCGGTGTGCCGACAGAAGGGCGTCCTGGAGGGCGTCGGCGGCCTCCTCGCGGTCGCCGAGCGTCCGCAGGGCCACCGCCCAGAGCCGGTCGCGGTGCCTGTGGAACAGCACCGCGAAGGCGTCCCGGTCACCGGCGACGTGGGCGCGCAGCAGCTCGAGGTCCGTTGCCGCGTCGCGCCCGTCCATCACCACGTCCAGCGGATGCGGTGCCCGGGTCGTGCTGGCCGGATCACGAACCCTGGACCGTAATCTCCTGCACGCCGAGCCGGAAGCCGTCCTCGTCGCCGATGGCCGGCAGCTCGGTGAACCAGAGCAGCAGGTAGCGGTACTTCTGGTCGGCGTTGAAGCCGTTGAAGGTCATCGTGGTGCCGTCGTGCTCCTTCAGGACACCGATCTCGGTCTTGTAGTTCGCCACCATCTGCTTGTCGCCGCCGGAGGTCGACGGGTAGGTGGTCGTGCCGGCGAGCAGCTTCGCGGTGGCGCCTCGACCGGAGAGCACGGCCTGCACCGACTTCACCGTGTGCGGCGAGCCCAGGTCCAGCCAGACACCCATGCCGGCCTTGAGGTTCCCGTACGTGGCGTTCGGGTAGCGGTCGGTCTCCCAACCCTTGTCGTTGTCACCGTCGATGATCTTGTCGGCGCCGCCGAGTTCGTCGCGCTTGCTGCTGTCCGGGTCGATGATCCGGATGCCCTGCACGCCGAGGTTGCGGACCGTGGCGGCCGCCGGGGTGGCGTCGCCGGCCGGAGCGCTGGCGGTGGGCGTGGGCCCGGCGGTGTTCTGCGGGTCCTTGTCGCCGTCGCCGAGCGCGCTGATCCCGATGAGCAAACCGACCAGGGCGACCGCCAGCAGGCCGGCGATGCCGATGGCGACCTTGCGACCACCGGCCGCGGCCAGCGGCGACGGCTCGTCCTCGGTGTCGGCGGCGAAGCGCAGTGGCCCACCGTTGTCGAGGTAGTGCTCCTCCTCGGTGGGCACGTCCAGCCGGGCCAACTCGGCCGCCAGCACGTCGGACGACGGCGGCGCGATCTCGGCGTCGAGCAGATCCATGGTCAGGTCGTCCAGGTACGCGGGCACCCCGGCCCGAACCTGGCGGGGTGCCGCGAGGGTGCCCCCGGCGTCCCGGACCGCGTCCGGGATGGCGGCCCGACCATGGCCGGCGGTGGCGCCGCGCAGCGGTGCCTCGGCGTGCGGCCAGTGACCGGTCAGTGCGAAGTAGAGGACGCCGCCGACCGCCCGGATGTCACTCTCCTGGCTGTCGTCGCCGTCGGTGCGCGCGTCGGCCAGGACCACGCGACCCTCGTCGCTGATCATGACGGTGCCGGGGTGGACGTTGCCGTGCACCATTCCGGTGGCGTGCACCGCGGCGAGCGCGCTGGCGACGGCGTTGCCGATCGCGGTGGCCCGTGCCGGGTCCAACGGACCGTCGGCGGCCAGGTCGCGCAACGACTGACCGTCCACCCACTCACGGACCACGTACGCCCGCTCGGCCTCGTCGATGGCGTCGTAGACGCCGACCAGGTTGGGGTGGATGACCCGGCTCGCCGCGACGGCGGCCTGGAGCATCTCGGTGGCGGAGTCGCCACCCGGGTAGCGCAGCACCACCGCGACGGGGCGGCGCAGGATGACGTCGACCCCGCGCCAGACCAGCCGACCCGCGCTGTCGTTGTTGATGTGCTCGACCAGCTCGTAACGCTCGGCGAGAATTTCACCGGCCGTGGGAGCACCGAAGGTCATGACCGGAGGAGCGCTCTCGTCCGCCTCCTGACCCTCGCCGACCTGGGTCACCCGTCCTCCCTCGGTGATCGTGTCGATCGATGGACCCGCACTGCTGGGCATGTGGCTTCCCGCTCTGCCGTCGAAGGAACCGGCCAACCGGTGTCGACGCGCAGCGTCGGCGCCTGCCGTACCCGTCGAGAGCGACCTTACCCGGGTTGCCCGTCTCCCCGACATGTCATCTTCTTGCCGTACTCGGCGGGGTGCCGGGAGTCGGGGAAGTCGTCCGGTTACGACCGTTGTCAGCCACGTTGCTGGCACATGTACTAGCCAATCTACGGCTTCACCGCAAGTGACCGACGTTGGGGCTGGACCTGGCGTGGTGCCCTCCGCCAACCGCCTGTTCCCGCCGATCGGGCGACCACGCTCAGCCGTACGGCTGGTTATCCACAGGCCGATCCGGTTGCTGACCGGCGAATCGCGGAGTTATCCACAGGTGCGTCCCCAGCCTGGTGATCCGCTGTCACGTTCCGTGTGGCTGTGACTCTCGGTTGCCCGTCTTCTTGCGCTCAGCGACCGAGGCGGCGGCGGACCATGCCGACGACCTCGGTGATCTCCCCGATCCGCAGCACCGTGGCGAGACCGAGGTACGTCCCGCCGATCACCGCGCCACCGATGACGAGTTGGACCACGGCCTGCATCCAGCTCGGCGTGTCGCCCCCGGGCAGCAGGCTCACCACCAGCAGGCCGACCAGGGCGGAGCCCAACGCGGCCACGACGACCCGGCCGAGGGTACGCAGGATGGCGCCCATCCCGATCCGGCCGACCCGGGGCCGCAGCAGCCAGGCGGAGGCGAACGCCGCCGCCAGGTAGGACACGGCGTTACCGATCATCATCCCGGCCGCCGCGAAGTGTGCGGCGAAGGCGACGTAGAGCACCACCTGCACCCCGATGCGCAGCGCCACCACCGGAATGTTGATCAGCGCCGGGGTGCGGGTGTCCGGCAGGGCGTAGAAGGCGAAGGTGAAGAGCTGACTGATCGCGAACGGCACCAGCGCCAGCGCCGCGAGCAGCAGCACCAGTGAGGTGTCGGCGGCGTTCTCGTCGGTGAACGCGCCGTAGCGGAACAGCGTCACGGCCAGCGGGGTGGCCAGCACCGCGTAGCAGACCGCGATCGGGGCGAGCACCGCCGAGACGGTTCGGGTGCCGCGGGACAGGTCGGCGGCGACGTCGGCGTACCGGCCGTCGGCCGCCGCCGCGCTCATCCGGGGCATCAGCGCCGTGATGATCGAGACGGCGATGATGCCGTGCGCCATCATCAGCAGCAGGAACACGTTGTTGTAGATCAGTGGGCCGGCGGCGTTCTCCTTACCGGCCCGGTTCAGCAGGTTGAACAGCACGATCAGGCCGACCTGGCTGACCGCGACGTAGCAGAACATCCAGCCGCCGAGGCGGCCCAGCTCACGCAGCCCGAGGGTGCGGAAGTCGAACCGGAGCTTCCAGCGGAAACCGACCTTGCGCAGGGCTGGCAGCAGCCCGGCGGCCTGGATGGCGACACCGAGCAGGGTGCCGCCGCCGATCAGCAGGATCCGGCCGGTGGTCATCTCGTCCGGCTTGACGATCGTCGCGCCGAAGATCGCGATGTAGAGGCCCGCCGTGGCGATCACCACGATGTTGTTCAGGATCGGCGCCCACATCGGGGCGGCGAAGTGCCCCCGGGTGTTGAGTACCGCGCTGATCAGCGCGCTGAGGCCGGTGAAGAAGATCATCGGCAACATCAGGTAGGACAGCGCCGTGACCAGATCCCGGAAGTCGGCTCCGGTCTTCTTACTGGCGTAGAGCGAGGTCAGCACGGAGGCGAAGGCCACCGCCACCAGCGCCGCCGCGGCCAGGGCCAGCACCGCGAGAGTCAGCAACCGCTGGGCGTACGCCTGGCCGCCGTCGCTGTCGACCTTGCGCCGGCGCACCAGAACCGGGATCAGGACACTGGTGAGGATGCCGCCGAGCAGGAACTCGTACACCATCCCGGGCAGGATCTGCGCGGTCGTGTACGCGTCACCGACCAGCGCGCCGCCCAGCGCGGCGGTCAACGCGAGCGTGCGCAGGAAGCCCGTACCCCGGCTGACCAGGCTGCCGACCGCCATCACCGCGCTGTTGGCCGCCGCGCTCGCCTCGCCCACCTGCTCCTGCGGCGGGGCGGTCGACTCCATGGCCGGCTGGTTCAGTGGTTCGGCCGAAATGAACGTGGCGCCGTCGGAGGGGCGGACGTTGGCTCCCGCACCGCCGTCCCGCGCGGCGTTCGCGCTGCGGTAGAGCCCGCCGCTCATCTCCAGCCTCCCAGGGGTACGTCGAGCCGGGCGCCGACCCGCACGTCACAGACCATAGTCAACCCCTGCCCGTTACCCGCGCCCGGCGGATCGGATCACACCCAGGCCCGATAAGCTGGCGATCCCATGTCCGAAGCCTCCGCTCCTCACGCCGCCGACCGCCGCGAACTCACCGCCGCGCAGCGCAACGCCGTCGCCGAACTACTCCGGGTCTCGCCGGTCGCCGACGAGTTGGGCCGCCGCTTCGTTCGCGCTGGTCACGAGCTGCACCTGGTGGGCGGTTCGGTCCGCGACGCCCTGCTCGGCCGGCTCGGCGACGACCTGGATTTCTGCACCGACGCCCACCCCGACGAGACGTTGCGGATCATCAAGGGCTGGGCCGAGTCGATCTGGGAGACCGGCCGGGAGTTCGGCACCATCGGCGCTCAGCGCGACGGCCTCCGGCTGGAGATCACCACCTTCCGGGCCGAGTCGTACGACCAGGTCAGCCGCAACCCGGTGGTGGTGTACGGCACCAGCCTCGACGAGGACCTGAAGCGGCGTGACTTCACCATCAACGCGATGGCCGTCAGCCTGCCGGAGCACCGCTTCACCGACCCGCACGGCGGGCTGGACGACCTCTCGGCCAAGGTCATCCGTACGCCGAGCACCCCGCGTGAGTCGTTCGGTGACGACCCGCTGCGGATGCTGCGCGCGGCCCGGTTCGCCGCCCAACTGCGCTTCGCCGTCCACCCGGACGTGCACGCGGCGATGACCGGGATGGCCGCCGACCTGGACCGGATCACCGCCGAGCGGGTGCGGGACGAGTTCACCAAGCTGCTCTGCGGCGCCGACCCGATCACCGGGCTGCGGCTGCTTGTCGACACCGGGCTGGCCGAGCGGTTCCTGCCGGAACTGACGGGCCTGAAGCTGGAGATCGACGAGCACGCCCAGCACAAGGACGTGTACGAGCACACGCTGACGGTCGTCGAGAACGCGGTCTCCTTCGAGGAGGAGGGCTGCGACTTCATCCTGCGGATGGCCGCCCTCATGCACGACGTGGGCAAGCCGGCCACCAAGGCCGTCGGGTCCGACGGTCGGGTCAGCTTCCACCACCACGAGGTGGTGGGCGCGCGGCTGACCAAGGCCCGGATGAAGGCCCTGCGCTACCCCAAGGAGATCACCGCGAAGGTGACCGCGCTTGTTGCGCTGCACCTGCGTTTCTACGGGTACGGGCGGGGCGAGTGGACCGACTCGGCGGTGCGCCGCTACGTCGCCGACGCCGGCGACCTGCTGCCCCGGCTGCACAAGCTGACCCGCTCGGACTGCACCACCCGCAACCGTCGTAAGGCCGCGCAGCTCGCCGCCGACTACGACGCGTTGGAGGACCGGATCGCCCGGATCGCCGCCGAGGAGGACCTGGCCCGGGTGCGTCCCGACCTGGACGGCAACGCGATCATGGAGCTGCTCGGCGTACCGCCGGGGCCGGTCGTGGGGCGGGCCTGGAAGCACCTCAAGGAACAGCGTCTGGAGCACGGCCCGCTGGACCGCGACGCCGCCGAGGCGGAGCTGCTGCGCTGGGCCAACGAACAGGGTATTCGGTAGTCCGGTAAGGACTCCGGAGACGGCGGGCCGGGTGAATATCCAATGTTGTCCACCGAACGGATGAAGCCTCAGCATTGGCGCTCATAGACGATGGTGCAACATTCACCAGCGCCTGTCAGGCGCCGCAGGATTGCGGGCCTCATCGATGATCCATCGTGGGTGGGCGCTGGTCTGCTTACGGGGAGTACATGTGATTTTCAGCCGTGGCGTGACATACCGAACGGCGGCGGTGGGCCTGGTGCTCGCCTCAGTGACAACTTTGACGTCCGTCCTCACCACCGTGCCGGCGATGGCCGAGCCGGGTGGGGCGCAGCTTCCCTCCGCTCCGCGTACCCCGGCCGATTCGCCGAATGACCAGGCGGACGCGGTCGTGCCCGGTCGCTACATCGTCGTGTTGAAGGACACCAAGGCAACCCCTGCGCAGACCCGCGCGGCGGCGACCGCACTGTCGCGAAACAACGGCGGGGCGGTCCGGCAGGTCTTCACCCGCACTCTGCGGGGCTACTCCGCCCAGCTGAGCGCGACGCAGGCGAAGCGGTTGGCGGCAGACGAGGACGTGGCGTCGGTCCAGCCGGTGCGGCGTTACCGGGCGAGTGGTACGCAGACCAACCCGCCGTCGTGGGGTCTGGACCGGATCGACCAGGTCACGCCGGCACTGAACAAGACGTACAGCTACCCTTCCGCGTCGGCGAGCGGCGTCACCGCGTACGTGATCGACACGGGCATCAAGATCGACCACCAGGATTTCGGGACCCGGGCCTCGTACGGCTACGACGCCGTCGACGACGACACGGTCGCCGAGGACTGCGAGGGTCACGGCACACACGTCGCCGGCACCCTCGGCGGCAGCACCTACGGCGTCGCCAAGGATGTCAAATTGGTGGCGGTACGGGTGCTCGACTGTTCGGGCAAGGGTGACACCGAGACGATCCTGGCCGGGATCGACTGGGTGACGGCCAACGCCGTCAAGCCAGCCGTCGCCAACATGAGTCTCGGGACCGTCTTCGGCCGTGACCCGGCCATGGAGCAGGCGGTGGCCACCTCCATCGCCTCCGGGATCACCTACGCGGTCGCCGCCGGCAACAGCTACGACGACGCCTGCAACTACTCACCGAGCGCGTTGCCGACGGCGATCACGGTGGGCGCGACGGACCGGATCGACATGCGCGCGACCTTCTCGAACTGGGGTTCGTGCCTTGACACGTTCGCCCCGGGCGTGGGCATCACCTCGGCGGGTATCGCCAGCCCTACCGCATCCCTGGTCGGCGACGGCACCTCCATGGCGTCGCCACATGTGGCCGGCGCTGCGGCACTGCGGCTGGCCGTCAGCCCCACCTCGACCCCGGCCCAGGTACGGGACTACATCGTGACCAGCGGTATCTCGGGGGCCGTGCTCGGCACGACGGGTTCCCTGGACCGGCTGCTCTACGTCGGACCGGCGGTGACGACCCGCAGCGACGTCGGCCTGCGGGCCCGGACCAACGACAGCCTGGTGACCGCGGAGTCCGCTGGCACCAAGCCGCTTGTCGCGCGCGGCGCCGTCCTCGGGGCGTGGGAGAAGTTCGACCTCGTCGCTGCCGGCAGTGGGCTTGTCGCCCTGAAGGCGAAGGTCAACGGCAAGTTCGTCACCGCGGAGTCCGCAGGCACCAAGCCGCTGATCGCCCGTGGCACGGCCATCGGGGCCTGGGAGAAGTTCCAGCTGCTCAACAACACCGACGGCAGCGTCAGCCTCAAGGCGCAGGTCAACGGCAAGTTCGTTACCGCGGAGTCCGCAGGCACCAAGCCGCTGATCGCCCGTGGCACGACCATCGGTGCCTGGGAGAAGTTCGACCTGGAGTCGCCGAACCCGGTGATCAGCCTCAAGGCGTCAGCGAACGGCAAGTTCGTCACCGCGGAGAATGGCGGGACCAAGCCGCTCATCGCCCGCGCCACCGCACCGGGTGCATGGGAGAAGTACGAGCTGGTCGACCTCGGATACCAGTACTACGCGCTGCGGGCGCTGGTCAACAACAAGTACGTGGCCGCCGGGGCCAACCCGTTGCTCGCAAGTGGCACGGCGATCACCGACTCGACCGTCTTCTACGTCATCGACCACAACGCCGACGGAACGGTCCATTTCGGTGCGTACGTCAATGACAAGGCCGTGACGGCCGAGAGCGGCGGTGGCAAGCCGCTCATCGCGAACCGGAACATCGACTGGTCCAGCCCCACCTACGGGCTCGGGCCCTGGGAGAAGTTCACCATCGGGCTCGCCTGACCAACAGCCCTCTCTACCGACGCCGGTCGGTCCGCTGGGTCCAGCGGACCGACCGGCGTTTGGCTGGCCCAGCCGTGGCCTGCCTGACGCCGCCGAACCGTTCGGCTCGGCGGCGTCACTGCTTACCGGACGATGGAGTCCGATCAGCGGGTGCTCGGGACGACCGCGTTACCCGCCGTCGGCGTTCCGCCCCGCGTCGCCGAATCGGCGGCGCGAGCGGCGTCGTCGTCGGCACGGGCGCCGAGTCGGCCCAGCAGACCGGCCAGGTCGATCCCGGTCAGGTCGCTGCCGAGCTGAAGTCCCTGGGCGACGTTGCCGGCCACCGACTTCGTCAGCGACGACGCGCCGTCGGTGGAGATGACTGTCATCTTGTCGATCGCCCCGATCGGAGCGCTCGCCGCCTCGACGACCTGCGGCAGCACCTTGACCAGGAGGTCCAGCACCGCGGCCTCGCCGTACGCAGCGAAAGCCTCGGCCTTGCGGGCCATCGCGTCGGCCTCGGCCTGGCCTCGCGCCTGGATGGCCGCGGCCTCGGCCGTACCCTCCCGCTCGACCGCCTCCGCGATCGCGGAGCGCCGCCGCTGCTCGGCCTCACCCTCCTTGGCGCCCTCGATCGCGTTCGCCTCGGCGAGCGCGGCCCGCCGGGCGCGCTCGCCCTCACCGGTGAGCCGTGCCTGCTCGGCGGAGGCCTGCGCGGCGGCGATGACGGCCTGGCGCTGCGCGTCGGCGCTCAGCACCGCCGCGTTGCGGGCCGCCTCGGCCTCCTGCTCCACCTTGTACCGGGCGGCGTCGGCCGGCTTGCGCACCTCGGTGTCCAGCTGACGCTGCTTGAGTTCGGCGTTGCGCTCCGCGACCTTCTGCTGCTCGGAGAGGATCGCCTGGTCCCGCTCGGCCTGGGCGAGCGGCCCGGCTGCGGCCGACTTGGCCTTCGCCGCATCGATCTCCGCCTGGATGCCTGCCTGCTTGAGGGCCAGGTTCCGGTTCGCCTCCGCGATGGCCTCCTCGGCGAGCAGCCGCTCCTGCTCGGCCTGCTGGCGGGCCCGCGCCTCGGCGATCGCCGCGTCCTTGAGCACCCGGGCCGCCTCGGGTCGCCCCAGGTCCTGGAGGTACGAACCCTCGGCGAGGATGTCCTGCAGCTGGAAGGTGTCCAGCACGAGACCCTGGTTGGTCATCGAGTGCTCGGCCTCCTCGGCCACCGCGCTGGCGAACGCCGCTCGGTCCCGGATGACCTCCTCGACGGTGAGCCGGCCGACGATCGAGCGCAGCGCGCCGGCCAGCACCTCCCGGGTGAAGTTGTCGATCTCGTCCTGCTGGTGCAGGAACCGCTGCGCGGCTGCCCGGATCGCGTCCTCGGTCCCGCCGACCTTGACGATCGCCACCCCGTGCAGGTCGGCGCGGATGCCCTGCTTGCTGACCGCGCCCCGGATGCCGACGTCGATCCGCCGGCTGGACAGGTCGAGCGACTGGAGCTTCTGCACCACCGGCAGCACGAAGACCGAGGCGCCCAGCACCACCTTCTGCCCGGAATTGTCGGTCGACCGGGCACCGTCGGCGGTCTGCGTGGTACGGCCCTTGCGGCCGGTGACGATGAACGCCTCGTTCGGTCCGGCCACCTTGATCCGGGAGAGAACGAAGAACACCAGGACGAGCGCGAGGAGAACCGCACCACCGATGGCGATGAGTAGGGCCATATGAGGAGTCCCGTCTATGAGGGGGAGGTCAGTAGGTTTCTACGTGCACGCTGGTCTCGCTGAGCGCCTGCACGACGAAGACCTGGGCACCGATCGGGATCGGCTGGTCCGCGCGGGCGCTGAGCTTGACCGGTTGGCCGGCGAGGCGAATGCGGACCTCGCCGTACCCGTTGGCTGGCACCGGAGTGACGACCAGGCCGAGCGCGCCGACCAGGTCGTCACGGGTGGGGGTGGGGTCGGTGCGCATGTTGCGCGCCGCCCGACTGAGCCGCGACGCCAGCCACGCCGTGGGCACGGCCGCGAGCAGGCCGCCGGCCGCCGCACCCGCGATCAGCGCGGGGGTACGCGCGCCGAGCAGCTCGTTGACGATCGCCCCGCCGAACCCGAAAGCGCCGGCGAACCCGGCGACCGTCTCGGTGGAGATCGGCCCGTCCACGTCGGCGTGCCCGAAGTGCAGCAGTTCGCTGCCGAGCAGGGCGAGTGCCAGCACGCCGACACCCGCCCCACCGATGATCAGAAAGATGAGCGTCCCCGTGGCCACGACCCGCACGGTATCGACGTGGTGCAAGGTTCAACGGTCGCGCTCGACGCGGAGATGAATCTTTCCCGAGCTGATCGAAAACAGGGCAGCGCCGGATGGCTCGGGCGCGTTATCTTCTCCGCCGCCGGCAGATCGTCCCGGTCAACGCGCATCGAGAGGACCTGCCCGTGGCCGACCCGACCCTCCCGAACATCGTGGTCGTCTTCTACATCGTCAGCCTGGCGTTGACCGCAGTCGCGCTGCTGGGCGTCGCGGTCACCTCGTTCGCCACCACATCCCGGGTCGATCGGGTACTGGCCGGCATCGGTGGTGCTCTCGCCGGCTACTACGCCTACTACCTGCTCAGCTCGAACGACGAAACTGTCGTGCTTTTCTACGGGGCTGTGCTGCTCCCCATCTACGCCGGCCGCAAGCTCTATCTGGGTTTCCGCGACCGCGACCGGGCACAGGCAGAACGGGCCGCGGCGAAAGAAGCCGTCCGGGCCGCCGAGGAATGGCGTTCGACCCGACGCTGGTAGCCGGAGGGGTAGCGACGTACGGGTCGGGGAGAATGGGTGGATGCGCTGGACCGTGCTCGACTCACCGATCGGCGAGTTCTCCGTGGCCACCGACGGCACGAACGTCTGTGGCGCGGCCTTCGGGCGGGTCGGGGCGGCGGCCGACGAGCCCGGCGACGCGTTGTCCCGGCAGGTGATGACCGAAATGCGGGGGTACTTCGCGGGTGAGCTCACCGCTTTCACCGCCCCGGTGTCGATGCCGCGCGGCTCCGAGTTCGAGCGGGCGGTGTGGCGGGAGATGACGCGCATCCCGTACGGCGAGACGCTGACGTACGGCGAGGTGGCGCGGCTGGTCGGCGATCCCGGTGCGGCGCGGGCGGTGGGGGTGGCCTGCAACCGCAACCCGATCCCGGTGATCGTGCCCTGTCATCGGATCGTCGGCGCGGGCGGCAAGCTGGTCGGCTTCGGCGGGGGCCTGCCGCGCAAGGTCACGCTGTTGGAGCTGGAGGCGAGCGTCGCGCTGCGCCACGCCTGGTCCTGACGGCGTCGCTCGCAGGTCCATCGGCTGATCGTTGGCTGCTGAGCAGTTCGACACGCCGAGCACCGTGCTGCCGAGCCGCCACCGATCGCAGCACTGCGGTGCCAGACGCGGCGAGGGGCCGGGTCCGACAGGACCCGGCCCCTCGGCCGTGCTGGTGCTCAGCGGGTCAGCGCTCGACCTCGCCGGCGATGAACTCCTCGACGGCCTGGTGGGCGTCGTGGTCGGCGTACTGCACCGGCGGGGACTTCATGAAGTACGACGAGGCCGACAGGATCGGGCCGCCGATCTTCCGGTCCAGAGCGATCTTCGCGGCGCGCACGGCGTCGATGATGACGCCTGCCGAGTTCGGCGAGTCCCACACCTCGAGCTTGAGCTCGGCGTTGAGCGGGGTGTCACCGAACGAGCGGCCCTCGAGGCGGATGTACGCCCACTTGCGGTCGTCCAGCCACGGCACGTGGTCCGACGGGCCGATGTGCACGTCGCTCTTGCTCATCTCGTGCGGGATCTGCGAGGTGACCGACTGGGTCTTCGAGATCTTCTTCGAGACGAGCCGCTTGCGCTCCAGCATGTTCATGAAGTCCATGTTGCCGCCGAAGTTGAGCTGGTACGTGCGCAGCAGCTCGACGCCGCGGTCCTCGAAGAGCTTCGCGAGGGCGCGGTGCACGATGGTGGCGCCGACCTGGCTCTTGATGTCGTCACCGACGATCGGCAGGCCCGCGTCGGTGAACTTCTGGGCCCACTCCGGGTCGGAGGCGATGAAGACCGGCAGGGCGTTGACGAACGCGCAGCCGGCGTCGATCGCGGCCTGGGCGTAGAACTTGGCGGCCTGCTCGGAGCCGACCGGGAGGTAGCAGACGACGACGTCGACCTGCGCGTCGCGCAGCGCCTGCGCCACGTCGACCGGGGTGGCGTCCGACTCCTCGACGATCTCGCGGTAGTACTGGCCCAGACCGTCGAAGGTCGGGCCGCGCTGCACGGTGACGCCGGTCGGCGGCACGTCGCAGAGCTTGATGGTGTTGTTCTCGCTGGCGACGATCGCCTCCGCGAGGTCCATGCCCACCTTCTTGGCGTCCACGTCGAATGCCGCGACGAACTCCACGGCGTTGACGTGGTAGTCGCCGAAGGCGACGTGCATGAGACCCGGGACGCGGTCGTTCGGGTTGGCGTTCCGGTAGTACTCGACGCCCTGAACCAGGGACGAGGCGCAGTTACCCACACCGACGATGGCGACGCGGACGGAGCCCATAGCGTCTGCCTCCTTCTTTTCTGTCACGGCCGCTCTTTCCTGGTCTCTCCAGGCGGAGGCGGGCTGTTGTCTTCTCGTCGGCCGCCGGCTGTCCCGATGTTCGGGACCGTCGGGGCTCGGCCGGAGCGCTCGTTGGCGATGAGCTCCTCCAGCCAGCGGACCTCGCGCTCACAGGCATCAAGACCGTGGCGCTGCAGTTCCAGCGTGTAAGCGTCGAGGCGCTCGGCCGCCCGGCCCAGCACGTCACGAAGCCCTTCGCGACGCTCCTCGATCTTGCGGCGGCGACCCTCCAGAATGCGGAGTCGGGTCGCCTGGTCGGTCCGGGCGAAGAACGCGAAGTGCACCCCGAAGCCCGTGTCGTCGTACGTCTCGGGCCCGGCCTGTGCGATCAGCTGGGCGAAGCGTTCCTTGCCTTCCGCGGTGATTTTGTAGACCACCCGACCTCGTCGGCTGGTCAGCGCGGGAACCTCCTCGGCGGTGGCGGGCGTCTCAGCAGCTTCGGTGATCCATCCCGCCGCCTGGAGCCTGCGTAGCGTGGGATAGAGCGAGCCGTAGCTGATCGCCGCCCGGATCGCGCCGAGTTTGGCGGTCAGCTCCTTGCGCAGCTCATAGCCGTGCATCGGAGACTCCTGCAGGAGGCCGAGGATGGCGAATTCGAGCACTGGCCACCCTCTCTTTACCCTCCGGCGCGGAGCGGTAACCGCCGCGATGTATCGGACCGATACATCGCACGTTAGCGGGTCGCGTGGGCCAGGGCAAACCCCCGTTCCGGGGTCCTTCCGTCACGGATCGTGACCGTGGTCGCCTCGTCGAGCCGGACCGCGTACCCTTCTCCGCATGCGTACGCAGCGCCAGGTCGTCGACTACTCGCTTCAGAAGCGAGCAGTGCTGCGTGAGCTCCTGGCCGGCCGGGTCGGCACGTACGACGTGTGTGACGCGTCGCCGTACCTGAAGAACGCTGCCCGGTTCCACGGTGAACCAACCGACCGTCGATGCCCCATCTGTCGCAGCGAGAATCTGACTCTCGTCCACTACATTTACGGGGACGAACTCAAGCAGTCCGCCGGACAGGCTCGGACACTGGCCGAGCTGCCCGTGCTGGCGATGACGCTACGTGAGTTCCAGGTCTTCGTGGTGGAGGTGTGCCTCGGCTGTGACTGGAACCATCTCGTCGAGCAGTACCTGCTCGGCCGGGACGGTCTCACGGGTGACGGCGACGGTGCTGGCGGCAGCGAGCAGGACGCGGCGGGCGCCGGGAACGTGGGTCGGCGGAGGCGAGAGGCGCAACGGTGATCTCAGTTGGTTCGACCGGCTCCGGGGCCGTGCACATCGCCCGGGACGGTCGACCACTCGTTGGTCCGATTGGCCCCATTGATACGGCAATGACCTTGGCGAGCCGGCACCCCCGTGCCGGCGTCCCGGGTGAAACAACTCACGGCAACCCGGTGGCGGCGCAGTCGCGCCCCACCGCGACCGGCAGGGTGTGAGGAATGAACTCGTACGGCGATCCCAGTTCTGCGCGCGGGCGGGCCCAGTACCCGGGCCCGAACGGCGACCCCGGACCGGGCGCGGACGACGCGTACCGCCGGCCCGGAGGTGACTCCCGGGCAGGCGGCTGGTCCGCCTCGGAGCCTGCGGCGCCCCCCGGTCGTGCCTCTGTGACACCGCCGGCCGCCGGTGGTCGCGCGTCGGTGGGTGGTTCGGCGTCCGTGCCGCCACGTGGCGGTGCCGCGGCCGGATCCGCGTCGGTGGGTTCGGCCACGCCGGGCGGTGGCGGCCGAGCCTCGGTGCCCGTGTCGCCGGCGCCGGGTGCGGCTGCCGGACGTGCCGGCGCGGGCCGCGCCTCCGTGCCGGTTTCCCCGGCGCCGGGCGCACCCGCCGGCCGGGCGCGGGTCGGCACCGCCGCCGTCGGCGCCGCCTCGGCGGGCCGGGCCAGCGTCGGTTCCGCATCGGTGGGTGGCCGCGCCGCTGTCGCTCGGGCGAGCGTCTCGCCGGTATCCGGTGGACCGGGCGGCCCCGGTGGTCCTGGTGGGCCGAACGGGCCGGGCCGAGGTGGGCGAGGCGGCCGTGGTGCGGGCGACCCCGCCGCAGCGGCCAAGGCCAAGAAGCGCAAGCGGATGAACCTGCTGATCGCCGGGTTCGCCGTCTTCATCATGCTCGCCGGTGTCGGCGTGGTCGGGTTCACCTACTACTCGACGAACGTGGTCATGCCAGACGAGATCACTCCGCCGCAGGCGACCACCCTCTACGCGTTCGACAACAAGACGATCATCGCCAAGGTCGGCACCCAGAACCGCACGCTGGTCACGATCGAGCAGATCCCGGAGTACGTCCAGCACGCGGTCGCGGCCGCCGAGGACCGCAACTTCTACCGGCACTCCGGTGTGGACTACAAGGGCATCGTCCGGGCCGCATGGAACAACGTCTCCGGCGGTGACAAGCAGGGCGCCTCGACGATCACGCAGCAGTACGCCCGCAACGCGATCGAGAACCTCAAGGACGACACCTACGGCCGGAAGGTCAAGGAGGCGATCTTCGCCTCCAAGCTCAACGACGAGTACACCAAGCCGCAGATCATGCAGCACTACCTGAACGTCATCTACTTCGGCCGCGGCGCCTACGGCATCGAGGCGGCGGCGCAGACCTACTTCGGCAAGTCGGTGTCGAAGCTGACTCCGGCCGAGGGCGCGGTGCTCGCCGCTCTGATCAAGCAACCGGAGCCCAGTGCGACGCACCAGGGCTACGACCCGGCGATCAACCCGACGGACGCCCAGGATCGCTGGAACTACGTGATCGACGGCATGGTCAAGGAGGGCTGGCTGAGCGCGGCCGAGCGGCCCACCGAATATCCGTTGAAGAGCATCAAGAGCCCGAAGAAGGGCGGCGTCGGGCTCGACTACGGCGTCGACACGCCGTACGGCAACGTCATCAACTACGTCCGGGACGAGATGCGGGACAAGGGCATCTGCGTCGACAAGGACGAGCAGGTGACGGAGGCCAAGCCACTGTGCACGCAGGCGTTGATGGCCGGTGGTTACCGGATTCGCACCACCATCGACACCAAGATGCAGGCGGCGGCGGTCGAGACGGCCCAGCGCAAGACCAAGGGCTCCGAACTGAGCGATCAGCCGTCCAACCTCATGGCCGCGGTGGTCTCGGTTGATCCGGCGAATGGGCGGGTGGTCGCCTACTACGGCGGCGACAACGGCACCGGCACCGACTACGCCGGCAAGAACACCGACTCCAACGGGGCGATCAGCGGCGGCCACTCACCCGGCTCGAGCTTCAAGATCTATACCCTCGCGGCCGCCCTCAAGGCCGGAAAGGCGCTCGAGTCCCGGTGGAAGGGCAAGGCGTTCACCCCGGAGGGCACCAAGTTCAAGGTCAGCAACGCTG
Source organism: Micromonospora sp. DT63 (assembly GCF_049841615.1). NCBI lineage: Bacteria > Bacillati > Actinomycetota > Actinomycetes > Micromonosporales > Micromonosporaceae > Micromonospora > Micromonospora sp. DT63. The sequence continues at coordinate 156,072 of NZ_JBNCKQ010000003.1, read as the reverse complement.
GTACGGATGACCCGACCTGCCACAACTCCTGCACGCTCAGGGTGTCGACGCTCAAGTCGCTGAACGTGCCGTTCTACTACGTCACCCAGGAGATCGGCGCCGACAAGGTCGTCGACATGGCCAAGCAGGCCGGCATCACCACCATGTGGCGTACGGACACCAACCCGGCCAAGGCGTACGACCTGACCAAGACGGACGCGAAGGACATCACGCCGGAGCCGTTCTTCAACGTGGTCGGCTACGGCCAGTACCCGATCACGGTGCTGGACCACGCCAACGGCGTCGCCACCTTCGCCAACGGTGGCGTCTACAACAAGGCGCACTTCCTCTACTCGGTGGAGAAGCAGAACCCGAACACCGGCAAGTGGGACAAGGTGTCCAGCGAGAAGCTCGATTCGAAGCGGCGGATCGACAAGGACGTGGTAGCCGACGTCACGTCGGTGTTGAAGGACTACCCGGCTGCGGTCAACCACCGGCTCGATGACGGCCGCAAGGCTGCCTCCAAGACCGGTACCTGGGAACTCAAGGGCGACAGCTCCGACAACGGCGACGCCTGGATGATCGGCTACACGCCGCAGCTGGCCACTGCGGTCTGGGTCGGCAACGTGAAGGACCGCAAGCCACTCATCCTCAAGGACAAGCGCAAGGTCAGTGGTGGAAACCTCCCGGGTGACATCTGGGAGCGGTACATGAACGAGGCGCTGAAGGGCAAGGACAAGCTCGACTTCCCGGCCGCGGCGAACATCGGCGACGCGGAGTCCGGCAACGGTGAGGCAGCACCTCCGCCGACGCCGCCCCCGGGGCAGCCGGGTGGGCCGGGTCAACCGGGCGGGCCGGGCGGAACGCCCTGTGACCCGCTGACCAACCCGTTCTGCCCGCGTACCGACGGCAACACCGGCGGCAACGGCCCCGGCGGTCCGGGCGGTCCCGGGAATGGCGGAAACGGTGGGGGGCTGCTGCCCGGGCTGACACCCACCACGCGGGACTGACCCGCACCACGCACGACGCCGCCGCCGGCTGGACGAACCCGTCCGGTCGGCGGCGGCGTTTTCCGTACGCGAGCTGCCCGCGACGGCACGTCCGAAGGTCACCCAGATCCGGTCCGTCAGGTGCGGCGTCCGGACGCTCACAGCTTCCGACGTCGATGGGTCAAGTCGAACCAGACTGTGACGTGCGTGTTCCACGCACCCCCCGTCGTACGGCAGGATGCCTTTTTATGAGCACCCAGTCGACGCCCGGCATCGACGACGCCGGCACCACCGACCACCCGTCCCGCTCCGACGGGTTCGTCCGCGGCCTCTCCGGCGCCATCGGTGGGCCGCTCGGCGACCACGCGACGGCACTGGACCGGCCAGCCGGCCACGAGCGTCGGTTCTGGACCGTCGTCCGGATCGTCCTGGCGCTGGCCTGCCTCACGCTCGCGTTGCACTGGGTGCAGAAATCCCCGTGCCAGGACGGCGCCTGGCAGAAGAACGTCCAGTACACGCGGTTCTGCTACACCGACGTCCTCGCCCTCTACTACGCCGAGGGTCTCAACGAGGGCAAGGTGCCCTACCGGGACCACCCGGTGGAATACCCGGTGCTGACCGGCTACTTCATGGGGGCGCTGGGCCTTCCGGTGCACGCGATCGGCGACGGCGACCCGAGCATCAACCAGGGCCAGTGGTTCTACAACCTCAACGCGCTGGTGCTCGGTGCGCTCGCCATTGCCACCGTGGCGGTGATCCTGGCATTGCGGCGCCGACGACCCTGGGACGCCGCGTTGTTCGCACTCGCCCCGGCCCTGGTGCTCACCGCCACCGTCAACTGGGACCTGCTCGCCGTCGGGTTGGCGGCGTTCGGTCTGCTGGCCTGGGCCCGACGACGACCAGCGGTGGCCGGCGTCCTGCTCGGCCTGGCCGGCGCGGCGAAACTCTGGCCGCTGTTCCTGCTGGGGCCGATCCTCGTCCTGGCGTTGCGAGCCAACCGGCTCCGCGCCGCGCTCACCGCGCTCGGTACGGCTGCGGTGGCCGTGGTGCTCGTGAACCTGCCCGCCTTCCGGGCCAACCCCGACAACTGGGGCCGGTTCTTCGAGCTGAACACCACCCGGCCGATCGACTGGGGCACGCTCTGGTACATCGGGCGCTACCTCGACGGCAAGGTCGGCAACGACCCCGGCCAGCAGGGCCCGTTCGAATGGTTGAACGCCAACATCCCCGCCCTCAACACCATCTCGTACGCCCTCTTCGGGCTGGCCTGCCTCGGCGTGGCCGTGCTGGCGCTGCGGGCGCCGCGCCGGCCCCGGCTCGCCCAACTCGCCTTCCTGGTGGTCGCCGCGTTCCTCATCTTCAGCAAGGTCTGGTCCCAGCAGTTCGTGCTCTGGATGCTGCCGTTGGTGGTGCTGGCCCGCCCGAAGTGGGGGGCCTTCCTGGCCTGGCAACTCGCCGAGGTCTGCTACTTCGTCGCCTTCTACGGTGAGCTGCTCGGCGCGGCGACCAGCCGCCCGGTCTTCCCGGAGGGCGTGTTCGTGCTGGCCTCGACGCTGCGGCTGGCGACAGTGGTGACCCTGTGCGTGCTGGTCATCCGGGAGATCATGCACCCCGAGCAGGACGCCGTACGGGCCACCTATGCCGACGACCCCGACGGCGGCGTGCTCGACGGCGCACCGGACGCACCCTGGCTGGACCGCTGGCGCCGCCGAGCAACGCCCACCGAACCCGAACCGGAGCCGGCCATCACCACGTGAGAGAGCGTCAGAGTCGATAGACGACGGCGTCGCCGACGTCCTGACGCGTGATGTCGAGCGACTCGACAGGTGCGTCGATGGTGATCTCCCACGGGGTGCCGGGCACCTGGCTGCGGAGCAGCACCACCGTGCGCACGCCGAACGTCCGCAGGTAGTCGACGCTCTTCTGGTCGGGGAACGACTGGCTGATCCGCCGGACGTCGTCGAGCTGCCGAGGCGTGAAACCGCTGCCGCCGTTCACCACGTCCGGAAACCCATCGGTCGACCAGAGCATCACGTGCTGGTCGATGCTCTGGTTGCTGGGCAGCACCAGCATCGGTCCCTCAGCCGAGCGCATCGCCGCCGGCTCGGTCGGCACCACCGGATGCGGGGTGGCGTTCAGGCCCTCGAGTGTGACCAGCAGCAGCGGCAGCAGGGTGGCCATCCGCAGCCACGGCCCCGGCCAGGACGGGATCCGCTGCGCGGCCAGCTCACGGACCCGGTCGGTGAGAGCGGTCACCGCGCCCGCCGCGAGCAACGCGAGCAGCAACGTGGTCCACAGCATCAACCGGCCCGGGGTACGCAGCGCGTTCCAGCCCGGTGCGTGCTCGAAGAGCGGCACGTAGGTGAACGTGCCGTCGAAGAAGCGGGTGCCCATCGCGAAGGCCATCGTCACCAGCACCCCGACGAGCAACAGCAACCGGTGCCGTAGCCGCCAGACCGAGAAGAACAGCCCACCGGCGGCCAGCGCGTAGAGCACGAAGCCCGGCAGCAGCGTCATCTCGGGATGCCACGGCAGCGCCGCACGGGCGCCCTCGTGCAACCCACCCCAGATCCGTGATTCGGCAGGTGCGGTCACGAAGCCGGACGCCGGCGGCGAGAAGATGCTGATGTCGCGGATCGTCCGCTCGGCGTACGGGTGCAGTTCGGTCACCATGAAGTACGGGGACGCCATCAGCACGCCCACCCCGGCGAAGAACAACCCACCCACCATGTCGGCCACGAGGAGTCGGCGGCCGAACGGCAGCGCCCGACCGGACCTCAGCCGGCGAACTCCGAACAGCACCGCGACGACGAGCACCGCGGCGGCCAGGAAGTACGCGAACGGCAGGCCGATGCCGAAGCCGAGGCTGACCTGCCAGGCCGCCACCAGCCAGCCGGCGTACACCCAGCCGTCATGCCGCCGCTCCGGCCGGTAGCCGTGCCGCAGCGACCAGCCGTGCCCCCGCGCGAGCATCGCGAGCGCCAGCGGAATGCCACCGTTGGAGAGCACGTGCAGGTGCCCGGCCTGGGCCAGCAGCCACGGCGCGTAGGTGTAGGCGACCCCGGCGACGGCGGCGCCGATTCGACCGGCGCCGAGCTGCCGGGCCAGCGCGTACGCGCCGAGCGTGGCGAGCGCATGCGCCAGCACGAACATGATGTTGTAGCGCAGCACCGCGTCCTGGGGACCACTGCCGAGCATCCCGGCCGGGGCGTAGCCGAGCAGCGTGTCGGAGAACGCGAAGCTCCACAGCTCCGGGAAGAACGTGTTGGACTGCCACAGTCGCGCCGGGTCGGCCAGCAGGATGTGCCCGGACCAGGCCATCTGCCAGGCTTGCAGGCTCGGATCCCAGGTGTCCTGCGGCAGGGTGTAGCGCGGGTAGCGCAGCGTCGGCCAGGTCATCAGCACGGCCAGCGTCAGCGAGGCGAGGGTCGCCAGGGTCCACTCGTGGACCAGGAACCGGCCGACGGCGCGGGCGGCTCGGCTGAGTCGGCTGGGCCGCGGCTCCGGCGCCGAGGCGAACGCCTCCCAGCGTTCGGCCTCGACCGGCTTCGCGTCACCGTCGGCCTTGCGCGGAGCGTCGGCGTCGTCCGCCTTCGTACCCTCGGCTTCGTCGACATCCTTGGCCGCTGCGTCCTTGACCGCGACGTCCTTGGCTGCGACGTCCTTGGCCGCGGTGTCCTTGGCCGCTGCGTCCTTGACCGCTGCGTCCTTGGCCGTGGTGTCCTTGGCCGTGGTGTCCTTGGCCGCGCCGTTCTTCGCGCGGCGGCCCTTCGCGGCGGACCTCCTGCCGCCGACCTTGACGATGCCGTCCTTCGTGGCGTCGCGTTCTGCCCGGCCGTTCGGGGCGGCGTCGCCCTCGGCCCCGGCAGTGGCGACAGGCGTGTCATCGGCGCGGGGCGGGCTGGCCGCGTCGGTGCCGGCGGTCGCGTCGGTCCGGGACGTGGCGCTGGCGGGAGACGGCGGGGCGGGCGGGGCCCCGACGTGCGTCGGCGCCGATGGGCTCGGCGCGTCGTCGGTCGGAGTGGGCCGGGGGTTCCCGGGCTGTCCGGTGGTCATGCGGCCGGGCGCTCCGTCCCGAGCTGCTGGCGAAGGAAGTCGATGTCGGCCGCCTGACCGGAGACGCCGCCCGGGGTCTCGACGACCACCGGCGCACCGGCGGCCCGGATCACGGCCACCACCAGCTCCGGGTCGATCGTCCCGCCGCCCAGGTTGTCGTGCCGGTCCTGGCCGGAGTTGAACGCGCCCTTGGAGTTGTTGGCGTGCACCAGATCGATCCGGCCGGTGATCGCCTTCACCCGGTCGACCAGACCGAGCAACTCCTCACCACCGGCGTACGCGTGGCACGTGTCGAGGCAGAAGCCGACCTCGTGGTCGCCGATGGCGTCCCAGAGCCGGGCCAGCGCGTCCAGCCGGCGGGCACAGGCGTTGTCGCCGCCGGCGGTGTTCTCGATGAGGACCGGGACGCCGAAGCCGCCGGAGTCGGCCGCGTACGCGAAGGTCTTGCGCCAGTTGTCGAAGCCGACCGCCAGGTCGTCCCCGGCGTTGACGTGCCCGCCGTGGACGATCAGGCCCTTGGCACCGATCTCGGCCGCCGCGGTCGCGTGCCCGAGCAGCAGCTTGCGGCTGGGGATCCGGATGCGGTTGTTGAGGGTCGCCACGTTGATGACGTAGGGGGCGTGCACGTAGAGGTCGACCTCGGCCGCGCGCAGCTGCTCGGCGTCCTCCCGCGGCTTGGGTGCCTTCCATCCCTGCGGGTCGGAGAGGAAGAACTGCACGGTGTCGGCGGACCGGGCGGCCGCCTCCGCCAGCGGGTCGGTCGAATCGACGTGGGCTCCGATACGCATGGCAGCGAGCCTACGTCGCGACCCCGACGGCTGCGGCGACGGCCGGTGCGGTGTCGTCGCTCGTCGCGTCACCCCGGCCGGTCGACGATCGTTGATGGGTTGGAACCCGGCGAGCAGGGCCCGGGGCTGCGCGTGGCGGTTCGCCGCGCATGGCAGTCGGCGCTCGTCGGCCCGGGAGCGAGGTCATCCCCGCGGCGCGGCCCGGCGTCGCGGGGGCGACCCCTCGACGTACCAGATCTCCGCCGACGCAGAATCTCGGAAAATTCTGCCTTTTGCCCCGACAAGGGACAAGAGCCGTTGTATCGTCAGATAACAACACGATAAAGCTCCGCGGGGCGTCTTCGGTCCAACCTCATCGGTGTGGTCGTTCCTCCCCAGGTCCCACCCAAGGAATGCGGACGGGACGCTCCGCGGCCTCGTTGACGGGGGCTCGCCACCGACCAGTGACGGTCGGGTGGCGGGCCCCCGTCGGCATGTCCGGGGCACTGACCCGACCACCCCGGGCATGATCGTCCAGACCGGGTATCCTGGTCAGGTTGTCCGCGTCCGGCCGGGTTCCCCCGGCACGTGCGGGCAGCGACGCACGACCTCCTGCCACGGAAGGACCGTGGCCGCTTAGCCCACAGGAGGTGAGCACGTCTTGCGTCATTACGAGATCATGGTGATCCTCGACCCCAGCCTCGAGGAACGCACCGTCGCCCCGTCGCTCGACACGTACCTGAACGTGATTCGGACCGCGGGTGGCTCGGTTGAGAAGACGGACGTGTGGGGCCGTAGGCGCCTCGCGTTCGAGATCAACAAAAAGGCCGAGGGCATCTACGCCGTCGTCGACCTGCAGGCCACGCCTGCTGCCGTGGCCGAGCTGGACCGTCAGCTCCGGCTGAACGAGTCCGTGCTGCGCACCAAGGTCATCCGGCCGGAGATGCGCTAAGCATTCAGTCCGGCATTCAACCCGGTTCGCCCGGATCAGCCTCCGCGACTCTGTCGTACGGCTCTGCGAGCCTGTACGACGAGACGCTGAGTGCGCGAGGAGATGGTCATGGCAGGAGACACCACCATCACGGTCATCGGCAACCTGACCGATGACCCCGAGTTGCGGTTCACCCCGTCCGGTGCGGCGGTCGCCAAGTTCCGGGTCGCTTCGACGCCCCGTTTCATGGACAAGACCACCAATGAGTGGAAGGACGGCGAGCCGCTCTTCCTGGCTTGCACCGTGTGGCGTCAGGCGGCGGAGCACGTCGCCGAGTCGCTGCAGCGGGGCGCCCGCGTGATCGTCTCGGGTCGGCTGCGTCAGCGGTCGTACGAGACCCGCGAGGGCGAGAAGCGCACCGTCATCGAGCTTGAGGTCGACGAGATCGGCCCGTCGCTGCGCTACGCCACGGCGAAGGTGCAGAAGATGTCCCGCTCCGGTGGCGGTGGCGGCGGCTTCGGTGGTGGCGGCGGTGGTGGCCAGGGTGGCGGCGGAGGCAACTTCGACGACCCCTGGGCTTCGGCCGCACCTTCTCCCGCGCGTGCCGGTTCGGGCGGCAACTTCGACGAGGAGCCTCCGTTCTAATGGCGCCGAGCGCCCGCGATCGCAAACCAGGAGCAAGGTCAATGGCCAAGGCTGCGGCACTTCGCAAGCCGAAGAAGAAGGTGAACCCGCTCGACAAGGACGGGATCACCTATATCGATTACAAGGACACGGCGCTGCTGCGCAAGTTCATCTCCGACCGCGGCAAGATCCGCGCTCGGCGGGTCACCGGCGTGACCTCGCAGCAGCAGCGGCAGATCGCCCGCGCGGTCAAGAACGCCCGCGAGATGGCGCTCCTGCCGTACACCGCAACGGCCCGCTGAGAGGAGGCACCGATATGAAGATCATCCTGACTCAGGAAGTGTCCGGCCTCGGTGCCCCGGGCGACATCGTCGAGGTCAAGGACGGCTTCGGCCGTAACTACCTGCTGCCGCAGGGCTTCGCGATCGCCTGGACCAAGGGCGCGGAAAAGCAGGTCACGGTCATCAAGCGGGCCCGTTCGGCCCGCGAGATCCGCGACCTCGACCACGCGAACGAGGTCAAGGGCCAGCTTGAGGGTCTCAAGGTCAACCTGAAGGCCCGCGCCGGCGACGGCGGTCGGCTCTTCGGCTCGGTCACCTCGGCCGAGATCGTCGACGCCGTCAAGGGCGCCGGCGGCCCGGTCCTCGACCGTCGCCGGCTGGAGGTGCCCGGTCACATCAAGTCGACCGGCACCTACCCGGTGAAGATCAAGCTGCACCCCGAGGTCACCGCGTCGTTCAACCTGAACGTCGTTCAGGGCTGACGACCAGCTGCACCACGACGAGGGCCCGCACCGAGCGATCGGTGCGGGCCCTCGCGCATGCCCTCGTGTGACGGCTCGCCGTCAGCCGATCGGTTGACCGGTCACCGCGCTGATCAGCACCGTGGAGAGGCCACCGCCGACAACCGCGGCTGCCAGCGCGATGGTGGCCGACCGCCACGTCGTGCCCACCCGCCGCAGCAGGGCCGCCACCACCAGACTGCTCACCAGCGCCAACCCGAAGCGCGGCGAGCCGGCCAGCAGCGACTCCAACGCCCGTGACCGGGCGGAGTCGCAGCCACCCCCGCTGATGTCGGTGACACACCCCGCCGGTGCCTGCCCGTCCAACGTCAGCAACCACAGGAAGATCAGCACCGCCGGCACCAGGTAACAGGCGGCGGTGTAGAGCAGAGGCCGGACGGACCCGCCGGGATCCGGGTCGAGCAGGTCGTCCTCCAGACGACGCGCCCAACCGCCAGTCGCCACCGACTCCACCCGCCGTCGGACCGACGCCGCGCCGACCGGCGGCCGACGCCGGGCGTCCTCAGGAGGTACGGGAGCAGTGCGCGGTCGTGGAGCGGTGTAACCGACCACAGGCGACCGGGGCGCCGACGTCGTCGTGTCCATCCAGCGCGGATCGTCCCCGGACAACCGCGTGCCGGACCAGAAACCGTTGTCCCGGCTCGGCCACCCCTCGGCGGCCGTGAAGCGGTCGGAACGGGGTGGGAGCGTCCGGTCCCACTGGTCGTCCTCGACCGCCGATCGTTCCCACTGGCCGGTGCGGTCCGACCGCTCCCAGCCACCGATGCTCTCCGCCTGCGACCACTGCTCGCTCAGGTCGGTGCCGTCCGGCCCGGCCGGCGGCCACGCGTGCACACCCGACGCGTCCCACGGGTCCACGGCTGGCGCGTACGGCGGGTCCGGCTCCGCCGGCCGCTCCGACCCGCGTTCCCACGGATCCACCGCCGGACGTGTCCAGGACTCCTCCGCCGCCCGTCGGCTGCGCCGTGTCGGCCGGCTCGGCTCCGGACGGGACGTCCCGTCGGCCGGATCGGACTCCAGATCCCCACCGGACCAGATCACCTGGGGACGGCCGGCGGGCGCACGGCGGGGACGACGGTCCGGGACCGCGCCGGAGACCGGCTCCTCGCCCGCCGCGTCGGCACGCCGGCGGCCGGCGTACCCCCCGTCCTGCGGTCGGTCGAGCGTCCACTCCCGGGTGTGGTCCGAATCGGGGCCCGCGCCGATCGCCGGCTGCGCACGCCAACCCGTCTCGATGGCACGCCGTGGGGCGCCCGTCTCGGTGCTTCGCCAGCCGCCCCCGGAACTCGGACGCTCGACCTCGACGTCGGGCTCGTCCTCGTCGGGCGCGGCGTGTCGGCCACCGCCGTCGGCGTGCCGAACCCCCGACTCCAGCGCCCACCGCGGCAGGTAGGCGTCGACCGGCTCGTCCTGCCCACGGTCCAGCGCGCGCCGCCGGCTGGAGGTGCGATAGCGCGCGTCCTCGTCGTACGGGGCGACCGGAGCGGGCAGCATGGGCTCACCCCACGAGGCGGTCGGCGGGCGCTCGCGCGGGCTGCCCTCCCCGCGTCCCCAGTCCCGGTAACTCACGGCCGGAGTGTGACCCTTCTGAACCGAAAGCGTAATCCGCTGTCCAGGTGTAGCCGTTCGCTGGAGATAGTACGGGAAGATCGTGTCACAGAACCGACCGAAATATTCTCCTCCACAGGCTGGGGACCGCTTTTCAGCAGCTCAGAGCCTTGTGGCCGAGAATTCCCCAACCGTTGTCCACAGCCTGTGCACACCCTGCGCACATGCTCGTCCACCGGTGTCCACAGGTTGTCCCGAGGCTCGTCCACCGGGCTTGTTGAGTCGCTGACCTCGGGGTCCGTATGGTTGGCCCTCGACCGCCGGCGCGATGGCCCCCGATCGACCGGCCTGGTCGGAGGGAACTGTCGTACCCCGGCGGTAGAGCTGGGACCGGATCCGACGCAGTGGAGGGGGGACCCGTGTCGGTCACCGACGACAGGCGGGCGGAGTCACGGCCCGGCGGCGGCCAGCCGCCCGTGCAGCGGGACGGCCAGTTCGACAAGACCCCGCCCCAGGACGTCGCCGCCGAGCAGTGCGTCCTCGGCGGCATGCTGCTCTCCAAGGACGCCATCGCCGACGTCGTCGAGATCCTCAAGACCAACGACTTCTACCGGCCGGTGCACGCCACCATCTTCGACATCATCCTGGACATCTACGGCCGGGGTGAGCCGGCCGACTCGATCACCGTTGCGGCGGCACTCGCCGACTCCGGCGACCTCGTCCGTGTCGGCGGGGCGCCCTACCTGCACACCCTCATCGCGAGCGTGCCCACGGCCGCGAACGCCGCCTACTACGCGCGGATCGTCAGCGAGCGGGCGGTGCTGCGCCGGCTCGTCGAGGCCGGCACCAAGATCGTGCAACTCGGCTACGGCACCGCCAGCGGCGGCAGCCGCGACGTCGACGATGTCGTGGACCTCGCGCAGCAGGCGGTCTACGACGTCACCGAACGGCGGGTCAGCGAGGACTTCGCGATCCTGGCCGACATGCTCCAGCCGACGCTCGACGAGATCGAGGCGGTGGGTGCGCAGGGCGGAATGATGACCGGTGTGCCGACCGGCTTCACCGACCTGGACCGGCTGCTCAACGGCCTGCACGCCGGCCAATTGATCATCGTGGCCGGCAGGCCGGGTTTGGGCAAGGCGCTCGCGCTCGACACCCCTCTGCCGACCCCTGACGGCTGGACCACGATGGGTGAGGTCAAGGCGGGCGATCAACTACTGGCGGCGGACGGCTCCCCGACCACTGTCACACGCGCCTTCGACGTGATGCACGACCGTCCCTGCTATGAGGTGGAGTTCTCCGACGGCACCGTCATCGTGGCGGACGCGGAGCACCTGTGGAAGACGACCACCCGAGCGAGCCGTCGCCAGAGCCCGGCGCGGCGGACGCGGCACTGGCCCGAATCGTCGCTGACCAACCTGCGTGCGGCCCGCGAGACGCTCGGTGCCGCGGGAAACCAGCCGATCACCCTTTTCGACACGCTCGAGCAGGTCGGGCCGGAGTTCCGGCACGTCCTGCACACCGTCGCGCGTCAGGTCGGGTCGACCGGCCGGATCAGCCGCCCGATCGTCCGCAACGGCAAGACGAGGAACTGGACTGCGCCCGCCTACCCGGCCGGTCCGCTGGTGACAGCGCTTCTCGAACGGGCTGAGCGGGAGGTCAACGCAGGCAGCCGGGTCGACCATGATGGCGTCGTCACCACTGCCGAGATCGCGGCCACGCTGCGTACTGACACCGCCGACCGACGGCTCAACCATGCCGTACAGAACTGCGCCCCCCTCCAACTCCCGGAACGCGATCTGCTGGTTCCGCCCTACACGTTGGGGGCATGGCTCGGGGACGGGCACACCGGCGCCAGCCGCTTCACCACCGCAGATCCGGACATGATCACGCACGTCGAGTCGGATGGCTTCGCCGTGCGGCCCAGCGGGCCGATGGTCTACAGCATCCTGCTGAGGCCCACGCCGGTTGTTCAGCCGCACGGCGTCTGCGCGGACTGCGGCGTATCCACCAGGGCGTTGCGTGAAAATCCGGCGACCAGGAAGTGTGCGGACTGCCGGCACCGCAGCGGTTCCTTCCTCGGGCTGCTGCGTCAGATCGGGGTAGCGGCCGACAAACACATCCCTGATGCCTACCTACGCGCTTCCGAGGCGCAGCGCCGGGCGCTGCTGGCTGGCCTGATGGACACCGACGGCACCGTCGCCCCCACCGGTAACCTGCAGTACACGTCGACCTCGAAGCGACTGGCGGAGGACGTACGCGAACTCATCGTCAGCCTTGGCTACCGCTGCACGGTCAGCCTGAAGCAGGTACGCGGCCGCACGAGCGAGTCGTCGATCGCGTACACGTTGAACTTCTCCACCCCCGACGTCGTCTTCCGGCTCAAGCGCAAGCAGGACGCGCACGTCGAACGTCGCCGGAGCACCTCCGACGTCCGGACGACCTCGCGGTACATCGTCGACGTACGTCAGGTGCCGAGTGTGCCGGTCCGGTGCGTCACGGTCGACAACCCCGAACATCTCTACCTTGCCAGCCGGGCGATGATCCCCACCCACAACAGCACGGCAAGTATGGACTTTGCTCGAAATGCTGCTATTCGTGCTAACCAGGCCGCCGCCATCTTCTCGCTCGAAATGAGCAAGGTCGAGATCGTCATGCGACTGCTCTCGGCCGAGGCGCGAGTGCCGCTGCACGTGCTGCGCAGCGGGCAGCTCTCCGACGACGACTGGACCAAGCTGGCCCGGTGCATGGGTGAGATCAGTGAGGCGCCGCTGTTCGTCGACGACACCCCGAGCATGAACCTCATGGAGATCCGGGCGAAGGCTCGCCGGCTCAAGCAGCGACACGACCTCAAGATGATCGTCGTCGACTATCTCCAGCTGATGACCTCGCCGAAGCGCACCGAGAGCCGGCAGCAGGAGGTCGCGGACCTTTCCCGTGGCCTGAAGCTGCTCGCCAAGGAGGTCGAGTGCCCGGTCATCGCGGTGAGTCAGCTGAACCGTGGCCCCGAGCAGCGCACCGACAAGCGCCCCCAATTGTCTGATTTGCGGGAATCTGGGTGTCTCACGGCTGATACCCGGCTGATACGGGCGGACGACAACAGCGAGATCACGCTCGGTGAGCTGCTCGCCAACAGCGCGAAGGACATCCCGGTCTGGGCACTGGATGAGGGCCTTCGCTACACCCCGCGCACCATGACCCACGTCTTTCCTAGTGGCACCCGCGAGGTCTTCCGTTTGACCCTCGCTTCGGGCAAGCGAATTGACGCCACAGCCAACCACCCGTTCCTAGCATTCACCGGATGGGTGCCCCTGGGCGAACTCTCGCCGGGAGACCGCATCGCTACGCCGCGACACCTGCCGCCTCCCATGGCCGTCCGGCCGTGGGACGAGGCCGAGGTCATCATGTTGGCGCATCTCCTCGGCGATGGTTCCTTCGTGCGCCGGCAGCCGATCCGTTACGCGAGTTGCGATGAGCTGAACCTCCAGGCGGTGACGGACGCGGCGAAGCATTTCGGGATCAGCGCCGTGCGTGACGACTACCCGGCGGCCAGAGTGACCACGCTTCGCCTGCCCGCTCCTTACCGACTGGCGCGTGGTCGACGTAACCCGATCGCGGAGTGGCTGGACAGCTTGGGGCTCTTCGGCCTCAGATCACACGAGAAATTCCTCCCCCCGCCTCTCTTCAGCCTACCGAAGGAGCAGATCACTACATTCCTGCGCCACCTCTGGTCGACGGACGGGTCGGCGACCGTCAACAAGTCAGGTCGCGGCGGACGCGTCTACTTCGCGTCCACGAGCCGACGAATGCTTGAGGACATCTCTCGACTGCTCCTGAGGTACGGCATCACAGCCCGGCTGAAGGACGTTCCAGTAGCGGGTCATCGTCCGCAGTACACACTCGACATCTCCGGCCGCGACGACCAGTTGAGGTTCCTGCGCGAGATTGGCGTCCACGGGCAGCGGTCGGAGGGTTGTGCCGCTCTCCTTGCCTCGTTGGAGGCGATGGACAGCAACACAAACGTCGACACGGTGCCGCGCGAGGTGTGGGCCAGGGTCAAGGAGATCCTGGTCGAGCAGGGGATGTCCCACCGCGAGTTTGCGAAGGCCATCGGTTCCCAGTTCTGCGGCAGCACCCTCTGGAAGCGTGCCCCCAGCCGCTCCCGGCTGGCGGCCATTGCTGGCGTTCTCGACGCGGCGGACCTGGACCTACACGCCACCAACGACATCTTCTGGGACTCGATCGTGTCCATCGAGTCGATCGGTGAGCAGGAGGTGTTCGACGCGACCGTGCTTGAGAAGCACAACTTCATCGCCAACGGCATCGCCACCCACAACTCGATCGAGCAGGATGCCGATGTTGTCATCCTGCTGCACCGCGACGACTACTACGACAAGGAGTCGCCGCGGGCGGGAGAGGCGGATTTTATTGTTGCCAAGCATCGGAATGGGCCGACCGACACGGTGACGGTCGCGGCCCAGCTGCACCTGTCCCGCTTCGTCGACATGGCCATCGGCTGAGGCGTACCGGATCGGTCAGCCGAGCAGGGGGAACCAGCCCGCCGCCTCACCCAACTCCAGTCGGTCCCGGTCGGTGAGCGGGATCCTGCCGGTGGCCTTCAGGAGAAACTCGTTGTCGTCCCATCCGGCGGGGCGGACCGCGTCGTCGCTCAACAGGCCGTCCATCGTGGAGACGGCGACCCGTACCGCCAGTGGGCCGGGTGGCGGCGCTTCCGGCAGCTCCGGCGTCAGATCCAGGTGGTGCACCACGGCCTCGGTGGTCAGGGTGGCCAGGAGATCCGGTACGCGGAGCACGTGCCCCTGCGTGGTGACGTACCCCTCGGGGTCCGCCGACGCGGCGGCGCGGACCGCCGCCGGCGCGGTCTCCTTCCAGAGGCGGACGATGCCGATCGGCAGGTCGAAGGCGGACGCCGACCGGCGCACCCACCAGGCGTGCCGGGCGGCCTGGTCATCGCCGCCCGGGAAGCCGCGCCAGTAGGACACGTCGTCCACGTCGGCGGGACCGTCGACGGGGCTGGCCAGGGCCACGAGGGCCCGCTGGGCGTCGCCGAGCACGTGCAGCAGCAGGTCCGCGACGAGCCAGCCCTGGCAGCGGGTCGCTCGTTGCAGGTGCGCGTCGTCCAGGCCGTCGACCACCGCCGTGATGCCGTCGTACGCCTGGGCGAGAGCCTCGTCCGGCCGGATCTCGGTCATGCGATGCAGCCTCGCAGAACGCACCCCGGCCGCCAACCTACGGGCCACGGGTGACGTGCCTCTGAGTCACAGCCGTGACCCAGAGGCCCGTCACCTGGGATGACGGTCGGGCTCAGCCGAACATCTCGTCGAGGAAGCCCTTGCGCTTCTTGTGCCGGTAGTGCCCGTGGTAGCCCTGGTGCTGCTGACCGTAGGCAGGCGCCGGCGGGTAGCCGTGAACGGGCGGCGGGGGAACCGCGCCGTAGCCGGGCTGGTGCTGCGCCGGGGCGTGCGGCGGCGGGTAGCCGCCCGGCTGCTGAACGGGCTGCGGCGGCGGGCCGCCGGCCTGCTGGCGGCTCCAGTTGGCCTCTGCCTCGAACAGCTTCTCCAACTCGCCGCGGTCGAGGAAGATGCCCCGGCACTCCCCGCACTGGTCGATGACGACACCGCTGCGCTCGTATTGACGCATTTCGCCGTGACACTTGGGACAGGTGAGGCTATTCATCACCCGACGGTACCTGGTCGAGCTAAGCGGTTGCTGTGAGCGCGTCGGTGACCTCGTCGTCGGAGACCTCGTGGAAGTCGTCGTAGTAGACGCTCACCGCGCCGAAATCCGAAGGGCGCTGCGCGCAGACGACCTGGTCGGCCTCGGCAGCCAGAAGCTCGTACGCCTCCTGCGCGCCGACCGGCACGGCCACCACCACCCGGCGGGCGCCGAGCCGGCGGACGACCTCGACTGCCGCGCGGGCGGTCGCGCCGGTGGCCAGACCGTCGTCGACGATCACGGCGACGCGGCCGGTGAGGTCCAGCGGTGGACGACCGCCCCGGTAGAGCCGCTCGCGGCGCTCCAACTCGACCTGTTCGCGGCGGCTGACCTCGGCGATGTCGTCGCTGCTGAGGCGGCTGGCCATCGCGTCGTTGAGCACCTGCACCCCGCCCGGGCCGAGCGCCCCGAAGGCGACCTCCCGGGCCCAGGGCATGCCGAGCTTGCGGACGACCAGCACGTCGAGGGGGGCGCCGAGCCGTTCGGCGACGACGCGGGCCACCGGTACGCCGCCGCGGACGAGGCCGAGGACTACCGTGTCCGGTTCGCCGACGAGGGCGGTGAGCCGCTCGGCGAGCACCCGGCCCGCCTCGGCGCGGTCGCGGTAGGTGGTCATGTCTTCAGGTGTACGCCGTGTGGCGGCGTTTCGCCCGCCGGTTAGACCGATGTGGCCCGACCGGGCACGGGATCGGGCGTCGGGGTGGTCGGTGCGGTGGCCGGGTTGCGCAGGGCGGGAGCCCAGGTGAGCAGGGCCAGCGGGTACAGCAGGTACCCGAATCGGGTGGACGGCATCAGAGCGATTGCGGCGAGGAGTCCGTACCCGCAGATCAGCGCGGTGGCGGCGGCCGTGTCCGGCGGGCGGCGCGCGAGTCGGACGGCGATGGCCACGCCGGCCGCGATCAGCAGGGCGGCGGCGATCAGCCGGCCACCGGGGAGCGTGGCGGCGATCAGTTGACCGGGGAACGGAGACTGCGCCGGGCTGGTGACCAGGCCGTGCCCGAGCGGGAAGCGCAGCACGTTCTCGGTCAGCGCATCGCGGTCGACCAGCAGGGCCGGGAGCAGGGCGGCGACGGGCAACCCGATCGCGCCGGCCGCGACGCGGGCGCCGGCTCGCCTGGTCAGACCCCAGACGATCAGGACCAGGGCGATCGGCCAGGCGAACAGCTTCAGCGCGCCCGCCAGTCCGACCGCGAGGCCGGCCCGGCCGGGCCGGCCGGCGGCGGCGAGGGCGAGGGCCAGCAGGCAGAGCGCGAGTACGGGCATGTCGTCGCCGCCGGTGGCGAGGGTGAGCGCGCAGATCGGCAGGACGGTGGCGGCCTGCACGCCCCGCAGCAGCGCGGCGTCGGACGGGTGCGCCCCGACGAGAGGACCGCCGGCGGTGCCGCGTGCGGCGCGCAGGGCGGCCACGGCCAGGGCGAGCGCCAGCGCCGTGCCCACCGCGAACCACACCCGGGCGTCGGTCCACCAGGTGTCGGCGAGTGCCCGGGGCAGGCCGAACAGCGCCATGCCCGGTTGGTACGGCGTGTATCCGAGCAGTTGTTCACCGGCCGGCAGGGCGGCGATCGCGTCTCGGCCGAGGTACGGCGTGCCGTGCTCCAGCAGGCGGGTGCCGGCCTGCTCGACGACCAGCACCTCCTCCTGCGCGCGGTCGGCGCGTCCGGTGGCCCGCTCGACGCTCTGCCAGAGCGCGGGTAGCAGCGCGGTGCTCGCCCACACGAGACCGGTCACCGCCCAGCGGGTCGGCAGGCCGGCCAGTCGGGTCGCCGGGTCGCGTCGACGCAGGAGGAGTTGAACGATCACCGCGAGCGTCGCGACCAGGTAGCCGACGGCGGCGACCGCACCCCAGGCGCGGTGCGGCAGCAGGGTCGACGTGAGCGCGGTGATCGCCGCGAAGACGGTCGACACGGCGTAGAGCACCAGGTCGAGGGCGAGCCCGCCGGCGGCGGTGTCGAACGTCCGCCAGCGGTTGCGGCTGGCGGTCGGGGCGTCGGCGATCACGAGCGCCAGTCTGGCAGACCTCGCTGCTCACCCGGTTGTCCGCGGGGTTCCGGCCGGCGCCGGTCACACCGGCGGCGGCATGTCGTGCTCGTGCCCCGCTCAGGCGGGCAGGTGCGGAAGGCGGTCGGGGCGGGAACGCCCGCCCTGGCGGCGGGTCTGGCTCAGCCGGATCACCGCGCCGGTGTCGTGCAGCGGTGGCGCCAGAGTGCCGGGTTGGCCGCCCGACCCGCGCTGCAACGCGGCGAGCAGGGTGCCGGCGGGCATCGGCCGGGCGAACAGGTGGCCCTGGCCGGCCACGCAGCCCAACTCCCAGAGGGCACGTCGCTGCGGCTCGCTCTCCACGCCCTCGGCCACCACCGCCAGGTCGAGGCTGCGGCCCAGGTCGAGGGTGGAGCGGATGACTGCCGCGGCCTCGGCCGAGCTCTCCATGGTCGTCACGAAGCTGCGGTCGATCTTCAGCTCGTGCACCGGGATCCGGGAGAGCAGGGAGAGTGAGGAGTAGCCGGTGCCGAAGTCGTCAAGCGCCAACCGCACGCCCTCGTCGCGTAGCCGGCTGAGCACCCGGTCGACCACGTCGAGCTGGCTGAGTGTCAACGTCTCGGTCAGCTCCAGCACCAGCCGGTCCGGCGGAAGGTCGTGGGCACGCAGTCGGGCCAGCACCGAGCCGGGGAAGCGTGCGTCGAGCAGGCTGCGCGGCGACACGTTGACCGCGACCGGTACGTCGAAGCCGGCGTCGCGCCAGTTGGCCGCGGCGATCAGTGCCTGGTCGAGGATCGCCTCGGCGAAGGCCGGCAGCATTCCCGAACGCTCCACCGCCTCCAGGAAGCGCAGCGGATCGATCAGCCCGTGGGTGGGGTGGTGCCAGCGGGCCAGGGCCTCCGCGCTGGTCACCTCGCCGGTGCCGAGGTCCACGATCGGCTGGAAGTTGACGATGAACTCGTGGTCGGCGACGGCCCGGGGCAGGTCGCCGCCGAGGGTGAGGCGGTTCAGGTCTGCGGTGTCCCGGGTCGGGGCGTACGTGGAGATCCGCTGGCCGGCCCGTTTCGCCTGGTACATCGCGACGTCCGCGCGGCGCAGCAGCTCGGCCATGCCGCCACTGGCCGGGGCGACGGAGATCCCGCCGCTGGCCTCGACGCTGATGCGCATGCCGTCCAGCTCGAACGGCTCGTGCAGGGCGGCGAGCAGCGTCTCGGCCCGGTGCGCGGCCACCGCGGGGGCCGGTAGCCCACGCAGGAGTACGGCGAACTCGTCCCCGCCGAGGCGTGCCACCAGATCGCTGGAGGCGGCGGCGCGTCGCAGCCGGTCGGCGACCTGGACCAGCACCTGGTCGCCGGCGGCGTGGCCGAGGGTGTCGTTGACCTCCTTGAAGTGGTTGAGGTCGATCAACACCAGTGCGGTCACCCCGTCCGCGTGCCGGGCACTCAGATGCTCGGTGCCCTGGTCGAGCAGGTGCCGTCGGTTGGCGAGGTCGGTGAGCGCGTCGTGGGTGGCGGCGTACGCGTGCTCGTCGGCGACACGGGCCAGCTCGGCGTACGCCTGGGCGTTGCGGACCGCCGTGCACAGCGCCGAGGCGAAGGTGCGCAGCGTGTACTGCTCCCGCTCGGAGAGCTGCACCGGCCCACGGAAGCGCAGGCGCAGGATGCCGACGTCGACGGAGCGGTCGTGGCCCTCCAGCGGGGTGGGCACGACTGTGCCGTCCACGTCGGTGGGCGTGCCGGTCGGCCCGTCGAAGGCGATGCCGCCGGTGCCGCCCCGAACGGTGCGACCGCCGTCGCGCAGCTCGATCTCGACCTCGTCGGCGGAGAACAACTCGGCGGCCTGGGTGACGGCGGTGGTGAGCACGTCGTCCAGGTCGACCACGTTGAGCGCGTCGGTGGTGCGGGCGAGCCGCTGCCACGCCTGCTGCTCGGTGCGGCCTCGGATGCGCGCGGAGTAGGCCAGGTGCAGGCTCAACATCAGTGGGGGGACGGCAAGCAGTAGTCGGGGGTCTTCGCGAAGGATGAGTAGCGTGCAGACAGCCACGATGAACCGCACGCCGAAGCCGGCGATCCGCAGGTCGAGGTTGTTCAAGAACTGACGGGAGACAGGTGTCCCGGTGGCCAGCGCGATCACCGGGATTGCGAGCAGGTCGTCGAGGAGTGCCGCTACCAGGTAGATCGCACCGAGGAGGGTGGCCAGATCGACCACGCTGGCCGAGGGCCACTGCCAGTCAACGGCCAGTGCGGCGACACTCGCCCCGCCGGCCACCAAAATGTTCTTGCTGACTCCGAAGGCCGCCTTGATCATCGGCAGCTTCATGATGGCTGACGCCACACCGACGCCGGCCCCCGTTGCCAGCACCACCCAGGAGGGTGGCGCTACGGCGAGTCCTATGACGACCGCCGTCTCGACCCAGGTGATGGCATGTGTGGTCGAGCGGATTCGGATGGGTGCCATGACGATCGTGCCAAGCGCAGTCATGAAGATCAGCGCCACGATCGTCGCCCCGTCGCCTACCGAGGCGGGTGGACGGGTCAACACGTCGGTGCCAGCGAGGCCTGTGGGAACGATTGCCATTGCGACGACGAGACCAACGAGCAGCGAAAGCCGTCGATCCGTCCTGGGATTCTGCGGTGACACCCGGCTCATGAAGCTCCTGTCGTCGCCGACAGTTACGTGTTGACGACGGGAGCTTACCGCGTGGTGCCACCTCGCTGTCACATCCAGTCGCTGCCGCGCATTGCATGCTCCCTCCACTCGTCCGGCCGTTTCCGTATTCCGGATCCGTTCTTGTGATGGGAGCCTAAGAGGAGTTAGGCAGTTTTAGTAGCGATAAATGTCGGTATACGCAACATTAGCCAAGCCGGCGGCCTTTGTGACGGTCTGTCCATGCCACCTGAGCGGAGCGCGGTCGTGCTGCACTGGTGATCCGCAGCTTGCGCGCGCGCTGCTGAGAGGCTATCGGCATTGCTCCGTCCCCCCACAGTCTGGCGACGGTGCGCGTCCAGCCTCATCCGTCAGTTTGGGCTCCGATCAATCCGGTTGGACAGAATCTGCGCTCCGTCGTCTGGTCGGTGTGGATTTGAGGTGTCTCGTTGGAGGATTGGCCTGCATTCTGACCACCGTTAACCTTCCCCAGTGTGATCAGCTAGACACCGATAGACGCGAATTCGGAGGGCCGGTGGAGATCAACCTGCTGGGTGGCCTGGAGGTGCTGCTTGCCGACCACAAGTTGCACCTGGGCACGCCCAAACAACGGGTAATCTTCGCGATGCTCGCGGTCCAGCCAGGCCAGTTGGTGACGTTGGCCAGCCTCATAGACGAGCTGTGGGCCGATCGTCCTCCGCGTTCCGCTGTGGCGAATGTGCGGACCTATGCGGCCAATCTTCGCCGGGAGTTCGAGACGTTAGCGCTCGCGGACGCGACTCTCGTGCGGCAGGGCAACGGCTATCGACTCGCCTTGCGGCCGGATGTGATCGACGTCTTCCGCTTCCAGGACGAGCTTTGCGCTGGCCGGGGCGCTCTGGGCGCTGGCGACCTCTCGCGTGCATCGGAACTGCTGGGCCGCGCACTGGCGCGGTGGCAGGGTCCCATGCTCGCCGGCGTCCCGCTTGGGCCCGTCCTGACGGCTCGAACCGTCGCTGCGGAGGAGGAGCGTCTTCTGGCCGTGGAACTCCTCGCCGAGGTTCATCTGCGATCCGGGCGGGATGACCTCGCGATTCCGTCACTGCGGGCGGTGACTGCACTTCATCCGCTCCGAGAGCCGACATACCTCCTTCTCATGCGGGCCCTGCACGAGCGCGGTGACAACGCGGAGGCGCTTGTCGCGTATGACGAGATTCGCAGGCATCTGATGACGGAGTTGGGAGTGAGCCCGGGGGCCAGCCTGGAAAAGTTGCGGCGCAGGATCCTCGCCGAGGCGCCGAGCCCGGTACCCGACGTCCCCGGCCCGAGCAAAGGCGCGGTTGGGCGCCGCGCTGTGTCCGCACCGGCACCGGCGGGTGACTCGACGACGAAGCAGTTGCCCCCAGTGGTGGATCATTTGCCTCGTTCGGTCACCGACTTCGTTGGTCGGGACGCCGTCGTGGCCAGGCTGTTGGCGGAGACACGGCGTGTCGAGGAGCGCGTCCCGGCCGTGCACGTCATCGACGGAATGGCCGGCAGCGGCAAGACAACACTCGCCGTGCACCTGGCCCGCCGGCTGAGCGACCGGTACCCGGATGCCCGTCTGTACGTCGACCTGCGGGGGCATGGCGAGAAAGACCTGGTTGGACCGGCGTCGGCTCTTGTCGTCCTCCTCCGCCAGCTTGGGGTGCCGCCCGAGCGGGTGCCGGTTGACCTCGACGACAGGACGGAACTCTGGCGACGCGAGCTGGCCCGCCGAAGGTCGGTGATCATTCTGGACAACGCCGCCAGCAGCGACCAGATCCTGCCCCTTCTGCCGATCGAGCCCACCGCCGTCGTGCTGGTGACGTCTCGACGCCGACTCACCCACCCGGACCTCGGCGCGTCGCAGTCCCTGCCGGTCATGTCGTCTCGGGAGGGCGTCGACCTGTTGGCCTTGAGTGTGGGGCGGGAGCGGGTCGACGCCGAGCCGGAAGCAGCGGTCGAGGTGGTCCGACGGTGCGGCCATCTTCCTCTGGCGATTCGGCTGGCCGGCGCCCGGCTGGCGCACCGACGTGGTTGGCGGTTGGCGGATCTCGCGGCACAGATGGCCGGCGCGGCGTCGGTTCTCCTCCATCTGGCCGGGGAGAACAGCACAGTCACCGGCGCGTTCGCCGCCTCCTACGAACCTCTCCCCGAGTCGACCAAGCGGGTCTTCCGCTTTCTGGGTCTGTACCCCGGTAGCCGGTTCAGCCCAACGGCGGTCGCGGCACTGACCGGGCTGACGGTGGCGGAAGCCCACGCGGCTCTCGACGACCTCACCGACAGGCACCTGGTGGAGGATCTGAACTCCCGGCAGTACGGATTGCACGACCTGATGCGTCAATACTCCGTCGAGCTGTGCCTGTACGTCGATTCGGCGCGGGACCGCCGGTCGGCCCTGGCCCAACTGCTCGACTTCACCCTGGCGGCGGCTCTGCGGATTGCTGAGATTATCGAGCCCGTCGTCATCGGAAGCCAGGTCAGTCACCTTCCATTCGGCAGGCCTGAACTGCTTGAGGCTCTTGGCGAGCCGAGCGTCGAGTGGTTGGAGGCCGAGCGGGCGGACCTGGTGACGATGGTGGCGTCGGCGCATGAGTCGGGCTTCTACGAGCACGCCTGGCGGCTGGCTCGCGCCCTGTGGCGGTTCTGCTACATCCGCGGATACTTCGAGGACATCATCACGACCCACCAGCAGGGGCTGGCAGCGGCAGAGGCGACGGGCAACGTCGAGTCGACGGCGCTGATGCAGAACTACCTGGCCTCCGCCTACGTCCGGACCGGCGACAACCGGGAAGCCCTGAAACACCTGACCCGCGCGGTCGAGCTTTCCAAGGAATCCCGGGACGTGCTGAACACGGCTCGCTACCAGGCCAATCTCGCCCCGGTCCACTACTGGAGCGGCAATCTGAGCGAGGCAGTGGCACTCGGTATGGAACAGCTGCGTGACTACCGGGGCTACGGCAACGCAGGAGCTCCGAACGCGTTACCGAATGTCGGCATAGCCCTCACGTCACTGGGTCGTTACGAAGAGGCGTTATGGATACACCGGCGTCACCTGGCCTGGGCCCGAACCAACTCGAGCGAGTTCCACGTACTCAACGCTCTCAGCCATATCGGAGCGGTACGCACCCGGATGGGAGACCTCCATCAGGCGATCAGGATCCTCAGGGCCTCGCTGGCGCTTCGCGACCGCACCGGCCACCGATACGGCGAGGCAGAGGTACGCCTCGACCTCGGCATCGCCTACCGCGGTCTTGGTCGTTTGGCGGAGGCCCAGCAGGAGCATGAGATGGGGCGGGCCCTCGCGGTCGGTTCGGGCGAGCGGCACATCGAGGCTGCGGCGTTGAACGAGCTGGGCCGGACGCTGCGGGCACGCGGGCTTGACCGCGAGGCGGCCGAGATGCACCGCGAGGCCCTGCGGTTGGCGACGCGGATCGCCCACCCGCACGAGCAGGGGCGTGCGTTGGCGGGCCTCGCGGAGCATTTCAGTGCCGTCGACCCGACCGAGGCCCGGCGGTACTGGGAGCGGGCGTTGGCGATCTTCCGTCGGATGGGCGTACCGGAGCGCCTCGATGTCGAGCGCCGCCTCACCGAACTGGGTTCAGCCCTCGTCGACGTGGGGCGTTGACCTGGGCGAACGTCGCTTATCGATTTCTTATCGCCGGGCCCGGTAGCTTTTCGATCGTATCGACGAACGGGGGAGGTTCTGCCCGTGGGCAGAACCGGGTCGTCGACACGCGCCCGCCGTCAGGTCCCCCCAGCGACCTCGGCGGCGGGTCCAGCGAGGCAGGGGCGCGGTCCGGTTGAGCGCTGTCGCACCCGGCGGGTGCCGGGCCGCCGCCCCTTCCGAGCGCCGATGCGTCGTACCGCACCGATAGGCTCACGGCCGTGACCGAACCCGCGCAGCTCAGCCACGTCGACCGTGCCGGCGCGGCCCGCATGGTCGATGTCTCCGCCAAGCCGGTGACGGGCCGGGTGGCCGTCGCGGCGGGCCGTCTGCGCACCACGCCCGAGGTTGTCGACCTGCTGCACCGCGACGGGTTGCCCAAGGGTGACGCGCTGGCGGTCGGTCGGCTCGCCGGCATCATGGGGGCCAAGCGCACTCCGGATCTGATCCCGCTCTGCCACCCGATCGCCCTGCACGGTGTCACAGTCGACCTGCGGTTGACCGCGGACACGGTGGAGATCACCGCCACCGCCCGCACGGCGGACCGGACGGGCGTCGAGATGGAGGCGCTCACCGCTGTCGCGGTCGCCGGCCTGGCCCTGATCGACATGGTCAAGGCAGTTGATCCGGCGGCGTCGGTCGAGGCGGTCCGGGTGCTGCGCAAGGAGGGCGGCAAGACCGGCGAGTGGATCCGGCCGGAGGACCGGCCGTGATCCGGGCCCGGGTGATCGTCGCGTCCAACCGGGCCGCCGCCGGTGTCTACGCCGACACCAGCGGCCCGCTGCTCGTCTCGGGTCTGCGCGAGTTGGGCTGTCAGGTCGACGAGCCGGTCGTGGTGCCCGACGGCGAACCGGTCGGCGCCGCCCTGCGGGCCGCCCTCAACGACGGCGTCGACGTGGTGCTGACCAGCGGCGGCACCGGGATCACCCCGTCCGACCGGACGCCGGACGTGACCCGCGCTCTGCTGGACTACGAGATCCCCGGCATCGCCGAGGCGATCCGGTCGCACAGTCGCGAGCGGGTGCCCACCTCGGCCCTGTCCCGGGGCCTGGCCGGGGTGGCCGGCCGGATGCTGGTGGTCAACCTGCCCGGCTCGACCGGCGGCGCCCGGGACGGGTTGGCAGTGCTCGGGCCGATCCTCGGCCACGCCGTCGACCAACTTCGCGGCGGCGACCACTGATCGGTCCGCCGGCGCCCACCGCCCGTCCGCGCCCAGGCCCGACGGACGTCGGTCCGCCCCGATAGGCTCGGTCGGTGAGCACGAAAGCCGCACCAACCGCGGACCGGGTCGTCGCGCCCCCACCGGCAGGGTGGGAGGAGGCGCGGTCCCGGGTGTACGCGGTCGGTCTGGCCGCCGCGCTGCCCGCCGTCGCCCGACCGCTGGTCGACACCGACGGGCTGACCCTGGCCGAGCCGTTGACCACCCGCACCGACCTGCCCGCGTTTCCCACCTCCAGCGTGGACGGCTGGGCGGTGCGCGGCGGCGGGCCGTGGCGCGTCGTCGGGCGTGTGCTGGCCGGCAACACCCCCGCGCCACTCACCGAGGACGGCACGACAGTCGAGATCGCGACCGGGGCCATGGTCCCCGAGGGCGCCTCCGCCGTGCTGCGCATCGAGGAGTCCACCGTCACGGACGGCCTGGTCAGCGGCACGCCCCGGCCAACGCCGGAGTGGCGGCAGCCGGGCGAGGAGGCGTACGCCGATGAGGAGCTTCTGCCGGTCGGCACGCCTGTCGACCCGGCGGTGATCGGCCTGGCCGCCTCCTGCGGGCACGACACGCTGCGGGTCCGGCGGGCGCCGCGTGCCGCGCTGCTGGTCTTCGGCGACGAGTTGCTCACGGCCGGCCCGCCTGGTGCGGGCCGGGTGCGCGACGCGCTGGGCCCGGCGGTGCCCGCGTGGCTACGTCGCTACGGCTGCCACGTCCGCCCCTCGGACGTGGTGGGCCCGGTGGCCGACACGCTGCCCGCGCACGTGGCGGCGGTGCGCGCGGCGCTGACCAACGCCGACCTGGTCTGCACCACAGGTGGCACGATGCACGGCCCGGTCGACCACCTGCATCCGACCCTGGAGGCGCTGGGCGCCGACTACGTGGTCAACACGGTGGCGGTCCGGCCCGGTTTCCCGATGCTGCTGGCCCGGCTGGCCGATCACGACGGACGGGTCCGGTTCGTCGCCGGCCTGCCGGGCAACCCGCAGTCCGCAATCGTCGCGCTGGTGTCCCTGGTCGCGCCGCTGCTCGCCGGGCTCCAGGGTCGTTCGATGCCGGTGTTGCCCCACGCCACACTGGCCGAGGCGGTGCCCGGGCGCGGCGACCACACCCATCTGGCGCTGGTCCGCCTGGACCGGGCGGCCGGCACCGCGCACCCGGTGCGGCACGTCGGGTCGGCGATGCTGCGCGGTCTCGCGGGCGCTGACGGGTTCGCCGTCATCCGACCGGGCACCAACGGTGCGCAGGGCGATCGGGTGCCGATCGTGCCGTTGCCACTGCTGCCCGGGGAGCGGGCGTCGTGACCGCGCCGGCGATCACCGTCGTCGAGGTCACCGACCAGCCCCTCGACCTCGCCGCGCACGAGGCGGCGGTCGCCGAGCGCCGGGCCGGCGCGGTCGTCTCCTTCCAGGGCGTCGTCCGCGACCACGACCACGGGCGTCCGGTGGTGAGCCTGGAGTACGAGGGGCACCCGAGCGCCGCGCAGGTGCTGCGCGAGGTGGCCGCCGAGATCGCCGCCGACCCCGACGTCTACGCGGTGGCCGTCTCGCACCGCGTCGGGCCGCTGGCCATCGGTGACGTGGCGCTGGTCGCCGCGGTGAGCACCGCGCACCGCGCCGCGGCCTTCGCGGCCTGCGCCCGGCTCGTCGACGAGGCCAAGGCCCGGCTGCCGATCTGGAAACGGCAGGTCTTCGCCGACGGCACCGAGGAATGGGTCAACTGCCCCTGACCGCTCAGCGGCGGCCGTTGACCGCCACGGCTCGGGCGAGCCGTTCGCCGTAGAACGCCGGCTCGGCGCCGGGCCGCCAGGGCAGCGCCGCGACCAGCACGATCAGCGCGAGGGCCAGCGAGTTCTCCATCAGCGCCCCGAACAAGCCGTCCTGGTAGTGCGACACCTCCGGCAGTTGGTGCTCGTACGGCCAGATGGGGGAGATCAGGAAGAGCAGGTAGAGGCCGAGGGCGGCGACACCGTGCCGGAACCCGGTAAGCGTCGGATACCAGATCGGCGGGCGAAGACCGTTGAGCCCGCTCAGGCCACCGAACGCCGCGCCCTGACCGGTGCGCTGCCCCAGACCCCTGCTCGCCTCCCGTCGACGGACGGCGGCGTCGGCCAGCACGATGATCGCCGGGATCACCCAGACGAGGTGGTGCGTCCAGGAGATCGGGCTGATCACGTTGGCGGTCAGGCCGACCAGCGTGAACGCGGTCAGCTCGTCACCGTCGGCGCGGGAGCTGGCGGCCCGGGACAGACCCACCGCCAGGATCAGCACCGAGAAGGCGAGCCAGAGCAGCCCGGGGGTCTCGATCGAGTCGTACAGCCGGGCCAACAGGCCGGCGAGCGACTGGTTCGGCGTCATGTCGGCGGCGCCGACCCGCTCGGTCTGCCAGAGCACGCTGCCGAAGTACGTCCGCGACTCGTCGCCGACGATCGCGAAGGTCCCGATCGTCACGCCGATAGTGGTGCCGATCGCGGTGGCCGCCACCCGCCACTGGCGGGTGATCAGCAGGTAGGCGATGAACAGCGCGGGGGTGAGCTTCACCGCCGTGGCCAGGCCGATGCCGGCGCCCGCCCAGGCGCCACCGTAGAGGAAGCGCAGCAGCGGGCCGTCGGTCGCGGCGTAGTGGGTGCCTCGGCGCGAGCGCCACCGCAGCCCGATCAGATCCGCCATGATCAGTGCGAACAGCAGGAGGTTGACCTGGCCGTAGCCGAGCGTCTCCCGGCTGGGCTCGATGGCGAGCGCGAGCGGCACCGCCAGCGCCACGGTGAACCACAGTGGCCAGGCCAGCCGGTCCACGATGGGGCGTAGCAGGCCGGCCAGCACCAGCGTCAGCGCCGCGATGCTGGCGAGGGCGTTGACCATCCCCGCCGCGTCGATCGGCAGCTGCGCCATGGGCAGCATGACGAGCCCGGCGAACGGTGGGTAGGTGAAGCCGAGCGTGGTGCCGGGCGCGATGAACTCGTAGAGCTCATGACCGCTCGCCCACCACACCACCGCACCGTGGTAGATCTTCATGTCGAAGAAGTTGTACGGTCGCCCGAACTCACCGATGGCGAGCCATGCGGCATAGGCGACGGCGGCCACGATGGCGCCCCGTACGACGTTCCTGCGATCGATCCCCCGCGTCATGCGTTGAACTGGGGCGAGGCGGTCCGCCCGTCTACCGACAGTCGTCGGCATGGCGTGGCCACCCCCGTACCAAGGTCGTCCTACCCGTCCAGGTCCTGCACGGAGCCTAGAACGGCGCCTCACGTCAGTGCCTCCCGCGTTATGCGACCGTGTCCGATCCCACACATGTTTTTGACATTTCCACCGCGTTAACGCCTACCGGGTGGTTCAGGTAATTCGTGGCCTTAGCGGGGGGTGGGGGTGACACCGACGCAGATCGAGGCAGGTCAGCCGGGGAGTCGACGCGCGGTGGCCGCGGACCGGACGGCGATCCGGGCCTCGCGGCGGGCGGTGCGGACGGCGCGCTGCATGGAACGTCGAGAGTGGCCGATGCGGTGACCCGTACGCCAGCGGATGCCCGGTTTGCCACCGGTGTCGGCGGCGGCGAGCAGGAGGCCGCCGAAGAGCCCGAGATTCTTCAGGGTGTGTATCTCGTTGTTGTTCTTGGCGATCGGGTCGTCGTTGTTCCAGAACGGGTGCCCGGCGAGGGTCACCGGCACCAGCGTCCCGGCGAGGACCAGCGCGGCGGGCCGGCTGAACCGCCCGGTGGCCAGCATCAGCCCGGCACCGACCTGCACCGCCGCGTTGAGGCGGATCAACGTCTCGGTCTCGGTGGGGAAGTTCGGGTGCGCCTTCTGCAGGAGCGGCGCGACCCGGTCGGTGACCGGCTTGGCGGTCTCCGCGAGCCGGTGGGGGTTGCGGAAGTTGCGGTACCCGCTGACCACGAAGATGCCGCTCAGCATGGCGCGGGCGAGGGAGCGTACGGGCGTCATGGATCAGTCATACCCCGTCGGGGCGTTTGCTACCCCGGCAACCGCCGGATCCGGATCGGTCGGTGTGCACGTACGCCACGCCGATTCGAGCGACCATCGCTGATGGACAGGCCGTCACGGGTAACGTCGCGCGGGTGACGACGCTGCGGCTCCGCCCCGAAGGCCCGGCCGACGCCGGCCCGGTGCGTCGGGTGCTGGCCTCGGCGTTCGCCCGCCCGGAGGTGCAGACGCCGCCGGAGGTGGGGCTGGTCGATGACCTGCGCGGCACCGACGCCTGGCTGCCCGAGCTGGCAATGGTCGCCGAGTACGGCGGCGAGGTGGTCGGATACTCGCTGCTCACCCGGGTGCGGGTGCGACCCGATCGCGGTGCCGTCGCGCCCGCCCTGGCGCTCGGGCCGGTGGCGGTCGCACCGCACCGGCAGCGGGTCGGGCACGGCAGCGCCGTGGTGCAGGCCGCTCTGGACGCCGCCACCGAGCTGAGCGAGCGGGTGGTCGTGGTCCTCGGTGCCCCGGCCTTCTATCGCCGCTTCGGCTTCGGGCCGGCCGCGGAGCTGGGCCTCACCAGCCCGTGGGCCGGGCTCGGGGAGCCCTGGCAGGCGCTGGTGCTGCCGCCGTCCACCAGTGAGGAGGGTCCGCCGCCGCGCGGCGAGGTGGTCTTCCCGGCACCCTGGTCGAGGGTCTGAACGCCTCTGCGGGCGCGGCGGTCAGGTTGGCTGGGTGCGCAGGTACCGGCCGAAGTGCGGAACGGTGAAGGCCACCGTGCCCCGTTCACCGGAGTAGATGAGCCCCTTCTTGATCAGCGCGTCGCGGGCCGGGGACAGGCTGGCCGGTTTCCGGCCGAGAGCGCGGGCGATCTCGGAGGTGGGCACCGCGGCGTCCATGTCGTCGCGGGGCGCGGCACCGGACTCGCCCTCCACCAGGGACAGCGTGGCCATCGCCCGCATGTACTCGCGCTCGGCCGGGGTGGCCCGCTCGAACCGGGAGCCGAAGAAGCCGACCGCCAACTCGGCCTCGGCCTCGGGGGCGGCGACCCGGACGTCGGCGGCGGTGATCGGTGACCGTGGCGCATGATCCCAGGTCGCCTTCCCGTACGCCTGGACGAAGTACGGGTAGCCACCGGACTTCTCGTAGAGCAGGTCGAGCGCCTTCTGCTCGTACTCCACCTCCTCGCGTTCGGCCGGCGCGCAGAGCGCCTGGTCGGCGGCGATCCGATCGAGCCGGTCGATGCGCTGGTAGCGGAAGAGCCGTTCCGAGTACGACTTCGCGGCGCTCAGCACGGCCGGCAGGTGCGGCAGCCCGGCGCCGACGACGATCAGCGGGGCGCCGATCTGGGACAGCTCGTGGCAGGCGGCGCAGAGCGCGGAGACGTCCTCCGGGCCGAGGTCCTGCATCTCGTCGATGAAGAGCGCGACGCCGGTGCCCACGTCACTGGCCACGGCGGCGGCGTCGGTGAACAGCTCGACCAGGTCGATCTCGATGTCGCCGGAGTCGGCCCGGCCACTGGCGGCGGGCACGTCGATGCCGGGTTGCCACCGGTCGCGCAGCTTCGACGGCGCCCCGGCGCGGCCGGTCGGTGTGGACCGCTGGGCGAACGCCTTGAGCACCCCGAGGAAGGCGTCGATCCGGTCCGGAGCGCGGTGCCGGGGGGCGAGTTCGCGGATCGCCATGTGCAACGCGGCGGCGACCGGCCGGCGCAGTGACTGGTCTGGCCGGGCCTCGATCTTGCCGCTGCCCCAGAGTCGGTTGATCGCCTGGGAACGCAGGGTGTTGAGCAGGACCGTCTTACCGACGCCGCGCAGGCCGGTGAGCATGAGGCTGCGTTCGGGACGCCCGCGGGCGATGCGTTCCAGCACGATGTCGAAGACGTCCAGCTCCCGCCCCCGCCCGGCGAGTTCGGGCGGGCGCTGCCCGGCGCCGGGAGCGTACGGATTGCGGACCGGATCCACGCATCGCAGAGTATCGGGCCCTCTAGCTGCGAAGCTAGATATGGATAGATGAGCCTACCGGCGTGTTGCGACCGTCGAGACAAAACTAGGGCTGTCTAGCGTCCACGCTAGACAGCCCTAGTTTCCGTGAGGATTACCGCTTCTTCAGGCAGAGCACGTAATCGAACACGTCGATCGCGTTGTCGTGCACGTAGTTCGCGGTCGCCTGCGGCGCGAGCGTCGCGCACCGGTCCCCGTCAGTGGTCGCCGGGATGCGCAGCAGCACCTGGTAGGTGTTCGGGCCGCACGGCACCTTGCGCAGGTCCGCGTCGTCCTCGCTGCCGTCGTTGACCACGCAGTCCCCCTTGGCGAACTCCTCCTCGTCCGGGGACGGCAGGACGGGGCTCGGGGCGTCGCTGGGCAGACCCGGCGGGACGACGGGGACGCTCAGCGACGGAGCTGGCGCGGCAGAGTCGCTGTCGCTGTCGGCGGCCTTCAACGCCGCCCAGCCGAAGAGGCCGAGGCACGGGCAGACCACGAGCAGGACCACCAGCGCGACGATGAGGGCGATCTTGCCGCCGTTCCTCTTCACCGGCGGGGCGGGCGGCATCGGGTACCCGCCGGGCGCCTGCGCAGGCCACGGCGCCGCCGGCTGGCCGGGGCCGGGCCCGGCGGGTGGGAACGGCCCCGGCGGTGCGTCCCACTCCGAGGGCTGCGGCGGCGGACCCCACTGCGCCGGCTGCGGCGGCGGGCCCCACTGCGGTGGCTGCGGCGGCGGCGCGTCCCACTGCGGTGGCTGCGGTGGCGGCGGGCCCCACTGGGGGACGGTCGGGTCGACCGGGGACGGGCCGTCGGGCCCGATCGGCGGGCGTTGGTACGGGTCGTCCGGCTGCCCGGAACCCGATGGTCCGTAGGTCGTCATCTCATCCCCAGGGGTGGGTGGTCAGCGCTGCTTCAGGCAGAGGACGAAGTCGAGGGTGTCCAGCTCGCTGTCGAAGAAGTACCAGTTGGTGTAGCCCTCGACCTTGGCGCACTTCGCCTCGGCGTCGCGTTCGCCACTGGTCGCGCCGTCGATCCGGCGCAGCACCTCGTACGACTTCGCCGTGCAGCCGCTGATCAGCAGCTTGGGCTTGCCCCCGGCCGTTCCGTCGTTGCGCACACACTGGCCGACCTTGACGAACCGCGGGTCGGCCGACGACTCCGGCGCGGCGGCGCTCGGCACCGGCTCGGCCGGCTCGGTCCCGGCCGCGCTGGGCGCCCCGACACCTGCCGAACCGGTCGGCGCGGCCACCGGTGCGGCAGGGTCATCGGACCGGCCGAGGAACCAGTACGCGCCGCCACCGGCCAGCGCCAGCACCACCACGACGGCCACCACAGCGATCAGCGGCCCTCTGCCGCGTCGGGGCGGGACGGGTGCGGGGTCACCGCCGTACGGGCCGTCGTCGGGCCGGTACGGCTCCCCGCCGTACGGGGGATGCGCCTCGGCCGGCCGGTACGCGCCACCGTACGGCGCCTCGGTCTCCCCGCCGTACCGTCCGCCGCCGTAGGGCGCACCGGACGGCTCAGCCCCGTACGGTGCCCCGCGCTCGCCGCCGTACGAGGGGCCGCCACCGTAGGGCCTCGCCGGTTCGCCGCCGTACGGACCGTCGCCGTAGGACCCGGGGCGCTCCGCAGGGGCGGGCGGGTAGGACGCAACCGTCGGCGGGTAGGGCTCCGGGCCGGACGGGTAGGGCTGCTGCGGCGGCCGGCCGGGCGTCTCGTCGGGCCGTTGCCCACGCCACGGGCCTCGGAAGCCCTCACCCGGTGGTCCGTAGTTCGTCATGCCGCCCTCCTGCACGAGTGGTGAGAGGCCGGCCACCAATGCGCGACGCCGACTCCGAGGTCACCGTAGCGTGGTCCACCGATGAGCTCATCTTCACCGAGCGCCGCCGCCCTGCCCGGCCGCCGCGCCGCCGCCGCGCCCACCCTGGTCTGGACCGCGTTGATCGTGGTCTACCTGCTGTGGGGTTCGACCTATCTGGCCATCCGGGTCGCGGTGGAGACGATGCCGCCGCTGCTGTCGGCCGCCCTGCGGTTCGCCGTCGCCGGCGTCGTGCTGGCGGTGGTGCTGCGGTTGCGCCGAGGGCCGGGCGCGCTTCGCGTGCAGCGTCGGCAGCTCGGCTCCGCCGCGCTTGTCGGTGTGCTCCTGCTCGCCGGTGGCAACGGCCTGGTGGTGCTCGCCGAGTCCGGGCCGCCCGGGGTGGCGGTGCCGTCCGGAATCGCGGCGCTGCTGGTGGCGACCGTGCCGCTGCTCGTGGTCCTGCTGCGCTCCGCCACCGGCGACCGGCCTGGAGTCTGGACGTTCGCGGGGGTCACGTTCGGCTTCGTCGGCCTGGTCCTGCTGGTGCTGCCCGCCGGCAGCGCGGACGCGGTGCCGCTGGTCGGCGCGCTGACGGTGGTGGCGGGAGCCGTCGCGTGGTCGGTCGGGTCGTTCCTGTCCGGACGGATCGGGGTGCCCGCCGACCCGTTCGTCGGCACTGTGTACCAGATGGTGGCCGGCGCGGTGGCGCTGGCAGTTGTCGCCGCCGGCCGGGGCGAGCTGAGCGAGTTCCACCCGGCGGCGGTCAGCACCCGGTCCTGGCTGGCGTTGGGCTACCTCATGGTGGCCGGCTCGCTGGTGGCCTTCACCGCGTACGTCTGGCTGCTGCAGAACGCGCCGATCTCGCTGGTCTCGACGTACGCGTACGTGAACCCTGCGGTCGCGGTGGCGCTCGGGGCGCTGCTGGTGGCCGAGCCGATCACCCCGCGGGTGCTGCTCGGCGGGGCGGTCATCGTCGCCGGGGTGGCGCTTGTGGTGAGCACGGAACGTCCCCGCCGGACGGGCGCGGAACGCTCGCGCTGAACGGGCGCGGAACGCCCGGGTCGGACGGGCCCGGAACGCTCGCGCCGGACAGGCGCGGAACCGCGATCGGGGACGGCGCGGACGGGCGACCGCCGGTAGCGTCCGGCAGATGTCGGCAGCGGTGCTGGTGGGGGTGGCGTTGGTCGGTGGGGTGGTCGGACTCGTCGTACCCCCGGTGGCCCGGCGCTTCACGACCCTGCCGGCGCGGCCTCGACGCGACGCGCGGGCCTGGCTCGGTCCGCCGTTGGCGGCCGCGGTGTTCCTGGGGCTCGCCGTCGCCCAGGGTGACGATCCGGCGCTGCCGGTCCTCCTCGCGGTGGCGGCGGTGGGGTTGGTGCTGGCCGTGGTCGACCTGGCCTGTCTGCGGTTACCCGACCCGATGGTCGCGGCGGCCGGCCTGCTGGCCCTCGGTGGCCTGACCGGCGCGGCCCTGCTGGCCGGCACTCCCGGGCGGTTGGTCGGCGCGCTTGTCGGTGCGGCGGTTTCCGGCGCGGCGCACGTGCTGCTGGCCCTGCTGCCGGGATCCCGGCTCGGCTTCGGGGACGTGAAACTCGCCGCCGTCCTCGGGTTGCCACTGGGCTGGCTGGGCCGCGACGCCCTGCTCACCGGGCTGCTCCTGCCACATCTGCTGCACGGGATCCTGGTCCTCGGCCTGCTGGCGGCGCGCAAGGTCCGCCGCGAAACCCTGCTGCCCCTGGGCCCGGCCCTGCTGGCGGGCACGTGGCTGGCCGCGCTCGTGAGCTGACCCCAGGTCACTGTCGCGCGGGCGGTGGCTCGCTCAGATCAACCGGAGCTGGCGGTCCTTCGGGCGGCGCGGCTCGGTTTCGCCGAACCGCTCGAACAGGCCCGGGTCGATCGTGCCCAGGAACGGCGAGGGTGCGCAGTCACGTTCGGTGCCGTGCCGGGTCCGGCGGGCGGCGTGGCTGACGTACAGCCGGTCCTGCGCCCGGGTCAGGCCGACGAAGAAGAGCCGGCGTTCCTCGGCTACCGCGTCCTCGTCGGGCGTCGAGCCCGGCCAGCGCAGCGGCAGCAGCCCGTCCTCGACGCCGACCAGGAAGACCACCGGGAACTCCAGGCCCTTCGCGGCGTGCAGGGTGAGCAGGGTGACCGCCTCGGCACGCGGGTCGAGCGCGTCCACCTCCGCGCCGGTGGCCAACTGCGACAGGAACGCCTCCAGGTCGTCGCCGCAGCGGCGGGCCAGCGGGGTCAGCAGGTCCACCGCCGAGCGGACGTCGTCGGGGCGGACCGTGCTGCCGGCGCCGTCCAGGGTGGGCACCGCGAAACGCTCGGCGACCACCTGGCCGGCCAGGCGCACCCGGGCGGCCAGCGAGCCGGCCAACCCGTCGGCGTGCCGCAGCTCGCGGGCGATGGACGCCACCCCGGGCCGGTCCCGCAGCCGGTCGTGCGAGCGCTTCTGCACCGGGATGTTGGCCCGGGTCAGGGCGTCCACGATCGGGGCGGCCTGCGCGTCGGTGCGGTACAGCACGGCGATGTCGGAGAACGAGAGCGAGGTGGTCCGGCCGTCGATCCGGCCCGAGTCCAGCGAACGGTGGGACAGGCCGCCGACCAGCTCGTCGACGGTACGCACCACGAAGTCGGCCTCCTCGGCAACCGACGCCGCCGGGTACCGCCCGACCAGTGGGGCTTCCGGGTCGAGTCGGGCCGGGTCCAGCCGCCGGCCCCGCACCAGCGAGGACGGCGCGATGGCCTGCACGGCGGCGGCCAGGATGGGCGCGGACGAGCGGTAGTTGCGGTTGAGCCGGACCAGCCGGGCGTCCGTGAAGTCCTCGGAGAAGCGCAGGAAGTAGCCGACGTCGGCACCCCGGAACGAGTAGATCGCCTGATCCGGGTCACCGATCGCGCAGAGGTTGCCGTCGGCGGGGCTGAGCAGGCGCAGCAGCTCGTACTGCACCTCGTCGACGTCCTGGTACTCGTCGACGAAGATCCACCGCCAGCGGTCCCGGTACCGCTCGACCAGCTTCCGGTCGGCCCGCAGCAGCTCCACCGGGAGGCTCACCAGCTCGTCCAGGTCGACCAGGTCCTGCTTGCGCAGCAGCGCCGTGTAGGCGGCTGTGTCGTCGCCGGCCTCCGACCGCGCCGCCGCCCGCTCGGCGTCATCGGCGATCCGGAAACCGGCCGGCAGGCCCGCCGCGTCGGCGTTCTCCCGCAGGATGGTCAACCCCAGCGCGTGGAACGTGCCCACGGTGACGTCCTCGGCGACCGGGCCGAGCAGACCGTCGAGGCGGTGCCGCAGCTCCTCGGCCGCCCGTCGGGTGAACGTGATCGCGAGGCAGTGCTCGGGAAAGACGTTCAGCTCCGCGCACAGGTACGCGATCCGGTGGGTCAGCGTCCGGGTCTTGCCGGTGCCCGGACCGGCCACGATGAGCAGTGGCCCGCCGGGCGCGGATGCCGCCACCCTTTGCATGGCGTCCAGCCGGTCCAGCAGGCCGGTGCCGACCTCCTCCATGCCGGAGAGCATCGGCTCGAACGGCTCGTGCGGTGACGGTGGCGACGCGATCGGCGGCGCGGGCGCCGGGGCCGGCTTGCGCTTCGGTTCCGCCTTGGCCGCCGCCGGGCGCTTGGCCGTGGCCCTGGCCGCCGGCTCCGCGGGTCGCCGCTGCGCCGGCACGGGTACGTCGAACAGCGTCTCCTGTGCCGTGTCCGCGCCCGTGCCCAGCTCCGCCGGGTCGAACAGGGTGATCACGCCGTACTCGCCGTCGTAACCCGGCACCCGGCGTACGTCGCCACGCCGCAGCCGCCCGATGCCCTCCGCGAGCACGTCGCCGCCGGCCTGCGCGATGTCGGACAACGGCGTCGTGGTCAGGATCTCCAACTCGGGGCCGAGCGCGGCGAGCAGCTCGTTGAGTTTCCCCTCGACCTTCTTCGACCGGGCGCCCACCTTGTTGATCTCACCAAGGATCTCGGCGAGCGGCACCAGATGGGTGACGTCCCGGGCGTGCGCCGGG
Source organism: Micromonospora sp. DT63 (assembly GCF_049841615.1). Taxonomy (NCBI): domain Bacteria; kingdom Bacillati; phylum Actinomycetota; class Actinomycetes; order Micromonosporales; family Micromonosporaceae; genus Micromonospora; species Micromonospora sp. DT63. The sequence goes on along the minus strand of NZ_JBNCKQ010000003.1, from coordinate 119,431 downwards.
CGGTGCCCGTCGGGTCGGTCGGCCAGCTCCTCGATGCGGCTGAGCACGCCCACGGTGAGCGGCTTGCCGCACTCGGGGCAGAGCCCTCCGGCGGCCCGGGTCCGCTCGGGGGACCAGTTGACCCCGCAGAGCCGGTGTCCGTCCGCGTGGTACTTGCCCTCCTCCGGGAAGAACTCGATGGTGCCGGCCAGGCCGTCACCGGTGCGCAGCGCCTCCCGGACGGCGAAGTAGTCCCGCTCGGCGGTCAGCACGGTGGCCTCCCGGCCCAGGGCCGGCGGCGAGTGCGCGTCCGAGTTGGAGACCAGTTGGTAGCCGTCGAGGCTGCCGACGCGCCAGTTCATCGCCGGGTCGGACGAGAGGCCGGTCTCCACGGCGAAGATGTGCTCGGCCAGGTCGGCGTAACAGTCGGCGATCGCGTCGAAGCCGGACTTCGAGCCGAGCGCCGAGAACCACGGCGTCCAGATGTGCGCCGGGACGAGATAACCGTCCGGGCTCGCCTCCAGGGTGATCTCCAGCAGATCCCGCGAGTCCAGGCCGAGGATCGGCCGGCCGTCGGAGCCGAGGTTGCCGATCCGGCCGAGCGCGGTGTTGAACCGCGCCACCGCTTCCAGATCGGGGAGGTAGATGAGGTGGTGCACCTTGCGGGTCCGGTCGTCCCGCTTGTAGATGGTGGAGATCTCCACGCTCAGCATGAACCGGACCGCGTCGGCGTCGCTAGTGCCGGCGAGTCGCGGCGGCAGTCGGCGGGCGATGTCGCGCTCCGCCTCCGGGGCGAGCCGGTAGAGCCCGGGCTCGGCCGGGCGCAGCGTCTCGGTCAGGTGGTCGTACCAGGCGGGGTGGGTGAAGTCGCCGGTGCCGAGCAGGGCGATGCCCTTGCGCCGCGCCCACCAGCCGAGGGTCGGCAACGTCAGGTCACGGCTGCACGCGCGCGAATACTTCGAGTGGATGTGCAGGTCCGCGACGAAGGGCGAACGGCCACCGGGGGGTACGGCGCTGAACGGGGGCACGCCGCATCCTGTCACGCCCGCCGCGCGGCCCGCCTTCCGCCACGCGCGGACGTGACGTCCGCTATGCCGAGCGCAGCTCCACGAGGCTGATCTGCGGCTTGGCGCCCACCCGCACCGGCGGGCCCCAGAAACCGGCGCCGTTGGTCACGTAGACCTTCGTGCCGTCGACCTCGCCGAGGCCGCTGACCACCGGCTGCTGAAGCTTGACGACCAGGTTGAACGGCACCACCTGCCCGCCGTGGGTGTGCCCGGAGAGCTGCAGGTCGACGCCGTAGCTGGCCGCCTGCTTCGCGGCGAGGGGCTGGTGGGCGAGCAGGACGACCGGGCGGCTCGGATCGCGGTCACCGAGGGCGGCGGCGAAGTCCGGACCGGCGGCGAGGCCGGTGCCCGCCGGGTCCGCGTTCAGGTCGTTCACGCCGGCCAGGTCGAGCACACCGCCCCGGGCCTGGATCTCCTGACGACGGTTCTGCAGCACCCGTAGGCCGAGACGGTCCACCTCCTGGACCCACTCCTCCACGCCGGAGTAGTACTCATGGTTGCCGGTGACGAAGAAGTTGCCGTACCGGGAGCGCAGGTCGCGAAGCGGCGCGGCGGCCGGCCCCAGTTCGGCGACCGAGCCGTCGACCAGGTCACCGACGACCGCGACCAGGTCCGCGTCGAGACGGTTGATCGCGGCGACGATCCGCTCGGTGTGCGCCCGCCCGCGCAGCGGGCCGAGGTGGATGTCCGAGACGGTGGCGATGCGCAGGCCGTCCATGCTGCGCGGGAGTTTGCGCAGGGGGATCTGCACCCGGTCGAGTTGGGGCGGGCCGAGTGCCGTGCGGACGCCGTACCCCGTGATGCCGGTGGCGGTGAGGCCGGCGAAGATGGCGGCTCCGCGGGCCAGCAGCAGACGGCGGGCCGGGTCGTGGTCCGGTGTCGCGACGGCGCCGGTGGCCGGCGGATCGGCGGGCCCGGCGGCCCCGACGAGAACCGGCTCGGGCGCGGCGGTGGTCGGCTCGGCGGCGGTCACCCGGCGGCGCAGCACCATCCGGACGACAAGCATCGGCACTTCCAGCACGACGAGCGTGACCAGCAGGTAGAACATCACCGCGAGCCACAGGTAGCCGGGCCAGGCGAGCCAGTACAGGCCGGCCTGCGTGCCGACGAGGGTGGCCGGCACGAGCACCGCCAGCACCAGGGCGACGATCCCGCCGACCCGCCGCCAGCGACCCGGCGTGGTGGTGTCCCGGATGAGACGCTTCCAGAGGTAGAGATGGATCAGGCCGGTGACCAGCGCCAGGACGCCCATGAACCCCAGAACCGCCAACATGTGTGCGCCCCCCTCAGCCGCCCGCGAACGGGGGCAGGACATCGATCGTGGCCCCGCCCGGCAGGGGTGCCCGACGATCATGACAGGCGACGCCGTCCACGAGGAAACTGGCCACCCGCAGCACGGCGGCGAGCCGGTCACCGTGGCGCTGGGCCAGCTCGGTGGTGAGGTCGTCGAGTGACCGGCCTGCGGCGGTGACCTCCTCGGCGCGGCCGGCTGCGGCGCGCGCGCCGGCGAAGTAGCGGACGGTCAGCGGTCTCGGCTGCACGGGTCAGCCCCCGATCGCGGACATCGGCCGGGTCGGCTGGAGGAAGGTGGGGTCGTCGATGCCGTGCCCGGCGCGCTTGCCCCACATCGCGGTGCGCCACCGCTGTGCCACCTCGTCGTCGGTCGCGCCGTCGCGCAGCGCCGCCCGCAGGTCGGATTCCTCGGTGGCGAACAGGCAGGCGCGGATCTGGCCGTCAGCTGTCAGCCGGGTGCGGTCGCAGTCGCCGCAGAAGGGCCGGGTCACGCTGGCGATCACGCCGACCCGGGCCGGGCCGCCGTCGACCAGCCAGGTCTCCGCCGGTGCCGCGCCGCGTTCGGCCGGGTCAGGGCTGAGATCGAAACGGGTACGCAGGGAGGTCAGGATCTCCTCGGCGGTGACCATCGTGCTGCGGTCCCAGCCGTGCTGCGCGTCCAGCGGCATCTGCTCGATGATCCGCAGCTGGTAGCCGTGGTCGAGCGCGAAGCGGAGCAGGGCCGGCGCCTCGTCCTCGTTGACACCGCGCATCAACACAGAGTTGATCTTCACGGGGTTGAGCCCGGCGGCAGCCGCCCCGGCGAGCCCCGCCAGCACCGCGTCGAGGCGGGGACGGCGGGTGAGCTGGGTGAACCGGGCCGGGTCCAGCGTGTCCAGCGAGACGTTCACCCGGTCCAGGCCGGCCGTACGCAGCGCGGGCGCCAACCGGTCCAGGCCGATGCCGTTCGTGGTGAGCGAGACCCGTGGGCGGGGGTCGAGCGCGGCGACCGCTGCCACGATGCCGAGCAGCCCGGGCCGGATCAGCGGCTCCCCACCGGTGAACCGCACCTCGGTCACACCGAGCCGCTCGACGGCCACCCGGACCAGCCGGATGATCTCCTCGTCGGTGAGCAGCTCCGGCCCGGCCAACCAGGGCAGCCCCTCGGCCGGCATGCAGTACGTACACCGCAGGTTGCACTTGTCGGTGAGGGACACGCGCAGATCCCGTGCGACCCGGCCGTACCGGTCGACGAGGACGCCGTCGGTTCGTGGGGCGACACTCACCGGTCGACCGTAGCGCGCTCGACGCTGCCCAGGGCGGCTCGGGCGAGTTCGATGACCGCATCGCGGTAACCCGCGCCGAACAGCGCGGTGTGCACGAGCAGCAGGTGCAGCTGGTGCAGCGGCACCCGGTCGCGCCAACCGTCGGCCAGCGGCCAGCTCTCCCGGTAGGCGGCAAGCACCCGATCGGTGTGCGCGACGCCGCCGAACAGCGCCAGTTGGGCGAGGTCGGTCTCGCGGTGCCCGCCGTGCGCCGCCGGGTCGATCAGCCAGGCCCGCTCGTCGACGCCCCACAGCACGTTGCCCGGCCACAGGTCGCCGTGGATCCGGGAGGGCGGCTCGTCCCCGCCGAACTCGTCGACCCGGCCGATCACCTGCTCGACCAGCGCGGCGTCGGCGCTGCTGAGCGCACCGCCGTCGACCGACAGCCGCAGGTAGGGGGCGAGCCGGCGTCGTGCGAACCACGTCGACCAGGGACCGTCGTCGGGCGTGTTGTCCTGCCCGAGCGCCCCGATGAAGCCGGTCCACTCCGCACCGAAGGTCGGTGCGCCGGCCCGGTGCAGGGCCGCCAGCTCCCGACCGAGGCGTTCGGCAGCCGCCGGCGTCGGCTCGCCGGGCTCCACCCAGTCGAGCGCCAGCAGGTCGGGCAACGCCACGATCACCTCGGGTACGCCTATCGCGTCGGCCTCCCGCAGCCAGCGCAGCCCGGCGGCCTCGGCGGCGAAGAAGCCCTCGGGCACCGGCCGGTCGGCCCGCTCCGGCCAGGACTTGGCGAAGACCGAGTGACCGTCGTCCAGGGTGAGGCGGGCGGCGGCGCAGATGTCTCCCCCGGCGACCGGCGTCTCGCGGAGTCGCTGATGGGTCCGGAACGTCGGCAGGTGTGCCGGATGAGCGCGCAGGTACGCCAGGTCCATCAGCGCACGGTAGCCGCCGCCCATGACACGGCGGTGTCGTGTGCGCACATCAGAACGCGTCCACCTGCGGCAATACGTTCGGTAACTGTGGATAAGCCGCGTGTCATCCACAGGGTCTGGAAGCCTCCGCAGGCCGGACGCAGCCTTCCTGCATGACCTCGACCGAACGCGCGAAGCTCTCCGTCCGCTCGCCCGCCGACCTGATCGCCGCCGTGCCGTACCTGCTCGGCTTCCATCCCGCCGACAGCGTGGTCGCGGTCGCGCTGCGCGGCCGGCAGATCATCTTCGCCGCCCGCGCCGACCTGCCCGAACCGTCCACGGACGCGGTCGACCGTGCCCGACACCTGGCCGGAGTGATCTCTCGACAGGGCGCCGACGCGGCCACCGTCGTGGGCTACGGACCACCCGACCGGGTGACGCCGAGCGTGGACGCCGTACGCGCCGCCCTGACCGGCGCCGGCCTGGACGTGCTCGACGCGCTGCGGGTGACCGACGGCCGGTGGTGGTCGTACCTGTGCACCGAGGCCGACTGCTGCCCGCCCGAGGGCCGGCGCTACGACCCGACGGCCAACCCGGTGACCGCGTCGGCCGTGTTCGCCGGTCAGGTCGCCCTCCCCGACCGGGCGGCCCTCGTGGCGCAGGTGTCGCCGGTGGACGGCCCGGCCCGCGACGCGCTGCACGCGGCCACCGTGCGGGCGGAACGGCGACTGGTCGAGCTGGTCGAGCAGGCGCCCGCCAGTGACCTGCTCGGCGGGCGGGCGCTGCGTACCGCCGGGGTGGCGGCGGTCCGCGAGGCGCAACGCCGGCAGCGGCGCGGTGAGCGCCTCGACGACGACGAGGTGGCCTGGTTGAGCATGCTGCTGAGTCACCTGCCGGTGCGCGATCACGCCTGGGAGCGCACCGACGGTCGTGACCGGGACATCGCCCTCTGGACCGACGTGTTCCGCCGGGCCGAGCCGGAGCTGACCGCCGCGCCGGGCGCGCTGCTGGCCTTCGCGGCCTGGCGGGCGGGGCAGGGGGCGCTGGCGGCGGTCGCGCTGGAGCGCACGCTGAGCCTGCACCCCGATTACTCGCTGGCAGTGCTCCTGGACGACCTGCTCCGACGCGGTGTGCCGCCCTCCGAGCTGGACGGCTGGCCGTCGGTCGGGATGCCGGGGGTGGTCCGCCCCCGCAAGCGGAGCCGACGTGGTCGCCGCTGACCCGCGCGCGACCGGTCCCCACCAGCAAAGGCCCCCCGTGAGAGGTGATCGACTGCAGGTCGGCGACGTGGGGGTGTCTGGACGTCTGGATGGCCCAACATCGGCGATGTGGTGTGGATCATCGCCGCGTCAGGCCGGCTGGTCGACAGTGATCCGCTGCGGGCCGGCGTAGACATTCATGGTTCGGCCGCGCAGGAAGCCGACAAGCGTCATGCCCGCCTCCTCGGCCAGCTCGACGGCGAGGGTGCTCGGCGCGGACACCGCGGCCAGCAGCGGCAGGCCCGCCATCCACGCCTTCTGGGTCAGCTCGAAGCTGGCCCGGCCGGACACCAGCAGCAGGTGCCCGGTCAACGGCAGCCGGCGTTCCCGCACGGCCCAGCCGATCACCTTGTCCACGGCGTTGTGCCGGCCCACGTCCTCGCGGAGCACCACCAGCTCCCCGGCCGGGCTGAACAGGCCCGCCGCGTGCAGCCCGCCGGTGCGGTCGAAACCGCGCTGGGCGGCCCGCAGCCGGTCGGGCAGTTCGGCGAGGAGCGCGGCCGGCACGGTGAGCGGGTCCGCCGTGACGTCGAACAGCGACCGCGTCCGGATCGCGTCGATGCTCGCCTTGCCGCACACCCCGCAGGAACTGGTCGTGTAGAAGTTCCGGGATGGATCGGTGGTCGGTTCCGGCACGCCGGGGGCGAGCACCACGTCCACCACGTTGTACGTGTTCGGCGTCTCCGCGCCCGCGCAGAGCTGGGCGGTCAGCACATCGTCGGTCGAGCGGATCAGCCCCTCGGTCAGCAGAAACCCGATCGCCAGGTCCAGGTCGTCGCCGGGGGTGCGCATGGTGACGGCGAGCGGCTTTCGCCGGCCCGGGCCGGCCGCGCCGACCCGGATCTCCAGCGGCTCCTCCACGGCCAGGGTGTCCGGCCGGCGGACGGCCGCCCGCCCCTCGGCCGCCGCGTCCAGGTCGATCCGCAGTACGCCCCGTCGGTCAGTCGCCCGTCCCATCCCGCCATCCTGCACCCCGGCCCGGCACACCCGCACGGCCGCCGGTCATCCGGCACCCGGCAGGGCTCCGCCGGGCACCGGCCACCGGCAAGGCCCCGCCGGGCACCGTGACCGGCCGACCAGCATCGCGGAGCGCGCGCCGCCACCGGAGCACCGGGCAGCGCGCGCCGGCACCGGGCACCCGGCCCGGATACCGTGACCGGATGGGGACGTACGCCGCCGTGGTGCTCGCGGGTGGGGCCGCCCGACGGATGGGCGGGGTGGACAAGCCCGCGCTCCCGGTCGGTGGCCGGTCGATGCGTGACCGGGTGCTGGCCGCCGTGGACGATGCCGCGCCGCGCGTGCTGGTCGGCCCGGGTGACGGTGTCGCGGACGGGGTGCGGGTCACCCGGGAGGACCCGCCCGGCGGCGGGCCGGTCGCCGCGACGGCGGCGGGGCTGGCACTGCTCGATCCCGGCACGACGCTTGTCGCGCTGCTCGCCGCAGACCTCCCACTGCTCACCCGTACCGCGATCGGCGACCTGCTGACCCACCTCGACCGGGAGCGATCGGTCGAGGGGGTGTGCTTCGTCGATGCGGACGGCCGGCGGCAGTCGCTCTGCGGGGTGTGGCGTGTCGCCGCGCTTCGGGCCGGGCTGGCCCGGCTGGCCGCCGAGCGGGGCGGCAACCTGGCGGGTGCTCCGGTACGGGCGCTGCTGGCCGGTCTCGCCGTCGGGGAGGTGCCGTGGGCCGGTGACGGTCCGCCGCCGTGGTTCGACTGCGACACTGACGAGGACGTACGCCGGGCGGAGGAGTGGGTGCGATGACGGTGCTGGACGACTGGGTCACGGCAGCCTGTGCCGAGGTGGGTCTGGACCCGACCGAGGTGCCCGTGTCGGCGGTGCTGGACCTGGCCCGCGATGTCGCCCACCAGGTGTTGCGGCCGGGGGCGCCGGTCACCGCGTACCTGCTCGGACTGGCTGTCGGCAGGGGTGCCGACCCGGCGGACGCCGCGGCCCGGCTCAGCGCCCTCGCGGCCGACTGGCCGGTCCGGTTGGGCGCCGATCCCGACGACCCCACCTCCTGACCCGCCCACCGCCGCGCCCCCGCGACCAGGCCGTCTCCACGACGCGAGGACTGTGGTGTCCGATCCCGGTCCGGGCTGATTCGACGCCCGGACGGCGTGGGTAGGGTGATCGGGACGGACGGAGGCGATCATGACGGCTGACCACCCCTCGGCGCCGGACGGTGAGCCCGACGGCACATCCGAGCCGGCGGAGTCGATCCTGCTCGACGAGCCCAGCACCACCGACCTGCGCGCCAAGGTGACGGAGGCGTGGCGGGAGTTCGCCCGGATGCTCGCCGTGCGGCTGCGGGAGTTGCCCGCCGGCGCGCACCTCGAACTGACCCTCGACCCCACCGCCTCCGGTACGGGGGACGCCGTCTACTCGATCAGCGTCGACGTGACCGGCGACGGCGGGCTCTCCGCTCGGGCCGTCGGCAACGCCGCCCTGCCGCAGGGCTACCGGCTGGACCGTGCCGCGGTGGCGGACATGGTGGCGCTGGGCTGGTCCCCGCCCGGGGTGGTGGCCGGCTCCGGCGGCTCGTTCGGGCTGGACGGTACGACGGCGGAGGCCGGTCGGATCGCCCCGCTGCTGTCCCGCACGCTGCGCGACGTGTACGGCGCCCCGCACCCGGCTTTCCTCGTCTACCTGGTGCACGACGCCGAGGGTGAGCCGTTGACTGTGGGGCCGCTGGGCACCGCGCGCAGCGAGTTCGGGCCGGACGCCGACGTCGAGGGTGACCTGCAGGAGGCGTTGGCCGAGGCGGCCGCCGCGCAGGTCGAGCGGGACGACGTGCTCGATCTGGCGGATCGCGTCCGTACCGTCGTGTCGACGATGCTGAAGTCCGACGCCGAGCGGTTGCAGATCGACTCGGACGGCGACATCACCATCCGGGCCGGCTCGGCGATGGTCTTCGTGCGGGTGCGGGACGATCCATCCCTGGTGGACGTCTTCTCGCCGGTGCTCACCGAGGTCGAGCCGACCGAACGGCTCTACGTCAAGCTGTCGGAGCTGACCAACCGGATGCCGATCGGTCGCCTCTACTGCGCCGACGACACGGTCTGGGCGTCCATCCCGGTCTTCGGCCGCAACTTCCAGGCCACCCACCTCATGCTGGCGGTGCAGGTGATGACCGGCCTCGCCGACGAGCTGGACGACCGCCTGCACGGCGAGTTCGGTGGCAAGCGGTTCTTCGGTGAGGGCGACAAGCCGGTCCGGCGCGACGAGTCCGAGCACCGCACCGGCATGTACCTCTAGAGCACGTCCAGCAGGGTCTTGCCGACCGTCGCGCGCGCCTCGATGGCGGCGTGCGCGTCGGCGGCGCGTTCCAGCGGAAAGCGCTGGCCGATCAGCGGCCGGAGCTGGCCGGCCGCCGCGTCCGCGAGCGCCTGATCGGTGTACGCCCGCATGCGTGCGGGCGGCACGTCGGTGCGGACCAGCGTGATCTGGCGGGCTGCGGCGTCCTTGGCCGAGACCGGCGACCACGCACCGCTGGCCAACCCGAAGCTGACCATCCGGCCACCCGGGTCCAGCAGTTCGAACGCCGTCCGGGCGGTCGGCCCGCCGACGCCGTCGAACACCACGTCGACTCCACCCATGGTGTGCCGGACCTGGTCGGCCCAGCCCGGGAGGCGGTAGTCGACCGCCAGGTCGGCGCCGAGGCCGGGCAGCAGGTCCACCTTGCGTGCGCCGCCGGCCACACCGATCACCCGTGCGCCGGCGCGCGCCGCGAGCTGCACGAGCAGGCTGCCCACGCCGCCCGCCGCCGCCTCCACCAGCACCCGGTCGCCGGGTTGGACGCCGGCCGCCTCGACCAGCAGGGTGGCGGTCCGTCCGTCGGCCAGCAGGGCCACCGCGTCGTCGAGCGCCAGCCCGGTCGGCACCTCGAAGGGCGCGGACGCGTCCACCACCGCCCGTTCGGCGTACCCGCCGGAGCCACCGGTGGCGCTGACGACCCGGCGCCCGGTCAGCGCCGGGTCGACGTCCGGCCCGACGGCGGCGATCACCCCACCGACGCCGTTGCCGGGGATCAGCGGTGGGGTGACCTGGTACGGCCCGGGTCGACCGGAGCGTAGCTGCGTCTCGATGAAGGTGATGTTCGCGTGCGCGACGTCGATCAGCACCTGGCCGGGGCCGGGCGTCGGGTCCGGCGCCGGCCCGGGCGTCAGCACCTCGGGACCGCCGAATTCACGTAACCAGATCGCCCGCATGGAGTCCCCCTCGTGTCGTGCCAGGCCGCCACGAGTCCAACACCTGAACCGCGCTTGAGGTCAAGCCCCGGTGGACGGCCCGACGCCGGGGGACTCGACCAGCCGGGACAGCACGATGGTGCTGCGGGTGGACGTCACGAACGACTCGGCGCGCAGCCGTTCCAGTGCCGTCTCCAGGTGGGCGATGTCGGCGGCCCGCAGGTGCACCAGCGCGTCCGCCTCGCCGGAGACGGTGTACGCGCCGACCACCTCCGGGTGCCGGCGGACGGCCACGCCGATCTGCGCCGGGGTGGTCCGACCGGCGCAGAACAGCTCGACGAACGCCTCGGTGGTCCAGCCGACGGCCGCCGGGTCCACGACAGCGGTGAATCCCCTGATCACCCCCGTGGCGCGCAGTCGGTCCACCCGGCGCTTGACCGCGGGGGCGGAGAGTGACACCCGGGTGCCGATGTCGGCGTACGACGCGCGGGCGTCGGCGACAAGCAACGCAATGATCCGCTGGTCAACGGCGTCTATCTGCAACGTTCCGCCTCTGGGAAGCAATGGTTGTGGCTGTTACCAAAGTTCAACGGTACCTACTCTTGGTGACCGTGAACCAGCAGCGAGTCTCGCGAAAGCGGACATATCTCTTGTGCTCGCCCGAGCACTTCGCGGTCGAGTACGCGATCAATCCGTGGATGGACGTGACCACTTCCGTGGACCGGGAACTGGCCGTCAAACAGTGGGACCGCCTGCGCGAGACGCTGGTCGGCCTCGGCCACGAGGTGCACCTGCTCACGCCGGAGCCCGGCCTGCCCGACATGGTGTACGCCGCCAACGGCGCCTTCGTGGTCGACGGCAGCGTCTACGGGGCACGGTTCAAGCACGAGCAGCGGGCCGGCGAGGCCGCCGCGCACCACGCGTTCTACGAGGAGCAGGGCTGGCGGTTCGTCGCGCCGAGCGAGACCAACGAGGGTGAGGGTGACTTCGCGTACGTGCCGGAGGCGCACGGCGGGCTCATCCTGGCCGGGCACGGTTTCCGCACCGAGATCCCGGCGCACGCCGAGGCGCAGGAGGCGCTGGGCCGGCCGGTCGTGTCGCTGCGCCTGATCGACCCCCGCTTCTACCACCTGGACGTGGCGCTCGCCGCTCTCGACGACACGAACGTCGTCTACTTCCCGGGCGCGTTCTCCGCGGCCAGTCAGCGGGTGCTCACCCAGCTCTTCCCGGACGCGGTGATCGCCGACGACGAGGACGCGATGGCCTTCGGACTGAACCTGGTCAGCGACGGCGCGAACGTGGTGCTCAACAGCGAGGCCACCCGGCTGGCCGGCAAGCTCAAGGCCGCCGGCTACAACCCGGTGCCGGTCGATTTGGCCGAGCTGAAGAAGGGCGGCGGCAGCGTGAAGTGCTGCATCGCCGAACTGCGGCACTGACCCGAACACTGCCGCGTACGGCAGGGGCCGGCCTCCCGTCGGAGGCCGGCCCCTGCTGTTGCTTCTGGTGGGCGTTCAGCCGAGCGTGGCCAACTCGTTGATCAGCACGTTCGACATGACCTGACCGTCGCGCTGGACCTCGCGCAGGTACCACTTCTGCTGCGGGGTACGCGGCTGGTTGAACTGCCAGATGCCGCGCGGGCTGTCGATCTGGCCGATCTTGCCGAGCGCCAGGTTGACCTGCTGCGGGGTGGGCGACCCGCCGGTCAGCTGGATCGCCTGGTCGAGCACCTGCGCCGCGTCGTACGACGCCATCGCGTAGGTGGTCGGCGTGGTCTGGTGCTTCTTGCGGTAGGCGGAGGCGAAGACGCGGTTCGACGTGTTGTTCAGGTCGGCCGAGTAGTTCAGCGCGGTCTGGATGCCCAGCGCGTCCCGGTCCAGGCTCTCCAGCACGGTGCCCTCGGTGAGGAAGCCGGGCGCGTAGACGGGCCCGGTGAACTGGTCGCGCAGTTGCTTGATGAATTCCACGGCGGCCGAGCCGGCGAAGAAGCAGAAGACGGCGGTCGGCTTCTTGCGTAGTGCCTTCTCGATGTCCGCCACGTAGGTGGCCTTGCCCGGCGTCGTGGTCGGGCTGGTGTAGGTCACCGGGTCGGCGATGCGCGCGTCGGAGGTGCCGAACTCCTGCCGGAAGCCCCGCACCACGTCCGGGCTGCCCACGTTCTCCGGCACGATGATCGCGATCCGGCCGTTCGTCGGTAGCTGGTCGCGCAGGTAACGGCCCAGCGCCCGGCCGGCCTCGTCCAGCACGTACGAGGTACGCCAGATGTAGACGACGCTCTGCAGGCTGCTCGGCGAGGCGTTCGAGCCGATGAGCGGGACCCGGGCCTCCTCCACGGTGTCGCGGATGCCGACCATCACCGCCGAGTTGACCACGCCGGTGAGCGCCAGCACGTTCTGCTTGAGCAGTTGGTCGACGGCGGCCTTGCCGGTCTTGGCGTTGTCACCCTCGTCGGCGGTCAGCAGCTCGACCGGATGCCCGCCCAGTTGCTGACCGTGCAGGTCGAGGAAGAGCTGGAAGCCGTTGGTGATGTCGTCGCCGATGGACTTGAAGCCGCCGGCCTTCGGTGCGATCAGACCGATCCTGATCGGGCTCTTGGCGGCGGCCGGCTTGCCGTCGGTGTCGGAGCCGCACGCGGCGGCGAACCCGGCCGTTCCGAGCGCGCCCAACAGTTGGAGCGCCCGCCTGCGATTCATCTGCGACACCGAGTTCCTTCCAGGAGCGTTGCAGGGCAGAACATCGCCCCTCCGGCGTTCTACCTGCTCCGCGACGCTGCGTCAATGGCTAGTGATCATCGTGCAGGGACCGCAACACAGCGAGCACCCGGGGCCACGCCGCAGACTCCGGGTCGATCAGCCCGAAATGCTCACATCCGGGCAGCTCGACAAGGGAAATATCGGATCCTGCGGCACGAGCCGCCGCGACGAAGTCCCGGCTCATCGCCACCGGCACCTGCAGGTCCGCAGAGCCGTGTACGACTACCGTGCGTGTTCGTATCGGTACCAACGATCGTGGATCGCCCGCCGCGTACCGGTCCGGGAAGTCGTGTGGGCCGCCGCCGAGCAGCGCCGCCACCGCACCCGAGTCCAGATCCAGCCGGTGCGCTGCCGCGAGATCGGCCACCGGGGCCAGGGCGAGCACCCCGCTCACCGTCGACGGCGCGGTGGCCGCCGCGTACAGCGCCAGGTGGCCACCGGCGGAGTGACCGATGAGGATCGGCGCGGCCCCACTGACCCGACCGGGCAGCGCCTCGGTGGCCAGCCCCGGCAGGGCCGCGATGCCGGCCAGCGCGTCGGTGAACGTGCCCGGCCAGCCGCCGCCCGGCTGCCCCGTACGCCGGTATTCAACCTGCGCCACCGGGTAGCCCTCGGCGGCGAGCGCGGCGGCCAGCGGGCCGGTGTGCCGGCGGTCGTACTCGGCCCGCCAGAAACCGCCGTGCACCACGACGACCAGGGGCCGGGCCGGGCCGACCCCGGCCGGGCGGCGCAGGTCGGCCACCTGGTCCGGGTGGTCGCCGTACGCCACCGTCAGGTCCGGCTCGGGCGCGGGCCGGGTCAGCACGGCGCGTGGGTCGGCAGGCATGGCGCGACCGTAGCGCGCCCCGCCCGGGTGGTTCGGCCCTGGGAGTCGGTCCCGGGCGGCATGGGCCGCGCCCACTGGGTAAAGATGGACCCCATGACCGAAGCGCGCTCCGCTGAGCAGAACGACCAGCCCGGCCCCGACGACTCCGGCCACTCCGGCACCGTGGTGGTGGTCGGTCCGGACGGCCGGCCGATCGGCACCATGCAGACCGACGAGGGCCAGGGCGAGGACCCGACCCGCCTGGTAGAGCAGCCGGCCAAGGTGATGCGGATCGGCAGCATGATCAAGCAGTTGCTGGAGGAGGTCAAGGCGGCCCCGCTGGACGACGCCAGCCGGCACCGCATGCGCGAGATCCACGAGCGGTCCATCGTCGAGCTCAAGGAGGGTCTGGCCCCCGAGCTGCGCGACGAGCTGGAGCGGATCTCGCTGCCCTTCACCGAGGACAAGGCCCCGAGCGAGAGCGAGCTGCGCATCGCGCACGCCCAGCTCGTCGGCTGGCTGGAGGGCCTGTTCCACGGCATCCAGGCGGCCCTGGTCGCCCAGCAGATGGCCGCGCGGGTCCAGCTGGAGCAGATGCGCGGCGGGCGGCAGGCGCTGCCCAGCGGCCCCGGCGGCGTGGTGCCCGGGATGCCGGGCATCGGCCAGCCGGGCGGCGGTGAGGGCCACAACACCGGCCAATACCTCTGACCTGGCCGGTCAGTCCACCCCGAAGACCTTCTCCAGGTACGCCGCCACGCCGTCCTCGGAGTTCGCCCCGGTCACCTCGTCGGCGACCGCGAGGACGGCGGGGTGCGCGTTGGCCACCGCCACACCGCGCCCCGCCCAGCTCAGCATCGGCACGTCGTTCGGCATGTCGCCGAAGGCCAGCACGTCCGCCGCGGCCACACCGAGCCGGTCGCAGTACCAGTCGAGCCCGGCCGCCTTGGTCACCCCGGCCGCGGAGATCTCCACCAGGCCCGAGTACGACGAGTGCGTGGCCTCGGCCAGCCCCGCCACCGCCGCGCCGATCAGCTCGACGAACGTGTCCGGGTCCTGCTCCCCGGCTCGGGCGAGCAGCTTCACGGCAGGAAGCGAGAGCAGCTCCTCCGGCGTCTCGACCGGGCGGATCCGGTCGTGGTCGGCGTCCCAGCGCAGCGGGTAGTGCGCCTCGTGCCGCATCTCCCGGCTGTCCAGGATCTCCACCGCGAAGCTGATGTCGGGCACCTCGGCGCGTAGCCGCTCGGCCACCTCCGCCAGGTGCTGCGGCGCGAGCGGATCGGCGCGCAGCACCTCGTCGCGTACCGGGTCATAGACGACGGCGCCGTTGGCGCACACCGCCGGCAGCGGAGCGGCCAGCTGGTCGTACACCATCTTCAGCCAGCGGACCGGACGGCCGGTGACCAGGACGACAGGCGTGCCTCGCGCGGTGATCCGCGCGAGCACGTCGGCGGTGCGCGGGCTGAGCGTGCGGTCGTCGCGGATCAGCGTGCCGTCGATGTCGGTGGCGACAAGCGCAGGGGTGTCTCGCATCACCGGGACAGTAGCCGGTCCAGGTACACCGCCACCCCGTCGTCGTCGTTGCGCAGGGTCACCTCGTCGGCGGCGGCCCGCAGCGTCGGGTGCGCGTTGGCCACCGCGACCCGGGACCAGCCGGCCCACTCGAACATCGGCAGGTCGTTGGGCATGTCGCCGAAGACCAGGACGTCCGCGGGGTCGACCCCCAGGCTCTGCGCCACCACGGTCAGCCCGGTCGCCTTGTCCACGCCGGGCGGGCAGATCTCGATGAACCCGAGCCCGGCCTGGGTGAGCGTGGCGACCTGCGGCGGGACGATCCGGCGGGCCACCGCGAGCAGCTCGTCGACGTGGTGGTCGGCCGTGCGGGCGAACGCCTTGATCACATCGCAGGAGAGGCACTCGGCGCGGCTGCGCGCCTCGAACCGGTCCTGGTAGGGCCAGCTCTCGTGGTAGTCGCCCCAGAGGGGGGCGTCGTGCTCGTCGGACGCCTCGACCATCACGGTCAGCGGACCGACCTCGGCCTCCAGGTCGGCGAGCAGCCGGGCCAGCACCTCGGCGGGCAGCCGCTCGTCGCGCAGCACCACCGGACCGGTCGGGTCGCTCTGGTCGACCACCCGTCCGCCGCCGGCCATCACCAGGAAGTCGGCGGCCCGGATGTCGTTGCGGGTCAGCTCGGTCAGTCGGGGGCCGCGGCCGGTCGCGCCGACCACCGGAATGCCGGCGGCCCGCACCCGGTCGAGCACCCCATGGGTGTACGCGGAGACTGTGTCATCGCTGCGGACCAGCGTTCCGTCGAGGTCGGTCGCGATCAGCTTGGGCAGTCCTGGGCGGGTCATCGTTCCTCCTTCGCCCGCCGCCGTCGCACCTGCCCTGGCCAGGAAAGCGAGGCCCGGCGTGACGGCGGGCAGCAACCGTACCTCGGGAAACGGGCCCGAACCATGTCTTCCAGGCGAATCGGGCACCAACACCAGCCCCGCCCCCCCAGCCCCCGCGATCTTGCACTTTCGGTCGCCGATCTGCGGTGCAATGCACCTTCTGTCCCGGCAGAAAGTGCAAGATCGGCGCGGTTGGGAGGGGTTCGTGCAGGGTCAGGGGTTAGGGGGTGGGGTGTTGGGGGCGGGCGAAGGGGGGCGCTGCGGTTACGGTCAGGTCGGCCGGGGCGGGCGGGCCGTCCTCCCTCTCGACCGGGGCGAGGTGCCGACGGTGCCAGCCCTGTCCCCTCGTGGACGCGGAACCGTCGTCCTCCGCCGGCGTGTTCGGGGCCAGCCGCAGGGCCGCGGCGAGCAGCACGCAGGCCACGAACGCCATCACCAGGCCGCGACCGTACTCGACCCGGAAGTTGTCCTCCGACTCGTAGAAGAAGTTGCGCTGACCGGGGTCGTCGAGCGTCGCCGTCGCCGCGACCAGCAGTGCCAGCAGCGCCCCGCTCAGGGTGAACCCGACCAGTCGGGCGTTCGGCCGGACGGCCGCCGTGCCCCGCAGCGCCAGCGCCACGGTGCAGACCAGCCCGAGCAGACCGACCAGGTAGCCGATGCCGAAGCCGCCGATGTCGGACACGCCGGCGGGCACGTCGATCGAGGTGGAACCGACCGGGCCGCCGTTCGGCAGGGTCATCACCAGCCACTCGCCGAGCAGCGAGGCCACCCCCGCCACCGCGCCGAGCCCCGCGAGCAGCAGGGGCAGACGGGGGTCCCGGGTGATACCCGCCAGGGACCAGCCGAGGCGGCGGCTTCCAGTGGCGGGCTCGTCGGCACCGAACTCGATCACGGCCGACCCGTCGGACGGGTCGCCCTGCCGTGGGATGGGCAGCTCCTCGGACATCGGCCATCCTTCCGCCGGTCGCGGGCCTGCGTCGAATCATGGCACAGGGGGCCGCGCTGGTGCCGTTGCCGAAGCCGCCCGCGTCGCGCCTCCCGCCAGGGTGACGGGGATCGCACGGCAGGCGTCGGTGCCGGTCGGTCGCTCGGGAGGCACGTTTCGGCTAGCGTTCTCCTCATGCCTATCCGTACCGCTTCCGCACAATGGCAGGGCAATCTCACCGAGGGTTCCGGCACCGTCCGCACCGGTAAGGGCGGCCTGTCCGGCAACTACTCCTTCAAGTCGCGCTTCGAGGAGGGTGAGGGCACCAACCCCGAGGAGCTGATCGCCGCCGCGCACGCGGGCTGCTTCTCGATGGCGTTCTCGAAGGCCCTCGCCGACGCCGGCTCGACGCCCACCTCGGTCGAGACCACCGCCAAGGTCCACCTGGACAAGACCGACGCCGGGATGAGCGTGACCCGGATCGACCTGGAGACCGTCGGCCAGGTGCCCGGGGTCGACGAGGCGGAGTTCCAGAAGCTCGCCGAGGCCGCCAAGGCCAACTGCCCGATCTCCCGGCTGCTCTCGCCGGGCGCCGAGATCACCCTCACCGCTCGCCTGGCTTCCTGACCCAGCGACGTACGCCGCACGTTCACGGAAGGGGCCTCGCCCGGCTCCCGGGCGGCCGCTCTCTTTCGTGAACGCGCGGCCCCGGCCTGGGCCAGCCGAGCGCGGCCCCGGCCTGGGTGGCCGAGCGCGGCCCCGGCCGTGGCCGAGCGTGAGCCGGCCGACCGGTGCGACGTCGGGCAGAATGGACGCCGTGCCGGTGGACATGACTCGCGAGCGCTTCGAGGAGCTGGTGGCTGACGCCCTCGACGAAGTTCCCGAGGAACTGCTCGGCCTGATGAGCAACGTGGTGATCCTGGTCGAGGACGACCCACCGCACACCGACCCCGACCTGCTCGGCCTCTACGAGGGGCACGCGCTGACCGATCGGGGCTGGGACTACTCCGGCGTGCTGCCGGACCGGATCTTCATCTACCGCCGTCCGATCCTGCGGATCTGCGACAGCGACGAGGACGTCGTCGACGAGGTCGCGGTGACAGTGGTGCACGAAATCGCCCACCACTTCGGCATCGACGACGCGCGACTGCACGCACTGGGCTGGGGCTGACCCGGGCGCACACGGCGACCCCCGGCGCACACGGCGATTCCCTGGCCGCACGCGGCGACCGTTCGCTGCCTACCGCCACGCCCGAGCGCGGCACGCCGCTCGGCCGATGGCCCCTGGTTGCCCTGGTCGCCTACCGTCGGTGCAGCTACCGCGACCGTTTCAGGAGGCACCTTTCATGCGCAGCGAGCTGTTCTCGGCGGAGAATCTGGAGAAGGAGTCCGCGCAGGCCGGCATGCGGCTACAGAACTCCAAGATGTTGAAGATCGAGCTCAACGGCGAGGCGATGGCCCGGGTCGGGTCGATGGTCGCCTACCAGGGCAACGTGCAGTTCCAGGCGCTGGGCTCGGGTGGGCTCGGCAAGTTCCTCAAGCAGAAGCTCACCGGCGAGGGCGTCCCGCTGATGAAGGTCACCGGCCAGGGGGACGTCTTCCTCGCCGAGCTGGCCAAGGACGTGCACATCATCGACCTGGAGCCGGGCGACGCGCTCTCCATCAACGGTTCCAGCGTGCTGGCCTTCGACTCGACCCTCCAGTACGACATCAGGATGGTCGGCGGCGCCGGCATGGCCTCCTCGTCCGGCCTGTTCAACTGCGTGTTCAGCGGTTACGGCCGGATCGCCATCACGACCAAGGGCACCCCTGTGGTGCTCAACGTGGACGCCCCGACGTACGTCGACCCGCAGGCCGCCGTCTGCTGGTCGGCCAACCTCCAGACCGGCTACCACCGGGCTGAGCAGCTCGGTCTCGGCACGCTGCTGGGCCGGCGCACCGGCGAGTCGTTCACGATGAGCTTCGCCGGTCAGGGCTTCGTGGTGGTGCAGCCGTCCGAGGAGCCCCCGGTCATGGGCAGCGGTCAGCAGCAGCAGGAGGGCGGTCTGCTCGGCGGTCTGCTGAGCTGACCACCGACGCGGGTACGGGCGCTCCCGGTCGCACCGGGGCGCCCGTACGCGTGTTGCGCGCCTGCTCGGCCGGTCAGCTCAACTCGCCGGTGCGCAGCCGGGCCAGCCAGGCTGCCGCGTCGGCGTAGTCGACGTCCGAGAGGCCTGCCGGCGCGGGCACCTGCCGCTCGCCCGCCGCGTCGACCCAGCGATGGCGGGGGTACGACCCCAGGAAGCGGACGTCGGCGCACACCCGGCGCAGCCCCTGCAACGCCTCGCCCAGGCGTACGTCGGCCACGTGGCCCGTGCAGTCGAGGAAGAAGACGTACCGGCCCAGGGCCTCGCCGGTCGGGCGGGACTCGATCCGGGTCAGGTTGACGCCGCGGACGGCCAGCTCCATCAGCACCGACAGCAGCGCGCCGACCCGGTCGTGGGCGATGTAGACGGCCAGCGAGGTGAGGTCGTCGCCGGTCGGCGGTGGGGGCGGCCCGGGGCGGGAGACCAGGACGAAACGGGTCACGGCGTCGGGGTGGTCGGCGATCTTGTCGGCGAGCAGGGCGAGTCGGTGTCGGGCCGCCCCGATCGGCGCGCAGATCGCCGCGTCGTACTCGCCGGAACCCGCGCCGGCGGCAGCCGCGCCGTTGGAGAGCACGTCGACGACCACGGCGTCGGGGACGTGGTCACGCAGCCAGCCCCGGCACTGGGTGGACGCCTGCGGGTGCGCCGCGACCGTGCGGACCGCCGACAGCGCGGTGCCGGCTCGCGCGGCGAGCACGAACTCGACCGGCAGGATCACCTCCCGGGTGATCACCAGCGGATCGCCCTCGGCCATCTCGTCCAGGGTGACGCCGACCGCCCCGCCGATCGAGTTCTCCAGCGGCACCAGCGCCGCGTCGGCATCCGAGGCCCGGACGCTGTCCAGTGCCTCACCGACGCTGCGGGCCGGAGTCCGGGTGCCACGCTCGGCGGCGGGAACGGTGCGCAGGGCCTGCTCGGCGAAGGTGCCCTCCGGGCCGAGGTAGACGAAACGCGTGGGCGGTGTTCCGGGCATGTCGACCAGACTACGCACCCGGCCGGGCCGCCGGATCGTCATCGCAGGCGAGCGTACGGATCCCGGCCGGCCCGGTGGCGCGGACCTCGATGGTGCACACGTCGGTGCCGGCGGTGACCAGCTCCGGGGCGGCGGGCCGACCCCGGGTGACAACCTGAAGTTCCTCGTGCCCGGTCACCTCCAGCACCGTGTACTGCCAGTCGGCGGCGCACAGCGGCCCGGTGCGGACCCGGACCCGCACGTTGTCCGGGAGCACCGAGGCCCGGCCTTTCAGCAGTTGCACCACCCGCTGCCCGGTCGGACCGTTCCGGCAGGCCGTCGCGACCAGGCCCGGTTCCCGGCTGGCCGACGGGGTCACGGCCGGTGGGGCGCTTGGCACGGTGGACGGCGTGCCCGTCGGGACGCCGGTCGAGGAGGGTGCCGTCGGGGTGCCGGCGCCGGTGGGCAGCCCGGCCGGGTCGTGCAGCTCGGGAGGGGCGCCGCAGCCGGCCAGCGCCCCGATGGCCAGGAGCGCCAGCAGGGCCCCGGCCACTGGCAGCGCACGAACCGCCACGGACGTGATGGCGGTTGTCGCCCGGGTCGGGGGAGCCGGGTGGCGGGGCGGGGTGAACGGCACGGGCCGATCCTCGGACATCGGGAAACGTCGTTGCGGCCGGGGTGGCCGAGCCCATCGTAGGGCGAGTGGTCGGCCGGGTGAAGCTCAGCCGAGGACGCGGTGCCCGGCACGCTCCAGGGCGGCCCTGCCCTCGGTCAACCGGACGGTCGGCACCAGCACGTAGTCGGTGTCGAAGGTGGAGAACGTGACCACGCTGACCCGGGCCGCGGCGAGCGGGTCGACCAGCGCCGCCAGTGTGCCGGTGCCGTCCACGCCCGGCGGGCCGACGACGCGCAGGCAACGCCAGGTGGTCTCCACCACTGCCTTGGCGGGCACCCGGTCGGTAGGGCAGATCACCGAGATCCCGTCGGCGGTCCAGCTCACCGTGACCACGTCGGCGCGGCCCAGCTCACTCGACAGTGCGGCCGGCAGGGCGGCGCCGGCACTCAACCGGCACACGGCGTACTCCCCCGGCAGCAGATCGATATTGAGCATGAAGGCACCTTACGGCGTGGGTGTGGGACCGTCCCGCCATCGGCGCGTGCGGCGAACGACACATTGCGCCGCAGGTCAGACCTCTGAGAAGAAGGTGAGCGAGCCGGCCACGGCACCGTTGGTGAGGACCGGGGTGGAGATCGCGTCGACCGTCGCGTCGGAGCTGTCCGCCGAGGCAGCCTGCACCCGCAGCAGCCCACGGGCGAGGCGGCCGGAGGAGAGCGCCAGCAGGGGCGGGATCTTGTCGATCTCGGCCTCGGTCAGCTCGCCCCGGTTGGCGGTGAAATCCAGCAGGCGCAGCCCGCCGTCGAGCAGCGGTCGCCCGATCAGGCCGGCCGGGTCACCCAGACAGAGCAGCTCACAGCCGGCGGTGGAGATGGCCACGACCCGGGTGTCGGCGTCGATCAGCAGGCAGGGCTCATCGGCCCGGCCGACCGTCGAGGACCACTGGCCGACATTGTCGGACCCCAGCTCTGTCGAGGCCCGCGCCGACGGCACGAACACTTCCGAGAGCGAGAGTTCGACGTGGGCCACCGCGCCTCCTATGTCCACCGACGGACTGTCCACGCTAGCCGGTCGCCGACGGAATCACCGAGCGCACCAGGTCACCGAACCGCACAGCTCGAACCGGGGCGGCCGGCGACGGCGCGGGAGCCGGTGGGTAGGTGGGGGACCGGGGCCGCGTGGCGTCGCCGGTGACGTTACCGGCGGTGGGCCGGCTTGTCAGCGGCCGTTCGGCCCTCGTCGTACCACCGGTAGTCGGCCGATGGACGGTACGTGCCGTTCAGCCAGGTGCTCGGGTGCTGTGCCACCCGGGACAGCTTCTCGGCCGTGGCCGGGCTGATCCGGCTGCCACCGGCCACGAGGAGCCGATCCAGCTCTCGGTGGGTGGCCATCAGACAGTCCTTCGGAAGGCCGTAGACGCTGATCACGCCGGAGCCCACGAAGGTCAGCACCGGCGTCACCGGGATGGTCAGCCCCACCGCGTCAGAGAGGGCCTTGCTGGCCCGCCTGGCGTCCCGCCGGGCCTCGGTGACGTACGGAGGCCGCTTGCCGTTGATCTGCACGACGTCCCCGGCGACGAGCACCCGGGCCCGGCCGTGGTCGGCGATGGTCACCGCGAACAGGCCGCTCGGCCCGATGGCGAGGAACCCGGCGCGGTCGTCCTGGGTGCGGTCGAGCAGGACGTCCGCCACGTCGGTGCGGGGCCACTCGATGACGTGCCAGGCCGGCCCGAGATGGTCGAGCTGGCCGAGCGCTCGTGCTCCGGCCGCCTCCAGTCGACGGGCGCCCCGCTCGGCACGGCGGCGGCGGGCCCATTCGAGCGGTGTGGGACGGACCGGCTCCAGAGCCCCGGGCGACTCGACGCGGGGGTGGGGCACCGCGATGGGCGGCAGTGCCCTGGCGGTCGGTACGGCTCGTCGTGCGGGAAAGACAGTCATCGTCGTCGACCTCCGGCAAAAGGTCCCTCGAAGTTATGTCCTCACTACCCTACGTTGCCACTGTGGGTGTTCGGCAAGCCGGAGCGCCGGAGTGACTGTGGATGAATGCCATATTCATCCACAGTTCTTTTCTCGGATGCCGCCAAACCCTGCCCTACGCTGCGGGGGTGACCCACTACGTCGACAGTGAAGTCGGCCGGCTCGGCACCGTGCTGCTGCACCGGCCCGGCCCGGAACTGGCCCGGCTCACCCCCCGCAACAACGACTCGCTCCTGTTCGACGCGATCCCCTGGGTCGGCCGCGCCCAGGAGGAGCACGACGCGTTCGCCGCCGCGCTGCGCGAGCGCGGGGTCGAAGTGCTCTACCTGGCCACCCTGCTGGCCGAGACGCTGGCCGTCGAGGACGCCCGCGCCGAGTTGACCGAGGAGGTGCTGCGCTCCCGTCGCCTCGGCGACACGCTCCGCGCCCGGGTCGCCGACCACCTCGCCTATCTGGACCCGGTCGCGTTGGCCGACGTGCTCACCGCCGGGCTCGCCCACGAGGAACTGCGGATCAGCTCGGAGCGGCCGGGCGGCCTGGTCTACACCCTGATGGACCGGCACGACTTCGTCATCGACCCGCTGCCGAACCTGCTGTTCACCCGGGACTCGTCGCTGTGGATCGGCGACCGGGTCGGCGTCACCAGCCTGGCCATGCCGGCCCGACGCCGGGAGACCACCCTGACCGACGCCATCTACCGCCACCATCCACGCTTCGCCGGCACCCAGTTCGTCTACCGCCCCAACCTGGAGCACCTGGAGGGCGGGGACGTCCTGCTGCTCGCACCCGGCGTCCTGGCGGTCGGGGTGGGCGAGCGGACCACCCCGGCCGGCGCCGAACGCCTCGGCCGGCAGGTCTTCGCCGCCGGGCTGGCCCACACCATCCTGGTGGTGCCGATCGCGCAGAAGCGCGCCACCATGCACCTGGACACCGTGTGCACGATGGTCGACGCCGACGCGGTGCTGATGTATCCGAACATCGCCAGCACGCTCTCGGCGTACACCGTGATCGCCGGCGCGGACGGCGAGGACCCGCGCGTGGACGGCCCGGCGCCCTTCCTGCGGGCCGCCGCCGACGCGATGGACCTGGACCAGCTCCGGGTCATCGACACCGGCCTGGACCCGGTCACCGCGGAACGCGAGCAGTGGGACGACGGCAACAACACCCTCGCCCTGGCACCCCGGCTCTGCGTCGGCTACGAGCGCAACACGGAGACCAACGCGCAGTTGGAGCGGGCCGGCATCGAGGTCATCCCGATCGCCGGCTCGGAGCTGGGCTCCGGCCGGGGAGGCCCGCGCTGCATGTCCTGCCCGATCGTCCGCGACCCGCTGCCCGTCAACGGGTGAACGGGCAGCGAGCCGGGGTCAGCGCAGGGTGAGTTGGCGGCCGAGCAGCCCCTGGCGGGCCCGCCGGCCGGCGGCGTCCAGCGGTTCGGTGGTGGCGAGCGCCTCGGCGTACCGCTTGGCGAACTGCGCGACCGGGTCCTCCCACTCGGCGGCCGGAGTCTCCTCGGGCAGGTCCCACACCGGCACCAGCCGGCCGTGCGCGCGGAACATCCCGGCGAACTTGGTCTGCTCGCCGAGCGTCAGCGTGCCGGCCGCGCCGAGGCGGGCCAGCGCGTCCAGGGCGGCGTCCTCGTCGTCCGGCAGCACCCAGCGCACGTGCGACTTCTCCGGGACCCGGCACCAGTACGCGGCCTTCGCGGCGGTCATCCGCACGGTCGGGTAGATGGCGGCGTTCGCCCGCTCCAGCGACGCCTGGACGCTCGGGTCGTCGGTCGCGCCGGGGTCGAGCCAGAACTCGAACCCGTCGTGCATGGTGATCTCCAGCGGGCCGTCCACCAGGATGTCCTGCAGACGCGGCCCGGGACCGGGCAGCGGTGGTACGGACACCTGGCCGCCCGGCTCGGCCCGCAGCGCGCAGAGCAGCGCCTCGGCCAGGTCCCGGGAGACGTCGCCGGACTGCTGGTGGCGTTGCAGACCGATGAGCACCCGGCCGTCCGGCTTGCTCACCGCGGGCGCGGCCATCGGCAGCACGGTGGCGAGCGTGACCGACCGCTCCCCGAATTCCTCGACGAGGGCCGGCGCCAGCCGCAGCGGCGCGGACGCGGCGGGCACCAACTCGCGCAGCGCGATCCACTCGACCTCGTCGGCCAGCCCCTCGAACGGTCGCGGCACGAAGACGTCGCGCACCTTGTCCTTCCGGGGCGCGGTGTCGGCGGCGGTTCGCTGGCTCTTTCGACGCTTGCTCACGGCGTCACAGCCTAAGGCCCCGCCGGTCCCACCGTGGGCCGGACCCACCCGGCCCGACGATGTCAGCCGGCCGTCACCAGGCCGGAACGCGGGGGCGCGGTGGGCCGCGAGGTGCGGGGTGGATCGAACTCCGCCCACACGCGCTGGCCCATGCCGTCCCGCTCGACGCCCCAGCGGGTCGCCAGGCCGGCCACGATGTGCAGACCCCGCCCGTCCGCGGCGTCCGGGTTGGCCGTGCGGATCCGCGGGCTGGTGCCCGCGCCGCCGTCGGTCACCCGCAACTGGATCCGGGGGCCCTCGGCCGAGGGCCGCAGCCGCCACGCCACCCGGACCACGCCGCCGGGCAGCGGTCGGGCGTGCCGGACCGAGTTGCCCACCAGCTCGGCGAGCACCGCGATCAGATCCGCGAGAAGCGCCGGGGCCACGACGTCAGCCAGGTCGCCGGCGAGCCGGTGTCGTGCCAGCCGTGCGCCGGCGGGGTGGTGGGGAACCACCACGCACCACGCCCGATCCCTCACTGCCGCTGCCACCGTCGCCTCCACGTCGCGCCACCGTCGGTCAACCGCGCGGTAGCCGCACCTCTGCGACCGTACCGCCGTCGGTCCTCGGACGTAGGGATACCCATCCATTCTGTTGTTCAACGATCCGGCGGACGAGATAGAGGCCGAGCCCCGCTCCCGGGTAGCCGCGCCGGTCGCCGGACTCGCCCTGCCAGAACCTGTCGAACGCCCGCTCCACGTGCTCCGGCCGGATGCCGATGCCCCGGTCTTTGACCCGGAACGCGACCAACTGGCCGTCCACCCCGGCGGTGATCTCGATGGGGGAGCCCGGCGGTGAGTACTTGCCGGCGTTGGTCGCCAGCTCGGTCAGCACGGTGGCCAGGCTGGGCCGGTGGCCGAGCGCCTTGGGCAGGTCGGCCGGGAGGCGCAGCGTCAGCCGGTGCCGCAGATCCGCCGGCAGGTCCACGGTGGCGGCGCGCAGCGCCTCACCGAGGTCGAACGGGGTCGGTGGGTCGTCCCCCGGCCCCGCCTCGGCCGCCGAGGAGAGCAGTCTGTCGACCAGCCGGGCCAGCTCGTTGGCGCGCTGCCCGATCACCCGGGCGGCCTGTCGCCGGTCGCCCTCGGTCAGCGACTCCCAGTGGTCGGTGAGGGTGTCCGCGTACCCCTTGATGACGGTGACCGGCGTACGCAGCTCGTGGCTGGTGACCGCGACGAACAGCTCCCGGTCGTGATCGCGGCGCTGCTGGTCGGTGATGTCGCGGAAGGTGACCACCCGCAGCGCGCCCGGGCCGGGCAGGTCGCCGGAGGTGATGCGCAGCCAGCGTCCGTCCGGCAGCCGGTGGTCACGGACCTGGCCGGAAGGCGGCAACGGGAACGGTAGCGGGCCGCTCAGCGCCTGCTCCGCTGTCCGGCCGGTGACCTGGGCGGCGGCCGGGTTCCAGAGCCGGACGTGGCCGTCGCGGTCGACCACCGCCAACCCGTCGGCGAGCGCCGCCACCACCGGCCCGTCGCCGTGCACCGGCAGCCCGCTCTGGTCGCCGTACATGTGCGCGATGCACGAGGCGAGGTAGGCGAGCACCCCCTGCTGCTCGGCGCCCGGGTCGTCGTCGCCCGGGTAGAGGGCGTGCAGGCTGCCGACGGTGTGACCGCCGATCTCGGCCCGGGACACCACCATCCGCCGCAAGCCGCTGCCGGCCAGCTCGGCGGCGAGCTTGCCGTTGAGCTCGGTCACCCGGACCTGGCTCACCCGTGGCCCGGAGAGCAGGCAGACGGTGTCCGGGTCGTCCACCGCGAGCGGTCGGCCGAGCGCCCACTCCGCCGCGCCGGTGGCCGCGATCACCCGGCCGCCGGTCGGGCCGAACTCGACGAACGCCATTCCGGTCGCGTTGAGCGCCGGTTGGGTCACCAGAAGGAGCTGGGTGAGGACCGGTAGGCCCGCGTCCCCAGAATTGATCATCTCGATCACGGCGGCCTGGCCGGCGAGGAGAGCGGGAAAATCGATACGCTCCGGCATGTGCCGAGTCTGCCCCGCCGGTCCGGCTTTCGGCACCCCCGGTTGTCGCGCAGGCGGTCGGCGCGCTGAACGGCCAGCTCGGCGTTGTCGCGCAGGCGTAAGGTGCCGGCGCTGTCGGCACGCTGCACGGCCAGCTCGGCGTCGAGGGCCGTTCAGCGGTCCCGGCGGGCCAGGACGTGCGCTGGTCGGTCGGTGATGATCCCGTCCACCTCCTCGGCCAGCACCAGCTCCAGGTCGGCCGGCTCGTTGACCGTCCAGACGTACACCTGGTTGCCGGCGGCGCGCAGCGCGGGCAGCAGGCGCGGTCGGGCCCGGACCAGGCCGATGCCCGGCCCGGCGATGCGGGTGCCGAACGGCAGTCGGCCCAGCCGCAGCCAGGGCGGCAGCACCTCCAGCAACAGCACCGTGGGCAGCGCGGGGGCCAGCTCCCGGACCCGTCGCACCGCCAGCGGGGAGAACGACATGACGGTGACCTGGACCGGGTCGTCCGGCGCAGGGTCGGCCAGCCCGTACCGCCGCAGCAGGTCGACCAGCCGCCGCTCCACGTTCGAGCCGTAGCGGGACGGGTGTTTCGTCTCCACCAGCAGCCGGACCGGCCGCCCGGCGGCGAGCACCGCGTCGAGCAGCCGGGCCAGCGTCAACAGCCGGGTGTGCGACTCGTCCGGCGGCAGGTCGCCGCTCGGCGCGCTGCCCGGATGCCAGGAGCCGAAGTCCAGCGCGTCCAGCTCGGCGAGCGTACGCGCGCTGACCAGACCACTGCCGTTGCTGGTGCGGTCCAGTCGCCGGTCGTGCACGCAGACCAGGTGCCCGTCCCGGGTCAGCCGGACG
This sequence comes from Micromonospora sp. DT63, assembly GCF_049841615.1. Classification (NCBI taxonomy): domain Bacteria; kingdom Bacillati; phylum Actinomycetota; class Actinomycetes; order Micromonosporales; family Micromonosporaceae; genus Micromonospora; species Micromonospora sp. DT63. The sequence goes on along the minus strand of NZ_JBNCKQ010000003.1, from coordinate 91,856 downwards.
TCGCACTCCAGCCCGTCGGCACCCTCGTCGAGGGCGCGCAGATACGCGGCGAGGGTGTGCTCCGGAAGGTCGTACGAGGCGCCGCGGTGCGCGAAGACCAGAGGCCCGCCCATTCCGGCCGCCTCAGATGACCTGGCCGGGCTGCCCGTTCGCGTCGACCACCGGACGGCCGACCGCTGCCCACTGGCGCATCCCGCCGTCGGCGTTCCGCACCTGCTCCCAGCCGTTGTTGACCAGGTAGGCGACGACCTGGGCGGAACGTCCACCGGAGCGGCAGATGACTGCCACGTCCCGGTCGGTGGGCACCTCGGCCAGCCGCGCCGGCAGCTCCATCATCGGCAGGTGGTGGGCGGTGGGTGCGTGGCCGGCCGCCCATTCGTCGGCCTCCCGCACGTCGAGCAGGTAGGTGTCGTCGGCGATCTCGGTCACGGGCACGGTGGGAACCTGGGGTCCGAACACAGGAAGCAACACTAGATCCTCGCGGGCCGGATCGGCACCGAACCGGCCGTCGGTACGGTCACAACCGGGTCACCCAGCGCGGGTTGGCCTGCGCCCAGGCCGGTACGCGGGTCCCCCGGACGGCCTCGAAGAGCCCGTTGCCGCCGTTGTCGAGCACCACGTACGAGACCTGGTCGATGGTCTGCGGTGACGACGGCACCTGGACGCCGTGCATCCCGTCGGGCGGCAGCGCGCGGAGCGCGAGGAGCAGGTCCTCCAGGGGTACGCCGTTGGTGTCGACGGTCAACGAGCCGCCGACCGCGCGGAGCACCTGGTCCAGTTTGACGGGGTTGTTGCGCAGGTCGGCGTTGCCGGCGCTGTCCAGCATCGCCTTCAAGAGCTGCTGCTGGTGGTGCTGCCTGTCGAAGTCGCCGTTGGGCAGGTCGTAGCGCTGCCGCACGTAGTCCAACGCCTGCGCCCCGTCCATCCGCTGGCAGCCGGTGGGGAAGACGCGGTTGGTGTGGATCGAGCGGACCTCGGTGTCCACGCACATCTGCACCCCGCCGAGGAGGTCGATCACCTTCTTGAAACCGGAGAAGTCGATCAGCGCGGCGCCGTCGAAGCGGATGCCGGTGAGCCGGTTCAGGGTGACGGAGAGCAGTCGGGTGCCGGCCTGCCCGCCGCCGCCGTGCTCGTACGCCGCATTGATCTTGTCTGGACCGCCGCCGAAGCCGTTCGCGGGTGGGATGGAGACCAGCAGGTCACGCGGGATGGAGACCAGGTACGCCTCCCGCCGTCCGGCGGGCACGTGCACGATGAGGATGGTGTCCGAGCGCTGGTCCGGTTCGCTGCTGCCGGCGCGTCGGTCGGTGCCGATGAGCAGGTAGTTGAGCGGCCCGTCCAGGTCGGTCCGGTCGGTGCGGGCGTCGGCGTCGAGCAGCTGTTCCTTGGTCACCGTCCGGTCGTACCGGTGGGTCAGCGTCTTGAGCCCGATGAGGGCGAGCCCGGCCAGCAGGACGAGGGCCAGACCGACGCCGAGCAGGACGCGTGACCAGCGGGTGCGGCGGGGCGCGGCCGGGCGTGCCCGGTCCGCTGCGTTCCGCCCCCACCTGGACGTGACCGCCTCCCCGCAGCCGATACGTGAAACCTGCTCACGTCAGGCTACGGTCGGTAGCGGACCGGTTGCCGGGCTTTCCGCGACTTCAAGCGACACAGCCTCGGGTGACGGCGCGGCCTGAGGCGGCGGCCGCCTCAGGCGACGCGGCGGCCGTCACTTGCGGCCGGAGATCACCTCGGGGTGGGAGAAGACGAACTCGGCGAGCTTGTCCTGCTTGACCGCCTCGAACATCTGCATTGTTTCCTCGTTCAACGCCTCGCGGTTGTTGCTGTTGCCGTTGAAGCTGCCGTTGTTGGTCTTCAACATCGTCAGCTCGTTCGCGGTGACCCCACGCATGGTGAAGATGAAGTTCTCGATCGGCACGCCGCCGGTGTCCAGGACGAACGCCTTGCCGGCCGCCTTGATCAACTGGTTCAGCTTGGCCGGGTTGGTCAGCATGCCGCCGTCGGTGGCCTTGCGCGCCATCGCCTTGATCAGTTGCTGCTGGTTCTGCTGACGGTCGTAGTCGCCGCCGGGGAGCCCGTAGCGCTGCCGCGCGTAGTCGAGGGCGGCCCAGCCCTCCATCTCCTGGCAGCCCTTCTTGTGCACCACCGGGGTCATCTGCTTGCCGGTCTTCTTGGCGTCGGCGTTCCACATCGGCTTGCCGTCGACGAACGACATGTGCTTCGACTTGACCTCGTGACTCACGCAGATCTTCACGGTGCCCAGGGTGTCGATGACGTTCTTGAAGCCACCGAAGTTGATGATCGCCGCGCCGTCGAAGCTGACCCCGGTGAGGCGCTTGATCGTCTGCGCCATCAACTGGGCGCCGCCCTCCCAGCCGCCGCCGTTGCGGGCGCCGGCCTGGAACGCGGCATTGATCTTGTCGGTGCCACCGGCGAAGCCGCTCTTCTTGAAGGGCGGGATCTGCGCCTCGGTGTCCCGGGGGATCGAGATCAGGTACGCCTGGTCGTGCGAGGCCGGGATGTGCAGGATGATGATGCTGTCCGAGCGGACGTCGTCGGCGGCCCACCGCTCGCGCGCGTCCACGCCGAGTAGCAGCATGTCGATCGGGCCGTCGAGGCTCGCGCCGCCCTCCGCGTCGGTCTTGCCGGCATCACCGAGCAGGTTGCGTTGGGCGATGTCCCCGGTCGCCTGGCCGATCAGCACCTTGCTGCCGACGATCGCCACTCCGCTGCTGAGCATCAGCACCGCACCGAAGATCACGGTCAGTCGGGCCCAGAGCGGATCCTTGCGCTTGGGCCGCTTCTTCGCCGGCCCCTTGCCGCCCGTCCGGCCGTTGCCGCCGCCGCCCGGCGGACGACCGCCCGGCCCTCCACCTGAAGGGCCCGGCTGCGCGGGAATGGACGCGGCGGTCCGGCCGCTCGGGGCTGCGGCTCCGGGGGACGAAGGGCGACGGCTGGCCTGAACCGGCATGCGTGCTCCAGCTCGTGATCAGGAGGGGGCGGCCCTACTGTACGTACATCAATTCGAGTTTGCGAGTTCATCTGGGCTCGACTCGGTCGCCGGGCGTTGTCAACCGGGCGATCGTCGCCACGTGATGACCGTAAAGGCGAGGCCCTCTCGGCTCCGGGTGGACCGCGTCGCCGGCGACGCGGTCCACCCCTGCGCTCAGCCCCCGTCGGTGTTCTTCGGCGGGTTGGCCTTGACCCAGTCCGCCATGGTGTCGGCCGACATGGCCTGGTACATCGCCAGCGCCTTCTCCCGGTCCGACACCACCACCGACTCGCCGTTGATGGTGTCGCTGCCCGAGTTCGGGCTGGTCAGGAACGTGAGGTTCTGCCCGCGCAGGTTGCGGAACTGCACCGCCATGTCCGTCACCGAGAAGCCCTGGTCGACGGTCACCGCGGCGGTCACCGACTTGAGGAAGTCGTTGAGCTTCTTCGGGTTCGCCAGGGTGCCGGTGCTCGCCGCCTTGTCCATCAGCGCCCGCAGGAACTCCTGCTGGTGCCGCATCCGGGCGAAGTCGCCGTCCGGGAACTGCTTGCGCTGCCGGATCCAGTCCAGCGCCTCCGCGCCGTCCATGTGGTTGGTGCCCTTGGTGAAGGTCCGGTACGGCTTGTGGATCGAGGTGATCGTCCGCTCCACCTTCAGGTCCACCCCGCCGAGGGCATCGGTGACCTCCTTGAACCCGCCGAAGTCGATAGCCATCACGTGGTCGATCCGGACGTCGGTGAAGCACTCCACGGTGCGGACCGCCAGCGGCAGGCCGCCGAACGCGAACGCCGCGTTGATCTTCGCGCGCTGGCCGGAGCCGCAGTCCGCTCCGGCGCTCTGGGGGATCGGCACGTACAGGTCACGCGGGATGGAGACCAGGTACGCCGACTGGTGGTCGGCCGGGATGTGCATGACGATGACCGTGTCGGCCCGCCACTGGCTCTTGGTGTCGACAGGCGCGTCCGGGTCCCGGGAGTCGCTGCCGACCAGCAGGATGTTCAACGCGCCGTCGACGGGCTTCGCCGGCCGACCTCCGGTGATCTCCGCGAACGGGTCGGTGCGGGCCAGATCGTTGTTGAGGTTGCGCGCGTACAGCCAGGCGCCCAGGCCGCCGAGCAGCGCCAACACCAGCACCGCGACCCCGGCCACCAGGCCGATCCGCCCCCAGCGCGGCCGGGGGCCACGCCGTCCCGGCCCGCCGGCGCCACCGGGCCGGCCAGGTCCCGTCGGCCCTCCCGGGCCGCCCGGGCCGGGCTGCTGCTCGTCGTGCGACGGATACCAGCGCGCCTCGGCGGGACGCGCGCGTCCGGAGGCGCCCCGGTCGGGGCCGGGCACCGAAGCGCGCCCGGTGCTGCGGTGCAGGTGCGGGTGAGGAACGCCGGCAGAGGTCGCTGACATGTAACTCAGGGTACGTAGCGGGAGCCACTACCGCCCTCAGGCGACACTCAGCGACCGGTGTTCCGCCGTGACCTGGTTACCCTAGCCGCGCCCGGAAGTACTCGATCGTGCGTCGCAGGCCGTCTTCGGGCGCCACGGTCGGCTCGTATCCGAGCAGTTCACGGGCGAGGGTCAGATCGGGGCGGCGCATCTCCGGGTCGTCCGAGCTGCGGGTGATGTACGTCACCTGCGAGCTGCTGTCGGAGAGCGACACGATCAACTCGGCGAGTTGCCGCATGGACAGCTCGTGCTCGGTGCCGCAGTTGACCGGGCCGGTCTCGGTCGAGTCGAGCAGCAGCAGGATGCCCCGCACCAGGTCCTCGACGAAGCAGATCGACCGGGTCTGGTTGCCGGTGCCGTGCACGGTGATCGGCTCGCCGCGCAGCGCCTGGGAGATGAAGGTGGGGATGGCCCGGCCGTCGTCCGGGCGCATCCGCGGGCCGTACGTGTTGAAGATCCGCACGATCGCCGCGTCCAGCCCGCGGTAGCGGTGGTACGCCATCGTCGCGGCCTCGGAGAAGCGCTTCGCCTCGTCGTAGACGCTGCGGACGCCGATCGGGTTGACGTTGCCCCAGTAGGTCTCGCGCTGCGGGTGCTCCTTCGGATCCCCGTACGCCTCGGAGGTCGAGGCCATCAGGAACCGGGCGCCGTCGGCGACCGCGCGCTCCAGCAGGTGCAGGGTGCCCACCGAGCCGACCCGGAGGATCTCCACCGGCAGTTGCGCGAAGTCGGTGGGGCTGGCCGGCGAGGCCATGTGCAGGATCGCGTCGAACCGCTCGGCGAGGGCCGGGTGGTGCGTCGGCAGGCCGTCGGAGATGTCCGCCTCGACCAGGGTGAAGGTTGGCCGGTCGAGCAGGTGGGCGACGTTCTCCTTGGAACCGGTGACGAAGTTGTCCAGCGCCACCACCGTGCAGCCCCGGGCGATCAGGGAGTCGACCAGGTGCGACGGGACGAAACCGGCGCCGCCGGTGACGAGAACGCGGTGACCGGGACCGAAGCGCTCAGCAACCTTCATGCCGGTCAGCCTACCGACCCCCGTTTACCGCGAGAGGCCCCCTGTCGACGCGTGGCGTCGACAGGGGGCCCCGTGTCGAGGGTCAGTGGGCGCCCGAACCGGTGAGGGCGCGCACCTCCAGCTCCGCGTACTTCTCCTCGTCGTGCTCCTTGGAGATGAGGGTGCCGATCCACCCGCACAGGAAGCCGAACGGGATGGACAGGATGCCCGGGTTGGACAGCGGGAACCACTGCCAGTCGTGGTCCGGGAACATCGACGTCGCCGCGCCCGAGACCACAGGTGAGAAGAACACCAGCACCACTGCCGAGAGCAGACCGCCGTAGATCGCCCAGACCGCTCCGGAGGTGTTGAACCGCCGCCAGAACAGGCTGTAGAGGATCGCCGGCAGGTTGCCCGAGGCGGCGACCGCGAAGGCCAGCGCCACGAGGAACGCCACGTTGAGGTTCTGCGCGAAGATCGACAGGAGGATGGAGATCGCGCCGATCACCAGGGCGGAGATCCGGGCGACCCGTACCTCCTGGCGCTCCGACGTTTCGCCCTTCTTCAGGACGTTCGCGTAGAAGTCGTGCGCCAGGCTGGACGAGGAGGCCAGGGTCAACCCGGCGACCACGGCCAGGATGGTGGCGAAGGCAACCGCCGCGATGATCGCCAGCAGGGCCGCGCCGCCCAGGTCGCCGCCGAAGAACTCCAGGCCGAGCGCCTCGGCGAGCTGCGGTGCGGCAGTGTTGCCGGCCTTGTCCTGCGCGGTGATGGCCTCGCTGCCGACCAGTGCCGCCGCGCCGAAGCCGAGGGCCAGGGTGAGCAGGTAGAACGTGCCGATGATGCCGATCGCCCAGAGCACGCTCTTGCGGGCCGCCTTGGCGGTCGGCACGGTGTAGAAGCGGATCAGGATGTGCGGCAGACCGGCCGTGCCGAGCACCAGGGCGATGCCGAGCGAGAGCAGGTCCATCTTGTTGTAGAAGGTCTGCGTCGCGTTGCCGGCGACCTCCACGCCGTAGCGCAGGCCCGGCCCCAGGAGCTTGTCGCCCTTGCCGGACGACGAGGCGGCGGCACCGAGCAGCTCGGACAGGTTGAAGTGGAACTTGGCCAGCACCAGCACGGTCATCAGCAGCGCGCCGGTCATCAGCAGGAACGCCTTGACGATCTGCACGTACGTGGTGCCCTTCATGCCACCCACGGTCACGTAGATGATCATCAGAGCGCCGACCATGATGATGGTCGCCACCTTGGCGGTGGCCGCGTCCATGCCGAGGAAGGTCGTTCCCGGCTTGATGCCGAGCAGCAGAGCCACCAGCGCGCCGGCGCCCACCATCTGGGCCAGCAGGTAGAAGATCGACACCGTGATGGTGGAGACCGCCGCCGCCGTCCGCACCGGGCGCTGCCGCATCCGGAAGGCCAGCACGTCGGCCATCGTGTACCGGCCGGAGTTGCGCAGCAGCTCCGCGACCAGCAGGAGGGCGACCAGCCAGGCGACCAGGAAGCCGATCGAGTAGAGGAAGCCGTCGTAGCCGTAGAGGGCGATGATGCCGGCGATGCCGAGGAACGAGGCGGCGGACATGTAGTCGCCGCCGATAGCCATGCCGTTCTGGAAGCCGGAGAAGGAACGACCGCCCGCGTAGAAGTCGGTGGCCGTCTTGGTCTGCCGGCTGGCCCAGATGGTGATGCCCAGGGTCACCGCCACGAAGACCAGGAACAGCGTGATCGTCAGGTTGCGGGCCGTGTGGTTGGGGGCCTCGGCCGCGAGGAGCAGGTCAGCCGCGTGGACCGTTGTCATGGGTCACCTCCCCGATCTCGGCACGGATCCGGTCGGCGACCGGGTCGATCTTCCGGTCCGCGTACCGGGAGTAGAGCCAGGCGATCACGAACGTGGAGACGAACTGGAGCAGGCCGAAGACCAGCGCGACGTTGATGTTGCTGCCGAACAGCTTCGTGCCCATGAAGTCCCGGGCGTAGGCGCAGAGAATGACGTAGAGCGCGTACCACAGGAAGAACGCGACGGTCATCGGGAAGACGAAGCCGCGCAGCGCGCGCCGCAGCCCGGCGAACTCGTCCGACCGTTGCACGGCCAGGTACTTGTCCGGCTGGGAAGCGGTAGGCGCGGGTGTGTCCGTGGACATCTGTGGATCACCACCTTCACAGGCGTCGGGGGTAGTTTCCGCGCACCGTAGAGAGCGCGCTCCCGAACGGGGAAGGCCGAGATCGACGCCGGTCGTCGAGTGCGCCGAGCGGTTGGCTGGCTGCGCCGAGTGACCCAGGTCACTCCGGTGACCGGTCGGTTCGCGGGCCGCCCAGGTCAGCCCGGCAGCTCGTGGTAGCGACCCCGGTAATGCAGCAGCGGTGCGGCCTCCTCGGCCAGGTCGACCGCCTCGATGGTGGCCTCCACCAGCAGGCCCCAGCCGTACTCCCGGGCGGTGTCCAGGCGACAGCCCACCCAGCCGCCGGCGTCGCTCGGCACCGGCCCGTACGGCGTCTCGGTCCACGTGCCGGTGGCGAACAGCCCTCCCGGGGCGGGGAAGAGGCCGGCGAACCGGTCGGCGAGCTGGCGGTGCGCCGGTCCGAGCGGCGCTACCGCGAAACGGCCCGCCTCCTCGACCGCGGCCCAGAGGTCGGACTCCGCGTCGATCAACCCGAGCAGCCGATCCGGCTCCCCCTCGGCGATCAGGGTGGACGAGACGGTCAGGCCCGCCGGACCGGGCGCCGTCCAGAGGGTCACCGGCGCCGCAAGCCGACCCCGCAGCCGGCGGACCGGCGACCGCTGCCCGGTCGGCACCGCGAACGGGTCGGTGTGGTGGATCTCGGCACCCGGCTCATGATTCACGTGAAACATTGTGCCGCCCCGGACCCGCGCCCAACCCAGGAAGCGCTCGTGCAGGTCGGCGGGTCGTCCGTTGAGCCGGGCGAGTTGATCGCCCGCCTCCGCCATCAGGGTGCCCAGGTGGACCAGCAGCGCGGTGCGGTCGTGCCGGTAGTCCGCGAGCAACGCCAGCCGCGCCGGCTGGCACGGCCAGAGCGCGCCGCAGCCCCGACACCGCCACAGCGGCCGCATCGGCACGTGCGGCCGGCTCACCGCGCACCGCCGGCGGTAGGCGTCGGGCGCCCCGGGCCGCGCGGTCGCTCGGCCGCCGGGGGGTAACGCTCGAATAAGCGTGATGCCTGTGAGTCATTAAAATGACTCAGAGGCATCACGCTCGTTGGCATGGCACGCTCCCCGGCCCGACTCGCCGCGCCGCCGCGTGCCGGCTGGATCGCGCCCGGCACGGCCGTCGACGCCACGATCCTCAGCGGATACGACCACCGCGCCCCGTTCCCAGCGAGGACTGACCCGAGCATGAGGAATCCCTCCCGGTCGACGAGGGCCGCCCCGATCGGGGGATGACCGGGGCGGCCCGACGCAGGACCGACCGCCGGGACGTCGCCTCCACCGGCCGGGCCGCGCGTTCTCCACCCTGGACTCCCGGCTGTGGGCAGGGGAGTATTCCAGGGCTTACTACGCAGCGCGGTCACGTACTTACCGGGAAGGTAAGGATGAACATCGAGATGTGGGTACGGGCGTTGAAGTCCGCCCGGGCTGGTGCCGAGGTCTCCCAGGAAGCGCTGGCGACCGTCATCAGGTGGAGTCCGTCCACGGTGGCCGCCATCGAGACCGGCCGCCGCCGGCCAACGATGGAGTTCGCGGTCGCCGCGGACGAGGCTCTCGCCACCGGGGGCCTCCTCGCCGAACTCCTCAGGGCCGCCGACCGGCAGAGGTTGCCGAGCTGGTTCGTCCCGTGGCGTCACCACGAAGAGGAAGCGATCCGGCTGTGTGAATTCGAGCCGTGCCTGATTCCTGGCCTGCTCCAAACCGAGGAGTATGCCCGAGCGGTGATCTCGGCCGGTGGCCTGAACCCGGTCAACGTGGTGAACGACCTGGTTGCGGTCCGGTTGGATCGGCAGCAGTTGTGGCAGCGCGCAGAGCCGCCGCAGTGCGTGTTCGTCCTGGACGAGATCGCCCTACGACGCCCCGTGGGTGGACCGGCGGCACTGGACGCTCAGCTCGGTCGGCTGCTGGAACTCGCCGTCCTGCCCAGCGTCAGGTTGCACGTGGTGCCGCTCGATATCGGGGCGCACGTCGGCCTGACCGGCGGATTTCTGCTCGCGGAACTGCCCGATGGTGAACGGGTCACCTACGTGGAAGACGTCGCTCGTGGACACGTGATTGACGACCCCGACGTCGTCCGTCTGATTGGTCGGAAATGGGATAGCCTGCTCGGCGAGGCGCTGTCCGCTGGCGCTTCGCTGGATCTGATCCGGAAGCTGAAGGTGACGCCGTGACCGTTACTCAACCGCTGTGGCGGACATCGACCAGATCCGGCGACACCGGTGGCGCCTGCGTCGAGGTGGCGGACAATCTGCCCGGTGTCGTGCTGGTGCGGGACAGCAAGGATCGCTCCGGTCCGACGCTCACCTTCGCTCCGGCCGCGTGGCGTGACTTCGTTGCCCAGGCCGCTCTGACTGCCCAGGGCGCCGGCCGGAACGCCGGTTAACGACGTGGGGTGACAGTGGCCAGCAGTTCCGGCTGACGGCGGTCCAGCACGTCGCCGGCCAGGTACGCGCCGAGCAACGCCGCGCCCAGCCCGTACGCCGCACCGACCGGCAGGGCCAGCCAGAGCCAGGCGCTGCCGAGCAGCGCGGCAGCCACCACCATCGGCACCCCGATGACCGTCGTGATGATCATGGACAGCAGGGTGAGCAGGCCCTTCGCCACGCCCGCGCCGCTGTTCATCGCGAACGGGTTGCTCGTCTCCGGCAGCGAATACGCCGCGAGCACCGAGACGAAACTGTTCACCGCCAGCCCCGCGCCGTAGGTGGCGGCCAGGCTGCCCAGCATCAGCCCGATCCATCCCGGTCGACCAAGGAGCGCCGACAGCACCACCGCGACGACAGCCAGCATCGGCAGGACGTACAACGAGAATGCGGTCATCCGCGCGCGCAGCTCGACCCGACCGGGCACGCCGGCCACGACGTTCGCCGCGTACGCGTTGCCGTCGAAGCCGAACTGGTTGGCCAGGGTGACCGAGGCGAGTACGCCGACGAAGAGCATCGAGACGGTGACCACGACGGGGGAGCTGTCGCCGACAGCCGCCGTGAACCCCGCGCCGTCCTCGGCCGCGAAGTCCCCGCCCGTGACGTTGATCAACACGGGCACGAAGATGCCGACCACCGCGATCGTGATCAGGTTGGCCCGGCGACGGGCGTCCCGCCACCAGTAACGGGCCTCCCGGGCGACCAGCGCGCCGAACCGGTCCCGCCGGACCCAGCCTGCGGCCCGGGGAAACAGCTGGGCGACCGCCCCACCTGTGACACCGCGCTGCGCGGGGGCCTTGCCGGTGCTCGCCGTGCCCACCATCGCCGACTCCAGCGAGCGGGACCACCAGGCCAGCAGGGCGACGATCGCCGCCACTGTGATCAGCAGCTTGAGCGGGGCGGCCCACACCCGCCCCTGCGCCACGTCGATGCCGACGGTCCACGGGGCTCCGAACGGCGTCCACCCGAGCACCGTCGCGGCACCGGTCAGCCGGGTCCAGTCCGTCTCGCGCAGCGCCGCCAGGCCGACGATCTGCAACGGCCCGAGCAGCGCGGCGGCCACCGCCAGCAGCACGGCCGCCAGGTCCCGCACCCGGCGGGACCGCAACATGCTGGCGAAAGCGCTGGTCACCGCCCGGCTGGCGGCCACACAGAGCAGCAACCCGGCGAGTACGCCGACCACTGCCACCAGGCCGGCGGACCAGCCGCCCAACGCCCAGGCGGTCAGCACCAGCCCCAGCACGGCGACCGACATCGCCAGCACCGGCACGCTGACCAGCGCGGCGGCGAACAGGCCGGTGACCAACGTGCGGCGCGGCAGCGGCAGCAGCGCGAACCGGGCCGGGTCCAGCGTCTCGTCCACGCCGAAGAAGACCAGGGGCAGCAGCAGCCAACCGAGCACCAGCAGGCCACCGCCGGCGGCAGCGATCAGCACCGCGTACCTGCCGTTGTCGGCCAGGCCCGGCGCGGCGAAGAGGAAGAAGCCGCTGGCCGCGAACCACAGCCCGACCAGCGCGCCACCGATGAACAGCGCGACCCGCCAGCCCTGACCCCGGAAGTTGTTGCCCATCACCCGCAGCTTGAGGCGCACGAAGTGGCGGGCGGAGACCGTCCGCGCCGGACCGGCGGGCGCGGCGGCGACGTTCACCGGGAGAGCCATGACAGCTCGTCACCGGTCGCGGTGCGCCCGCCGACCACCTCGACGAAGACCTGCTCCAGCGAGCGGCCGCCGCGGACGTCCGCGATCGTGCCGACGCGCTTGATGGTGCCCTGGGCGAGGATCGCCACGTGCGAGCACAGCCGCTCGACGACCTCCATGACGTGACTGGAGAAGATGACCGTGCCCCCGCCGGCCGCGTAGCGGGTGAGGATGTCGCGGATCAGCGCCGCCGACACCGGGTCGACCGCCTCGAACGGCTCGTCCAGCACCAGCACCCGGGGGCCGTGCAGCAGCGCGCAGGCCAGGCCGATCTTCTTTTTCATGCCCGCCGAGTAGTCCACCACCAGCGTCCGGCCGGCGTCGCCGAGTGCCAACACGTCGAGCAGCTCCGCGGCCCGCTGGTCGACCACCGCCGGATCCATCCCCCGCAACAGCCCGTGGTACGCCAGCAGCTCCGCACCGGTCAGCCGGTCGAACAGGCGTACCCCGTCTGGCATTACGCCGAGCAGCCGCTTGGCCGCGACCGGATCGCGCCACACGTCCTGGCCGAGCACCCACGCCGAACCGGCGTCCGGCCGCAACAGCCCGACCGCCATCGACAGCGTGGTGGTCTTGCCGGCGCCGTTCGGGCCGAGCAGTCCGTAGAAGGAGCCGGCCGGTACGTCCAGGTCGACGCCCGCCACCGCGATCGTGCCGTCGAACCGCTTCGCCAGGCCACGCAGCGCGAGCGCGGGGTGCTCACCAGTCATGGGCCCGACGTTATCCGCCGACCGCCAGTTCCGCCGTCCGGCCGCGGATGGACCCGGGGTCATCCCCGAGGCGGAGTTCGTAGTCTTCCCTCGACTTCTGAAGTAGTGTTGAAGTCGTGTCCATGCCCTTGGAGTCCGTGCCGTTCTCGGAGCTGCTGCGGCAGCCAGCCGAGACAGCCGAGCGGCTGTCCCGAGCCCGCGCGGTGCGGCTGCGCCGCCGCGATGCCGCTGACCTCGTGTTGATGTCCGCCGATCGGGCGGCGGCTGAGGGTGAGGTGGTGGACCTGACCGCCCGGCTGCTGGCCAGCGTCGTGCGCCGGGACCCCACTCTGGTGCGTGAGGCACTGCCGACCGTGTTGCCGTGGGTGCGGTTGCTGCCCCCCGACGAACGTGAGCAGATGGCCAACGAATTCGTCGAGACGGCGGAGGCCGCCGCGGCGGTGGGAAACACCGCCGCCGTGTCCCAGTTGCTCGCCGAGTGGCGGCACACAGCCGAGATCCACGCGGACCCCGACCTGCACCGGGTCCTGGCCGCCCCCAGTTCCGGCGACTTCGGGGCGGTGCCCCGCCCGGACGCAGAGTGAGCGCCAAGCGAGGCGACCGGGCAGCGCCGCCACCCCGCCCCGGTGGCTACGTCCTGCGATTCGCCACGAACGACGCGGCCAAGGGCTGGGAGGAACTGTGTCGCCAGGCCGCGGCTAACACCCGCGCCGCCTTCGACGCCATCGAATCCGACCCCTGCCCCTCCCCGCCGACCAGCAGGCAGCACCCCCTGAAGGGCTCTCTCTCCACTGCGGCGCACAACGGGAAGACACTGCCGCAGTGGCAGTACGAGGTCACCGCTGGCGGCCGCATCTGGTATCTCCCCGACCACGACACCCGCACCTGCTGGGTCAAACACGCTGGCACGGGTCACCCCAGGGCAACCGACTGAGCCTGGGGCTGCGCTCACAGGCGCAACGCCTCGGGGGTGTGCAGGCGCAGCATGGTGGCGGCGACGTCGGCCGGTGCCCGTCGGCGGGTCGCCATGGACACCGCGACCATCACGGTGAACGCCAGCGGCACCGTCCAGGCGGCCGGCTGCTCGGTGAGCGTGGCGGGCCAACCCGACAGCGGCGGGCCGAGCACCGTGACCAGCACCGCCCCGATCGCCGCCCCGCCGCCGGCCAGCACACCGGCGGCGGCGCCCAGGTCGGTCAGCCCTCGCCACCAGATGCCGAGCACCAGCAGCGGGCAGAAGCTCGACGCGGCGACCGCGAAGGCCAACCCGACCACCTGGGACACGTCCAACCCGGAGACGTGCAGGGCCAGCGCCGTTGGCACACCCCCGGCGATGATGGTCGCCAGGCGGAAGCCGCGCACCGAGCCCCGGCCGAGCACGTCCGTCGAGATCACCCCGGCGACGCTGGTCAGCAGCCCCGACGAGGTGGAGAGGAAAGCCGCGAACGCTCCCGCCGCGACCAGCGCGGCGAGCAGCCGCCCGACCAGCCCGTTCCCGAGGGCGGCGCCGGGCAGCAACACCACCACCGCGTCGGTCTGCCCACTGATGAGCAGCTGTGGTGTGTAGATCCGGCCCAGCACCCCGTACAGGGTGGGCAGCAGATAGAAGGCGCCGACCAGCGCCAGGACCACAAGCGTCGTCCGCCGCGCCGCCGCGCCGTCGGGATTGGTGTAGAAGCGGACCAGCACGTGCGGCAGGCCCATCGTGCCGAGGAACGTGGCCAGGATCAGGGAGTACGTCGCGAACAGGCCCCGGTCGTCGTCGCCGGCCGCGCTGGGCAGCAACCAGTCCCCCGCGTCGGTGGCCACCCCGGACACCTCCGGCACCGGGTCACCGGCGGCGAAGGACAGCTCGTCGCCGGGGCGTACCTCTCGGATGTCGCCGTCGGCCAGGGTGAGGGTCGCGCGGTGCTCGACCACGACCGTGGTCGCGGCCCGGAACGTCGGCCCGTCGGGCGGGGTCACCGCCGGGCGGCCGTCGGCCTGCCACTGCAACGCCAAGAAGATCACCGGTACGGCGAGAGCTGTCAACTTGAGCCAGTACTGAAACGCCTGCACGAAGGTGATCGCCCGCATGCCGCCGAGCGCCACGTTCGCGGTGACCACGGCGGCCACCAGAAGGGCACCGACGGGGTACGGGGAGCCGGCCACCGTGGCCAGGGTGAGCCCGGCGCCCTGCAACTGCGGCACCAGGTAGAGCCAACCGATGAAGATCACGAAAGCCGTGGCGAGGATGCGCAGGCGACGGGACCCCAGCCGCAGCTCGCAGAAGTCGGGCAGCGTGAACGCGCCGGAGCGGCGCAGCGGTGCGGCCACGAACATCAGCAGGGCCAGGTAGCCGGCGGCGAACCCGACCGGATACCAGAGGACGTCCACGCCGTACTTGAGGACCAGGCCGGCGATGCCGAGGAAACTCGCTGCCGACAGGTACTCCCCGCCGATGGCTGCGGCGTTCCAGGTCGGACTGATCGCCCGGGACGCGACCAGGAAGTCGGAAGTGGTCCGCGCCAGCCGCAGCCCGTAGAAACCGATCCCGACGGTGACCAGGGTGACCGCGACGATGGCCGGAACCACGTAGTCGTTGCCCACGTCAGCGCTCCGGCCGCTGCACCAGGTCGGTGAAGTCCTGCTCGTTGCGCTCGGCCAGCCGCACGTACGCCCAACCCACCGCGATCAGGAACGGGAACGAGACCAACCCGAGCAGCAGCCAGGGCAGGTTGACGCCGACCACTGTGGTCCGGCCGAGCGACGGTGCGATGGCGAACAGCCAGGGCAGCCCGCCCAGCCCGATGACGACCACCAGTGACAGCCGCAACGCCAGCGCGAGCTGGGCGCGGACCAGGCCGCGAACCAGCGCCTCGCCGACCTGGGTCTGCTGGGCCAACTCGGCGCGGGTCCGCTCGGAGCGGGTGTCCCGCCGGGTGATGTCGGCCAACACGATCCGGGCCCGCCGGGGCGGCGGTACCGCACCGCCCGACCCGACGTCAGACAGTTGCTCGGCCACCCCGGCAGTCTTGCCCGCCCAGCGCGATTGTCAAGCGTTCGCGCTCACCAGCGCACCTCGGCGACACAGTTCGTCGTGCTGCTGGTCACCTCTGTCGCGTCCAGGACCGACCGGGCCCGTTCCCGGCCGAGGTTCGTCGCCCAGAAGCCGTCGTCGGGCAGCTCGAAGGCGATCTCCCGAAGCGCGCACGTCCGCATCGGCTCGGGCAGCCGGGCCAGGGCCGGTACGGCGTCGGCCGACAGCCCGGAGAGGTAGGTGAGATCGACGCGGCCGGTTTCGAGGTACCTGTCGACGTTCCGGTCCGCGATCAGCCGATCCGGGTTGACCAGCGCCAACCCCAGCAGCGCCAGCACCGCGGTACCGATCACCAGGCGAGGCAGCCAGTCGGCCCGTAGCCGCGCCACGGCCACGCCGACCAGGACGAAGAGCACCCCGAGCGACAGCTCCACGGTCGCCACGAAGAGCCGCAGCCGGGTGGCGCCGTACGCGTCGGCGTAGACCTGCATGCGGTAGAGCGACGAGGCGACGACGACCAGGCTGAGTGCCGTGAGCACACCGAGCAGAGTCCGGACGAGCAGCCGGTCGGCACGGGTCGCCTTCGGTGCCCGGCGGGCCGCGACGGCGATCACCAGCAGGGTGAGCGTGGTGACGGCGAGCAGTTGCCAGAACCCGCTCCGGGCGTACTCGGCGTAGGTGAGGCCGGCCGTGCGCAGCACGTGCCCCGCGCCGCCGAAGAACACTGTCAACTGCACCAGTACGAAGGCGGCGAACAGGGCGTCGAGCAGCACCAACGGCAGGGCCCATTCCAGCCGGTGCACCGGCCGGCCCGGCTTCGCCCGCAGGCTGTTCAGGTCGGGCGGCCGGCTGACCAGGTACGCGCCGCCGAGCAGGCCCAGGCCGATCAGCCCGAGGCGTACCAACCAGCCGACCACGCTGCCCGGCGAGATGTCCGGCAAGAGGCCCGCCAGCAGGTCGGCGAAGACCGCGTCGGCGGAGGAGAACAGCAGGCCGAACAGGGTCAGCAGACCTACCGAGATCGCCAGGCTGGCCACGATCCGCCCGATCCCGGGCCCGGACGAGCGGGTGCGGTGCAGCCCTCGTACCGCCCAGGGGAGCGCTCGGACCGTCGCGGCCGGCGGCAACGTCGCGGCCAGCAGCATCCCGAACGGGGTCCGGCCACCGGTCACCGCGAGCGTCGCGGTCACCGCGGCGGCGAGCAGGCAGAGCACGAAGAGCCAGCCGGCGGCCCGGACCGTGCCGACGGCGACCAGCGCGACAGTCGCGGCGGCCCAGGCGACCTGCGCCGCCCGCCCCGGTGCCCCCGTGGCACCGGGACGGACGGTGGTCGCGGCCCCCGGCGGAACCGGTGCCGGGGTCGAACCCGGCACAGCGGTTGGCGCCGCCGGAGCGGTCGGAGTCGGTGCAGCGGTTGGAGCCGGCGCTGCGGTTGGAGCGGGCGCTTCGGGTGAAGCCGGCGTAGCGGTTGGAGCCGGCGGAACGGTTGGCGCGGCGGCGACGGGAGTCGGCGCGGCCGCGGCCGGCGCGTCGGGCAACGGTGTCGGCGCTGGGGCCGATGCGCCGGGCGGCGGTCCCGGTCGGGCATCCGGTGCGGTGGACGCGGTGCGCCCGGTCGGGTCGGTTGCAGAGGACGACGTGCCGGACCGGACGACACCGGCGGTGGCGAGCGCGGCGGTGGCCGCCAACGCGGCGACCAGCCAGCCCAGTCCGGGCCGGACCACAGTCAGTGCCGAGGCGCCGACGACCGCCGCTGCCGTCAACACGCCCAGGAGCAGCGGATGGGCGGCACCGGTCGGACCCGGCCACCGTTGCGCGAGCAGCGACGGTGGCCGTGGGGCAACGGACTGGGACGGCCAGGGCTGCGGTGGCCACGGTTGGGGCCGGCCGGCCGTCGGCGGAGGCGTCGGGCCGGGACCGAACCAGGGCTGACCGGGCTGGGCGGCTTGGCCGGGCTGGCCGGGCTGGGCGGGCTGGGCGGCCTGGCCGGGCTGAGCGGCTTGACCTGGATGAACGGCCGGGCCGGGCTGGGCGGGCTGAGCGGCCTGGGTGGCCTGGCCGGGCGGGGTGGGCTGCGGCCCGGTCGGTCTGTTGGCCGGTGCGGACGTGCTGCCGGGGCTGGTCATGCGGCCTCTTCTCGGTGTGGCCCGTTGCTCGGGATGGTGACCCGGATGCGACAACCGGGCTGGGAGTTCCTGGCGGCTCCGACCGGGTCGAGGACCCCGATCTGACCGCCGTGCAGTTCGACGACCCAGCGGGCGATGGCCAGGCCCAGGCCGGTCCCACCGCCGGCCGCCCGGTCGCCGCGGGTGAACCGCTCGAACACCCGGGAACGCTCTGCCGTCGGAATGCCCTGCCCCTCGTCGCTCACCTCGAAGTGCAGTTGGCCGGCGTGTTCCTCGGCGCTCACCCGCACGGTGCCGCCGGGTGGGCTGTGCCGTGCCGCGTTGTCCAGGAGGTTCGCGAACACCTGGTGCAGCCGCCACGGGTCCGCGCGCACGGTCAGTGGCACCGCCAGCTCGCGGAGCTGGAAGTTCACGTCGAGTCCCGCTCCGGCGGCGCTGGCGGTGGCGTGTTCGACCGCCTCGTCCAGGAAGTCCCCGACGTCGATCCGGACCCGGCGCAGCGGCACCACCCCGGCATCGAGACGGGACAGGTCGAGCAGGTCGGCGACGAGGTGGCCGAGCCGTTCGGTCTGGGACAGCGCCGCGCGCAGGGCCGCGGGCTCCGGCTCGGCGACCCCGTCCACCATGTTCTCCAGTACGCCCTGCAACGCGGTGATCGGCGTACGCAGCTCGTGGGAGACGTTGGCGATCAGCTCGCGCCGGCGCTGGTCCGCCGCGTGCAGGTCCTCGGCCATCTTGTTGAACGCCTGGGCCAGCTCACCCACCTCGTCGCGGGAGGTGGCGCGCACCCGACGGGTGTAGTCGCCGCGGGCCATCGCCCCGGCGGCCGCCGTCATCTCGCGCAGCGGCGAGGTCATCCCGTGGGCGAGCACCTGCGAGGTGACCAGCGCGATGCAGATGACGGTGATCGAGGTGCCTGGCGGGAGCCAACCGATGCCGTACCAGAAGTAGCCGATGGCCACCGCCCAGGAGGCGACCAGCAGGACGCCGAGCTTCATCTTGATCGAGCGGACCGGGTCCAGCGGGCGAGGCAGCGCACGGTCCAGCCAGTCCACCACTCGGTGGTTGGTCACGCGGGCACCTCCAGGGCGTACCCGACGCCGTGCACGGTCCGGATGAGATCGGCGCCGAGCTTGCGCCGCAGGGCCTTGACGTGGCTGTCCACGGTGCGGGTGCCGGTGCCTTCGGCCCAGCCCCACACGTCGGCGAGCAGCCGTTCCCGGGGCAGCACCGTGCGGGGCCGTCCGGCGAGGTGGATCAGGAGGTCGAACTCGGTAGGTGTGAGGTGCACGTCCGCGCCGGAGCGCCGAACCCGCCGCTCGGCCTCGTTGATTTCGATGTCGCCGAGCCGGATGGCGGGTGGCGCGGGCGTCGCGGCACGTTCCATCCGGCGCAGCAGCACGTGTACGCGGGCGGCCAGCTCGCGCATCGAGAACGGCTTGGTGAGGTAGTCGTCCGCGCCGACAGCGAGCCCGACCAGGAGATCGGTCTCGTCGTCCCGGGCCGTGAGCATCAGCACCGGCACCGGCCGGACGGCCTGGATCCGGCGGCACACCTCCAGGCCGTCGAAGCCGGGCAGCATCACGTCGAGGACGACGAGGTCGGGCTGCCCGGCCCGGAACCGCTCGACCGCGCTGGGGCCGTCCGTGGCGATCTCCACGGCGAAACCCTCGGCGCGGAGTCGGGCGGCGACCGACTCGGCGATGGTGCGTTCGTCCTCGACGACCAGGACGCGGCGTTCCTTCATGGGGTCTGACTGTAGGGAGCCACCGTGGAGATCAGTGGGTGGCATTGTGAATAACCTGTGGAGAACGGTTCACCCCTGTGGATAACCCGGGGGTCACGAGGGCTGGCCTCGACGAACCCCCGAGCCTCCGTGTGGACGAACCGAGCGAGCCGTGGCGGCGGCCGTGCGCGGTTACTCCAGACCGACGCGTACCGGGCGGGCCGAGGCGGAGCCGAGCCAGGTGTGCGGGTTGCCGTACCAGCACCAGCCCAGCTTCGGCGCACCCTGGCTGATCCACAGCGCCGGCACCCGCTTGTCGCCGCACCGCGAGCCGACCAGCGAGAAGCACCTGTTGCTGGCCAGCGCCTCCGGGTGGAGCGTGATGAAGGCGAGCCCCTCGTCGATGGTGAGCGGCAGCCGGTCCTGTGCGGTCATGCCCTCCATCGCCGCGGCCGGCGCCAGGTTGCGGAACTCCTCGCCCCGGTCGACGTCGAAGAGCAGGTACGCCGGCCCGACGGGCACCTCCAGTTCCTTGATCGGGTCGAAGCGCGGCAGGTCGTCCTCGGCGTAGTGCCGGTCGAGGAAGCCGGGCTTGCGCTTGCCGGCCAGGGTGGTGAGTGCGAGCCGGGGCTCCACCCCGATCAGGTCCCGTGTAATGACCAGCAGGAACGGCACCCGGGCGTCGGTGGGCGCGCTCAGGCCGGCGGCGCCGTCGACCGCGCGGGCGCGCAGCGGCGCGACCAGGTCGCGGAAGGCGCTCTCGGGCATCCCGGCCAGGGCCGGATAGCCCAGTCGCACCAGCTGGTCGAGTTGGGTGTCGAACTCGGTCTCGGCGTCGAACGGAGTTTCGTGCACGGCGGCCTCCCGGGTTGTCGTATCGGCTATCGTACAACGTACGGGAGGGTCGGGAGCATTCCCGCCTCAGCGACTCCAGTCCTGCTTCGCGGCCCTGACCAGCTTGTCCTTCAACTCCCGGGTGTGCCGCCGGCTCACCGGCAGCTCGGTGGAGTCGACCACCACCACGTACCCGGAGTTCACCAGGCGCAGCTCCGCGATCAACTTCAACTGCACCAGGTACGACCGGTGCACCCGGACGAAACCGGCATCGGCCCACCGCTCGGCGAGCGTGGCCAGCGAGACCCGCACCAGGTGCGACCCCTCGGCGGTGTGCAGCCGGGCGTAGTCGCCCTGCGCCTCCACCCAGCGCACCGCCGAGCGGGGCAGCATCCGGGTGGTGCCGGCCAACTCGATCGGGATGGTCGGGTCCTCCTCGGCGCGGGCCAGCGCCGCCGGATGCGACGGCACCACCCGTGAGCCGATCACCCGGCGCAGGGACTCGGCCAGCCGTTCGGCGCGTACCGGTTTGCGCACGTAGTCCGTCGCGCCCAGGTCGAACGCGTCCACCGCCCCGTCGTCGTACGCGGTGACGAACACGATCGCCGGCGGCCGGGCGAACCGGCGCAGCACCCGGGCCAACTCCATGCCGTCCAGGCCGGGCATCCGGATGTCCAGGAAGACCACGTCCACGTCACCGTCGCGCAGCAGCCGCAGCGCCTCGGTGGCGTCCCCGGCGGTGTGCAGGCGGGCCACCCGGGGGTCGGCCCGCAGGTGGTACGCCAACTCGTCGAGCGCGGGCGGCTCGTCGTCCACCGCCAGCACCCGCAGGAAGCCGGTGGTCACGAGCCGGCCCGTACGCCCGGGTGGAACTTCGGCACCCGCATGCTCACCCGGGTGCCCGAACCCAGCCCGGTCTCGACGACCAGACCGAACCGGTCCCCGAAGACCGACCGCAGTCGCTCGTCGACGTTGGAGAGGCCGACGTGCTGGCCCGGGTCGTCTCCCGGATCGCCGGTGCTGCGGGCCAGCTCGGCGATGCCGGCGGTCAGCGTGGTCGGATCCATTCCCACCCCGTCGTCCTCCACCGTGATGTGGCATTCGGCGCCCGCGTCCCGGGCCTCGATGCTCACCATGCCCGTGCCCGGCTTGCGGGACAACCCGTGCCGGACGGCGTTCTCCACCAGCGGCTGAAGGCAGAGGAACGGGAGCGTCACCGGCAGCACCTCCGGGGCGATCTGCAACCGCACCTGTAGCCGGTCGCCGAACCGGGCCCGCTCGATCGTCAGGTACCTGTCGATCGAGCGCAGCTCCTCGGCGAGGGTGGTGAACTCCCCGTGCGCCCGGAACGAGTACCTGGTGAACTCCGCGAACTCCAGGATCAACTCCCGGGCCCGCTCCGGATCGGTGCGGACGAACGAGCCGATCGCGGTCAACGCGTTGTAGATGAAGTGCGGGCTGATCTGCGCCCGCAACGCCCGGACCTCCGCCCTCGCCAGCCGCTCCCGTGACGAGTCCAGCTCGGCCAGGGCGAGCTGGTTGCCCGCCCAGTGCGCCGTCTCCAGGGTGGCCTGGACCAGTCCCGGCGCCGGCGCGCTGTCGGCGATCGCCACCAGCGCGCCGACCACCCGCGCGTCCGCGCCGTGCAGGGGCGCGACCACCGCACCGCGGATCGGGCAGTCGACCCGGTCGCACCGCAGGTCGGACTCCCCGAGCACCGTCGAGCGCCCGGTGGCCACCGACCGCTGGGCCGCCGCGAGTAGTTGTTCACCGTGGTGCGTGCCGCGCCCGTCGAGGGCGAGCACCTCGTCGGCGTCCGTGAGCGCCAGCCCGACCGCGCCCACCAGGGCCCGCAGATGGCGTACGGCTTTCGTCGCGCCGGCCGCGCTCAGTCCCGCCCGCAGCGGCTCGGCGGCCAGGCCGGCGGTGTGCAGCACCTCGTAGGTGGCCCGTTGTGTGGCGGTGGCGATGCCGCGCCGGGCGCGCAACCGCAGCACCGCCAGCAGAGCCGCGGTCAACGCGGTGACCAGCGAGACGACGCCGACGACGGCGGAGAGGTTGCCACCCACGCAGCGATCCTGACGGCTCGCCGCCCTTAGCGCTAGTACGCGCCCTTGCGGGCGAGCACCACGCCGACGGTGCGCCAGAGGATGCTCAGGTCGTACGCCAGCGACCAGTTGTCGACGTAGTAGAGGTCGAGCCGGACGGCCTCGTCCCAGGAGAGGTCGGAGCGGCCGGAGACCTGCCAGAGACCGGTCATGCCGGGGCGGACCAGCAGGCGGCGGCGCACGTCGCCCAGGAAGTCACCATCGTCGGCCGGCAGTGGGCGGGGCCCGACCAGCGACATCTCACCCCAGAGCACGTTGATCAACTGCGGCAGCTCGTCCAGCGACGAGGCCCGCAGGAAGCGACCCACCGGGAAGACCCGGGGATCCTGCTTCATCTTGAACAGCATGCCGTCGGTCTCGTTCTGGTCGGTCAGGCTGGCCAGTCGGTCCTCGGCGTCGACGTACATGGTCCGGAACTTCCACACCCGGAAGGTGCGCCCCTCGTGCCCCACCCGGGGCTGGCGGAAGAACACCGGCCCGGGGTCGGAGATGCGGATCGCGACGGCGACGGCGACGAAGAGGGGGATCAGCAGCAGCAGGCCCAGGCCGGCGGCGACCCGGTCCATCAGGTTCTTGGCCAGCAGCGCCGGCCCGGAGAGGGTCGGCTCCTCGACGTGCAGCAGCGGCAGACCCTCGATCGGCCGGATGTGCACCCGAGGGCCGGCGATGTCGGTCAACTGCGGTGCGACCACCAGGTCGACGCCGGAGCCCTCCAACTGCCAGGCCAGCCGGCGCAGCTCGCCCGGCTCGGCGCTGGCCGACCCGCAGACGGCGATGGTGTCCCCGCCGACCTCGCGGACCAGGGCCAGCACGTCGCGCCCGGCGTGCACCGGCACCGGCGTCGGCATCCCCCGCGCCGCCGCGTACCCGTCGGTGATGTGGATGGCGACCGGGACCAGCCCGGCGTTCGGGCTGCGGGTGACCGCCGCGTACACCTCCAGGCACTCCGGCAGGGTGCCGACCAGCACCATCCGGTGCGCGGCCTGACCGGCCCGCCGGCGGATGTAGTGCAGCGCCCAGCGGGCCACGAAGCGGCCCCACAGGATCAGCAGGAGCGCCCCGAGCAGTGCCGTGCCTACCGTCCACCGGGACAGCGCGGTCTTGGTGGCGAACGCGAGGAAGGAGACGCTGGCCGCGACCGTGACGGCGGCCCGGATGACCCGCTTGAACTCGTCCGGCCCGAGCCCCAGGTAGCGCCGGTCGTACGCCCGGTTGCTCCAGAGGATGACCACCCAGCCCAGCGGCAGCAGCAGGTAGGAGACGGTGTGGAACCAGGTCGGATCCTGGTTGGTGCCGGAGAAACCGGAGGCGGCCTGGTCGAAGAGCTGGATCGCGATCCAGCTGGCGAACGCCGCTGCGCCGAAGTCGAGCAGCAGCAGGATGGCGGTGTAGGGACGGTGCCAGCGGGAGACACGGCGTCGCGCCCGGGCCCAAGCCGACCGGGGGACGCCGTTGTGGGACGGCGGCGTCGGCGGCTGGATCTCGAAGCTGTCGACGTGCCGCACGAGTCTGCTCCGGCCTTCGTTGGA
Organism: Micromonospora sp. DT63; assembly: GCF_049841615.1. Taxonomy (NCBI): domain Bacteria; kingdom Bacillati; phylum Actinomycetota; class Actinomycetes; order Micromonosporales; family Micromonosporaceae; genus Micromonospora; species Micromonospora sp. DT63. The sequence goes on along the minus strand of NZ_JBNCKQ010000003.1, from coordinate 68,098 downwards.
TACCGGGCGCTGGAGGCTTGCCGTCACCTCACCCATGTCCTCCCGCATGACACGGGCCGCTCACTCGGCGTGAGGGCCCGGGTCGCCCACCGTCCCAGTCTCCCACGCGGGCTCCGACCGGTCGTCGCCCCGAAGGAGATTGGCGACCGATGGTGCCGGCGGGATCTGGCCGGCTCCGCACCATTTCAGAAGCCGGGGACCGGGCCACTATACCGATGGATGTGCGTGTGGCGAGAACGGCGGACGGGAGCTTCGGCGCACTCTGGCCGATTCCGCTCCGTAGTCGCCGAGTGGAATTACTCACCGTACAAGGCGGGACAACCGTCGGTCAGCCAGCGGCTTGCCGCCCGTCTGGCACGTCGCGCAGTACTGGAGGCTCGAGTCGGCGAACGACACCTCCCGCACGGTGTCCCCGCAGACCGGGCAGGGCAGCCCGGTGCGGGCGTGCACCTTCAACCCGGACCGCTTCTCACCCTTCAGCTCGGCGGCACGCTGGCCGAGGGACCGCTCGACCGCGTCACCGAGCACCTGGCGGGTCGCCGCGTGCAGGGTGGCGAGCTGGGCGTCGGTGAGCCGGTCGGTGATCGCGAACGGCGACAGCTTCGCGGCGTGCAGGATCTCGTCCGAGTACGCGTTGCCCACCCCGGACAGCACCGACTGGTCGGTCAGCACCCCCTTGACCTGCCCACGCCGACTGCGCAGCCGCTCGGCGAAGGTGGGCAGGTCGGCGGCGAGCGCGTCCGGGCCCAGCTTGGCCACCCCGGGCACCGTCGCCGGGTCGGTGACCAGGTACGCGGCCAGCTTCTTCTGGGTGCCGGCCTCGGTGAGGTCGAAGCCGGAGCCGTCGTCGAGGCGGACGCGTACCGCGATCGGGCCCTTGCCGGGTCGCAGCGGCGTCGTCGATCCAAACGCCTCCCGGTAGTGCAGCCAACCCGCCCGGGCCAGGTGGACCACGAGGTGCAGATCACCCTCGACGACCACGTCGAGGAACTTGCCGTGCCGTCGGGCGTCGACCACCGCCCGACCGGCGACCGCGGCGGGTGCCGGGTCGTACGTCTTCAGGGCGCTGATCGCGGCGATCTCCAGCCGGTCGACACGCCGCCCCACCGCGCGCTGCCGCAGGTAACCTGCGAGCGCCTCAACCTCCGGTAGTTCGGGCACCAACCAACGGTAGCCTTCTTTCCCGTGAGAATCGTGGTGGCGCACAACCGGTACCGGGAAGCTCAGCCCTCCGGCGAGAACACGATGGTCGACTCGGAGATCGCTCAGCTCACCGCTGCCGGCGTCGAGGTGCTGCCCTTCATCCGCAGCTCGGACGAGATCCCGTCGATGTCGAAGGCCGCCAAGGCGCTGCTGCCGATCTCGCCGATCTGGGCGCCGCGTGCCCAGCAGGACCTCAGCCGGCTGCTCACCGAGCACCGCCCGGACGTGCTGCACCTGCACAATCCGTACCCCCTGATCTCGCCGTGGGTGGTGCGGACCGCGCACCGGCACGGTGTGCCGGTGGTGCAGACGGTGCACAACTACCGGCAGGTCTGCTCGTCGGGGATCTACTTCCGCGACGGGGTGATCTGCCAGGACTGCAAGGGTCGGGCGCTGGGCGTGCCGGCGATCAGGCACCGGTGCTACCGCGACTCGACGGCGCAGAGCGCACTGATGGCGACCACACTGGCCGTGCACCGGGGCACCTGGCGCTCGGTGGACCGGTTCATCGCGCTCACCACGGCCATCGCCGACCACCTCCGCGATTACGGCATTCCGGACGATCGGATCGTCGTGAAGCCGAATGCCGTACCCGATCCGGGCCGGCCGGCCCCACTGGGTGACGGCTTCCTCTACATGGCCCGGCTCTCGCCCGAGAAGGGTGTCGACCTGCTGTTGGACGCCTGGCGTCGGCATCCGGTGGGCACCCTGGGCACGCTGCGCGTGGCAGGTGACGGCGAGCTGCGCCCGCTGGTGGAGGCCGCGGTCGCCGAGCGACCCGACGTGGTCTACCTCGGTCAGCTCGACCGGGCCGGGGTACGCGCCGCGGTCGAGGCGAGCGCCGTGGTGATCGCGGCCTCGATGTGGCACGACGTGCTGCCGACCGTGATCATCGAGGCGCTGGCCAGTGGCCGGCCGGTGCTCGGCACCGCGTTGGGCGGCATCCCGTACCTCGTCGGAGCGGACGCCCCGCACGAGCCCGCCGGCACCGGCCCGGCCGAGACCGCCTCGGCGGTCGCCGGCGGCGGTGGGCCGGTCATGCCGGCCGGGATCGGCCTCGGCGAGGCCGGCTGGGTGGTGGCTCCGGAGCCGGCCGCGCTGGCGGCGGCCTTGCCGGTGGCCCGTGCCGGCGCGTCCGGGTTGGCGCTGGCCGCCCGCGCCCGCTACGAGCGGACCTTCCACCCCGACGTGGTCACCAAGCAGCTCATCGACATCTACGCGGGGATGGCCCACGCCGTAACGCCGTAACTCCGGAGCGCGGGAGCGCGGGAGCGCGGGAGCGCGGGAGCGCGGGAGCGCCGAAATCCGGGAGGAGAGCACCTACTGTTCGCTCCCTTTGCTCTGCTTCAGCGGAGGAAACACCCGGTGTCCGGATATCGGACGCCACGTGTTTCCTGGGCTGAAGCAGAGCAAAGGACGACTCGAACACCCTTGGCGCCGGTCTGGGAGCGGCGCGGGCGGGGCATCAGCGCAGCGAGGCGCGGGCGGGGGATCAGCGCAGCGAGGCGCGGGCGGAGAAGGCGATGCTGGCCAGCAGGAAGCCGCCGTTGACGATCGTGAACGCCACCAGCACCCAGAGGACCAGCGCGGGGGCCACGGCCAGCACCACTGCGGCCACGAAGACCACCGCGCCGTAGTCGCGGACGAGCTTGGCCAGGCGTACCGGCAGCGAGGTCGAGGTGACCATGCTGGCCGCGTTCGGGCCGGACTGCATCACCGACGTGACCAGGTTGACCATCCAGGTGCCCGCGAAGGTCGCCACGAGCCAGCTAGGCGTCGACGGCTCCTGCGCCACGGCGGTGGCGGCCAGCGCGGCCACCAGGGCGATCTGCGCCGCCACGTCGCAGAGAATGTCGATCCGTGCGCCGGCCGGGCTGCCCTGGCCGGTCACCCGGGCGAGCTGCCCGTCGGCGCAGTCCAGGGAGTACGCGACCTGCCAGCCGATCAGGGCGAGCAGGCCGACCACCCAGGCCGGTACGTCCCCGTCGGCGACCGGCCCGGCGAGCGCCACAACGGTGACCGAGGTGGCCAGCCCGAGCACCAGGTTGGTGAGGGTGAGCGCGGTCGGGCGCAGCCCGAGGCGTTGCGCGACCAACGCGAAGACGGCCCCGAGCCACTGGCTGATCGACTCGCTGAACAGGCCGCCGCCCCGGTTCACCCGGTGGAAGTCGGCGACGGTGGGACGGGGGTCAGCCAAGCTGGTCGCGGATTGCACCGGCGTAGTCTGCCAGCCGCTCCCGCGTCTCGGTAGGCGACAGGGCCAGGTGCTCGAGGATCGTGTACCGGTCCGGCCGGGTACGCGGCGCAAACTGCACCGCCTCGATGAACTGGTCGTCGGTGAGCCCCACCTCGGCGGGCAGTCGGGGCAGACCGTGCCGGGCGAGGCAGGCCGACATCTCCCCGAAGCGGCGCAGGTCTCCGCGCAGCCAGGTGCAGAACAGCGCGCCCAGCCCGGCCAGCTCACCGTGCGAGGCGGTACCGGGGAAGAGCGAGTCGACGGCGTGCATGATCTCGTGGCAGCCGCCGCTGGACGGACGGCTGGTGCCGCAGACCGCCATGGCCAGACCGCTGGAGATCAACGCCTCGGCCAGCACGGTGACGAAGGCGTCGTCGGTCATGTCGCCGGGATGGTTGAGCACCGCTTCGGCGCCCGCCCGGGCCAGCGAGGCGGCCAGCCCGTCGACCGGTTCGCCGCGTACCCGCCGGGACAGCTCCCAGTCGGCGAGCGCGCTGATGTTGCTGATCACGTCGCCGATGCCGGCCCGGTTGTGCCGGTCCGGGCCGCTCTCCACGAAGTCCAGGTCGACGATCACCGCGATGGGGATGTGCACCCCGTAGGAGCCCTTGATCCCGTCGGTGATCAGGCTGGCCACCGGGGAGCCGATCCCGTCGTTGGCGAGGCTGGTCGCCACCGACACCATCGGCAGCCCGCGCCGGGTGGCCGCGTACTTGGCCACGTCGATGGTCTTGCCGCCGCCGATGCCGACCACCGCGTCGTACGACCGGGCGCGGAGCTTGCCGCCGAGGTCGTCGGCGGCGTCGAGGGTCGCCCCGGCGACGGTGAACACGTCGGCCGAGCGCAGCGACGGTCGGATCAGCTCCGCGATCTGGGCGCCCTGGCCCGGGCCGACCACCACCGCGACGTCACCGCCGGCGGAGATCCGCCCGTCGGCGAGGATCGCGGCCAGGTCGGCGACCGCCCCGCGCCGCACGTCGATGTGCAGCGGGGTGAGGACGCTCCGAGCTAGTAGCGGCACGCGATCTCCCGCGCGCGGGCCAGGTCGGCGTGGTTGTCGACCTCGACCCAGGGGACGTCGCCGATGGGCGCCGCCCGCACCTCGCCGCCACGGTCGGCGAACTCCTGGTAGCCGTCCTCGTAGTAGAGGTTCGGGTCCCGCCGCCAGGTCGCCTCCAGGGCGTCGGCCAGGGCGTCGGCGATCTGCGGCTCGATAAGCGTCGCGCCGATGTACTCCCCGTACGCCTCGCCCGGGTCCATGATCTTGGTGATCCGGGTGAGCTGGCCGGCGGCGTCGAAGGTGGTCTTCATCTCCTCCTCGGCCAGCGGCTTGAGCGTGTCCACCGCGAGCAGGATGCCCGGGCCGCGCTCGGCCAGCAGCGTCTTCTCGATGCTCACCGGGTGCACGGTGTCCCCGTTGACCAGCAGCACCCCGCGCGCGAAGTACTCCCGGGCCAGCCAGAGGGAGTAGGCGTTGTTCCACTCCTCGGCCTTGTCGTTGTGCACCAGGGTGAGCGTGACCCCGTACTTCTTCTCCAGGTCGGCCTGCCGCTCGCGGACCGCGTCCGCCGCGTAGCCGACCACGATCACGATGTCGGTGAGCCCGACCTCGGCCAGGTTGCCCAGCGCGATGTCCAGGATCGTCGTCTCGCCGTCCACCGGCACCAACGCCTTGGGCAGGGTGTCGGTGTACGGGCGCAGCCGTCGTCCCGCGCCGGCCGCGAGCACCATTCCGATCATCGCGACATCCTCCCTCGTCCTGCTCCCCGTCACCGCTGGAGGATAGCGCCGGCCGGCCGTGCCGCTCCGGCCAACCGGGTCAGCCGGGCAGCGCGGCCAGGTCGGCGAGCATGGTCAGCCGCTCCTCGGCGTCGAGCGCGTCGTACGGGCCGGCCGCCCGGCGGTCGGTCTCCAGCTCGATGGCCAGCCGCTCGGGGCCGGGAGGCAGGGCGGCGACGCTTGACGCGGTGTGCCCGGCGGCCGTCCAGGCGGCGGCGTGCGCGTCGGCCCGGTGGTAACGCAGCGTGCCGAGCCGGTTGAGCAGCAGGACGCCGGGCGGGGTGCCGTCCGGCTCGTGCGGGGGCGCCAGCGCCGCGAACGCCGACCCGTTCCGGTCGCCGTCGGCGTCGGCCAGCACCAGGGCGTACGTCAGCAGCCGGCCGAGCGCCGCCACCAGCCGCGTGACCCGTTCGTCGTGCCCGGCCCACAGTTCCTCGGTGACCTCGGCGTGCACCTGGTACAGCTCGGTGAGGAACGCGGCCCCCCGCTCGGTGGCGGAGAGGGATCCGTCCGGACGGCGGTGGAGCATGCCGTACGCCACCTGCTTGTCGACCGCCCGGCGGACCGCGACCGGGTCGGCGTAGCGGGTGATCGCCGCGAAACCCGGCCCGTCGACGGTGCCGCCCGGCGCGGCGAGCCGGGTGCGCAGGTCCACCAGGAAGCCGTTCGCCGTCGGCCCGCCGTACCGCTGGCTCAACTCGGCGCCGCCACCGTCGCGGCCGGCCAGCATGCCGGCGCGGAACGCCCGGTCCACGGCCGGGGCGAGCAGCCCGGCGATCCGGTACGGCGCCAGCTCGACGGTGTTCACCGATCGATCGACCGCAGGGTGGCGAAGCCCTCCTCCGCGATCTCCTCGCCCGGTTCCAGGTGGCCGCCGACGACGTCCCAGCAGTTGGGAAACAGGCGCCGGTGGGGTGAGCGGCGCTGGAAGAAGATTCGGCCGTCGTGGTCGACGATCAGCGCGCCGGCGCAGCGCAGGGGCTCGGTGGACACGCTTCGACAGTAGCGAGCGGCCCGGCATCGCGACGATGCCCGGTCTTGTCCCGGAAACATCCACCGACGACCATGTGCGTACCGAATGCCACCGTCCCAAAGGGGTGATGTGTGATGCAGGTACGGGAAGCGATGTCCAGCCAGGTCCTCGTCGTCGGTCCGGAGCACACGCTGCGTCAGGCGGCCCGGATGATGTCGACCCGCGGTGTCGGGTCGGCGGTCGTGATCGACCCCGAGTCCGAGGGAATCGGGATCATGACCGAACGCGATGTGTTGAAGGCCATCGGCGCGGGCCTCGACTGCGACACCGAACGCACCGGCGCCCACCTGACCTGGGACGTGGTCTACGCGGGGCCGGAGTGGACGGTCGCCGAGGCCGCCGCCGCAATGGCCCGCGGCGGCTTCCGGCACCTGGTGGTGCTCGACGGCCGGGAGGTGGCCGGGGTGATCTCGGTCCGGGACATCATGCGGGTCTGGGCCGAGAGCCAGGTGGCCGCCACGACCTGACCCCGCGAGGTGTGCCAGGCCGGATCGACGGGTAAGGATCCCTCGCGGGCGCGGAGATTCCGTGTCCCGTGGGGGAGGGCCCGATGCGTGACGCGGAGCGCCTGGTCGAGCAGCAGTACGCGATGCTTCTGCGGCGGGACGTGGCCCGACTGCCGGACCTGTACGCCCCGGAGGCGTTCTACGCCATGCCGGGTGTCACGGTCCGCCCGATCGAGCTGCCCGCGCTGCTGCGCACCTGGACGGGTGCCTTCGGGGATCTGCGGGTCGATCCGCTGGGCTCGGTGCGCACGTCCGGCGGCGCGGCAGTGGAGCTGCGCCTCAGCGGCACCCACACCGGCACGCTGCACACGCCGTACGGCACCGTCGCTCCGACCGGCCGGTCGGTGAGCTGGGAGGTTGCCGACATCGTCCGGGCACGCCGGGGCCGGATCGTCGCGTGGCGCTCCTACTTCGACTGGAGCCAGCTCCTCGACGCGCTCGGCGTGCAGTTGGAGGGCCTTTCCCGCGCGCCGCAGCACGACTCGCTCGCACTTCCGGTCTGATCTGACGGCGACCGGCCGACCCGGGTCACCCGTCCCGGTGGCTCAGGATGCGGACATCGCCGTGCCGTCCGCGCGTCGCCCGCCGCCGCCCGTACGCTCAATATCCATGACCGCCGAGCAGCTGATCTCCTTTGCCCGTGGGGCACCCTCGCTGGACATCGTCGATGTCGAGGGGCTCAAGGCCGCCGCCGTACGCGCCTTCGACGCCGACCCCGCGGGGGTCACGGCGTACGGCACCTCCGTCGGTTACCTTCCGCTGCGAAAGTGGATCGCCGAGAAGCACGGGGTCGAAGCCAACCAGGTGCTGGTCACCAACGGCTCGCTCCAGGCCGACGCCTTCCTCTTCGACCACCTGGTCCGTCCCGGCGACGCGGTGGTGGTGGAGCGTCCGACGTACGACCGCACGCTGCTCAACCTCCAGCGGATGGGCAGCGAGCTGCACGGCATCTCGGTCCAGCCCGACGGTCTGGACACCGCCGAGCTGCGCAAGCTGCTGGAGTCCGGGGTCCGCCCCCGGCTGGCCCACGTCATCCCGAACTACCAGAACCCGGCCGGCATGACCCTGTCGCTGGAGAAGCGCCGCGAACTGCTCGACCTGGCGGCCGAGTACGAGTTCACGATCTTCGAGGACGACCCGTACGCGGACATCCGCTTCCGCGGCGAGGCGCTGCCGTCGATGCTCTCGCTGGACACCCGCAACGTGGTCGTGCACGCGTCGAGCTTCACCAAGACCGTCTGCCCGGGCGTGCGGGTCGGCTATCTGGTCGGTCCGGCGGATCTGATCGCCGACATCGCCAAGAACGCGACGAGCCTCTACATCTCGCCCGGCATGGTGTCGCAGGCGATCGTGCACCAGTTCTGCGTCTCCGGCGACATCGACCGCTCGATCGAGACCGTCCGGTCGGCGCTGGGCGAACGCGCCCGGGTGCTGGCCGAGTCGCTGCGCCAGCACCTGCCGCAGGCCCGGTTCGTGGAGCCCGACGGCGGCTACTTCCTGTGGGTGGAGTTCCCCGAGGACGTGTTTGTCGATCAGCTCGCCCCGGCTGCGGCCGAGCGCGGTGTCGCAGTGGTCAAGGGCAGCGACTTCGTTCTCGACGGTGGGCGGCACGCCCTGCGGCTGGCCTTCTCGGCCGTGACGGCCGACAAGATCGACGAGGGTGTCCGCCGGCTGGCGTCGGCTGTCGAAGCCATTCGGAGCTGATTTTCTGTCGGGTTCCCGACAGAACGACGATGCCGGCCGTCCCGGGACTCCCCAGCGGGCGGCCGGCGGCTCACAATGCTGCGAGCGTCACCCGTCAGGTGCAGCGAGGGTCACCCCGCCGCCACCTCGGGCCACGCGTGCAGCACAACCCCCGCCCCCACGGGCGCCGGGTGGGCCGTGTCGTCCTTCACCCCCCGATGCGGCCCGGCCCGCCCGGCGCCGCACCCGCGACCGCCGTCACACCTGCCGGTGGCGACCATCGGCGTAGCCTGCAAGCCGCAGGCGAGCGCGGGGAGGTGTCGCGATGACGGATCGGGCAGAGCAGGGCCGGACGGCCCCGCTGAACACGTCCCGGGTGCTGCGACCCCGGGCCTGGCCGTCCCCGGTCCGGGCGGTGACCAGGATGCTCAACGCCGACGGATCGCCGCCCACTCCGGCCCCCACCGGCACCGGCCGCAGCGGGGTGGTCGACTGCGCGCTCTACATCGACGGCAAGCGGCAGCCCGGCGACTGGACCTACGCGGAGGCGCTGGAGGCGGCACGCCGCGAGGAGCACGGCTTCGTCTGGATCGGGCTGCACCAGCCGGAGCTGGCCGAGATGACCGCCATCGCCGAGACGTACGGCCTGCACGAGCTGGCCGTCGAGGACGCGGTGAAGGCCGAGCAGCGACCCAAGCTGGAGCGGTTCAACGACGTCAGCTTCCTGGTCCTGCGCACCGCCCGCTACTGCGAGCACACCGAGCTGACCGAGACCTCCGAGGTCGTCGAGACCGGCCAGGTGATGCTCTTCATCGGCCCGAACTTCCTGATCAGTGTCCGGCACGGGGACGCCTGCCGGCTCTCCCCGGTCCGCGCCGACCTGGAGACCAAGCAGGAGTTGCTGCTCCAGGGCCCATGGGCGGTGGCGTACGGCGTGACCGACCGGGTGGTCGACCTCTATCTGGAGGTGGCCGAGCAGCTCGAGGACGACCTGGATCAGTTGGAGGCCGAGGTCTTCGACCGCAACAGCCACGGCCGGATCCAGCGGATCTACCAGATGAAGCGGGAGCTGGTGGAGTTCAAGCGTGCGGTGGTCCCGTTGCAGCGGCCGCTGATGAACCTGACCTCCCAGGTCAACCGCGACGTGCCCAAGGAGATCCGCAAGTACTTCCGGGACGTGCAGGACCACCTGAGCCGCACCGTCGAGCAGGTGAACTCGTACGACGACCTGCTGAACTCGATCCTTCAGGCGCGGCTGGCCCAGGTCACCGTCGACCAGAACAACGACATGCGCAAGATCGCCGCGTGGGCGGCCATCGCCGCGGTCTGGACCTCCATCGCCGGCGTCGAGGGCATGAACTTCGACAACATGCCTGAGCTGAAGATGACGTACGGCTATCCGGTGGCCCTGGCCCTGATGCTCGGTGTCTCCCTGGCCCTCTACCGCTGGTTCCGCCGCAACGGCTGGCTCTGACCCGCGACAGCGCCGGCAGGAATCGCGAGAGCGCCGGCGAGCGGGGTGAACCCGCGTCGCCGGCGCTCGCTGCGTTGCTGTGCCGGGGGTCAGCGGCGGCCGTTGGTGCGGGCGGTGTCCTTGCCCAGGGCCTTGGTGAGGTCGTCGGTCGGGCGCCCGGAGACGTCAGTGGCTCCCTCGGCGACCGACGGGACCTTGTTGGTCGGGCGGACACTGCCCGGCTTGGCCGTGCCGGTGGTGCTGGCGCTGTCGCCGCCGGCCACCGCCGAGCTGCCGGCGCCGGTCATCCCGGCCATGGCGGAACCGTCGGTCCCCTTGGTCGCGGTCGGCGCGGCCGGCGTACGCACCTCGATCGAGTCGACCTCGTCGCGCATCGGCTCCAGGGTGCGGGTCGGGTCGTACTCGGCCCACTCCTGCTGCTCCCGGCGGCGACGCAGGGCGACAGCGCCGGCCAGGCCCGCGATGGCGCCCGCGGCCAGCAGGCCGGTCATCATCGAGCCGCGACGGCGCGGCTGCTTCTTCTTACCGGTGATCCGCATGGTCTTCGACTTGGCCTTCCTGGTCAGCGGCCCTGCCTGCGTGGCGCCGTCCCGGGCCGCCGCCGCCAGCGGTGCCAGCGTGGTGAGTGTGGTTCCCCAGCCGGTCGACGCGCGGTCGCGCACCTTCACCGCGGCCGGCCCGACATAGCCCCGGGCCACCTGGACCCGCGGACCGACAGTCGCGCCCGCGCCCTTGGCGGCGTGGTTGGCTGCCTGCATCAGGTGGCTGATGCTCTGGTTCAGCTCTGCCTTGGCGAGCTGGCCCTGGGACTGACGCCGCCCGATTCCAAACACGGTCCTACCTCCTGGGAGTTGTTCCTTCGTCATCCTCCACCTTCGGATGCCTCCGCGATGCCAGATCGGGCACATGGGAGGATCCGCATGGAACTGACCAACGAGTGAGGAGTACCCGTGGCCGAGGCTGTCTACGCCACCCTGCACACCAACGCTGGCCCGATCCGGCTGGAGCTCTTCGAAAACCACGCTCCGAAGACGGTCCGCAACTTCATCGACCTGGCCGAGGGCAACCGGGAATACACCGACCCGCGCACCGGTCAGCCGGGCAGTGGGCCGTACTACGACGGCACCATCTCGCACCGCGTGATCAGCGGTTTCATGGTTCAGATGGGCGACCCGACCGGCACCGGTCGGGGCGGGCCGGGCTACAAGTTCGCCGACGAGTTCCACCCGGAGCTGCGCTTCGACCGGCCGTACCTGCTGGCGATGGCGAACGCCGGACCGGGCACCAACGGTTCGCAGTTCTTCATCACGGTGTCCCCGACCCCGCACCTCAACAACCGGCACACCATCTTCGGTCAGGTCGCCGACGAGGAGTCGGTGAAGGTCGTCGACTCGATCGCCAACACCCCGACCGGCCCGAGCGACCGTCCGCTGCAGGACGTCGTCATCGAGCGGGTCGAGATCGAGCGGTCTGCCGCCTGACGAACCCGCGAGGTACCTTTGCTCGCATGATTGAGCGCTCCGGAGCACCGCGCCGGCCAGCGTCGGTGAGCCGCGCGGTGGCGGACGGAGGACCGGCCCGGTGAGCGAGTCCCCGCCGACCACCCCGGTCTGCTACCGGCACCCTGGCCGGGAGACCTACGTCCGGTGCACCCGCTGCGACCGGCCGATCTGTCCGGACTGCATGCGGGAGGCGTCCGTCGGGCACCAGTGCCCGGAGTGCGTCAACGAGGGCCGTCGCACCGCCCGGCCGGCACGTACCGCCTTCGGTGGTGGTACGGCCGGCCGGCACGGCTACGTCACCAAGGGCATCATCGCCCTGAACGTGCTGGTCATGCTGCTGTCCATCGCCTCCGACCGGGGCGGGGACGCCGCGCTCGGCGGCTCCGGCTTCGGCGGGCTGATGGGCGGCGGGACCCCGCTCACCAACTGGGGTTCGGTGCTCGGGTTGGCGGTCCTCCCCGACGGCACGCTCGGCGGCATCGCCGAGGGTCAGTGGTATCGGCTGATCACCGCGATGTTCCTGCACTACGGCGTCATCCACCTGCTCCTCAACATGTGGGCGCTGTGGGTGCTCGGCCGGTCGCTGGAGGCCAACCTCGGGCCGCTGCGCTTCGGCGCGCTCTATCTGGTCGCGGGCCTCGGCGGCAACGTGGCCGCCTATCTGTTCAGCGCCCAGAACTCGGCGACGGCCGGCGCGTCCACTGCCGTCTTCGGCCTCTTCGCCGCGCTGATCATCATCGAGCGCAAGCTCGGCCGGGACATCTCCCAGGTGATCCCCATCCTGGTGATCAACCTGGTGTTCACGTTGACCGTGCCGGGCATCTCCATCCCCGGGCACCTCGGCGGCCTGGTGGTCGGCGGCGCGATGGCGGCGGTGCTCGCGTACGCGCCGCGTGGTCGGCGCACGCTGGTGCAGGCCGTGGGCGGCGCGATCATCCTGTTGATCCTGCTCGGCCTGGTCCTGTTCCGCACCGCGCAACTGCTGAGCTGACGCTCAGGGGTGTCGGCGGGCGGCGCGCAGTTCGGCGGCCACCTCCTCGGGGGTGGCGCCGAGGTCGTACCTGCCGAACAGGTGCAGCGACTCGCCCGCGTCGATCTCCAGGACCTCGCCGGTCAGCCCCCACCGCTGCCGGCGGTCCACGGTGATCGCCTCGACCGTCGGCCACGGCAGCAGCCGCCGGCCGGCGAAGCCGTGGATGACGGTGAGCCCCGCCGGATCGACGGTCAGGCGGACCGGCGCGACCAGGTCCCGTACCGCCCAGGCGGCCAGTGCGGCGGCGGCCACACCGGCCACGACCAGCCGGATCGGGTCGCCGTCGGCGAAGAGCAGACCGAGGGCGACCAGCAGGACCGCGCCGGCCAGCTTGGCCACCGGCAGGTTCGTCGGCACCCGCCACTGCCGCACCGGGGAGATCTCGTCCACCCGCCCAGCATGCCAGCGGTCGGCGGATGCCGGGAGTAGCGGCACCTCGGCCCGTGGGCGGACGAGGGTTCCACGGACGACGTAGGATCGGGGCAGCCCAAGTTACCGGGGAGTAAACATGAGTGACGCGGTCATCGTCGGCGCGGTACGCACCCCGGTCGGGCGGCGCAAGGGCAGCCTCGCCGGTGTCCACCCGGTCGACCTGTCGGCGCACGTGCTGCGCGCCCTCGCCGAGCGCACCGGCCTGGACCCGGCGCAGGTCGATGACGTCTTCTGGGGCTGCGTGTCCCAGGTCGGCGAGCAGTCCTGGAACATCGCCCGCAACGCGGTGCTCGCCGCCGGCTGGCCCGAGACGGTGCCCGGCACCACGCTGGACCGGCAGTGCGGCTCCAGCCAGCAGGCCCTGCACTTCGCCGCCGCGACAGTCCTCTCCGGCCAGGCCGACCTGGTGGTCGCCGGCGGTGTGGAGTCGATGACCCGGGTGCCGATGGGCTCCAGTGTGGCCGGCGGCATGCCGTTCAGCGACCAGCTCCGCGCCCGCTACCGGGGTGTCGAGGGCTTCGCCGACGACGCGCCGCTGCCGTTCAACCAGGGCGTCGGGGCCGAGCTGATCGCCCGCCGGTGGCGCCTCTCGCGTACGCAGCTCGACGAGTTCGCGCTCGCCAGCCACGAGAAGGCCGCCGCCGCGCAGGACGCCGGGGCGTTCGACCCCGAGCTGACACCGGTGCCGCTCGCCGATGGTGGCAAGTTCACCGCCGACGAGGGCATCCGTCGGGACACCTCGCTGGACAAGCTCGGTGAACTGGCCACCCCGTTCCGCGCCGACGGCGTGGTCACCGCCGGGTCCGCGTCCCAGATCTCCGACGGCGCCGCCGCGCTCGCGGTGACCACGTCCGACTGGGCGAGCCGGCACGGTCTGCGCCCGCTGGCCCGCATCCACACCGCGGTGGTCGCGGCCGACGACCCGGTCACCATGCTCACCGCGCCCATCCCGGCCACCGCGAAGGCGCTGCGCCGCGCGGGGCTGGGCATCGAGGAGATCGGGGTGTACGAGGTGAACGAGGCGTTCGCCCCGGTGCCGCTGGCCTGGCTGGCGGAGACCGAGGCGGACCCGGAGCGGCTCAACCCGCGCGGTGGCGCGATCGCCCTCGGGCACCCGCTCGGTGGCTCCGGCGCCCGGATCATGACCACGATGCTCCAGCACATGCGGGACAACGGGCTCCGCTACGGCCTGCAGACCATGTGCGAGGGCGGCGGCATGGCCAACGCCACGATCGTCGAGCTGGTCTGACCCGCCGCCGGCCGGAACCGTCGCGCCGGTCTGACCCGGCGGTTCGGCCGCCAGCCCGAGGAGCACCGCGGAAATGGTCTCGCCCCGGTCAGGCACGCCGCCTAGGGTGCCCATCGTGACGACGATCGCCGACGAGCGCGCCCCCGACTGGTCCAGCGTGCAGTGGCAGCAGGAGGCCCGAACCTGGGTCGACGAGCAACTCGGCAACGCCGGTCGCCGGGCCACCGGGCCTGTCGAGCCCCGAGTCCGGCCGTGGTCGCTGGTCTGGCGGGTACCGACCGACGGTGGGCCGGTCTGGTTCAAGGCCAACAACCGGGGCACGGTCCACGAGGCGGTCCTCATCGCGATGCTGGCCGGGCTGACGCCCGAGCGGGTGCTGACCCCGATCGCCGTGGACCGGGAGCGGGGCTGGTCGCTGCTTCCGGACGGCGGCGAGTCACTGCGTGACGTGCTGGGCCGCGACCCCGACCTGGCGCACTGGGAACGGGCGTTGCCCGGGTACGCGGCCCTTCAACTCGCCACCACACCGCACGCCGACGAGCTGGTCGCCCTCGGCGTACCGGACCACCGCCCGGAGGTGCTGCCCGGACTGCTCGCCGAACTGCTCGACGATCGCGATTCGCTGCGCGTCGGCGCGGAGGGCGGGCTCGCCGTCGAAACGTACGAGCGGCTGCGGGCGGAGGTTCCGGCGTACGCGCAGCGGTGTCGCCGGCTCGCGGACATCGGCATCCCGGCCACCGTGCAGCACGACGACCTGCACGACGGGAACGTCTTCGCCGGGCCGGCCGGGTACCGCTACTTCGACTGGGGCGACGCCTCGGTGGCGCACCCGTTCGGCACGCTGCTGGTGACCCTGCGCTCCATCCGGTACGCCAGCGCGTTGTCGGCGGACGACGCCAGCCTCGCCCGGCTGCGCGACGTCTACCTGGAGTCGTGGACCGACCGCTACGACCGCCGTACCCTCGTCGAGGCCGCCGACCTGGCCATGAACCTGGGCGCGGTGAGCCGGTCGCTCTCCTGGCGGCGGGCCCTGGACACGGCCGACCCGGCCCGGGCGGAGTACGCCGAGGCGGTGCCCGGATGGCTTGCCGAACTGTTCGCCGCCTCCCCTCTTGCGCCCGAAGGCTGACCGACATCCGTCCCGGTCGGAAGTCGGACAGGCGGTGCGACGCGGCGCGTGGAACTTCCAAAATTCCGACGTGACCCACGTCACCGGTGCGGGGAGGTCGTTGGGCAGGTCATGGACGTCTTCTCTCGAACGTTCCTCCCGGCCGCCACCGAGGCCGGCCTGGCCGTACAGACGGTGAGCCGGCACATGCCGGTCTTCCGCCGCTGCGTGGGCTCGGGTGACGCCACCATCCTGGTCACCCGGTGCAGCCGCCCCGACCGTCCGGTCACCGGCGACTACCTGTTGCTGCTCACCCACCGCCGGCTGGTGGTGACCCAGCAGACGAGGCTCCTGCACCGGCTGCGCCTGCACCTCAACACCGAGCTGCGCGAGCTGAGCAACGTCACCTGGAGCCCGGACCCCCGGCTGGGGTCGGTCGAGCTGGCCGCCACCGCGATCGACGGGATCCGCGAGCGGTTCCTCATCCGCACCAGCCACCCGAAGCAGGTGTGGCAGCTCGACGCGCTGCTCAACCACGCGTTCCGGACCCGCCTGCGGGCACCCCGCGAGCGGATCGTCGCCACCATCGGTGACGCGCCGGCCGCCGTCCGACCCAGCGCGTTCCGCCCCGCCGTGGCGCGCTGACGCCCGGCGGGCCGGTCGCCGTTCACGTCTCCTTTACCGAACTCGAACACGCACCGATCGCGCCGAACCGACCGGGTCGGCAATCATGGGCCGGTGACAGTCGAACCGCCGCACCGCGGGCTCGTCCTCGTGGTCGAGGACGAGCCGGCCATCGCCGACCTGGTCCGGCTCTACCTCACCCGCGACGGGTTCGGCGTCCACCTCGAACGCGACGGCGAGGCCGGCCTGAGCGCCGCCCGCCGGCTGCGGCCGGTCGCCTGCGTCCTGGACATCGCCCTGCCCGGTCTCTCCGGCACCGAGATCTGCCGCCGGTTGCGCGAGGCCGGTGACTGGACGCCCGTCATCTTCCTCACCGCCCGCGACGACGAGGTGGACCGGATCGTCGGCCTGGAGCTGGGCGCCGACGACTACGTGACGAAGCCGTTCAGTCCGCGCGAGCTGGTCGCCCGGGTCCGCGCGGTGCTGCGCCGCAGCGCCGGTGGCCCCGAGGGCGCGGAACGACAGCGCATCGTCGGCCCGGTGACCCTCGACCCGGCCCGGCGGACGGTCACCGCCGGCGGCGTACCGGTGCAGCTCACCTCCACCGAGTTCGACCTGCTGGCGCATCTCATGGCCCGGCCGGGCCGGGTCTTCACCCGGGAGGAGTTGCTGGCCGGCGTCTGGGGTTACGCCGCGCACGCCGGGACCCGCACGGTGGACGTGCACGTCGCGCAGGTGCGGGCGAAGCTCGGCCCGGCCAGCGTCATCCGTACCCACCGGGGCGTGGGGTACGCGGTCGATGCCTGAGCAGCCGGTGCGCGCCGAGTCGCCGACCATGGCACTGCCGGTGGTCGGCGCCCGCCCGCCGGCCGCACCCCGGCGCAGCCGTCTCGGCCGCACGCTTACCGCCCGCGCGGTGCTGGTCACCTGCGCGGTGGCACTGGTGTCGGTGCTCGTCACGGCAATCGTCGCGGTGCCACTGGCGATCCGCGGCGCGGAGCGACGCGACCAGCAGGCGCTCGCCGCGCAGGCCCGACTCGCCGCCGAGGTGCTGCGCACCCGGCTGGACCGGGGTCGCACCGTCGACGAGGAGCGGCTCATCCAGCAACTGCGCGACCAGGGCATCGACGCGTACCTGATCCGGCGCGGGACCGTCGACCGGTCGGGCCTGCCGCCGCGCGTGGTGCAGCGGATCGGGCAGGGCCGCAACGTGTCGGCCCGCCGCCCGGTCAACGGCCACCGCGCCCTGGTGGAGGGCCGGGCGCTGCCGGGCGGCAACGGGGTGGTGCTGTCCCGCGCCTCGTCGAACGGGTTGTGGGCGCAGGTGCTGCTCAGCCTCTGGTTGCCGCTGCTGGCCGGGTTGGCCGCCGGCGTGGTGGCCGGTCTCCTGCTGGCCCGCCGACTGGCCCGACCGATCCGCGTCGCGGCCACCGCCGCCGCCCGACTGCGGGCCGGAGACCGCGCCGTCCGGGTGCCTGTCGAACCGCCGGACGAGGTCGCCGACCTGGCCGAGGCGCTGAACGGGTTGGCGGCGGCCCTGACCACCAGCGAGGGCCGGCAGCGTGAGTTCCTGCTCTCCGTCTCGCACGAGCTGCGGACCCCGCTGACCGCGATCCGGGGGTACGCCGAGGCGCTGGCCGACGGCGTCATCGACGCGGACGGCACCGCCGACACCGGCCGGACCATGCTGGCCGAGGCCCAGCACCTGGACCGCCTGATCGGCGACCTGCTGGCGTTGGCCCGGCTGGAGGCCGCCGACTTTCCGCTGGAGCCGGTGCCTGTCGACCTGACCCGGCTGGCCGCCGACGCCGAGCCGACCTGGTCGGGTCGGTGCGCCGCGGTGGGTGTGTCGTTCCGCGTGGAGGCGCCCGGTCAGCCGGTGTCCGCGTACACCGATCCGGGTCGCATCCGACAGGTGCTGGACGGGCTGCTGGAGAACGCGCTGCGGGTCGTACCCCCGGGGGCGCCCGTGGTGCTCGCGGTCCGGCCGGTCGGTGCGGACCCGGCGGCCGGCGGTGTGCTGGAGGTCCGCGACGGCGGGCCCGGCTTCACCGACGACGACCTGGCGGTGGCGTTCGAGCGGGGGGCGTTGCACGAGCGCTACCGGGGGGTGCGCAAGGTGGGCAGTGGGCTGGGCCTGGCACTCGCCGCCGGGCTGGTCCGGCGGCTGGGCGGCGAGATCGTCGCGGGCCACGCGCCCGAGGGCGGCGCCGCCTTCACGGTCCGGCTGCCCGGTGATCCTTACCTGACCCGAACATCGGCCTGACGGTCCGCTCGTCCGCGCGGGGAAGGCTGAGGGCTCCACGGACGAGAGGGAGAGTCATGCCACGTTGGGGATTCGTCACCGGCACCACGGCACTGCTCGCGGCGGTCGCGCTCGGGGTCAGCGGCTGCGGCGCGGCCGAGGTGGCCAGCCAGCCCGCGCGGGACGCCGCGGTCGAGGTTGCCGCCGCGATGGGTGTGGAGGGCCAGGCGCTTACCGCGATGGGCTTCGACGCCACCGACCTGGACGTGCAGACCGTCGCCGCCCCGGCCACTCCGACGCCGGGCGCCTCCCCGACGGCTCGCGACAAGGACCGGCAGAAGCGCGGCGAGGAGTGGCGCAAGCGCCACCAGGCCCGCGTGCAGCTGCGCAAGAACACCCTGCACGGCGAGGCGGTGGTGCAGACCAAGGACAACGGTACGCAGACGGTTGCCGTGCAGCGTGGCGAGGTGACCGCCATCGACGGCGACTCGATGACCGTCAAGTCCACCGACGGGTTCACGATGACCTGGACCTTCGGCGACGACCTGCGGGTCGTCGAGCGACGCGCGACGGTGCAGCCGAGCGAGGTCAAGGTCGGCGCGAAGCTCGGCGTCGCCGGTGCCAAGGACGGCGACAAGGGCGTCGCCCGGCTCATCCTCATCCCGCGCGACAAGTGAGCGACGGGCCCCCGGGTGCACGCCCGGGGGCCCGTCCCTGCGCGGCTGCGCCCGAGCGGCAGGCGATCAGCGGCCGGGCGGCAGGGCGTAGCCCACGTACCCGCGGAACTCCAACCGCCAGCCGGCCGGGACCAGCTTGGCGCAGGCCGGCTGACTGCCGGTGCAGACGATCGCGTCCATCGAGGCCGGGTCGGCCGGCGGCCGCTCGGGCAGGACCGACTGCAACGACACCAGGTTCGGCGAGCCACCGTCCGGCTGGCGCAGCAGCAGCCACCACGGGTACTCCCAGTTGTCGTTCTGCTCCACCAGCCCGATCCGCCGCGCGCCGCTGTCGCGGACCGCTGTCGCGGCCCATTGGAACTCGTCGGCCCACTGTGGCCGGCGCAGGAACCGGGTGTCCCAGTCCGAGGTGGTGAAGACCGAGCCGGAGCCGACGAGCCGGCGCGGGAAGCCGTACGACAGCGCCAGCACCCCGGCCAGCGCCGAGGTGGCCAACACGGCGACGGTCGCCACGGTGGCCACGGACCGCCGCCGTGCCGGCACTGAGGGCTCCGGGTTCGTGTGGCGGCGCAGGAGCGCGTCCAGCCACAGGCCGGCGAGCGGCACGGCGAGGACCAGGGCGTAGAGCAGCAGGCGGTTGCCCCACGGCTGCCACTTGAGCATCGAGGTGTGCAGCAGCACGGTGGTCAGCACCACCACGGCGTACGAGCGCAGCGGCCCCACCGGCCCGAGGTCGAGCCGACGCGGGCGGACGAGCGCGACGAGCGTGCCGAGCACCGCGAGTGCCCCGGCGATCGGGAACGCCACCCGGTCCTCGTCCGGGTACCAGGCGGGCACCGGAAAGACCTCCCGACCGAAGGTGATCGCCCGGTCCTGGGGGTCGACACCCAGCACGTCCGCGCCCTCGATGATCGCGTCCGCGCTGGCGCTGCGCAGCGGCGCCAGCGGCGTGTCGAACGCCGTGTGCCCGATCCGCAGGGCGTTGACCAGGATCGACGCCGGATCGTGCCGTTCCATCGGGATCGACTCCCGCAGCCGTGGGGGGCCCAGCGGATTCCCGAACTCGGCGGTCACCCGGGTCAGGAACGGGCCGACCACCAGCGCCGCCACCACCAGGATCAGCGCCGAGCCACCGACGACGCGAACCACCGAACCGATCGACCGAACGCGACCGGCGGCCGGTGCGCGACCGGCGGCCGGTGCCCGGTCGGCGGCCGGTGCGCGGTCAGCCAGGGCCAGCCGGAGCTGGGCCAGGCCCCACAGCAGCAGCAGCGGGCCCACCGCGAGCAGACCACTGGTCTTGGTCACCGCCGTCAACCCGGTGGCCGCGCCCAGGCCGAGCAGCGTGCCCCAACCGGTCCGCCGACGCAGCCCGTCCAGGGCGAGGGTCGCCGCGCACGCCACCCACGCCGCGCAGACCAGGTCGGTCTGCGTACTGGTCGCCTGTAGTACCACCATCGGCGTGGTGGCCAGCACGAATGCGGTGATCAACTGAGCCCGCCGGCCGCCGCCGAGCTGCGCGGTGATCCGCGCGACCACCAGCAGGCAGAGCACCCCGGCGGCCCACTGCACCAGGTTGTGCAGCGCGTCGGAGCCGGTGAGCAGGCGCAGGTGCAGGAGCAGGTACTCCGCGCCGGGTGGGATGGTCACCTGCCGGTGGATGGCGGTGGGCCAGAAGTCCAGGTCACCCTGGGCCACCCAGTGTTCGACCTTGGGCAGGTGGTAGGTCTGCGAGTCGAAGTTGTTCGGCTCGGCCAGCAGCGCGACAAGCAACTCCAGCAGCACCAGCCCGCCGATGCCACCGCCGAGCAGTCGCTCGCCCCGACTCGCCGTACGCCAGATCTCGGCTGCTCTGCGCAGGCCGGCGCGTACCTCACCGGTCCGGACCGGCGTGGCGTCGCGCCCGCCGGACGGGCCACGGTCGGCGAGCGGGACGGACGTCTCCGGGCCCGCGCCGGCGGTCACCGCCGCGCCGACCGGCACCCGCCGGGCCGTCGCGGCCGTCATCTCGGCGGGCACCTCGGCGGGCGGAGTGTCCCGGTGCCAGCGCAGGCCCACCGCCGTCGCGGTGGCGAGCAGAAAGAGCAGCCAGGCGGCGACGAACGCCGGCCGGGTCAGCGCGTGCAGCGCGCCGAGCACCTCGACGACGAGCACCGCGTACGCCCCGGCGACCACTGCCGCGCGCACCACGGCGAGCCGTGACGGCCCCACCGCGTCAACCCCGCAGGGCTTCGTCGCGACCGTGAGCAGGAGCAACGAGGCGGCGGGGAGCACCGCGAGCAGGGAGCCGGCAGCCGACATGGCCGGAAGTAAACACCATCTGGCTGAATCGTCGCGCCGGTTGTCCGACGGTGGCGGCAACCGTCGGCCTGACCAGTCGGGCTAGGCTATGCCCGACGTGTCGTCGCCCCCGTGGAGATTCCCGTGAAGCTCTCGATCCTCATGCCTGTCTACAACGAGGAAGAACGCATCGCAGACGCCCTCAAGCAGGCGTTGGCGGTTGACTACCCCTGCGAGATCGAGTTGGTCGTTGTCGACGACGGCAGCCGGGACGGCACCGGCGAGGTCCTCGGTCGCGTCGACGACGCCCGCCTGCGGGTCATCACCCACCCGCGCAACGCGGGCAAGGGCGCGGCCATCAAGACTGCGGTGGACAGCGCGGAGGGCGACTTCATGGTCATCCTCGACGCCGACCTTGAGTACGACCCGCAGGACATCCCGAAGCTGCTCGACCCGGTGCTCGACGGGCGGGCCACGGTGGTCTACGGCAACCGCACCTTCGGCAGCCACAGCGCCTACAGCTTCTGGTACGTGATGGGCAACAAGGGCGTCACGATGGCGGCCAACGTGCTGTTCAACTCGTACATCGGCGACCTGGAGACCTGCTTCAAGCTGATGCCGGTGGAGCTCTACCGGTCGCTGGAGGTGCGCTCGCGCGGCTTCGGCATGGAGGCCGAGGTGACCGGCAAGCTGCTGCGCCGCAAGATCCGCCCGTACGAGGTGCCGATCAGCTACCGGGCGCGGGGCCGCGAAGAGGGCAAGAAGATCACCTGGAAGGACGGCGTCGAGGCGATCTGGATCCTCGGTCGCGAGCGCGCTCGCCGCCGTCCCGCCGTGTCATCCGCGCGCTGATCCCAGGAACGCGCCGATCGTCCGCCGCAGACCTGCGGCGTCCAGGCCGTGCCAGCGGGCGTGGTCGGCGGCATCGCCGTAGCGCCGCAGATCGGTCCGGCCCACCCCGAGCGTGAGCAGCCGGTGCGGCACGTCCGCCAGGGCGTGCCCGGCGACCGCGCTCGACGTCCCCGCCAGGTACGGCTCGACCAGCACCACGTCCGTCCCGGCGAGCGCCCGCAGCCCGGCCGTGTCGAAGGGCCGGGGGGTGTGGGTGTACGCGACCGTCACGTCCATTCCCTCGGTCGCGTCGAGCGTGGTGTCGAGCATCGGCCCGACGGCAACCACGAGAGGTGCGTCCGGCCCGCCCCGCCGCAGCACCCGTAGTCGGTCGGCGTCCGGATACGCCTCGGCGTTGCGCTGCTCGGTGAGCCGCAGGTAGACCGGATCGTCGCCCGCCGCGGCGTCCCGGAGCAGCGGCGCGACCTCGTCCGGGTGACCGGGCACCCGCACGGTCCAGCCGTCGCCGAGCGAGTCGAACAGCGCCACGTCACCTGGTGACTGGTGCGTGCGGCCCTCCTCCGCGGCGTCGTACGAGGCGCCGATGCTGACCAGCACCGCGCTCACGCCCTGGTGGTCCAGATCCAACTTGATCTGCTCGTACGCCCGGTCGACGAGGAACGTCGCGTACGAGTGCACGATCGGGCGCAGCCCGGTCAGAGCGAGGCCGCCGGCCACGCCGATCATCAGTTGCTCCCGGATGCCGACGTTGAGCACCCGGTCCGGGTGCCGCCGGCCCGCCGGGGCGAACTGGCTGACCGAGATGTCGGCCAGCACGAGGGCGGTGCGAGGGTCCTCGTCGAGCAGGGCAGTGGTGGTGTCGATGAAGGCGGTACGCATGACTGTCATCCCTTGCTCTCGACGCGGGCGACCACCAGGTGCGGCTGTCCCGGCCGGTGCCCGGTCAGCGCCGCGTACAGGGCGGTGTGGTCCCGGCCGTCGACCGTGTCGGCGGTCCACCCGTTGACGGTGAACCGACCGGCGATGCCACCCGCCCAGCCGTGGGTCGCCGACGAGTTGTCCACCACGATCGCGGTGACGCTGTCCAGACCGGTCGCCCCCGCGTACGCGATGGCCTCGTGGTTGGAGCCCTCGTCCAACTCGGCGTCGCCGAGCAGCACGTACACCCGGGGGGTGAGCAGGCCCTGCGCGCGCAGGCCGAGGGCGGTGCCGACGCCCAACCCCAGCCCGTGGCCGAGCGAGCCGGAGCTGATCTCCACACCTGGCACCAGCACCCGGTCCGGGTGGTGGCCGAGCCGGCTGTCCGGCCCGCCCAGGTCGTCGAGCCAGGCTTCCGGGATGAACCCGTGTGCGGCGAGCACCGCGTAGTACGCGGCCGGCCCGTGCCCCTTGGAGAGCAGGAACCGGTCCCGGTCCGGGTCGTCGACGGTGTCGGGGGTGACCCGCAGCACCCGGTCGTAGAGGACCTGGATCACGTCGATTGTCGAGTGGGCGCTCGGCGCGTGTCTCTCGTCGCCGGTCAACCGCCGGATCAGGCCGGGGAGCCTGGCACTGCTGTCGGTGGTGAGTGTGGTTGCCATGCCACTAGCGTGTGAGTTGAAGTGCACTTCATTTCAAGGACCGTGATGCAGGACTCATTGACCATCGGCGAACTCTCCGTCCGCTCCGGCGTGGCGCCGTCGGCGCTGCGCTACTACGAGCGGCTCGGTCTGATCCGCGCCAACCGCACCGGCGGAAACCAGCGCCGCTACGCCCGCACCGAACTGCGGCGGGTCGCCTTCATCCGGATCTCCCAGCAGGTTGGCGTCTCGCTGGACGAGATCCGCGAGGCGTTGGAGTCGCTGCCCGACCGCCGTACGCCCAGCCCGCAGGACTGGGAGCGGCTCTCCGCGAGCTGGCGCGGCCGCCTGGACGAGAGGATCCGGCTGCTCACCAAACTCCGCGACGACCTGGACGGCTGCATCGGCTGCGGCTGCCTGTCCCTGCAACGCTGCACCCTCTACAACCCGGAGGACACGCTGGCCGGCGAGGGCCCCGGCGCACGCCTCATGCTGCCCCGCGCCTCACCCGACGGTGAGTAGCACCTTGCCGACGTGGTCGCTCGACTCGACCAGCCGGTGCGCCTCGGCAGCCTCGGCCATCGGCAGCCGCCGGTCCACCACCGGGCGGACCGCGCCGGCCTCGACCAACGGCCACACCTCATCGCGTACGCCCCGGACGATCTCCGCCTTCTCGGCCAGCGGTCGGGAGCGCAGCGCGGTCGCCGCGACGCTCGCCCGCTTGGCCAGCAATGCCCCGAGATCCAGCTCGGCCTTGCGACCACCCTGCATCCCGATCACCACGAGCCGGCCGCCGGTCGCCAGCGCGGCGACGTTCCGGCCCAGGTAGGACGCGCCCACGATGTCGAGGATGACGTCCGCGCCGTGACCGTCGGTGACCTTGCGGACCTCCTCGACGAAGTCCTGCTCCCGGTAGTCGATCGTGTGCGCTGCGCCCAGCTCGCGCAGGCGGGGGTGCTTGGCCGCGCGGGCGGTCGCCAGGACCGTGGCGCCCAGGGCCGCCGCAAACTGGATCGCGAACGTGCCGATCCCGCTGCCCCCGCCGTGCACCAGCAGCGTGTCACCCGAACCGAGTCGGCCCACCCCCACCACGTTCGACCAGACCGTGCAGGCTACCTCCGGCAGCGCCGCGGCGTCGACCAGGTCGACGCCGGCCGGCACCGACAGCAGCTGCCCGGCGGGCACTGCGACGCGCTCGGCGTACCCGCCGCCGGCCAGCAGCGCACAGACCTCCTGGCCGACGGCCCAACCGGTCACCTCCGGGCCGATCGCGTCGATCACCCCGGAGCACTCCAACCCGAGGTAGGCGGGCGCACCCGGCGGCGGCGGATAGTGCCCCTGCCGTTGCAGCAGGTCGGCGCGGTTCACTCCGCTGGCCCGTACCGCGACGATCACCTCGCCCGGGCCGGGCTCCGGGTCGGGGACCTCGGCCCACACCAGCGCGTCGGGTCCACCGGGCTGCGGAACGGTGATGGCTCGCATGGCCTCAGTCTTACCCGACGCGCCCGTGGGCCGCAGACGCACCCCGGCGCACTCCGGTCGTCGGCGCTCGGCCCTGGCGCTCGGCGCTCGGCCCCGGGTTCCATGAAACCGGGGTGTCTGTGACGGTCCGATGCCCCGGTTTCATGGAATCCGAGTCGATCACGCCGCTGCACGCTGCGACGCGTGTCCCGACTTCCGTCGGGTGGCGGCGATCCCCGCCACAGTGGACGCTACGGCCGCCGCCTGACCGGCGCTTCGGGGAGGGACGCCGAGCCGGCCGGCGGGTGTCGTGGCAGACTGTCCACGGCCGTACACCCGCGGGTGGCGGTCCGGGAGGGTTCGCCTAGTGGCCGATGGCGCTGGTCTTGAAAACCGGTAAGGCAGCGATGCCTTCGTGGGTTCGAATCCCACACCCTCCGCCACCGCTACTCCGGTGGGTCGACCGTCCGCCGGTTCTCACGGACCGTCTCGTCGGCCAGCCGCTCGACCGCGCGTCGGCGCTCCTCGGCGAGCGCCCGCTCGTCCGGCTTGCGCAGCGCGGTGACGACGGCGACCAGGAAGTCGCGCCAGATCCCTAGCAAGTATTCCCCCCGTGGAAAGTTGCGGGCTGCCAACCATAGCGTTCGGCCGGTGCCGCCGGACAACCGACGCATCTGGTCGTTGGTCGGCCCGGAACGGGGTATGAAGGGCAGGTATCTGCCCAGACCGGAAGGACGCCGTCCCGATGACCCTCGAACGACCGATCGCCCCGGACCCGTACGAGCTGCTGCCGACCGTGCCCTCGTTCACGCTGACGAGCGACGACGTGCAGAACGGCGAGCCGATGGACGCCCGGCACGCCCACGGCAGCACCGGTGGTGAGAACGTCTCCCCGCAGCTGACCTGGTCGGACTTCCCCGCCGAGACCAAGAGCTTCACCGTGACCTGCTACGACCCCGACGCCCCGACCGGCAGCGGCTTCTGGCACTGGGTGCTGGTGAACGTGCCGGTCAACGTCACGCAGCTGCCCAGCGGCGCGGGCGGCGCGGCGGGCACCGACCTCGGCGGGGCCTTCTCGGTCCGCAACGACTACGGGGAGCAGGGCTACGGCGGGGCGGCGCCGCCGCCCGGTGACCGCCCGCACCGGTACGTCTTCGCGGTGCACGCCCTGGACGTCGACCGCCTGGACCTCACCCCGGACGCGAGCCCGGCCTACGTCGGCTTCAACCTGACGTTCCACACCCTGGCGAGGGCGGTCATCCGCCCGACGTACCAGATCAAGGAGTGAGCCGTACCCCGCGATCTTGCACTGTCCGTGCACGGTCGAGTGCAAGATCGCGGGGCGGGGTGGGTCAGGCGGGGACGCGGGCCACCGCGAAGACGGACTGGCCGAACGGGGGTCGGACGACCTGCTCGGCGGCCTTCGTGGCGGGGAGGACGAGGGTGTCGTACACCTTGACCATCGGCCCCTCCTTCGGCATCAGCCGGAAGACCTTGGTGGCCATGAAGTAGCCGATCAACCCGAGTGCGTTGGCGTAGTGGATCTTCTCCACCGTCAGGCCGGCCTCGGTCATGGCCGTGCCGAGCGTCTTCTTGGTGTACCGGCGGACGTGGCCGGTGGCGATGTCCGCCGGGCTCATGGCGAACTGGAACGCCGGCACGATGATGATCACCGCGCCGCCGGGGCGGACCAGGTCGCGCATGCTGCGCAGCGCGCCCACGTGGTCCTCGATGTGCTCCAGGACGTTGTACGAGACCGCGGCGCTGTAGTCCCCCCGGTCGCTGTGCGGGAGCAGCATCTGCCGGACGTCGATGCCGGGCTGTTCGGCGAGGCGCTCCTTGAGCTGCACCAGCCGGTCGGGATCGGCCTCGGTGGCGGTGAACCGGGGCAGCCGCTGCGACCATTCCAGCGCGTAGTCACCGAGGCCGCTGCCGATCTCGATCGGGTCGTCACCGAGGTACGGCACCGCCAGCTCGACGAACCAGCGGCGGTGGTTGACGGCCGTTGCCAGGCCCTCCAGCACCTCGGACTGGACGCGCTGATCCCCAGTGATTTCTGCCATGCGTCGATTCCTCACGATATGAACTCGACCCGTGCCTGGACCGACAGAGTGAATCATCCGCTTGGATGGCAGAAGAATCGGGGGAGCGGTTGGCCGAATTGCGGTCGGGGGGTGGGCACGTGATCGGCGGTCGGCGAACCCGGCACATAGTACGGCAGTACCCCGAAACATGTCACGGTGCCGCCATACGCTGACTACCCTATGAATTGTCATGACTACTCCCGAACCGGACGCGCCCGGCGACGGCCCGGCCACCGCGTCGCCGGTGGAGGGGGCCGGCGGCGGCGATCGCTTGCGCCGCAACGGGAAGTGGACCGATCTGGCCGCCGTGCTGAGCTTCGTGGTGCTCGCCTTCTGGGTCACCGGCCGCCTCTGGTTGGACCCGGGCAGTGGAGTGCGGGACAACCGCTCCGACCAGCAACAGTTCGAATGGATGATGGCGCACGGTGCGCGAGTGGTCACGCATTTCGCGTACCCGTTCCATTCCGATCAGATGAACGTGCCGGACGGTGTCAACCTCATGGCAAATACGTCCGTATTATCCATTTCGCTGCCAATGACGCCGATCACCCTGCTGTTCGGGCCACGTGCGGCATTCCTGCTCTTTCTTACCCTCGGAATGATCGCCACCGCCACCGCCTGGTACTTCCTGCTCTCCCGCGTCCTGATCGGAGCCCGGGGGCCGGCCTGGCTGGGTGCGGGCTTCTGCGCGTTCGCGCCGGCCATGGTGTCGCACGCCAACGGGCACCCGAACATCGTGTCGCAGTTCGTCGTCCCACTGATCATCTGGCGTACGCTGCGGCTCGCCGACCCCGGCCGCTGGTTGCGCAACGGGCTGCTGCTCGCTCTGGTGGTCGTCTGGCAGGCGTTTCTCAACCTGGAGATCCTGCTGATGACCGCGATCGGGCTCGGCGTGATCGTCGGCGCGCTGGCCATCGGCCGCCCCGCCCTGCGGTCACGGGCCCGGTCCTTCCTCGCGGGCCTGGCCGTCGCCGCAGTGGTCGCGGGTCTGCTGCTGGCGTACCCGCTGTATGTGCAGTTCTTCGGACCCGGCGCCTACTCCGGGCTGTCCAGCCTGATCCGCGGCTACTCCAGCGACCTGGCCTCGTTCGTCGCGTACTCCCGGGAATCGCTGGCCGGCAGCCCGCGCACCGCCGCCGGGCTGGCCAAGAACCCGACCGAGGAGAACAGCTTCTTCGGCTGGTCGCTGCTCGTGCTGGTGGTCGCCCTCATCTGGTGGCTGCGGCGCTCGGTGGTGGTGCTCGCGCTGGCCGGGCTCGGGCTGCTCTTCACGGTGCTCTCACTCGGGCGGGAGATCCGTTTCGCCGGTCACGGCACCGGCGTGCCGGGGCCCTGGGCCGCGCTGGAGAACCTGCCGATCCTGCACTCGGTGGTGCCGACCCGGTGGGCGCTGGCGATCACCCCGATCATCGGGGTGCTGCTCGCCTACGGCGCCGAACGCGCCAGCGAACTGGCCCGTACGCGCCCGGCCGCCCGCCCGCAGATCCGCTTCGCCACCGCGACAGTGCTGACGATGGCCCTGCTGCCGATCCTGCCCACCCCGCTGCCGGTGGTCCAGTTGGACCCGGTCCCCACCTTCGTGACCAGCGGGGCCTGGCGGCCGTACGTGGCGGGTGGGCGCAGTGTGGTGACCCTGCCGCTGCCGGACACCAACTACGCCGAGCCGCTGCGCTGGTCCGCCGCGACCCGGCTGGACATGCCGCTGGCCCGGGGCTATTTCCTCGGACCGGACACCCGCCCGGGCGCGGAGCCGCCGAAGGTCGCGCTGTTCACCGCGCCACCCCGACCGACCAGCAGTTTCTTCGCCACCATCCGACGGACCGGCGCGGTGCCGCCGATCACCCCGCAGAGTCGGGTCAACGCGGTCGACGACCTGCGCTACTGGCGGGCCGGCGTGGTGATCCTCGGGCCGCACGAGCACGAGCTGGAACTGCGGCGTGGAATGACCGAGCTGACCGGGATCCAACCGGTCTTCACCGGCGGCGTCTGGGTGTGGGACGTCCGGCCGCTGACCGACTGAGCGGGGGTCGGACGCGCCGGGATCAGCCTTGTCGGACGCGCGGGATCAGCCCTGGCGGACGCAGCAGCCCTGGCAGACCTTCGGGCTGGGCAGCGTGAAGGCCAGGCAGCAGGTGCGTCGCTGCACGCTCGGCTCACCGGTCGGGCCGGGCACCAGCTCGACCAGATCCGCCAGGTCGAGCGCGCCGAGCAGGGTGTCGATGCTCTGCACCGTCGAGCCCGGCAGGGCGTCCGCGGCCCGGAGGATGCCGTGCGCGATGCCGGAGGCGACCGAGCCGAGCAGCGTCCGGGTGCCCACCCGCACCTCCGCCTGGATCGCCGCGATCAGCGGCGCCAGGTGGGCGTCGAGCAGGGAGGCGCGCAGCTCGGCGAGCAATTCGGCCTCGCCGGCGACGACGCGTACCTCCGGCAGGCCGGAGAGCGCCAGCGGGTCGCTCGGCAGCACGGCCACTGTGGTGCCGTGGCGCAGGCCCAGTGTGAGCAGGGGCCGGTGGTCCTCGAAGTGGATCAGCACGTCGGACGGGTCGAGCAGTGGCACCCGGCGGGCCGAGGCCCAGCCGAGCACGACCGGCAGGGCCGTCCAGTAGCTGTACGACTTCCAGGCCAGCGCGGCGCAGGCGTGTGGGGTACCGCCCCAGCGGACGCTCGCCGCGTGCAGCAGCTCCGGCAGGCGGGTGCCGTCGATCAGGGTGGTGGCGGGCGCCCAACCGAACTCGTCGTCGACAAGCAGGCCGCGGGCGAGACCGGGAAGGTCGTCGGTGCCGAACATGGCCCGCAGCGCCGCGGTGACGGGGGCGAGCGGCGTGGCGGTCACGTCCCGCCTCGGCATCACCGCTGTCACCGTGTCATCCCCCGTCCGCGTGACCGGGGAGCACGCCCCGGCGGACGACCAGCGCCGTCCTGAGCTAAGGCTAGCCTAACCACGCCTGGCGGCCTAAGGGAAGCCTTGCCTCGGTCGGATCGGGAGGCCCGGGTCACTCCGGCTCCCGGCGGGAGCAGCGCTCCGCGCCCCGGCGTACTACCCGCACCCGGCCTCCGAAAACGCCGCCGCAGGATCGATCACCGTCGGTGGATTGTCAAGCGTTGTGTCGACAAGGTGGCAGATGCGTGTGCGCTTCGCCACGGAACGTGAAACTGATACTCCCGGCCACGAGGAAGCCGATGACGACGTCACCCCTCGAACGGGCTGCCGACTCCTTCGCGGCCGAGCTCGCCCGCCAGCGCGCCGGGCGGGGCCTGTCCAAGAAGCAGCTGGCCATCCTGATGGGGTTCGACCCGTCCTACGTCAGCCACGTCGAGGGCCGCCGACACCGCCCGACCGAGGACTTCGCCCGCCGTGCCGAGGCCGTCCTGGAGGCCAGCGGCGCGATCTGGCAGCGCTTCCGGGAGTACGACGACCTCCGGCACGCCCGCTCCGGCCAACCGCACCGCGAGCCCCCGCTGCCCGGTCAGTGGCTGCCTCCCGGCACCGGCCTCGTCGTCGAACGGGAACTGGCCACCCTCACCCACACCGACGACGCCTACCGGTGCGTCATCCGCCGCGAGCTCTACAACGCCGGCACCGAACCGGTCACCCGCTACCTCGTCCGCGTCGCGGTGGACCGCTACCCGAACGACCCCGGTCGCTCCAACCGGCACCACCGGGAACACCCGCTCACCTTCGCCGAGCTGCAACTACAGGCCCGTCGGGACGACGACGCCGGCGACCCGGAGCCGATGCACTGGCGGGCGAAACACGACCGGGACGCGTTCAAGGAGATCTGGCTGCTCTTCGAGAACGGGGAACGGCGCTTCCCGCTCTACCCCGGGGACCGGGCCATCATCGAGTACGCGTACAGCGTCGGGCACGAGAAGTGGGGCCCCTGGTTCCAGCGGGCCGTCCGGCTGCCCACCCGGCACCTCGCCGTACGCCTGGACCTGCCGGCGGTCCTCGACCCGCAGGTCTGGGGCGTGGAGACCTCGCTCTCCGCGGAGGAGGGCCCGCTTCGGACGGCGCCGCAGCGTCGCGACGAGGGTGACCGGGCGATCTACGACTGGCAGACCGACGCCCCGCCGCTCAACGCCCGCTACCGGATGCAGTGGCGCTTCCGGGCCCGGCCGGACAGCGACCCGGACGTCGGCCCCGGCGGCACCCGGGTCCGCCCCAGCGAGCGGATGCGCGGGATCGGCATCGTCCAGCGCGGGGCCGACCTCCTCCGCCAGCAGGTCCGGCAGTTCGACCTGCCCGGCGACGAACAGGTGGCCCGGGACGTCGTGGACCGACTCACCATGGCCCTGTCCCGGCTGGACGAGCTGCACCCGTTCAGCAAGGGAGTGGGCATCGCCGCACCGCAGCTCGGCATCGGCCGTGCCGCCGCAGTGGTCCGACCCCCCGACCGGTCGGCGGAACCGGTGGTCCTGCTCAACCCCCGGGTGGTGGACGCCGACCCGGAGACCGACGAGCAGTACGAGGGGTGCCTCTCCTTCTTCGACCATCGCGGTCTGGTGCCCCGACCGCTGCGACTCGACGTGGAACACGCCCGGTGGGACGGCAGCCGGATCATCACGTCGTTCGAGTTCGGCATGGCCCGGCTCGTCGCGCACGAGATCGACCACCTGGAAGGGCGGCTCTACGTCGACCGGATGGCACCCGGCGTGCCGCTGGTGCCGGTGGAGGAATACCGGGAGACCGGCCAACCCTGGCGCTACTGACCAGGGCGGGGGCCGGGGCGCGTGCCCCAGGGGGCAGGGGCACGCGCCCCGGTGTGGGGGGAGGAACGTCTAGAGATCGCCGAACGTGTCGTAGCGGATGTTCGGCGGCGGCACCTCGTCGGCGGCCAGCACCCGCAGTGTCGACCGAACCATCTGCGCCGAACCGGAGACGTAGCAGTCGTGCGTCGTCCACGGGCCGTACCGGGCCACCACGTCCGGGATGTCGCCCAACTCGCCGTCGAAGTCGGGATCGTCGCTGCACGCCGCCGTGACCGACAACCACGGGTGCGCGGCCACCAACTCCTGCAGGCCAGCCAGCCCGTACAGGTCCGTCGCGTGCCGGGCGCCGTAGAAGACGTGCACCCAGCGCGTCCGGTTGTAGCTGGCCAACTCCTCGACCAGCGCCTTGATCGGCGCCAGCCCGACGCCACCGGCCACGCAGAGGATGTCCCGCTCGGAGGAGCGGTCCAGGGTCATCGACCCCATCGGTGCCGCCAGGCGCAGCAGGTGCCCCGGCTGTACGCGGCGCACCAGCGCCCCGGACACCCAACCCGCGCCCGGGCTCCGCACGTGGAACTCCAGCACGTTGTCGTCGTTCGGGGCGTTCGCCACCGAGTAGTTCCGCCACACCCTCGGGTGGAAGCGGGGCAGCTCCAGGCTGACGTACTGGCCCGCCCGCCAGGACAGCGGATGTTGCAGGGCCCGGCAGGTCAGCACGGCGATGTCCGGGCCGTGCCGCTCGTGGGTCAGCACCTCGGCGTGCCAGAACGGCGGGTTGTCGTCGTCGGCCGCCCCGGCCGTCATCTTCGCCGCGATCGCCGCGTACGCGTCCCGCCACGCCTGGTCGTACTCCAGATTCCAGCCGTCGCCAGCGGTGCTGCGCAGCGCGTCCAGCAGCGCGACGCCCATCGTCGCGTAGTGCTTGTCGTCGACGTGGTACTTGCGGTGGTCCCGGCCCAGCGCACGCAGGAACTCGTCGAAGCTCTCCGGATCGTCCACGGTGTGGATCGCCGTGATGATCGCTTCCAGCAGGCGGTCACCCTGGCCGTTCATCTGCACCGGGAAGAGCTGCCGCAGGGCGGGGTCGAGCAGGAACAGCCGGGCGTAGAAGTGCCCGCTCAGCCGCTCCCGGTCCTCCTCGACGAGGGTCCAGCTCTCCTTCAGCAACCGTGCGACGTTGTCCACCGGTGCTCCTTCTCCAGACGGCAGCGGATCGGGCGCTCATAGAATCTCCACGGAGCGTGCTCACCGGTCGCACAGAATGTGCGATCGGTTCACGCCGGCCGATCGGCCGTGCCCCCGGTGCCGTCCGTCGGGCAGAGTGGTGCGGTGACCGTTGAGCTGACCCGCCCGGTGTCCCGCCGAGTACTGGGGACCGAGACGCTGCTGGTCCTCGGCCTCTCCCTCGGCCAGTCCGCGGTCTACGCGGTGGTCTCGATCATCGCGAAGCTGACCGCCGAGGGGCCGCTCTCCAAGCAGACCGCCGCACTGAACACCTCGGCGTCGGCCCGACCCTGGCTCGACCTGACGTACCAGCTCCTCGGCATCGTCTTCGCGCTGCTGCCCGTGCTGCTCGCCGTACACCTGCTCAGCCGCGACCCCGGCGACCCGGCGCGGACCCTCGGCCTGGACGCGCGGCGGCCCGGCCAGGACCTGGCCCGGGGTGCCGGCCTGGCCGCGCTTATCGGCCTGCCCGGCCTGGCGCTGTTCTGGGCGGCGGCACAGCTCGGCATCAACGCCACGCTGGTGCCGGCGGCCCTGCCGCACGTCTGGTGGGCGGTTCCGGTGCTGATCCTCTCCGCAGTGCAGAACGCCGTGCTGGAGGAGGTGATCGTGGTCGGCTATCTGGTCACCCGGCTGCGCCAACTCCAGTGGCGGCTCGCCGCGATCGTCGCCGCCAGCGCGCTGCTGCGCGGCAGCTACCACCTCTACCAGGGCTTCGGCGCGTTCGTCGGCAACGCGATCATGGGCGTGATCTTCAGCCTGTTCTACCTGCGTACCCGCCGGGTGCTACCGCTGATCATCGCGCACACAGTGCTCGACGTGGTCGCCTTCGTCGGCTACGCGCTGCTGCCCCGCGACTGGTTCAGCTGGCTCTGACGCGGCCGGTAGGCAGCGATCGCGCGGGCAGCGAGCCGATCGGTCGCCGCCGCGTCGCCCAATGTGGCGGCGACCACCGCCGCGCCTGGCAACAACCGGGACGCCAACCGCAGCGCAAGCCACCCTCCGGCCTGCGCGGTGAGCGGTGCGGCGAGTCGCCACGCCGCCTCCGCCGCCCTCGGCCACGTCCCCTCCACCGGCTCGTGCGCCGCCCGCGCACCGGCCAACGCCGCCTCGGCGCTCGCCGCGTCCGGATGCACCTGGGTCAACACCAGCAGCTCGGCCGCCCGGTCGGGATGCGCCGGGTCCCGGCCGTACGCCGCCGCCAGGTGCAGCACCAGGTTCGACTGGGTCCAGAGCACCGAGCCCAACTCCGCCAGCGGCGCGAAGAGCCCCGCCAGCGCGGACGCCGCCCCACCCGCGCCCGCCGCCCAGACGTACCGCCGGGTCGCCAGCCGGGCCACGCCGTCCGCCGGAGCGTCCGGATAGCGGGCCCGCAGCCGCTCGGCCCACTCGGCGGCGCCCGGACCAAGCGCCCGCACCGCCTCCAGAGCCAGCAGCTCCGGTGCGAAGCCCGGGTGGTCGCGCAGGCGGGCGATCACCGCCCGCAGGTCCGATTCCGGGGTACGCCCCGACGCCGGCACCGCCATCGACGGCCCCGTCGCCGGGGCGGTGGCGATCATCGGGGGCGACTGCTCGGCCGGGGGTGCTGCCTTCTTCGAGACGGCGGTCTTGCGAGGGGCGACCGCGCGCTTGGCCTGTGCGGCGGCGCTCTTGGCCGGTGTGGGGGTGCTCTTGGCCGGTGCGGCGGTGCTCTTGGCTGCCGGTGTGGCGGTGCTCCTGGCAGGTGCGGCGGTGCGTCTGGTCGGGGTGGTCGTCGGGGCGGGGGTGGCCGGGGGCGGTGTCGTGGCAGTCACATCGCCGGCCGGCGCCTTCCTGCGGGTGCTCGCCGGACGCGCGGAGGTGGCGCGCGGCGTCCGCTTCGACGGGTTCGCCGGCTGCTGTGGGCCGGCTCCAGGCGCCGGCCCGTCCTTCTGCGCCGCGCCGGACGCCTCGTCCGGCCGGCGCGTCGCGGCCGGCTTGGTGGTCCCGGCCGGTTCGTCCGGTACGGGCGGTGTCACCGGCTGCGGTGGACGTGTCGGCCCGGTCGGTGTTGTCACCTCGGCCGGCGGAACCGGCTCGCTGCTGCCCGGCTGTCGAGGCAGGACCCGCTCCGGCTCCGGTGGCTGGAAAAGCACCGCCGGGGCGGGTCGGGGCCGTCGAGGACGCTGCCCAGGTGGCGCGGGAGCCGCCGCCGGCCCGGACGTCGGCTCGGTCTTCTCCGCCGTCTGCTCGGCGGCTGCGGGCGGCGTAAAAGTGGCCCGCGGAGAGCGCCTGCGCACTCGGTCAGCAGGCTCTTGGCGGGTCGGCTCGCTGGGCGGCTGCTGCTCCTGCATATCGATGGAGCGTAGTCCCGATCACACCGTCGCACAGGGAGGCGGCACAGGCGGCGGGGAGCGCTGGCGGTCGTACACCGGAAGTCGTTTTGCTCCCGGTGGGTGGCGACCTGTATCCTCGGGCGCGGTGGTCTGCGGATCACCAGGGAGACTTCGCCTAGTCTGGTCTATGGCGCCGCACTGCTAATGCGGTTGGGGTCTTAAAGCCCCTCCCGGGTTCGAATCCCGGAGTCTCCGCGCGAAAGCCGGGTGTGTACACTGGCTGAGCACGAGCGCCCGTAGCTCAATGGATAGAGCATCTGACTACGGATCAGAAGGTTAGGGGTTCGAGTCCCTTCGGGCGCACAGAGTTTGAGCAGTTAAACAGCCCCCTGATCATCGACAATCGTCGACCAGGGGGCTGTTCTGTGTGCGCCCGCCTGCCGCTCGCGGGCTACGTGTACCGCACGGGACGGCGCTATCGGGCGGCGACATCACCGCCATGCTCAGTGCGCCTACGCGTCTCCACGGCGAGCATGAGCAGGTCGGGAAGCCAGGGCTGATCGGTGAGCAGCAACACGGCGGCCTCGGGGACCGGCACCGCGCGGACCTCGACGATCTGTTCCGCGTCCTCCGGCATCGTCGGCGCCTGGACGATCGCGGCGTCCGCGACGCACCACAGCCACGCCTTCTCCGGGTGCGGCTGATGCGGCCGGTACGGCAGCGGACGGTCGGTGACGCAGTGGTGCGCGCCCACCACGGTCAGCGGGCTGGTGAGGACCGCGCCCGCCTCCTCCAGCAGCTCCCGCCCGACGCAGTCCGCGACGCTCTCACCGGGTTCGCGCGTGCCCCCGGGGAGGAACCACACGTCGCGGTCGTCGCGGCACAGGATCACCTGGTCGCCGCTGAACCCTACGACGTGCACGTTGGTGACCAGCGCGTCCGCCGGCGCTTCGGTGGTGAACTGGGCGTCGAGGCCACCCCATTCCCACCGCTGTGGGGCGAACAGCCGGGGGTACGCGGCGGCGAGGCCGGAATCGGTAGGCATTGGCGGGACTTCTTTCTGCCGGGGCGGTCAGCGGCTCGGAGCGTCGGGCCGCCGGGGCCGCCCGGTGTGCGGCGTACCGCCGGAGATCCGCCCCGGAGCGTTGCTGCCGGACGGCCGTGCCCGTTGGGGAGGCACCTGAGACACCGCGCCGCCCGCCACGGGTGCGATGCCCTGCAGCCACGGCTGGCCCTTCTCGGCGCGGCGGTGCGGGGCGTCGATCTCCCCGCGCGGCGGGCCGACGTCAGGACCCCGCTGGGTCACGTTCCGGAACTGTTCGATGAAGTTCTTTTTGTCGTCCATCGAGGTGACCTCGTCGAACTTCGTCCAGAACTGGGTCCGGGTGTCCTCGGGAAGACGTGCCTCGTGCATGAGGTCGTCCAGGCGGCGGACGAGGCGGTGGTCGTCGCGGTGGACGAAGCTGTCCAGTATCCGGTTCAGTCCCGGCTCCACATCGTCACTGCGGTTGATCCAGGAACGCACCTGCATGGTGAACTGCTCACGCACCGCCGCGCTGTCGAGCGGGGTGCCGTTCCTGACGTCAACCGCGCTGTCGTGGACGGCGAGCAACGCCGCGACCTTGCTGGCTTCCCGTACGGCGGGAGTGCGGTAGGGCTCGGCGATCAGCACGGGATTGCATCCCCACGTCCGGTCCGGGGTGTCGATCAGACGTGTCTGGTCGGGCGCATCGTCCTTGATCCGTTTCGGACTACTCAGCGGGCCCTGCAACGCGTTCTCGATGACACGGATCGCCGGAATGCTGGCGAAGGTGAGAGCGGGATCGTCCGGGAGCGTCTTCAGGCCTCCGCCGATGCCACCCTCGAGGTGCAGGGCATATCCCTTCTTGCTCCCGGGATGCGGATCACCTTCGATGCCCTTGTAGAACATGTACCGGCCGGTGAACTCGGTCTTGGGGTAGACCGCGGCGCACAGTTCCTGAATCGTCCCCTTCAGACAACTGTCGACGAAGGTGACGCTGCTGCCTTCCTTGCCCACCGGAATGCCGTTGCCCCGCAGGTACCGGGTGAGTCGCTGGTAGGCGCCGTCGATGTCCCGGTCGTCGACCGACTTGGAGATCTCCCGGTACGGCTGGAGCTGTGGGTACTCGGCCCCGCTGTTCTTCTCCTTGTCCTGGACCGCGGCCTCGGCGAGTGCCCGGGAGAGCACCACGTTGTGGCAGTGCGCGTCGAAGAAGTCAGGGTCCATCGCACGAACTGCCACGCCGAGGCTGAAGCCGTCCCGTCCCACGAAGACGACCCGCGTGTTCGGGTCGGCGTCGACGGAGGCCCGCAGGTCATCGAGCATCTCCGCGGCGATGGAGGTGACATAGGGCCCGTGGTGCTCACGGAAGACGGCGTACGCCTCCGCGACCGCCGAACGGTCGCTCGCCGACTCCAGCCCGTACGCCTCGTAGATTGCGTCGAGGCCGGAGAAGTCCTCGGTGGCCGACACCTGTCACTCCCCTCGGTCGGGCCGCGACGCCGTTGACGACGGCTCGACGACCCGGGTGAGCCAGCGGACCAGCGGGTCGTACTCCTCGACGGTCCCCCACCACAGGCGCACCCCGTCGTGGCCGCGCTGGAAGACGCCCTCGCCGTCGACCTCGGTGCCCGCCTGATCCACGTCGACGAAGGGCAACATCACGGCGGCGCTCAGGGCGACGGAGTCGCTGAGCACGGCTGCCGCATCCGACCTGTCGACAGTGTCGTCCAGCGCCTCGGCCAGCGCCATGGCCTGGCGGCGGCTGCCGTCGATGGACGGCCCGGCGTCTCCCGGCCCGGTGAGCACCAGGTCGAGCGCGGCGAGCCGCCTCTCCCGCACCGCGTTCAGCACCGTACGAGCGGCCGTGGCGCTCGCCGGCACTCCGCTGCCCGCAGCCTGCGTGACACGCAACCGGCCGGCGAGATCCGGATCGTGCTGGATCAGCTGCGCAAGGCGGAGAGGCTCTCCGAAGCTGACCCAGCGGATCGGCTGCCCGCTGTCGCCGCAGGCGGACCGGACGACTGACGACACGTCGGGGGGCCGGTTCACGACAGTGACCTCGGCGCGGCCAGCAGCGTCCAGGAGGCGACGTGCCGCCGACCGGGCCGGCTCGTCGGCCACCAGCACCAGGGCGAGCTGCGGAACGGCACGCGCGGCGGCCGCCACCGCGAGGACGGTGCCCGGCCCCCAGGCGGAGGCGGCGTCGATGACGAGCGGGGTTTCGCTCAGGTTCTCCGGCCAGTCACCGCCTTGCCCGAGCTGCCTGCTGCTCTCCGCCAGAGCGGTGCCGGGGAACAGCTCGCCGACCGTGCTCAGAGCTTCGTAGTCCTGCCGGGCCTCATCGATGGCACCGCCCTCGTGCCTCGGACTTTCCGATGTCATCGCCTGCCCCTTGATGGCTGTGGTGACGTTTGTGGACGCACCGCCGGTGTCGACTGGTGCGGCTGCTGCTGCCGGCGCGCGACGGGCCTGGGCAGGTAGGCGACGGCGGCGGGCCGGCGCTCCTGCATCTCCGCC
Source organism: Micromonospora sp. DT63 (assembly GCF_049841615.1). Classification (NCBI taxonomy): domain Bacteria; kingdom Bacillati; phylum Actinomycetota; class Actinomycetes; order Micromonosporales; family Micromonosporaceae; genus Micromonospora; species Micromonospora sp. DT63. The sequence continues at coordinate 29,309 of NZ_JBNCKQ010000003.1, read as the reverse complement.
ACGGACCTGGCCACTCCCGCGACCCGCTCGAACAGAGCGTCCGGACCGTCGCGTAGCAGCTGATCGTACGGGACCCGTTCGGCGCGACCGCCGTGACCGAAGGCGACGGTCAGGTCACTGGAGGTGTCGTCGCGGTCCGCGCGGACGGAGACCTGCACGAGCGGGCCGGGCGATCCGATCAGGACCGAGCGGTGGGTGCGTTGGATGTCCGGGCTGATGCCGAGGTCGGCCACTGCGGAATCGACAAGCAGCTGGATCCGCCGGCCGGCGTCGCGGTCGGCCGGGTCCTCGAGAACGAGACGGTACGAGTCCTGGGCGTGCGCCACGGCACCACGCTCGGGGTGGGTGGCCCGCAGGGCCGCCCGGTCGGCCCAGACCATCGCTGCCGCGCCGTCGCCGCGAAGGAACCGGCGAAAGGACTGGCGAACGAACTCGTCGGTGGGGCGTACCCCGTGCGGCTCACCGCTGTGCTCGGCCGTGACCGCTGTCGCGCAGCGGTCCCACAGCGAGACGGTGAGGTCCCTCCGGTCGAGGCCGGCCGCCTCGCCGGGCAGGGCGTTGCAGGTGCGCGCGAACCATTCCGCCCGTTCCCGCGACACCGGATCGGCAGCCAGGTGCGGCGTACGCTCCAGAAGGTCCGCGCCGGTGAGGACTCCGGGACCGCAGGCGCTTCGGGCCCATGAGCGCACCTGATCGAGGTGGTCGGGGAGCAACCCGACGGCCGGGTCGATCGGCACGAGCAGCGTGGGTACGCCCGTGTCGAGGACACGCGCCTCGGCCCACCGCCGGTCGGGGTCCGTGAAGAAGTCGTCCAGCCAGGCGAACGGCATGCCGTCCGCCTCGGCCAGCACGCTCGCGGCCTTCCAGTTCACGCCGAACGGCACCGGGCCGGCCAGAGCCCGGTCGATGACCAGGACGGGCAGCGGGTCAGCCAGGCCGACGACGGGCGCGACGTAGGCGTTCGCGGCATCGTTCCAGGTCGTCGCCCAGCGCAGATCGACAAGTCCCTCACGGTCGAGGGCGTTCAGCATGACGCCGTGCTCGCGGTTGAGCTGCACCTGGTGGCCGTCCAGGTCGTGGGGTGTGAAGCCACGGTCGGCATGGTCCCCGGTGGGATTGAGGACCCCGTCGATGTCGAGCAACAGCCACGGCTTCACCGTGTCGCGGCCAGCGGCTCCTGTCTCGCTCACCGGCCGCGTCCCGGCCGGAAGGCCTCCTGCCATCCCTGCGGCCGGCGGGGCGCCACGGCCGGCGGACGAGCCTGCTGGTGAGCGACCTGCAACGCGGCAGTCGCGGCGGCGGTGGTGCTGCGCGTGGGTGGCGCCAGGGTCCGGATGTTCTCGACAACCCCCTCGGCGGCGTGCCGCCAGGTGTGGTTCTGCCCGAGGTGCTCCCGCAGGTCGGTGGCCCGACGCCGGGCCTCCGGCAGATCCTTCAGGACGGCCTCGGCGTGGTCGGCCCACACGGTGGGCAGTGTCGCCTCCGAGCTTCCCCGCGTGTTCACCACCGACGGTGCGCCCAGAGCCGCAGGCACCTCCTTCGGGTCGCCGAGGAACATCCCGACTCCGGTGTGGTTCCCGACCAGGACAGGCACACCGTGCCCGGCCGCCTCCAGTGGGGCCAGGCCGAAGTCCTCGTGCCGTGCCGCGTGGATCACCATGTCCGCCCCACGGAGTTCGGCGGCCATGACGCTCGGGTCGGAGGTGTAACCCCGGACCCGGACCGGGAAGCCGGCGATGTCGGACAGCACGCGTTCCTGCTCCGCGACGTCGGACTTGTGCGCCCCCAGCATCGTCAGCCGTACGTCCATGCCGCGCTTGTGCAGTTCGCCCACCGCGGCCGCGGCGATGTCGGCCCCCTTGAGGCGGTCGTCGGTACGCGTGAAGACCAGCAGGTTCAGCCGGGTCTGCTCGGGGTCGTACCGGGGTGGCGTCTCCAGGATCACCCCGGGGGTCATCTGCACCACCGGCGGCGGCTTCTCACACATCCGGGCCAGGCGGCGGCCCTCGTCGGTCAGCAGCGGGCCCACCCCGACCACCAGGTCGGCACGGGACACCAGGGCGCGCTCGGTCTCGGTGTGCTGGTTCGACTCCAACGGTTCGCCGCGGCCGCGGTCCATCTCGTCCGCCGTCACGTGGACGAAGTGCACCACCTTCGCGTGCGGGTAGAAGTTGTCGCGCAGGTAGGAGGCGGCCCCACCGGAGAACCGGCCGTGGCCCATGATGACGTCGACGTCCGCCGGCAGCCGGTCCGCCCGGAGCAACTGAGCCCGCGTGTCGGACACCCCGGGGACCGGGTCGAGCACCTGGATGTCGACCAGGGGATGCGACGGCGAAGGGACACTCACCCGGGTGGTCACCCGGTGCCCGAGCTCCGCGAGCGCTATGGAGATCTCCCGGTTGACGGCGATCGGGCCGCCGCCGATCCACTTGTCGCACAGCGTGAGCACGTTCAACGGCCGGGTCTGCGCCTCCGCCCGGGCCGGCGGCAATGGCACTGTCATCTCTGCTGCCCTCTTCTGGTGTCTGCGGATACCTGGTCGGCGGTCAGGGCACCGGAACCGTCCGGCGCGCGGTCGCGCCGGATCCATGTCGCCGAGGCGTACGCCAATCTGCGCGGGACCTGCGCGCGGTGGTGGCGACGGTCAGCCACGCATTCCCGTCGCTGCGTAGAGCCGGGCGACGAGTTCGTCGGCCACGTCGGCCAGTTGCACGGCGTCCGTGCTCACCGCGTCGGTGGTGACGTCGTGGCGGAGCCGGGCCGACAACTCCCGGAGCAGGGACGCGGCCACGAGCGCCTCGGTGCTGGCGATCTCGACGGATCGCGGTGGCTCGGCGTCGCCCTCGCCCGCCAGCGTCCTGCGGGACAGGGCGGCCTGTTCAGCGAAGGTGAGGTTTTCCCGTACCGATTCGTCCCGCTCGTTCCAGCGGTATCGGTGCGTGCTGAGCATGCATCCCCAGGAATCCGACACCTTCGTCACCTTGTTGCCTCCATGTCCAACATCCTTACGCCAGTGGGGAAGGTCATGGCCTCGTAGCTCATGGGACGCTCGTCGACGCGACTGGCAGGACGAGGCTGGCGGCGTGCGGCAGCACCGGTGGCGCCCCAGCGGTCCACGCACAGCAGACTCATGCAGCGCCCTCCCCCGAACGCACGACTGCACCGGCACGCCCTGCGGTGGCAGCTGCCGAATCCGCTCACGGTGCGTGCAGAGCTGAGCATAGATCGACCTGTCCACTCACGACAGGCCGGAAAGCCGGCGCAACGGCGTAACCGCCGATCCGGCCCTCGTCGACCGGCCGACACGGCAGCGGACCTCGGCGAACACCCTTCTGATCGATGCCCGTTGCTATGCTTCGGCGCCGGGGACGATCGCGGGAGACGGGGATCCAGTGGTGAGAGTGCGGCTCCAGACGGCGGCGGTGATTGTTGCGCTCGCGGCGACGACCGCCGCGTGCAGCAAGGACGACCCGCCGTCACCGCCGGCCGCATCGGCCCCCGCCGCCACCCCCTCGATGCCGACGTTCGACCCGCCGACCCGGTTCTCGCCCACCGGTACCGCGCTGGGCGAGGCCCGCCCCGGCGACGTGCTCCTGCACGGCACCACAGCGTTCATGGCCGGCGACGCCCAGACCACAGTGGTGGAGGTGAGCAGCGGACGCCGCCTGTCGGTGCTCACGCCCCAGCAGTCACCGATCACCCGCAACCCGGCCGCCGCCGGGCACCGGCCGGTGCTGCTCGACCTCTCCGGACGGCCCGCGGTGGTCGTGCCGTACGCGGTGGAGATCCCCGCCTCCGGCACCGTCGCGGCCCGGCAGGCCGTCGAGCTGCTCGTGATCGATGCGACCGACGGTCGGCTGACGAAGACCATCACGGTGGACGCCAAACCGGCCGAGGGCGACTTCAGCCTGGTCGCCCGCGACCACGTCCGCGCGATCGGCGGTCGCGGCTCCGCCGTGGTGCTCGGCATCGGCAAGCAGGTGACAGTGGCCGTCGACGTCAGCACCGGCAGCACCCTCTGGCGCGACAACGACTTCGACGCCTCGGCACTGCTGGGGGACACCGTCGTCGGCCTCACCGCCCCGGACACCGGCTACCGCCGGTCCATCACCGGACTCGCGATGCTCGACGGCGCCAAGCGCTGGTCGGCGCTCTCGGTCGCCGACGCCGAACTCGCCGCCGGCGGCCCGTCCTTCATCGTCGCGGTGGGTAAGCAGACCGACGGCAAGCGTTTCTACACGCTCATCAAGAAGGACGGCACTCTGGTCAACCGCACGAAGGGCGAGTACGGGGCGGGGCTGCGCTGTTCCTACGACGAGGCAGCGGTCACGGTGTGCGCGATCGGCAACTCGCAGCCGCTGTTCGCCCTGGACTCCACCACCGGAGACGACCTGTGGCAGCTGCCCGCGACGGGTCGCCGCGCCCCGCGGATGACAGCCGCGTGGCACGGCGCGGTCTACGGCACGGTGAACGACGCCGCAGTGGTCCTCGACGCGCGCACCGGCACGGACAGGGAAGTGTCGCCCGGGGTGGCTCCGGTGGCCGTCACGGCTCACGGGGGCCTCGCCGCAGACCCGTCGGACAGCACCGCGCTGGCGTTCCACCCGGCCCTCGGCTAGCCGGTACGGGGCCCGGTGGGGCCGTCCCGGCGCTCAGCCCTCGGGCAGCTGATCGAGGACCGAACGCGGAGCGGCGACGGCCGGCAGGGTCTTGGGCTCGGTGTGCCGGCCGGGTTCGCACTTGGCGAACGGCCCGTACTCGGTCGTCATGGTCATCAGGTGCGGATCGAGGTGGTGCAGCCACCAGGTGCTCATGGTGTCGTCGATGCGGGCCTTCTCCCACTCGCGCCACATCGCGTAGAAGCGCGAGATCGCCTCCGGGTGCGCCCACCACCTGTCGCACCAGTAGATGCCGCTCTTGGGCCCGCTCAGGACGCGGCGCTCGACGACCTCGGCCAGATACAGCCGCATGAAGTCGTCGAGGTTGCGGAACGCCGGCTCCGGCACCTCGTCGGCGGCCTGCGGCGGCTGTGCGGCAGCGCCCGCGGCTGCCTGCGGTTCGGGCTGCGTGTCGCCGCGCGGCAGGGCACCGGACAACTGCTCCAGGAGTGCGGACAGCTCGGCCACGGCCCTCTCCGAATCGCTCTGGCCGGTGGGCGTGGTCATCGCGGCTCCTGCACGGGGTTGTCGAACGACTGCACTTGCGGGTTGTCGGCCTTGAGACTCCAGTCGTTCCGGCTGTCCGGGTCCCAACGGGCGATGGATGCCTTGATGGCCTCGGCGTACGGACCGGTCTGCCAGGGGGCGGTGCGGGCCAGCACCGGCGGCGCACCGGAGCTGTACACCACCATCCGGCCCCGGGGCAGCGCGTGCAGCTCCGCGACGTCGAGCACCCGCTGGCGGCGGGTCTGCCGCGACACGGACTGCTGACCGAAGCCGGAGCCGTTTGTCGACGTGGAACGGGTCATGACGTCGTGCTCACCGATGAGGCGGGACAGCTCCTCGAGGAACTCCGGGTCCGCGACGCCACCGCCGTAGGTGCGCACGTTCGCCGCCGACCACAGCTTGCGCATCCCTTCGCGACCCCACACGTCAATGCCCTGAGCGTACGACTGCAGCACGGTGATGATCGGCAGCCCGTGCGAGCCGTAGTAGGAGTACAGCGCCGGCAGTTGGCGGATGCGGCAGATGTTTGCCGCCTCGTCGAGCACCGACATCAGCGGCGGGTCGAGGCGCCGGCCCGGCGAGGCGCGGGCGCGCAGCTCCCCCGCCCGCAACACGGCGTCGGTCAGCGCGGCGATCAGTGGCGCCGGTGAGCCGGGACCGCCCTGGCTGAGCAGGTAGACGGTGTCGCACGTGGCCACGAAGGTCTCGGGGCGGAACTCCCGGATCGTCGACGAGGCCGGCGGGCTGACCCAGGCGGTGACACTCGGCTCGGTCAAGCACATGAGCATCTTCTGCGCGCCGGCGTAGACGCCGCCGCGGGTCTGGTCCGGCATGTTGACCACACCGATGATCGAGTCGGCGGGCAACTGGAAGCCCGCACCGGTGAGGATGTCCGCCGGCGACTCGTCGCGCGGGTTAACCGCCCATCGGTACACCTCGAGGATGGACCGGCCGCCGACCGCGGCCGCCAGCAGCAGATTGGCCACCAGCTCCTCGGCGCTGGGGTCGAAGAACGCGTCGCGCTGCATGCCGGGCTCACGCTCGGCCGAGGCGAAGTGCTCGGCCAGCCGGCGCGCGTCGGTGATGGTGGCGATCCCGCCGAGCGGGTTCCACCACAGCTGCTGCGGCTGACCCCAGACCTGCTGCGGGTCGAACACCCAGATCTCGCCGCGCGTCGCGCGCAGTTCCCGGGTCGCGTCGATGATGTCGCCCTTGACGCTGGTGACCAGTGTCGGCCCGGGGTTGGAGACGGTGGCCGGGATCGCACGGGCTGTCGTCTTACCGGTGCGGGGCCCCCAGATGTCGACGGCCATATCCTCCCAGGACTGCCGCAGCTCCATACCGCCGGCCACGGTGCGTCCGATGAGGACGCCGGCGTCGTCGGGGGCGATGGAGCCGGCGTCGGCCAGGCTGGCCCGCAGCCGCTTCGCGGACGCGGTGACCCCGTCCGGGCTCAGGTGCAACAGATCGCCGCGGCGGGCCATGTGCCGCGCGGCCTCGTCGACCCGGCTGCCCCGGAGCCGGCGTCCCTTGGTCAGCAGCAGCACACCGGTCGCCAGCGCCGCCACCACCAGCACCTCTCCGACGGCCACCAGGGTGCACGCGACGGTCCACGTGATCCGCCCCGAGATCAGCGCCGCGGCGGCGCTGAACAGACCCTCGCCGTGATAGCCGGGTGGCTCGGTCAGCCGCAACGGAAGCCACACCGCCCCGGCCGCCGCCAGCGCGAGCACGGCCAGGCCACCGGCGATCAGGCCCGAGGAGTCGCTGCTTCCGCCAGGTCCCACTGCTCGGCTCATGTGCGCTTCCAACGGAAGTCGGTGTTGCCCAGTTGTTTCTCGATCTCGGTGGGCTCCAGGTGCACCGGGATGCCGGGCCTGGTCCCGACCTTGATCAGGAAGTTCCCGCGGCCGATCAGGACCTCTTCGTCCTCCGGCCCGGTCGTCCACGACGGCGGCGCCGACCACGACAGCACCTCGCTGCGTTCCGCCTGCGACAGGGGCCGAACGCGGGCGACGGCGTCGAGCTCCTGCTCCGAGCAGGCGCCGATCATGAGCACCGCGCACCGGTCGGCGAAGCCGCGGGCCTTGGCGCGGTCCTCCTCGTTCGGCAGAGCCTGCAGGTCGCCCAGCGAGTGGGTGATGAACGCGGTGCCGGTGCCCTTCGAACGGTTCAGGCGGGTCAGCGCGTCGATGCGGTCGACCATGCCGTGCCCGACCCGCAACGCACGCCACATCTCGTCCAGGACCAGGAAGAATCGCCGTGGCGGGGCCAGTCCCAGGTCGGCCATCCGGTGCGCGGCCTCGACCTGACCGAAGCCGGCCGCCCAGGTGGTGACCAGGGTGGCGGCGGTCAGGGCCTGGTTGGTCTCGCTGATGCCGGAGATGTCCACGCACAGCGCGGTGGTGTCGAGCTCGATCGAGGCGGTGGTGTGGCCCTCGACCGTCGAGCCGAGCGGCCCGTGGATAAGCGCCCGCAGCGTACGCCGCAGATTCTCCGTCTCGAGGCGGTACCGGTCCAGGTCGTGGTCGTCGTGCCACAGGGTCACCCACCGCACCTGCATGGGTGCCTCTTCGATGACCCGCAGCACGTCCGACAGCAGCGGCTGGGCGGTGCTCTCCCGCTCGGTCAGGAAACGCAGCGCCGCCGCCAGCACGGTTATCTCGTCCGATGCGAGCGGAGCGCCCCGGGTCAGGGTCGCCAGCACCAGGGCGGCGTTGAGCCGGCGGTCGACGATCTCCGCACGTAGCTGCTCGATCTCCTTGGGGTCCTGCACGTGTGCCAGCACCTGCTGCCACGGGCCGATGTCGAGCGGGTTGATCCGGTGCAGGCCGGGACCCACGCGCAGCACCCGCCCACCGAGCGCGGCGACCAGTTCGGCGTAGTCGGGTTTGAGGTCGCCCAGGATCAGCGGGGTCACGCCCTGGCCGACCAGGCTCAGCAGCATCCGCCGGACGCTTGTGGACTTGCCCATGGCCGGTTCCGCCTGGATCCACACCGACGGGTTGTTGATCAGCTTGGCACGCTCGTACCAGGAGATCGGGTCGAAGCACACCGTCGCGTTGGTGTAACGGTGCCGGCCGAGCGGGGCGCCGATCGTCGGGGTGGACGAGCCGGTGCCGAACGGCCACAAGCCGCACACCTGCACCGTGGTGCCGCGGTACTCGGTGGGCGACTCGACCCAGGACACCCGGCCGCCGCCGGGGCCGGCGTAGCCGAACCGGGTGGGACGTCGGATCGGGATGACGGATCGGGGCATCAGGTCCGCCTCCTAGAACGGCACGGTGGCGTGCACAGGCAACACCACCCCGGTCGGCAGGGTCGCGGCGAAGGTCGCCGCCTGGGCCCCGTACATCGGGCGGAGCATGAGCCGCGCCTCGGCGGCCCGCGAGTCGATGATCCGGGTCGCCTCGTCGAGCTGCTCGACCGAGGAGACGGTGGCGGTGACCAGCACCGTGAAGCGCACGACGCCGGCACCGGAAGCCTCCTCCTGCGCGGCCTGCTCGGCCGCGTTGAGGTCGGCCAGGTCCCGGGCGGTGGCCTGGGACTTCTTCGTGGCGTTGAACCGGGCGTCGCGCTTGTCGGCTTCGACGAGCTTGGCCGACTCGGCCGGCGAGTACGGCCGGTAGATCAGTGACACCCGCTTGCGCAGCAGTTGCGGGTCGGGGTCGGTCAGCCGGGCGAACGTGTTGGCGAAGGTGACACCGCGGGGAGCCTCGACCATGCCCCAGGTCCTCGAGACCCCGGAGTCGTGGCGGTAGTAGTCCCAGCTCTCCCGCGCCGAGACCGGGCCGGCGTTCTCCCAGGTGAGGTCCAGGTCGGGGGTACGCGACAGTTCGATGCTCGTGCCGGGGTCGTACGCGGCGCGTACGGCCCGGACCAGCGACCGCGGCATCATCGGGCGTACACCGCCGCCGCCGGCGGCCGAGAGCCCGGAGTGCAGGTTCGGCAGCCGCGCGGCGACCTCCCGGCACATGTCCTCGTGCGAGAGCTGCCGCCGGTTCGGAGGCAGCGTGTAGGTGAGCGAGACCCGGGTCTCCACGGTCGCCGACCCGGCCGGGTAGCTGCGTACGACTTCCTGGAGGACCTGGCGGGCCAGCTCCGGCGCCTGCGGCGACATGGTGTCGTTGACCTCCGTGGCCAGCCGCGTGCCCGGGTCCGGGGTGCTCTCCACGGTGACCGCGGCCTGCACCAGGCCCGGTTCACGGCTGAGGTTGGACAGCCAGGCGGCCAGGTGCGCCACGCGCGCGTCGATGGCGCTCTGGTCGACCAGGTCCATGCCCTCGGGGTAACAGCGCAGCGTGACGGTGTAATGCCGCGACTGGGGGATGACCACCACGCCGATGCGCCCGGAGCGGCCCGTCTCGACCTCGTAGATCTGCGAACGGGCCAGAATGCCCGGCAGTTGGTGTGTCTGCGTCACCTTCGAGGCCACGCCGGACAGGTACAGGTGCTGTCGTCGTGAACGCCCCCGCCACCACGCGAACCGTGCCGCCATGACCTGAAGTCCGGTGCGCCCGTTGACGCGGATGGCCAGCGGGACCAGGACGGCAGCACCGCACAGCGCGGTCAGCAGGGCGGCCACGAGCGACACGGCGAGCATCAACACGGTCAGCAGGGCCAGGCCGAACATGATCAGCGTGCCGATGGTGCCCAGGCCGAACAGCCCGGCCGACACGCCGCGGCGCCAGTTGCCGTAGGCGCGCTGCTGCGACGGGTTCGGCGGCGCTGCGGTCGTCGTCACTGCTCAGCTCCTGTCGGTCCGCTCGCGCCCGCAGCAGCACCACCGATCTTCCTGATCGCGTCCGGGCCGGCCTTCGCGGCGGCCTGCCCGACCACGACGCCGGCGGCGATCGGTCCGGCAGCCGCAGCCAGTCCGCCAGCCGCTGCGGCACCCCCGCCGGCTGCGGCACCTCCGCCGGCTGCCGCACCCCCGCCGGCCGCGGCACCGCCGCCACCTCCGGCCATCGCCGGCCCGCCGGCGGGTAGCCCACCGCCGGTCGGTGCGGGTGCGGCAGTGGGACCGGGCCCGGAGCCGGAGGGGCGTACGGGAGCACTCTGTCCACCGCCACCGCCACCGCCACCGCCACCGCCGCCACCGCGGGTGGAGTTGAGCAGCATGGCGCCGTTGGCGATGGCTCCGGAGGCCGCCAGGCCCCCTCCTCCGCCGCCGCCCATGGCGATCTGGCTGGTCGCCGGGGCCAGCAACTTGAGCAGGGCCGGCATCGCCACGATGCCCATGCACATCAGCACGATGCCGGTCAGCACGGTGGTGAGGTCCTTGCCGTCACCGATCATCCAGAACGCGGCCGCGTACACGGTCGCCGCGGCCGGCTTGTAGAGCAGCGCCGCCATCAGCCAGCTCATGTAGCGCGCCAGCATCGCGCGTCCGGTGCCGGTCATCGCCGCCGCCGCGGCCAGAGGCATCAGTCCGCACAGCAGCACCTTGATCGCGGCGATGCCGATGCTCAGCAGGATCTGCGCGAACGAGATGAGCAGAAGCATGAACGCGATGGCGATCAGCGCGATGGACGTGAGGCCGTTGAAGGCGGCCACGCCGGCAGCGGGAGCGAACATCACCAGGCGTTCGCCGAGATCGCCGCCGGTCGAGGCGTCCACGATCCACTTGGAGTAACCGTCGCCGAACTCGCTGAGGAGCGCGACCGTCGGTACGCCCGCAGCGCTGATGAGCGTCAGCTGCACCAGGCCGCGTCCGGCGTCGGTGGCGGCCTTCGCGTTGCGCTCCAACAGGATTCGTCCGGCCGCGATGAGCAGTGAGAACACCGCGACGGCACCGGTGATCCAGTAGGTGTACTCGCGCAGTCGATCGACGGCTCCCCCGGTGAGGACCGGGGACGGCACCGCGATCCAGCCGGCTATCAGGGTCTTCAAGGCCCAGGCCGCGGTTTCGCCCATGGCCTTGGCGAGGCCCTCGAGCATGGAGTCCGCGAACGAGGTGGTGACGCCGCCGACCAGGTCCCCGGCCGCGTCCGCGAGGCTGCAGTCGGCTTGCGTGATCGGATTGCACATCAGCGGGCCCCCCATTCCACGACGCCGTTCAGGTCGGTAACGGTGCGGCTCAACGAGGTCCAGGCGCCGCCGGGCGGCGCCACCATCTTCCAGTCACCGTCGCGCCACTGAAGCGTGGTCGTGACGATGAACCACCGTGCGGTGGTGCCGTTGACCGACCGGTAGGCCAGTCCGATCACCGCGGTGTCCGGCGTGTAGGTCAGGTACAGGTAGCCCGCCAGCGGCGCGAGATCGCCCGGTTGCGCCGGTTGCTCCGGCTCCGCCGCGAGCGCTGCCTGAAGTGTGTCCCGGTCGGTGCTGGGCAGGAACTGCTGGGTCAGGGTCGGTTCCCACGAGGCCCGGCCGGCGGCGGCCCCCACCCGGCTGACCAGCTGCGCGGCGGCGATCAGCGCGCCCTCGGGCGTGCGTGCGAAGCCCTTGGCCTGTTTGTCGCTGCGCTCCCGGGGCCCGGCCCGGTCGCTGAACGGCAACGCGGTGCCACGGACGACCTGCCAGGTGACGCCCGTTGGCGCGGTCACCGGGACCGCCGTGGGCAGCTTGCCCGTGGCTTCCGGCTGCGGCGTCGCGCTCTCCGCGGACACCGTGGGTGCCACCGAGCTGGGCTCGGCGTCGTCGCCGGACCGAACGGCGACGACGACTCCGAGTGCGACGATCACCAGCAGCAGCGCCGCGGCCAGCACGAAGCCCGGCCGCGTCCACGGCGACGGTTCCTCTGCGTAGTCAGCCTGGTAGTTCTTCGAACGCATGGCGCTTCTTTCCCCCCGGTGATCGCCGTGCTCAGGTCAGCGCGTCGACCAACTGAGGCCCCACGCCGAGTAGCACACAACCGGCCAGCCACCAGCCCAGCGCAGAGGTGTTGGTGTCGTCGCCACGGCGGTGGGCGATCGCCATCTTGGCGCCGATGAACATGGCGCCGCCAACGGCGACGGCCGTGACGAGCCACTTCACCCAACCAAGGATCGTCAGGATCTTGTCCGAGCCGGGGGGTGCGACGTTGCCCGGGTTCGGTGCGGCGATGACACCGGTCGCAGCGTCCTGCACGCTGGTGACCGCGTCGTGCAGTTGCAGCAACAACGACATGAATCCTTCTCCTAGATCGAGACAGCTTCCACGATGGAATCGCGTAGCGCGGCGATGTCGGGTGGGGGGACGCCCAGATCGACGGGCTTGTCGGCGGCCAGCAGAACCTCCTGCCAGCCGACGCGCCAGACATTCGGTGCCCAGCCAGCCAGCAGTTGCAGACGCTCGTTGACGATCTTGGGTGGTCGGCGCGGCGACGCGGCGACCGCGACGATTCCCCGCACCTGGGCGTGCACCGGGATGGCTCGCCGACGCCACTGCTCCACCGCACCGGCCGCCGCCAACGTTCCGGCGGCGCTGGCTCGACAGACCAGCACGACGTTGATCATCGGAGAGTTCGGCGGCAACTGCGGCCACACGGGCCCGTAGTCGTAGCCGATCTGGGTCAACGTCGCGAGCGTGGTGGCACCGCTGCCGCCGTGGCAGCCGACCCACCACACCGGAGGCCACCCGTTGGCAACAGCCTGCGGTGGCACCGGTACGGCCGAGAGACCTGGCAGTGTGTCGTACCGCGTACGAATCTGCGCATTGACCGAGGGCACGTCAAGAATCGCCCTGCGCTCGACCGTGCATGTGATTTCCCCCGTACCTGACGTACCTTCGCGGCAGACAGTAGCACCCGGCTGCACGGCTATCGATATGGTGAATCCACATCGTGACGTGCAGAGCTGACTCCTGACCAGACGGTTCACAGTGGATACGAAGCAAGCGGGCAGCACGGGGGTAATGCGGCTATGAATAAGGAAGAAGGCGGATCCGTGCATTATGGACTCGCCGTACGGGTGGCGGTTTTCACTGTCGCCATACCGACGCTGCTCGTGACGCTGTCCGGCTGTTTCCGATCCGGGCCGGCCGGCGGCGAGGTGCCGCGAAATGGTGGACCCGCACCGGCCGTCGCCGGAACGGTCGCCAGCGCCACACCGCCGGAGGCCCTCGGCCGTGACGACGAGGACGACGAGGGCCCCACAGCGCCGGTCGCCAAGGCGGCGCCCGCCGCTGCCGCCTTCGCCGCCGCGTGGGCCCGGCCAGGGCTCGACGCGGCAGGCTGGCTCGAAGGCGTCAGGCAGTTGTGTGTCCCGCGGTTCGCCGAGCAGTTGCGCACCGTCGATCCGGCCAACCTGCCCGCGTCGCGCATCACCGGCCCGCCCAGGGCGACCTACCCCGTCCGCGACGGCGGCGGGCAGTTCGCGATCCCCACGGATCGCGGGACGCTGCTGGTGAGTGTCGCCGATATCAAGGGCCGCTGGCTGGTCACCGGCAACGACTTCAAACGGGCCGGGCAGTGACCGACCAGAAGACGAAAGGTCTCATCGGCGCGGTCGTCGCGGTAATCCTGCTGCTGGCTGGCTGCGTCATCGGGTTGCCGCTGTTCCTGATGGGCGGCGCGGCCAGCGCCTCGCCGTGCGGGCCGATCCCCGTTTCGGTGCCGTCCGGAGGCGGCAAGGGCACCACCACCTGGAATGAGAGCCAGGTCGCCAACGCCGCGATCATCGTCGCGGTCGGCCAGGAGATGAAGGTGCCGGCCCGTGGCCTGGTGATCGCGCTGGCCACCGCCATGCAGGAGTCCACGCTGCGCAACCTCAACTACGGGGACCGCGACTCCGTGGGTCTCTTCCAGCAGCGTCCCAGCCAGGGCTGGGGAACCGTGGCACAACTGACCGACCCCCGGTACGCCGCCGGCAAGTTCTACACGTCGCTGCTGAAGGTCGAGGGCTGGCAGGGCATGCGGCTGACCGACGCGGCCCAGGCCGTGCAGCGCTCCGGCACTCCCGAGGCCTACCAGCAGTGGGAGAACGACGCCAACGTCCTGGCCGCCACCATCCTGAAGGTCGGCAGCATCGACGACCTGGGTGGGGGAGCACCGGGTGCGCCGTGCGGGCCGGGCGCCTTCGAACCCGTCCCGGTCGGTCCGGGCGGCTGGGTGCAGCCGGTACGGGCTGGCGTGGTCGCACCGTGGGGCCAGGACCGGGGCGACCACAGGCATGCCGGCGTCGACCTCGGTGCCGCGAAGGAGACGCCCATCCGGGCAGCCGCCGCCGGCGTCGTGTCGACAAGCAAGTGCAACGCCCCGGCCTGGCACGGCTGCGACACCGACGGATACCCCGGCCTCGGCGGATGTGGCTGGTACGTCGACGTCCGCCACGCCGGCAACATCGCCACCCGCTACTGCCACATGATCCATCAGCCCTTCGTCCGGGTCGGGCAGAGGGTCGCAGCTGGTGAGGTCCTCGGCCTCAGCGGCAGCTCCGGGAACTCCTCCGGGCCGCACCTGCACTACGAGGTGCACCGGGGCGTCGCTCCTGGCCAGAGCCTGAGCTTCGGCAACTCCGTGGACCCCGTCGCGTTCATGGCAGGCGTCGGAGCGCCGCTGGGCGGCTGACCGCCGGCGCGGCCCACTCCACCCGCCCACCACCTGCGCCCCGCGAGACAGGGGGTGGGGGCGGTGTCCACGGGGACGCCCGGCGGGTCGTGCCGGCAGCCGCAACCTGCCGCGGTGGCCGGTCGAGCAGACGCGGTGCGGCCCAGAGGACTCGTGGTCGTGCCGCGCCGGAGCTGCTCAGCGGGCGGCTGAGTGCGGCGCCCGGGTGGGCACGCGTTGCGGCTGCACCCGCCCCCGGCCCGCCGCGCCCCGCGCGGCGGCCGAACGGTCCGCGCCGCGGCCCACCGCACCGCGTGTCGGTCGGGGGTACGCCTTGGCCGCGGCCTGCGCGCCCCTGCCCTCCGCGGTCTCCGGAGCGGCGGCTCCGGCCGGGGCGGCCTGACCCGGCGCAGCTGCCTGGCCGGCGACGGCCGCAGACTGCCCGGCCGCGTCGGCCATCTGTTCGTGGTGGGTTGCCTCGGCGGTGAAGTCCTGCTCCCGCGCGTCGGCGTGATCGGCGCGCGCCTCGGCGTAGGCGGGCATGTCGGTACCGGCCGCGAGCCCCTGTTCGGCGTCCAGCCGGACGTCGCGCCATTCACCGGCGAGATGGCGGTCGTCGGCGGCCGCGGCCCGATGCCAGGTCGCGTCGGCGTCGGCACCGGCTCGGCGGCCCTCGGCCTCCCGCTGCTGCGACGAACGGTCCGCAGGCCCACGGCCGTCGGTCGCGCTGCGCTGCGCCGCCGACGTCGTCGTGCGAGGCCCGGCGGCCTGCCCCTGCCGTTCCGCGGCGCCGCGCACGGCCCGGGACAGTGCGTCGCCCGTGTGGGTACGCCCGCCCTGGGCCGGCACCCGTACGCCGGTCTCGGCGAGTCGTTCGCCGGCGGCCCGACGCGCCATGTCGGCAGCCGGGTCGACAGCCTGCCAGGCGGTGGAGGCACGCCACACCTCGGC
This sequence comes from Micromonospora sp. DT63, assembly GCF_049841615.1. Classification (NCBI taxonomy): domain Bacteria; kingdom Bacillati; phylum Actinomycetota; class Actinomycetes; order Micromonosporales; family Micromonosporaceae; genus Micromonospora; species Micromonospora sp. DT63. Next base: position 13,724 of record NZ_JBNCKQ010000003.1, on the reverse strand, counting down.
GATGTCGGCGTTCGTGGCCTTCTGCCACCACTGCGGGTCCGCCGCGCGGTTCCAGGTCGCCGCGTCCTGGCGGTACTGCGCGTGCAGTTGGTCGTGCACTTCCCGGGTGCGGTGCGGGTCGAGCCCGGCAGCCTGTTCGGCCAGCTCACTGCGGACGTCGAACTGCCGGTCGCCGACGGCCTGGGCGAACTCGATCTGCCGCTCGGTCACCGCACGCTGCTGCAGCAGTTGCTGTTGCTGCTGCTCGGCCAGGAACCGTCGGTACTCCATGATCGCCGTCAGGAGCTGCACAACGCCGCCCGCGACCTCCGCAACCGCCACGTGTCCGCCTCCGCCGCAACCGGGTGATGTGACATCGCGTGCCGGCGACGTCGGGACAGCCGGGCGGCACGTCTGGCACCGTATCGCGCGGTATCGACGCGGCGCAGCCCCGCGCGTGGGCGACAGGTGCCGGTCACGGGCCGTCCGCGGCGTGGCTTGCCCGATGGACTACTTGCGGTTCCAGACCGCGTCCTGGCCGGTGCTCGGGTCCTTGACGGTGAGGGTGCTGCCGTCGGTGCTCAGGACGCCGTCGGCCGATATCTTGGTGATGCCGCAGTCCAGCTCGAGCCGGTACTCCCGGTTGCCCTCGTCCTTCGTGGTGCCGGTGCAGGGGACGTCGATGTTGGCCGACACGGAGCCGTCGTCGCGCACCGTCATCGTGCGGGCCTGGTTGTCCGCCATGATCCACGTGCCGGTCAGCGACGGATCGTCGCCACACCCGGCCGCCAGCAGGGCGAGCCCGAGTGCCAGCCCGGCGGATCCCCAGCGCTTGATCACGTTTCCTCCCCAGGTGTGCCGCGTCCCACCCTACCGGCGGCGCAGCTCTCGGCCTGCCCGCCCATGGACATCCGTCATCGCCGGAGCACAGTCGAGATCGGACGCACCGCCGGATCGGACGCACGGACGGCTGGACGCTGAGGCTTGACAGGAAGAGTGCTCTGAACGTCTAATTCGTGTCACGACATCGATGTCGCGACATCTAAGGAGTTCGCGGTGGCACCGATCAAGCAGGTCACGGTTGTCAGCACCGGCACCGTCCAGATCGACCCCGCGGCGGCCGGGCTCCTGGCCACGGCTCTGCGTGGACACGGCACGATGCGGGTGTGAGAACAGCCGAGCAGCTCCGCTACCTCATTCTCGCGGCACAACGAGAGGGCAACCGCCAGCTCACCGTGCTGCTGTCCGAGATCGGTGTCACGCCCGCGCAATCGGAGGCACTGCGCATCATCGGCGACCACGGACCGCTCGCCCTCCGGGAACTCGGCGACATGCTCGTCTGCGACACCGGCACCAGCCCGAGTCGCATCGTCGACCGACTGGTCGCGGCGGGCCTCGTGCGGAGAACCACAAGCGAACACGACCGGCGGCAGGTCCGGCTCGCGCTCACCGCGCCGGGCCGGGACAAGGCCCGCCGCGTCGCGGAGATCGAAAATCAGCTGTACGACCTGCTCGACCAGGCCAGTGCCGGAACGGACGTCGACGCGTTCATCGGTTTCCTGCACGGCTTCACCCGACAATCACCCGCCGGACTCGCCCTCGCGAACCGCCTCGCTGCCGAGAAGAAGCAGAAGGACTGACCGCGTCGTCGGGGTGCGGCACGCACACAGGGGGCAACCATGACCTTCCACCTCGACCTGGACATCGCGGCCCCGGCAGGGCGCGTGTTCGATTTCGTCGCCGACTTCACCACCATGCCGCGGTGGTATTCGGCAGTGCGACGCGTGGAGCGCGTCGGAGGCGTCGGCGGCCTGGGAACCCGGTACGAGGTGTATCGAGACCTGCCCGGCGGGCCCGCCCGCAACGACGTGTCGATCACCGCGTACGCCCAGGGCGAGGAGGTCACCTTCACCTCGCTGGCCGGGCCCACCCCGTTCACCTACCGCTACCTCGTCCGGCCGTCCGACGGCACCACGAGACTCATCCTGGAGGGCACGATCAGCGCGGCCGGTCTCACCGGCCCGGTCGCACTCCTCGGACCGCTTGCCGAGAGGCTCTTCAAGACCGGGATGCGGGACAACCTCGGCACGCTGAAACAACTCCTGGAGTAGCGGGCCGCCCGTCACCGTCAGCGCGATGAGCCTCCTTCGTCGAGCAGCAGCGCGGCGACCGCCTCGGGGGCCTCGTGCATGGCGTCGTGGCCGGTGGGGAGGTCGTGGACCTGCCACTCTGGGTCGGCGTCGACCCGGGCGCGGAGCTGGGCGAACGGCGTCCGGTCCGCCCACCCCGAGCAGTAGACGAACTCGCGTCGTGGGACCCGGGCTGCGGCGCCGGTGAGCCGGATCGTCTGCAGGAACGAGGCGAGGGGGTGGGGACGACGGCGGGGATCGCCGCCCTCCGGCGGCCGAACGGAATAGCCGGTGCCCGCAGCTCCCGCGGCGAACACCTTCCGGAAGTGCTCGTTCGTCGCCGACCAGCACGACTCGCCATCTAGCGGCACGTAGGCGTCGAGATGCACCAGTCGCGAGATCCGGCCGTCGGCGCGGTCCGCTGCGGCGGCGACCACCATTCCGGCGTAGCTGTGGCCGACAAGCGTCGCGTCGGCGACGTGGGCGCGGTCGAGAAGCCGCACCACGTCGTCGGCGTGCGTGTCGAGATTGGCGGTCGCGACTGTCGCATCGTCGTCGTCCGGCCGCAGACCGGTCAGGGTCAGCGCGTGCACGGTATGACCGGCCCGCTCCAGCAGCGGGACCACCGCTTCGAACGACCAGGAACCCTTCCAGGCGCCGGGCACAAGGACGTACGTCGTCATGCGCTTTTCCTCTCTTCAGCCTGGGCGTCGGGGCAGGCCACCCGATGCCGGGCGGTCGCGTCAGGACGGCCGCGGCTCACCGCCCGCAGGTAGTGTCGCCAGGTCAGGGAGTGGCTTACTACCGACCGGAAGCCAGTCGATGCCCGTTCCCCGCCAATCTCGTCCGGCCGCCGGAGTGACGTCGCACCTCTGGCCCTCGGGCGGCCGCCACCTCTGGCCGGCCGGGGGAACGAGCGCCGCGCAGACGCACGCCCGAGGGCATCTGGTGTACGCGGCCAGCGGCATCCTGGCCGTGCACACCGAACGCGGTGCGTCGATCGTTCCCGCGAACCGGGTCGCCTGGACCCCTGCGGAATTCACGCACGACCACCGGGCGCACGGCGCCACCGACATGCGGATCGTGTTCCTCGCGCCGTCCCTCGCCCGGCTCCTACCGGAACGCCCCGCCGTGTTCCTGGCCTCGGACCTCGCCCGCGAGGTCCTGCTCGCCCTGACCGGCCCCGGCAACTACGACGACACGACGCCTGGCTACAGCCGCGCGGCGCGCTCCCGCCTGCTTCGAGTGCTCGTCGACGAACTCCGCGAGGCACCCGAACAGCCGCTGCACCTGCCGGAGCCGCGCGACGACCGCCTGCGGGCCATCGCCCGGCTGCTGTACGAGACGCCTGCCGACAACGCCACGCTTTCCGAACTCGGAAGGACGATCGGAGCGAGCACTCGTACCCTGAGTCGACTGTTCCACGACGAACTTGGCATGACCTTCTACGAGTGGCGGACGCAGCTGCGCGTCTACCACGCACTCGTGCTGCTGGCCGACGGTCGGGACACCACCCAGACGGCCTACGCGTGCGGTTGGGCCAATCCCAGCAGCTTCATCGCGGCGTTCAGCGCGATCATCGGAACGACGCCAGGTCGCTACCGGGCCGGCCGCACACCGTCACCCCGCCGGTGATCGCGTCCAGAAGGTGATGTCGAGGTCGACGCGGAGCAAGCGTTCCAGGGATTGCCGACCGGGGCCGCCCGTCGGACGAGCAGCCCCGCCGAGCCTGTCGTCAGGCCGGCACGTGACCGGCCGTCCAGCACGCCGAGTGGCTGTGGCAGGCGACGTACGACGCGAGGGCATCGTGCAGCGCGGCCCGTCGCGTGGCCGAGAGGCCGGCAGCGATGTTGTCGAGCTGGTGCGGGTCGACGGTCCGGTCGTAGTACTCCCGTTCGCCGTTGGAGTACTCGACGTAGGTGTAGGTCGCGGTCCGCAGGGCCTCGTAGGTGACCGGGCTGCCGTTGCGGCGGTCCTGGGCGTCGGGGTCGTCGGCGGCCTGGTTGGGGCCGTGGTGTTCGATCAGCGCCCCGGTGCGCCAGTTCGGCGCTGCCTCGCCCTGCGCGAGCGGTAGCAGGTTGCGCCCGTCGACGTGCGTGCCGACGTCGGCGGCGGCGATGCGCTGGAAGGTCGGTGCCAGGTCGATGTTCTGCACGATCTCGGGGCGCTCCGATCCGGGGACGACGCCCGGCCCGGCGACGACGAGCGGCACCCGCACGTCGGTGTCGAAGGCGGTCTGCTTGCCGCCGGTCAACCGGTACTCGCCCATGTGGAAGCCGTTGTCGGAGCTGAACACGACATAGGTGTTGTCGGCGATTCCGCTGGTCGTGAGCTGGGCGCGCAGGTTGCCGATCAGCCGATCGACCGCCTGCACGGACTGGGCACGTTTGCGGAAGTTCGTGTCCAGGGTGCTCTTCTCCTGCGCGGTGAGTGGTCCGTTGCCGGCCAGCCAGGAGGGCGGGTTGGTGGGCAGCCGGTCGTACGCCGCGGTGCGCGGGGCGGTCAGCCCGGGGAAGTCGTCGAGGTCCTGGTTGGCCGGGGTGAACGGGCTGTGCGGGGCGAAGGTCGACACCTCCAGCAGGAAGGGCGTGTTGGCGGCCGCCGAGCGCTGGATGAAGTCCTTGCCCTTGCGGGACAGCACGTTGGTCAGGTAGTCGGCCGGTTGGCTGCCGTAGTGGACGACCGTGTGGTTCTCGTTGAGGTCGTAGTTGTACTCGGGGTACCCGTTGCCGGCCCCGTACCACTCCGACCAGCCCGGCGGGACGTACGGCAGCGCACCTCCCTGCGTGTCCGCCGGCAGGTAGCCGTTGAGGTACTTGCCCAGGAAGCCGGTCCGGTAGCCCTTGCCCTGCAACACCGTCGCGAAGGTGCGGTTCTCGTTGCCCCGGCCCTTGAAGACCGCGAAACCGCCGTCGGCCCCGCCGTTGGTGAACACACCCGTGTCGTGCGGGAACTGGCCGGTGAGGATCGACGAGCGGGACGGGCAGCACAGCGAGTCGGTGACCGTGTAGTTGGTGAAGGTGACCCCGTCGCTCTGCAGTTGTCGGACCTGCGGCAGGTACGGCACGAGGTTCCACGCGAGGTCGTCGACGAGGACGAAGATGATGTTGGGGGCGCTGGCGGTGGTCGCCGGGGCGGGCTCCGCGGCGCGTGCCGGTGCCCACGCGGCGAGCAGAGCCAGCCCGGCCACGACTGTGGTGGCGAGGAGGCGTCGCTGGGTGATAGCCATGTCGCCAAGACTGGTCGGAATTTGTCAGCATCTATTGAACAGGTGGTGATGATCCGATCAATGGCTCCTAGGCTCGTGCCCCGCCGTCGACGCGGAGCACGACGCCTGTCACGAACGACGAACGGTCGCTGAGAAGCCACGCGGCCGCCTCGGCGATCTCCTCGGGCTCGGCCTGGCGGGCCAGCGGTGTGGCCGCGATCAGGCGCTCCACCAGGCCGGGCGAGTTCTCCTGCCAACTGTTGATCATCTCGGTACGGGTGTTGCCCGGAGCGATCGCGTTGACCCGGATGCCCTCCGGGGCGAAGGTGATCGCCGCCGACTCGGTCAGGCTGTTCACCGCACGCTTCATCGCCCCGTACGCGGGCAGCGCCGGATTGCCCGTGAGGCTGCCGACGCTGGAGTTGTTGACGATCGCACCCTGGCCGGCGGTGGCCCGGATCGCCGCGACCTGGGCGATCATGGCCAGCCACACGCCCCGCAGGTTGACCTGGTAGAGCCGGTCGAAGTCGGCCAGGCTCACCCGGTCGACGGGCCCCGGTGGAGTGATGGTCGCGCCGTTGTTGAAGGCCACGTCGAGCCGTCCGTGCAGGGCGACGGCCCGGTCGACCGCAGCCCGAACGCTGTCCGGGTCGGCCAAGTCGCACAGCACGTGATCAGCCGTGCCGCCCGCCGCCCGGATCTCGTCGGTGACGGCTCGGAGCTGGGATTCCGTCCGGGCCGCCAGCAGCACGCGCGCCCCCTCGCGGGCGAAGAGCCGGGCGGCCGCGGCGCCGATGCCCCGTCCCGCCCCGCTGACGAACGCGACCTTGTCCTTGAGCAGTGGTGTCATGCGGCCAGCCTGCGTCCGGCGTCCGGGTCGTAGCCAGGCATCGTCGATACCTGGCTGAGCCCGTTCGGCGGCGCACACTTGAGGGGTGAACCGACAGGAGTTGGCCCTCTTCCTGCGCAGCCGGCGCGAGCGGATCACCCCGGCCGAGGTGGGCCTGCCGGCCGGCACCAGGCGTCGCACGCCCGGGCTGCGCCGCGAGGAGGTGTCCCGGCTGGCGTTCATCTCCATCGAGTACTACACCCGTCTCGAACAGGCCCGCGCCCCGCACCCCTCGCCCGAGGTGCTGGCCGGCCTGGCCCGCGCGCTGCGCCTCTCCGACGCCGAGCGCGACCACCTGCACCACCTGGCCGGCAGGCCACCGGCCCCGCCGGCCGGGCCGCCGCGCGAGGTACGGCAGAGCATCCTCGACCTGATCGAGCGACTACCCCAGGCGGCCGCCCACGTGACGTCGGCCAGCTACGAGGTGATCGCCTGGAACGATCTCGCGGCGGCGTTGATGGAGGACTTCTCGGCGCTGCCCCGGCGTGACCGCAACCTGGTCCGCCGCGCCTTCCTCGGCCCGCACCCGGACGGTCGGGTGCTGTACGGGGTGTCCGACGTCGACGAGTTCGGTCGCGCTTCGGCTCGGCGACTCCGGGCCACCGCCGCCCGCTATCCGGACGACCCCGAGGTGGCGGCGCTGGTCCGCGACCTGCTCGCGGGCAGCCAGCGGTTCCGGGACCTGTGGGGGTCGCACGACGTCGGCGACGAGCACACCCTGATCAAGACCTTCCAGCATCCACTGGTCGGGCCGGTGACCGTGAACTGCGACGTCCTCGACATCGCCGACCGCGACCAGCGGCTCGTCATCTACACCGCGGTGCCGGGCTCACCCTCCGCGGAGGCGCTGCGTCTGCTCTCGGTGCTCGGCACCCAGCGCATGACTGTCAGCGCCACCGGGCACTGACCGTCCGGACGCCCGCTACCCGGTCCAGTGCTGCTGTTCGGGTGGCCGCGCCGGGTTGGTGGACCCGGGTGAATGAGCGTTCAAATTCGCCCGGAAATTGATCGCCGAGCGTGTTCTGTCCGTGCGGATCCATGGGGGCGTGGGCACGCCCGCCCCTGGACGGAGGAATCGCATGATCAGCATGTCCCGCTCCCGGGTCCGGGCGCTTGCGCTCGTCGGAACGGCTGGTGTGGTCGCGGCGCTCGGTCTGGTGGCCAGCCCGGCGTCGGCCGCCGAGGTGGCCGAGGGCGCGACCCTGGGCGCCGACGCCCGCCGGATCGACGTCCCCCGCATCGCCTCGGCGATCAGGCCTCCGGCCGGATCCCGCCCCGTCGGCGCGTACGTCGTCGCGCGGGGAACGCAGACCTACACGTGCACGGGTGGGGTGTTCACCGGCGCGTCCGTACCGGAGGCTCAGCTGATCGGCACGGGTGGCCGGGTCCACCACTTCAGGGGCCCGAGCTGGCAGTCCGAGCGCGACGGCTCGTCGGTCACGGCGAAGAAGACCGCGGAGAGCCCGCGCGCGGGGACGATCCCCGAGCTGTTGTTGACGGTGGACACCCGTTCCGGCAGCGGCAGTCTCGGCACCGTCGAGTACGTCAGCCGTCTGCTGACCTCGGGTGGTGTCGCGCCTAGCGGCGCCTGCACCGACGGCGCGACCGCGTCCGTGCCGTACGGCGCCCTCTACGTCTTCTGGACGGCGAAGCGGTGACCGCGCCGTCCCGTCGCGGGGTCCCCGCCACGGGACGCGCGTTGCCGGGTCACCGGTTGCGGCGGTGGTGGACGATCAGCGCCGCACCGCAGAGCAGCGCGACCAGGCCGAACACCGAGCCGATCCACGGGTTGTCCAGGGCGTTCGATAGCACGGCGTTGATCGCCGCGCTGACGAAGAGCGCCAGCCACAGCAGCGGACGTAGCAGGCCACCGGGCCGTTCCGGCGCGGTGGCGGGGGCCTGGGTGATGCGGTACGGGTCGGTCATGACTGTCTCCCTCGGTGAGCTTCGACGACACCATCGACGCTAGGTGGGCGACCCCGGCGGAGACGATCCCGCCAGCGCGACGACAGGCGTACAGCAGGCTGTACTTTCCGCCGCGGACGCTGCCGGCCGTGCTCGCGGTGGCCTATGTTGGCCCGGGAGGTGGGCGGCGATGGCGTACGTGCGGGGCCGGGTGCGTGCCTCGGTCGACGCCCTCGAACACCTCGTCGGCGGGCTGGGCACCGCGCTGCTGGCGCTGGGCGCGCTGTTCTGGGTGGTGGTCGTGGCACTTACCTGCCTGGTCGGGGTGGGTCTGCGGCTGGCGCCTGGCGCGTTGCGGACGGTGCGCGCGGTGGCCGATCGGGAGCGCGCCCGGCTGTCCCGTCGGGGCACGACGATCCCGGTTCCCGGGCCGGTGCCGGAGGAGTTGCGGGAGGCAATGCGCGACCCGTTCGTCCGCCGGGAGCTCGGCTGGGTCACGCTCCACTCGATCACCGGCCTGGTGTCCGGCCTGGTCGGCCTCACCCTGCCGATCAACGCGTTGCAGGACATCACGTTTCCGCTGTGGTATCGACTGGTTCCGCCCGAGACCGGCGCTCCGGGGATCGGCTGGTGGCGCATCGACGGGCTGTCCGAGGCGCTCCTGGTCGGGTTGCTCGGGGTGGGCTGGCTGGTCGCCGCGGTCGCGTTCGGCCCGGCGCTGGCCCGCTTCCAGTCCTGGCCCGGCCGGTGGCTGCTGCCCCCGCCGCCGGGGGTCGACCTGTCGCTGCGGGTCGCCGCGCTGACCGCCACCCGGGCCGCGGCGCTGGACGCCCACGCCCTGGAGCTGCGCCGCATCGAGCGGTCGCTGCACGACGGCACCCAGAATCGGCTGGTCGCGGTCAACGTGCTGCTGGGCGCCGCGCGCCGGGCGGTACGGCGTGACCCGGACCGGGCCGACGAGATCCTCGGGCAGGCGCAGGACGCGGCGGAACAGGCGCTCGGCGAACTGCGTACGGTGGTGCGCGGCATCCTGCCGCCCGTGCTGGACGATCGGGGTCTCGCCGGGGCGCTGGCGGGCCTGGCCGGCAGTTGCGCGGTTCCGTGCCGGCTCGCCGTGGACGTGGCCGTCCGCTGCGCGGCGTCGGTCGAGGCCACCGCGTACTTCGTGGTGGCCGAGGCGCTGACGAACGTGGTCCGGCACAGCGGGGCGAGCCAGGTGGACGTCGCGGTGCGCCGCGAGCAGGGTCGGCTGCTGGTCACCATCGAGGACGACGGCCGCGGCGACGCCGACGAGGCACGCGGCTCCGGGCTCACCGGCATCCGCCGGCGGGTCGAGGCGTACGACGGGCGAATGACGCTGACCAGCCCATCGGGAGGGCCGACGAGGATGCACGTGGAGCTGCCATGCGGATCGTGATCGCCGAGGACGACCCGCTGTTGCGGGAGGGGTTGGCGCTGCTGTTGCGGGCTGAGGAACTGGACGTGGTCGCCACGGCGGGCACTCCGGGAGAGTTCCTGGTCGCTGTCGACGAGCACGCGCCCGACGTGGCGATCGTGGACGTACGGATGCCGCCGACCCACACCGACGAGGGCATCGTGGCCGCGGTGGAGGCCCGGCGGCGCCAGCCCGGCCTCGCGGTGCTGGTCCTGTCGGCGTACGTGGAGCAGGCGTTCGCCACCGAACTGTTCTCGGTCGGCGCCGTCGGGCTCGGCTATCTGTTGAAGGAACGGGTGGGCCGGGTCGAGGAGTTCCTCGCCGCGCTGCGCCGCGTCGCGGCCGGCGGCAGCGTGATCGACCCGGAGGTGGTGGCGCAGTTGCTCGCCCGCAACCGCCGGCCGGACACGGCGTTGGCCGAGTTGTCGCCCCGCGAACGTGAGGTGCTGGGGCTGATGGCCGAAGGGCTCGGCAACACGGCGATCGCCGAGCGGCTGTTCGTCACCGACGGCGCGGTGCACAAGCACATCCGCAGCATCTTCGCGAAACTCCAGCTCCCACCCGACGACCGTGCCGACCGCCGGGTCACCGCGGTGCTGCGCTACCTGGACGGCGACCAGCGGTAGCGCCTGCTGTACCCGGACTGGGCAGCCCGTTGGATGGCCCACGTTCTCCCAGCTCAATAGCGTTTCTGGTGCGCGCGAATCCTGTCGCCGACTCGAAGAGAGGCCACCAGAATGCCCGAGTATCCGGGACCTACCAACGACGCCGTACGCGTCGAACACCTCACCCGGGTGTACGCGGCCGGCGGTAACCCGGTGACCGCGCTGGCCGGAATCGACGTCGGCTTCGGTCGCGGCACCTTCACGGCCGTGATGGGGCCCTCCGGCTCCGGCAAGAGCACGCTGTTGCAGACCGCCGCCGGACTCGACCGGCCCAGCTCCGGTCGGGTCCTGATCGGTGACACCGACCTGTCCGGGTTGTCGGAGACCCGTCTCACCGAGCTGCGGCGTACCCGCATCGGGTTCGTCTTCCAGGCGTTCAACCTGATCGGTGCCCTCACCGTCGAGGAGAACATCGTCCTGCCGCTGCGGCTGGCCGCCGTCCGTCCGGACCGCGCCTGGCTGGCCCGCGTGGTCGAGCGGGTCGGGCTCACCGACCGGCTGCGTCACCGGCCGGCCGCGCTCTCCGGCGGCCAGCAGCAGCGGGTGGCGATCGCCCGGGCGCTGGCCACCCGCCCCGAGGTGATCTTCTGTGACGAGCCCACCGGGGCCCTCGACACGCGGGCCGCGGCCGAGGTGCTGACGCTGTTGCGCGCGGTCGTCGACGACCACGGGCTGACCGTGGTGATGGTGACCCACGACCCCGTGGCCGCCTCGTACGCGGACCGGGTTCTCGTGCTGGCCGACGGTCGGATCGTCGCCGACCTGCCGCAGCTGGGGGCCGCCGGCATCGCCGAGCAGCTGGCGTCGCTGGATCGGCGGGTCGCCCGATGACCGCGCTCGCCGCCCGGCTGCTGCGGCACCGCGCCGGCCCGGCAGCCGCCACGCTGCTCGCCCTGATCGCGGGGGTGCTGATCCTGGTCGCCATGGGCACGCTCGTCGAGTCGGGCCTGCGCTTCCGTCCGGAGCCCCGGCTGTGGGCGGCGGCCGATCTGGTCGTCGCCGACCGCACGGTCAGCCACACGTTCAGGGAGTTCGACGGGGAGACCACCACGAGCACCGTCGCGTTGCCCGAGGGCGGCACCGTGGACGCCGCCCTGGTGGACCGGATCCGGCGGCTGCCCGGCGTCACGGCGGTGGCCGGCGACGAACGGGTGGAGATCGGCGTGCCGGCCGCCACGGGGCACGGCTGGGCCACGTACGCCTTCTCCGGTCGTCCGATCATCGCGGGCGCCGCGCCCCGTGCCGACGACGAGGTGCTGGCCGACTCCCGGCTCGGCGCGGCCCCGGGCGAGCGCGTCGACCTGGTCGTCAACGGGGTCAGCCGGTCGTACCGGGTGAGCGCGGTCGCCGACACCGGTACGACCGCTGTGTACTTCACCGACGCGCAGGCCGCGCGGTTGTCCGCACACCCGGGTCGGCTGGACGCGATCGGCGTACGACTCGCGCCCGGCGCCGATCGGGACGCGGTCCGCCAGCTCGCCTCGGCGGCCGGTGCCACGACGTACGTCGGGCCGGAGCGCGGCGCGGTCGAGCAGTCCGCGAACCTGGCCGCCCGCGAGCTGCTGATCGAGGCGGGATCGGCGTTCGGCGGGTACGTCGTCCTGCTGATCGTCTTCGTGGTGGCCGGCACGATCGGTCTGTCCGTGCGGCACCGTCGCCGTGACCTGGCGTTGCTGCGTGCGGTCGCGGCCACGCCGGGCCAGATCCGCCGCCTGCTGATCGGCGAGGCCGCGCTGCTCGCCCTGGTCGCCTCCGTGGTGGGAGTGCCGGCAGGTGTGCTGGCGGCGCACTGGGTGCAGGGCGAGCTGGTGGACCGCGGGTTCATCCCGGCCGGCTTCCCGATGACCGGCGGCCTGTTCGCCGTGCCGGCCGCCGTGGGTACGGCGGTGCTGGTGGCCGTGCTCGCCGCGCTGATCGCCGGCCGGCGGGTGGCCGGGATCAGACCTGTCGAGGCGCTCGGCGAGATCGCGGTGGAGCCTCGGCGCGGCGGCCGGGTGCGGCTGGTCGCCGGTGTGCTGACCCTCGCCGCGGCCGTCACCTCCGGTGCGTTCACGATCGGCGGCACCGGACCGACCGCCGCGCTGGCCGGCGCGGTAGGCATGCTCTACCTGTTCGTCATTGCGGTGGCGCTGCTCGCGCCCAGGATCAACGCGTACGCGGCCCGGCTGCTCACCCCCGTGCTGTCGCGGGTCTGGCGGGTCAGTGGCTACCTGGCCGCGGCCAACCTGCGGGCGAACGCACAGGGGATGGCGACCGTGCTGACCGCTCTCGTGCTCGCGGTCGGGTTCGGCGGTTCGGTCTGGTTCCTGCAGACGAATCAGGAACGGCAGACCATTGCGCAGAGCGCTGCGGGCACGCTCGCCGAGCGGCTGCTGGTCGCGCAGGGTGGGCTGTCGCCCGACGCGGCGCGGGAGGTCCGAGAGTTGACCGGCGTGCGGGCGGCCACCGGGGTACGCCGTACGCAGGTGGTGGTGCGGTCGTTCGACGGGATCGCGCCGGTCGCCGCGCAGGCGGTCGACCCGACGGGGATCACCTCCACAATGGACCTGGCGGTGCACGAGGGTGACCTGGCCGACCTGCGCGCGGGCACTGTCGCGCTGTCCGCGACGCAGGCGTCGGCGTCCGGTTGGCACGTCGGCGACCAGGCGGACCTGTGGCTGGGCGATGGCACACCGAGCAGGTTGACCGTCGTCGCGATCTACGGCCGTGGCCTCGGCTTCGGTGACGTCACGCTGGCCGCGCAGACGGTCGCCGGGCACACCGCCGGGGTCACCGACGACGAGATCCTGGTCCGCGCCGGCCCGGACGCCGATGCCGCGCTGGCCGCCTGGTCGGCCCGGCACCCGGGCAGTGCTGTGCTCGACGCCGCGACCCGTACGCGTCTGATCGGCACCGATCTGGCGCTGAGCGCCTGGCTGAACCGGCTGCTGATCGGAGTGATGGTGGGGTACGCGGCGCTGGCGGCGGCCACCACGATGGTGCTGGCCGCGCTGGCCCGGCGTCGCGAGTTGGCGCTGCTGCGGCTGGTCGGGGTCACCCGCCGGCAGATCCGGAGGATGGTCCACGCCGAACAGGCCGGGCTGCTCGGTACGGCGGTGCTGATCGGCGCGACGATAGCGGCGCTGACCCTGGGTGCGCTCGTCAACGCGCTGACCGGCAGCCCGATCCCGTACGTGCCGCCGCTCGGCGGGGCGGCGGTGCTCGGCGGCGCGACGGTGCTGGCCCTGGCGACCACTGTGTGGCCGGTCCGGCGACTGCTCCGGGTCCCGCCGATCGACGACATCGGCACGCGGGAGTAGGGCCGCGTGACTCCGGGGCGGGTTCGGCGTGATGCCGAACCCGCCCCGGAGTCGTCAGGCGGTGGAGGTCAGCGGCGCAGGGTGAGCAGGCCCGGTCGGTACGGCAGCAGGCCGTAGTCGACACCGCCGGAGGACGGGGATCGGCCCTGGTAGAGCAGTTGCAGGTTGCAGGGGTCGACGGTGAAGGTCTGGTCGGCGCTGGTGCGGATCAGCTC
>NZ_JBNCKQ010000002.1:990993-1159763 GCF_049841615.1 Micromonospora sp. DT63 | reverse complement strand
CGTGAGGGTGTGGGAGAGTAGGACACCGCCGGACAATCTTCCAGAAAAGGCCACCCCAATGGGGTGGTCTTTTCTGCATTCCCCGATCCGGTGTCGGCCGCCGGTGAACGGGTGCCTGGCCGACAACTCCAACGTCAATTGGCCTCGGCGTGGACGCGGCTGGGGCGGATCGCGGTGCGATACGTGGTGACGGTGCAGTTGTGGACCGGACCCGACATCATGAGGAGCGTGGACTCTTCCCTCGGCACCCTGCCCAAGATCGGTGCACCAGCGACGCGGGCCTTGAACAACGTTGGTTACACGGCTCTGAGTGAGCTTGCCGGGGTGCCGCGTACTGAGCTGGCCAAGCTACATGGCATGGGGCCGAAAGCCCTCGAGATCATCCAGAGTGCGCTTGAGGAGCACAACCTGAGTCTGGGTTAGCAGTCCACCGTCACCTGGCTCCGGCGTCGGGCGTGGTGTGGGCGTGCAGACGGCCACTAGGCTCGGTCGCGTGGATGACCTCCTGATCCTCCTGGTCTTCGCCTGCTGCGTTGCCGCGGTACTGGGTGCGTTGGCGTGGCTGGGCGTCCGTGGTCGTCGCCGCGGTGTCGGTGGCGAGGTCATGGGGCCGTTCGAGGAGATGTGGCACCCGGCCGCGACCCGGTACCGGGCCGAGATCCGAGTACAGGAAGAGCGCTTGGTCCCGCTGCCGTCCGCCGATGCGAAGGGTCAGACCGCGTGACCGGAGATGTCGATGCGGGGACGCCCCCGAAGCGACCGATGCCCACTCAGGACGACGTGCTCGGATACTTCGACACGCTGTCGAACTGGGGACGGTGGGGTGACGACGACGAACTCGGCACCCTGAACCACATCACCGACGACGTCCGGCTGGCAGCGGCGCGGGCCGTACGCCATGGCCGGAGCGTGTCCTGCGCGTGGGAGGTCGCCGTACCGGAGGAGATGGAGCGGGCGACGATGTCGTGCCCGTGCGCCGCCGACATGCCGGGCGCGGAGAACATGCCGGTCGCCGCCTTCCACGCCGACCGGCGGTGGGGCTTCTCGTCCGAGCGACTCGGCATGACCTTCCACGGCAACACCATCACCCACCTCGACTCGCCGTGCCACCTCTTCTGGGACGGCACGATGTACAACGGTCGTTCGCACTCGCTGGTCGACGCCGCGACGGGATCGGCGTGGGCGGCCGTCACCGCCGCGGCGGACGGGATCGTCACGCGTGGCGTGCTGCTGGACGTCGCGGGGGCCCGCGGTGTGCGGTGGTTGGAGCCGGGCCAGGGCGTCGTTCCCGAGGACCTGGAGGAGGCCGAGCGCCGCCAGGGTGTCCAGGTGCGTCCCGGCGATGCGGTACTCCTGCGGACCGGCTACGGCCGCTTCCGGCACGAATCCGGTGCGGCCGGCGGTTTCACCCAGGCCGGCTGGCACGCGTCCTGTCTGCCGTGGCTGCACGAACGGCAGGTCGCGCTGATCGGCGCCGACAGTCCGCAGGACGTTCAGCCGTCGGGGTACGACGACGTGCTGATGCCGGTGCACGCCGTGAGTCTTGTCGCGATGGGTCTGTGGCTGCTCGACAACTGCGACCTTGAGGCGTGCACGGCGACGGCCGCCGAGCTGGGCCAGTGGGACTTCCAGCTCGCCGTCGCGCCGGTCCGCTTCGCCGGCACATCCGGCAGCCCGGTCAACCCGATCGCCACATTCTGACCACGGGGTGCGGACGGCCGCCCAGGCTCAGGAGGGCTTGGGACCGCAGACGTAGCGGGGCTCCGCGTCGTAGCGCCAGGTGAACTTCTCCCGCTTGACGACCACGCCGCCCTTCTTGATGACCCGGAAGGCGTCCTGGGCGAAACCGTTGATGCCGTTGCTCGGAATGCACGTCGGGCCGGGTTCGAG
Organism: Micromonospora sp. DT63; assembly: GCF_049841615.1. Taxonomy (NCBI): domain Bacteria; kingdom Bacillati; phylum Actinomycetota; class Actinomycetes; order Micromonosporales; family Micromonosporaceae; genus Micromonospora; species Micromonospora sp. DT63. Next base: position 1,157,873 of record NZ_JBNCKQ010000002.1, on the reverse strand, counting down.
GTGGATGACCTTCGGCGTGGTGATGTTGCGCCGAGGGCCGTACTCGGTCTTGACGCTGTCGTAGATCTTCGTGCTCCAGATCGAGACGGTCACCGAACTCGACGTGTACGAGGTGTCGATGAGCAGGCCGTACTCGGTGTTGTTGCGGAACTTGAAGTCCAGACTGGGCCAGAAGATTGTCGACTCGATGACGGCCGGGTACCTGTCGAACCAGTACGAGTGCGGCTTGTGCTCGACGTCCTCCAGGCCCGCGTAGTAGGTGGCGTTGAACAGGGTGGTGGTGAACTGCGAGGTGCCGCCGCCGACGCCCGGCACCAGCTTGCCGTCCAGGATGACCGGCGCGTCCCGGTAGCCCTGCTCGTAGCCGCGTTCGCCGGTGTGCCCGTTCAGGGAGAACGTCTTGCCCGGCAGCACGACAGTGCCGTCCACCTCCTTGGCGATGGTGGCGATGTTCTGGCTGCGGGACGACGCCATGCCGCCGGTGAACCGCGTGGTGAAGGTGGAGACCCGCTCCTTGATGCCCAGGCCGGCCAGCTTCTCCGCGGTCAGCTCCGGCGGGGTGGCCTTCAGCTCGCCGGTCACCTCGCGTCCGTTTGACTTCGGCAGCACTGCCAACAGGTCACGGCCCAGGGCCGCGCTGTCGAGCTGCTGGCCGGGACGACCGTCGGTGGCCTTGGGGCGGCCACCGGAGATGGTCATCGACGCGTTCTTCGGCGGCACCTCGATCGCGAGCAGGTCGTCGCCGAGGGCTGCGCGCAGCCGCTTGACGTCGACCGCCGGGGTGAGCTTGCCGGCCTTGTCGGCGGTGAACCGGAGGCTCTTCGCGATGGCCGCCGGTGGCACCCGCACGGAGCCCTTGCCGGTGCGCAGGGTGACCGGCGCGGCGACCGCCGGCCTGGCCAGCTCGGCGACGAGCCGGTCCAGCTCCTCGGCGGTGGTCGCCGGCTGGCTCTCCACGAGCGGCACGGTGACCGGGGTGCCGGCCAGCCATCCGGTGCGGACGGCGTCGGCGGAGCGCTGCGGGTCGAACGCCAGGCCCGGCTTGGGGCGTACGACCTTCGGGGTGGTGCCCTGGTAGGTGATCGCCGGCATCGTCATCGGGCGGACCTGGTCGCCGAGCACCTTGCGCAGGGCCGCGTCCAGCCGGGCGGTGTCGATGGTGACCACCGGGTCGACGGTGCGAGAGCCGACCAGCCGGCTGACCGGGTGCGCGTCGGCCTCGGCCGCTGCGGCCACGCTGGCCGCCACGTCGACGCCCAGCCCCACATCGGCCGGGTTGATCTCGGCGGTGCGCTCCCCGACCGTGACCCGCAGTGGCGCGGCGAGGGCCGCCGCCCGCCGGGCCAGCTCGGCCCGCAACTCCCGGTCGGCGGCGCTGCGGCTGCGGCCGCCCAGCTCGGCGCCGAGCACGCTGGTGCCCCGGGGCACGTCCCCGGCGTACGCCCAGGCGCCGGCGCCCGCCACGGCGGCGAGGACGCCGCCGGTGACACCGGCCGCGAGCAGCATCCGCACCCGGCGCGGACGGCGTCCACCGGTGTCCGGCTCGCCGGTGACCGTGGGCGGCGTGACCGCCTCCGGTCCGTCGTCCGGCCAGGTGACCGCGGTGACCTGCACGGTGGGTCGGTCGTCGGCGGGTGGACGTTTGTCGCCGTACAGCGTCACTGCAACCTCGATCGCCAGGTGCCACGGGAGGTCCCCCCTCCCGGAGGACACCACGGTAACCAATGCTCGGCCGTCCGTGCCGGCTGCGCCCGCTCTGCGCTGCCACCGCGTGTCGTTCGGCGTGTCGCTTGGGTCGGGAGGGACCCGGAGCCGGGGTCGGTGCCGACGCCGGGTCGCCGCCGTGGCACGGTGGCGGGGTGGACGCTGCGGAGCGGGTGTTGGCGTACGGCGGCGGTTGGTTGGACCGGGCGGGCGCGGTGCGCACCGACGCGGCGCGACTGGACGCGTTGCTGACCGATCCGACGACTGTGGTGCTGCCGCTGTGGCGCGACCGCTGCCTGGTCGACGGGGTCGGGCCGGTCCGGTTGACGGCCGAGCGCGCGTCGCTCGTCCGGTCGGCCGCCGCCGAGACCGTCTTCCTGGGGCTCGACAACGACGTCGCGGTGTTCGCCGTGGACCTCTCCGGGCTCAGCGAGCCCGCCGCCGTCGAGATGGCCGGCGCGACGCGGGCGGTCGACGTACGGGCCCTGGTCGGGCGGCTCGACCCGGCGGGCGCGGCGGTCCAGGCGTACGCCCGGGGGTTGCTGCACTGGCACCGGCAGCAGCGGTATTGCGGCACCTGCGGCGCGGCGGCCGTCGCCGGCGGCGGCGGGCACGTGCGGACCTGTTCCGGTGCGGATTGTGGTCGGCTGCTGTTTCCCCGGATCGAGCCGGCGATCATCGTGCTGGTCGAGGCGCCCGGCTCGCCGGAGCGCTGCCTGCTGGCCCGGCACGCCGGCGCTGCCCAGGACTCCTACTCGACGCTGGCGGGCTTCGTCGAGGTCGGCGAGAGCCTGGAGGACGCGGTCCGCCGGGAGATGGCCGAGGAGGCGGGGATCACCGTCACGGACGTGACCTACCAGGGGTCGCAGGCGTGGCCGTTCCCCGCCGGGCTGATGGTGGGCTTCCGGGCCACCGCGACGTCCGACGAGGTGTGCGTGGACGGCGTGGAGTTGCTGGAGGCGCGCTGGTTCACGCGGGCGGAGCTGCGGGAGCGGGTCGCGGCAGGTCGTCGGCTCGGCCGGGTGGACTCGATCGATCACCACCTGCTGGGCCGGTGGCTGACGGCAGGCTGAGGATCATCACCAGCGCGGTCGCCGCGGCGGTGCCGAGAGCGCACCACATGATCCCCTGGAACGTGCGGGGTGCGACGGCCATGGTCAGGACGGCCAGGACGGCCGCCGCGACCCACAGTGGCGCGGACGGCCACCGCGCACCGGCCGCGATCTTCGCGTTGACGACCGCGAAGACCAGCGCGTAGAGCGCGCCGGTGGCGGCGAAGAACGGGGCGTACTCGCCCAGGGAGGCGTAGTTCTCGCCGCCCACCAGGCGGAACGCGAGGCCGCCGGCCAGGGCCGAGGCTGCGACGAGCACGGCGCCGCAGGCCGCGACGATCGCGAGCACAGCCGTGCGGACGCGGTTGTCCCCGACGGCCAGGCGGGGAAGGGCGAGCACCACGATCACCTGCGGCGCCCAGAGAGCCCCCTTGGTGAGCACGGTGCCGACGGCGTACGCGCCGGAGTCGGCCGGCGACAGCAGTTGGCGCGCGAAGATCAGGTCCGCGTACGACACGGCGAGCATCGCGAGCGCGGCCGTGCCGGCGCTGGTCACCTGCCGGATCCGTAGGGCGGCACCGATGGCGGCGGCCCCGTCCGGGCTGGCGTTGCGGGCCGGTCGGGCGATCCAGACCAGCGCGGGCAGCACCAGGTATGCGGTCACCATGCCGGCGACCAGGGTGTCGACGACATCGGCGCCGAGGACCAGCGCGACGATCATGCCGCCGTACCGCCCGGCGGCGACCACGCCCATCGCCCACGCGAGACGGAGGAAGCGCTGCTCCCCCTGCAACTCGCCGAGCCACCGGGCGGACAGGACGACCGCGACCGTGGTGCCGGCGACCAGCGCCACGACCGTCAGCGACAGCCGCAGGGCGGTCATCATCAGCGGCGCGGCCACGACGACTGCGCCCGCGGCGACGGCGGTCGTGACGAGGGTGACCCGGTTGGTCGGTGCGCCGGGATGCCGGGCCCGGTGCACCGCGACCGCCATCTGCAGGCCGACACCCGCGACGCCGGCGATCGCGACGAGGGCCGCGACCGTGGCCAGGACGCTCAGGCCCTCGGCCGCCAGGTGCCGGGCACCGAGCATCGGGAGCAGGTAGGCCAGCCCGTTCGTCACCATCGCGGCACCGGCCACCGCCGCGCCCGCCGCGGAAAGTCGGCCCGCGCCGGGGCCGGCCGTCGTCTCTGTCATCGCGCCTCATGTCGGTTCCGCCGGGGACCGGTGCACGCCCCGAGCTTCGCGTCGTCGTCACGGAGTCGCGCGTCGACGTAGTCAGGCAAGCTACCGCCCGCGCCCGCCTGTGCCTAGAGTGCTGTCCGGAGCCCCGGGAGCGACGTCGGGCCCGCTTCCCGTCCAGGTCTGTGGGGGTCCGTGTGCGCCGAGGATCACCGGAGTTCCGACCGGCGCCGCCGCGGGCCGTGATCGTGCTCCGTCGGTGGTGGCCGGAGGTGGCGCTCGGCGTCGGGGTGGTCCTCGCGATCCTCGCGCCGGTGCTGGGCCGGGGTTACGTGCTGCGGTACGACCTGGTGTTCGTGCCGGACCCGCCGTTCGGCGCGATGGTCTGGGGCAGCGGCACGGAGCTGCCCCGGGCGGTGCCCAGCGAACTGCTCGCGGTCGGTCTGGCCCAGCTGCTGCCCGCCGACGTGGCGGAGAAGATGCTGCTGGTCGGTTGCCTGGCCCTGGCCGCGCTGGGCGCGGCCCGGCTGGCGCCCGTCAGCCACCCGGTGGCGCGGGTCGCGGCCGGGCTCGCGTACGTCTGGAATCCCTGGGTGTACGGGCGGCTGCATCTCGGTCAGTGGGCGGTGATCGCCGGGTACGCGGCCCTGCCGTGGGCGTACGCCTGGGTGCTCGGGGTGCTGCGGCCGCCGGGTGGCGGCATCAGTCCGGGTCGGCGGTGGTCCGTCGCCGGTGGGCTGGCGGTGGTGCTGGGCGGTCCGGCGCTGGTGCTGGCGGCGGTGGTCTCCTGCGCTCCGGCGTTGGCCCTGGCGCGGCGGTGGCGGGCGTTGGTCGCGGGGGCGGCGACGCTCGCCGGCCTCACCGCGCCGTGGCTGGTGGCGTTGACGAACCGGGGTGGTGTCGTCGATCTCGACGAGCGGGGCGTCGCCGCTTTCGCCGTCCGCGCGGACACACCGCTCGGTGTGCTCGGCAGCGTCGCCACCCTCGGTGGGGTCTGGAGCCGCCATGCCGCAGCCATCGGGCGGGACCGGTGGCCGGTCGCCCTGCTCGCGCTGGTGCTGGCCGCGGCGGCGGTCTGGGGGTACGCGCTGGTCCGTCGCCGGTGGCCGTCGGCCGCGTGGTGGGGCCTGCTCGTCGGAGCGGCCGTGGGCACCGCGATCGCCGTTCTGCCGGCCTGGCCGGTGAGCGCCCAGTGGATGGTCGCGCTGGTCGAGCACGTTCCGCTGGCCGGCGCCGTCCGGGACGGTGCCCGACTGCTCGCCCCGCTGGCGCTGGTGCAGGCGGTCGGCCTCGGCATGCTGGTGGAGTCGCTCGTGGCGGCTGGTGCCCGGCCGCTGGCCCCGCTGGTGATGATCGCTCCGGTGGCGTTGCTGCCCGGCCTGGCCTGGGGGCTCGGCGGCCAGCTCGACACGGTCCGGTACCCCGCCGAGTGGTCGGACGTCCGCGAGGTGGTGAACACCGATCCGGCCGGCGGCAGCCTGGTCTCACTGCCGTGGGCGTCGTTCCGCGCCTACCGCTGGGCGGGCAACGTCCCGATGCTCGACCCGGCGCCGCGGGCGTTCCGCCGGCCGGTCATCGGGGACCAGGACGTGCTGGTCGGCCGCGACCGGATCCGTGGGGAGAGCCGGGACGCCGACCGGGTGGCGCAGGCGCTGGCGGTGCCCGGTGACCCGGTCCCGGGCCTGCGTCGGCTCGGCGTGCGGTACGTCCTCATCCAGACCGATCAGCCCGGCGCGGCCGAGGTCGAGGGGCGTTTCGCAGGTGCCGAGGTGGTCCAGCGGGACGGGACGCTGATCCTGCTTCGCCTGCCTGGTGCCGGTTCTACCGGCTCGACGGGGAGTGTCGGTATTGGTCCGGCGTTGGGGTATTCGATACTCGGGGCCACCCTGTTGATCACCCTTTCGCACACGGCCGCACGCCGACGACGCATGTTACTGTGCGGTCACTTAAGACGAAGGGACCGTCAATGAAGGCAACCTTCAATCCCCTCCTGATCGCGGTCGTCGCCGCGGCGGTGGGTGCCGTGCTGGGCATTGCGGCCGTCTCGATCGGGACGTCCACCATTGCCAACACCAACACCAAGCCGGCGAACGTCGAACAGCCCATCATCGTGTACGGCGAGCGCTGACGGCCTTTCATGGAGGTCCTCCCTCCTGACGTGTCGTCAGATGCGGTAGTACTCGACGTCGTGGTGCCCGCGTACAACGAGGCACTGCGGCTGCCCGAAACCCTGGTCCTGCTCCGGGCGGCGCTGGCCGACCTCGGTGTGCCCTGCCGGGTCACCGTTGTCGACAACGCCAGCACCGACGGAACCGCCGAGGTGGTGACGGGCGCCCCTTGCGGCCCGGTCCCCGTCCGGCTGCTCTGGTGCGCGGAACCGGGCAAGGGCTTCGCGGTACGTACCGGTGTGCTGGCGAGCGACGCGCGCTTCGTCGGCTTCTGTGACGCGGACCTGGCCACCGCGCCGGACACCCTCGGCCAGGTGCTCAGCCTCCTGGTCGAGGGCGCCGACGCGGTGGTCGGTTCGCGGGCGCACCCCGAGTCGGTGGTGCAGGAGCGGCACAGCCTGCTCCGGCGCTGGGGAGCGGTGGCGTTCCGCGGTGCCGTGCGGCAGGTGGTGCGCGGCGTGGGCGAGACGCAGTGCGGGTTCAAGTTCTTCCGCAACGACGTCGCGCGGCGGTCGTTCGCACCCCTGCGGTGCGGCGGCTTCGCGTTCGACGTGGAGGTGCTGGGCCGTGCCGAGCGGGCGGGCGCCCGGTTGGTGGAGATCCCCGTCAACTGGGTGGACGTGCCCGGCTCGCGCTTCTCCCCGGCCCGCCACGGCTGGCAGAGCTTCGTGGACGTCGCGAAGATCAGTTGGCGGCTGCGCCGGGCGGAGGTCGCCCCCGCGATGCCGCTGCCGGTCGTCGCCCTGCCGGTCGGCACGGACGTGACCGGGGGCGCTGCCGTTGGATTGCGGCCGTGAGTGTCGGACACTCTCCGGCGGCTGCGGCTCCCACCACCGACGCGGTGGTCGCGGGTCGACGGATCGCGGTGCTCAACTGGAAGGACCCGTGGCATCCGGACGCCGGCGGCGCCGAGGTCTACGCCTGGCAGGTCGCCCGCGACCTGGTGACCGCCGGCGCGGAGGTCACCTTCGTCACCGCGCGCCCGGACGGCCAGCCCGGCGACGAGACCCGCGATGGCATCCGGATCGTCCGGGTCGGTGGGCGGTGGAGCATCTACCCCCGGGTGCTGGGCTGGCTCGCGCGACGCCGCCGTCAGTTCGACGCCGTCGTGGACTGCCAGAACGGCATTCCGTTCTTCAGCCCGGCGGTCCTGCCGGCTGACGTACCGGTCGTCTGCGTGATCCACCACGTGCACGACCGCCAGTTCCGGCTCTATTTCGGCCCGCTCGTTGGTCGCTTCGGGGCGTGGTTGGAGGGGCCGGTCGCCCGACGGGTCTACCGCCGGGGGGTGACGCTCGCCGTCTCACCGTCGACGGCAGTGGCCGTACGGGACCGGCTCCGCTGGGCCGGCCCGGTGGTGGTCGTACCCAACGGCGCGGACGCGGCGACACCGCCGGTCGTCGGCAGTGGCGTTCGCGACCCGCGACCCCGGGTCGTCTGCGTCGGCCGGGTGACCCGGCACAAGCGGGTGGATCTGGTGCTCGACGCCGTCGACCAGCTCCGGGCGCAGCGGCCCGACCTGCGCCTGGACGTCGTCGGTGGCGGGCCGGACGTGGCGACGATCCGTCGGCAGGTCGCCGAGCGTGGGCTCGCCGACGTCGTCACGGTGCACGGTCACCTGCCCTCCACCGAGCGGGACGCGCTGCTGGCCAGCGCGTGGTTGCACGTCTCGGCCTCGTGGGGTGAGGGCTGGGGTCTGGTGGTCGTGGAGGCGGCCGCCGCCGGACTGCCCACCGTCGCCTTCGACGTCGACGGGCTGCGCGACGCCGTACGGCCGGGCCGGACCGGATGGCTGGTCGGTGAGGGCGACGACCCGGCGGGCAACCTCGCCGTCGGCCTCGACCGGGCGTTGGACTCCCTCGCGGCTCCGGGCGAGGCCGAGCGGATGGCCGCCGAGTGTCGACAGTGGAGCGGGGCGTTCCGCTGGGCGGACACCGGACGGCGGGTCCGCGCGGTCCTCGGCGACCTGCTCGCGCCGCGCCGAATGCCGTGGGCGGCGCGTAACGCGTCCCTCCTGGTCCGGACGGACGAGCCGGAGAGCCTCCTGGCCCGGGTGTCCCCCCTCCTTCCTTACACCCGACACGTGGCGACCGACGAGCACGGCCTGTGGATCCTGGTGCCGGCCGCCGCTCCGGCGGCGGTCCGGCAGGTGCTCGTCGAGGCGGGCGTCGCGCCCGAGCACATCAGCGAGCGGGACGCCAGCGGCGACGAACTGCTCACCGGAGTTCCGGTACGGCAGTGCTGACCGCCTGGTCGACCGCTCGCCGCACCGCCGGTATACCGTCCGCGACGGTGTCCCTGGCGGTGTGGCGCCTGCGTGAGCTGCTGGTCTGCCTCGCGCTGATCGGTCTGTGCGTCACCCAGGAGCCCGGGCTCATCGTGCCGGACACGAAGCTGGACATGGCCCTGGACCCGGGCGGCTTCCTCGCGCGGGCGGCGCACCTCTGGACGGCGGACTGGCAGTTCGGCACGCTCCAGAACCAGGCGGTCGGCTACTTCTTTCCGATGGGGCCGTTCTTTCTCCTCGGCGAGGCGATGGGCCTGCCGGCCTGGCTCGTGCAGCGGCTCTGGATGGCCACCCTGCTCTGCGTGGCGCTCACCGGTGTGGTGCGCCTGGCGCGTGCCCTGGACCTGGGCGGCCCGGCGTCACGGCTGATGGCCGGCGTGGTGTTCGCGCTCTCGCCCCGCGCGCTGTCCCTGGTCGGCACGGTCTCGCTGGAGCTGCTGCCGTACTGCGTCGCGCCGTGGGTGCTGCTGCCTCTGGTCAAGGGGGCGGCGGGTGGCTCGCTGCGGCGGGCGGCGGCGCTCAGCGGGCTGGCCGTGCTCTGCATGGGCGGGGCGAACGGGGCGGCCGCCGCCTGCGCCGTGCTGCCGGCGTTCCTCTTCGTGGTGACGCGTGCGCCCGGCTGGCGACGGATCCGCCTGCTGGCCGCGTGGACTGTCGCGGTGGTCGCGGCCACCTTCTGGTGGCTGGTGCCGTTGCTGCTCCTGCAGCGCTACGGGTTCCCGTTCCTGCCGTACACCGAGAGCGCGGCGGTCACGACGAGCGTGACGTCGCTCCCCTCGGCCGTGCGCGGCGCGACCCACTGGGTGGGTTACCTGGCCGTCGACGGTGTGCCCTGGTGGCGCTCCGGGTGGGCGCTGGTCACGACGTCCTGGATGGTCGTGCTCACCGGCCTGATCGCCTGCCTCGGGTTGGCCGGGCTGGCCCGTCGGGACCTGCCGGAGCGTCGCTTCCTGCTCGTCGGCGCACTGGTCGGGCTGCTGACCCTGACCGCCGGGAACCTGTCCGACGGCGGCGCGGCCTTCGCCACGACGGTCCGGGAGGCCCTCGACGGCCCGCTCGCCGCGCTGCGCAACCTGCACAAGTTCGACGTCGTGCTCCGCCTGCCGCTGGCCCTGGCCACCGCGCACATGCTGGACACCGTCGGCCGGATCGCGATCATCCGTCGGTTCACGCGACCCACCAACATGGCACCCCGGCGGGTGGCGCTGGGCGCCACCGCCGTCGCGCTCCTCGCGGTCACCAGCGGCGCGGCAAGCGCGGGCCTCCCGGCCGGCGGCGGCTTCTGGGGGTTGCCCGAGCACTGGCGGCAGGCGACCGGTTGGCTCGACCGGCACGCCGGACCCGGTACGACGTTGCTCGTGCCCGGCAGCAACTTCGCCGAGTACGACTGGGGGCGCTCGCTGGACGAGCCGGTCCAGCCTCTGCTGGATTCGCCGTGGGCGGTGCGGTCACTGGTGCCGGCCGGATCGGCGGGCAACGCCCGTCTGCTCTCCGCGATCGACGAGCGGCTCGCCGCCGGTACCGCCTCCCCCGGGTTGGCGGACGTGCTCGGTCGGCTCGGTGTGCGGTACCTGCTCGTCCGCAACGACCTCCGCCAGCCGGTCGGAGGCTTCGCCTGGCCGGTCCTCGTGCACCGGACGCTGAACAGCGCGCCCGGACTGTTCCGGGTCGCCGCGTTCGGCCCGAGCAGCGGCGTGCGGCCGGACCTCGCCGGAGCGTGGGACTACGGGCTGCACGAGCCGTACCGGGCGGTGGAGATCTACCAGGTGGACCGGCCGACCCCCAGGGCCACGCTCGCCGACGCGGCGCAGCCGCTCAACCTGGTCGGCGCACCGGAGACCCTGCTGGACCTCAGCGACGCCGGCGTGCTCGGCGACCGGCCGGTGATCCTCGACGGGGACGCTCCGGAGGCCGAGACCGGAGGCACTGTCCTCGCCGACAGCCTGCGCAACCGGGAGGTCGACTTCGGGCTGGTCCGGGGCAACACCTCGCGGACGTTGACCACCGAGGAACGACCGGCCTCGGCCCGGACGGCCCACGACATCCTCGACCCGGCATGGCGCTCGGCGATCACCTCGTCGGGCTACGCCGGGATCGCCGACGTCCGGGCGTCCACAAGCGCGGCGGACGTCACCGGCCCGGCCGGGCTGCGCGACCCCTCCGCCACGCCGTTCGCGGCAGTGGACGGCGACAGCGGCACCTTCTGGCTCTCCGACGGCGCGCGCAAACCCGTGGGCCAGTGGATGGAGGTCCGCTTCGCCGAGAAGATCCAAGCCGGGTCGGTGGAGGTGCAGGTGGTCGACGACGAGGTCGTGGGCGCCCCGGTCACCAGGATCCAGGTCAGCACCGCGGGCGGGACGTACGTGCACTCGGTGGTCGACGCCGGGCGGACGCCGCTGCGGTTGGCGCTGCCGTCGGGGCGTACCAGCTGGGTTCGGGTGACCATCGACGGCGTCGCGGGTTTCGACGTTCCGGGACGCCGCGCGGGCATCCGGGAGTTGCGCGTGCCCGGGGTGAGTCCCCAGCGGTACCTGCGGCTGCCGGCGCTGCCCGACGCCACCGCGACCCCGGAGGTCGTCGCCCTCGCCCGCAAGGCCGTGGACCGGCCGGCCTGCGTCGTCGTCGACGACCACTACCTGTGCGCTCCCGACCTGATCCGGCAGGGCGAGGAGACCGGCCTGGTGCCCCGCCGCTTCGACCTGCCGGCCGCCTCCGCCCCCCGCCTCACCGGCCTGGCGCGCGCCACGCCCGCCACCGCACTCGCCGTGTACGACGAGACGGTGGGCGGCGAAACGGTCAGCACGTCGAGTTCGTGGTTCGCCGACCCGGTCGCCTCGTCGAGGGCGCTGTCGGACGGGAACGACGGCACGGCCTGGTGGGCGGACCCGAACGACCCGCAGCCCACGATACGACTGCGCTGGCCCGAGGTGCGGAACGTGAGCTGGGTGCGGCTGCGGTTCGCGCCGAGCCTCGTCGCGGCGCCACCCAGGACGGTCCGGATCACCGGCGACAACGGCATCCGGGAGGTGACTGTCGGCCTGGACGGCGTCGCCCGCTTCCCCGCCCTGCGGACCCGCAGCCTCGTCGTGGCCGTGACCTTGACGGTGCCGCGGGTCAGCCGGTCGACGGCGATGTTCGAGCCGCAGCCGCTGCCCGTCGGCCTCAGCGGGGTGGACGTGGAGGGCGGGCCCGAGGTCAACCAGCCGCGTGACCTCTCCCAGACCGTGACGTTGCCCTGCGGTGCGGGACCGACGATCGTGATCAACGGCGCGACGGTGCCGACGACGGCCACCGGCACGTTGCGGGATCTGCGGGATCTGCGGCCGCTGCGCTACCGCGCCTGCGTCCCCGCCCCGAAGCCCGGGGCGAAGACCACGGCGAGGGCGGACGAGGACCGCGTCGCTCTGCGCGCCGGCCCGAACGAGGTCTCGGCTCCGTTGGACCGGTTCGTCGTCGACAGCGTGATCCTGACCGGTGAACCGCCGCAGCGCCCCGCCGCCGCCGAGCCGCCCCGCCGGGCCCTGACCGTGCTCGGTTGGAACGACCAACGCCGGTCGGTGGAGGTCGGGGCGGGCGGCGGCAGTTACCTGGTCGTACCGGAGAACGCCAACCCGGGCTGGCGGGCCACCCTCGACGGGGTCCGGCTCGTACCGACCCGGCTGGACGGGTGGAAGCAGGCGTGGTTCGTGCCGGCCGGCGCGGCTGGCCGGGTGGAGCTGGACTTCACCCCCGGGGAGCGGTACGCCCTCGTCCTGCGCGTCGGCGGGGGACTGCTGCTGCTGTTGGTCGTCGCAGCCCTGCTCCCCGCGCGTCGCCACCGACAGTCGTACCCGATCGTCCCGGCGACGATGCCCACCGCTCCGGTGCTCGCACTGGGGGTGCCGGCGCTGCTGGGGGGCCTGGTCGGGTTCTGCTGCGCCGCAGTGGTCGTGGTGCTGCACCGACGCCGGATGCCCAGCCCCAGCTGGATCTGGGTGCCGGCAGCGGTGGGGCTGGCGGCCTACGGGACCCAGCGCTGGTGGCAGCCCCGGATCTCCTCGGACCGGCTGGCCGACCTACTGGTCACGGTTCCGACCGGCCTGCTCCTCGTCGCGATCGCCGCCCTGGTGCTGCGCTTCCGCCGGGTCCGCGGGCGCTACGAGTCGCGCCGGGAGGACCGGGCGCTCGGCTGGACCCGCCGCCTGCAACGCCGGCACCGGCGTCTGGAGCGGGGTGTCGGCCGCGACGATTCCGGGCCTGCGTCGGTTGTGCCGCCGCGCAAGGAATCTGCGCAGGCGCTGCGTCGGCCGCTCGATGAGGTAGTAGGTGGCCGCCGCGGCGGGGATGGTGAGGGCCAGCGTGAGCACGAGGAGCACCCAGAACGAGCTGTTCATCCGGGTGAACCCGATCAGGCGGAAGCAGACCTCGAGGGCGAGGAGGTGCCAGAGGAAGATGCCGTAGGAGATCCGACCGACGAACCTGATCACCGGCTGGTCGAGGAACGCCCGCGGCACCCCGCCCGCGCCCGGGCCGACGAGGGGGGCGATCAGGAACCAGGCGACGAGCAGGAACACCAGGTGCTCGATGGTCGACTCGATCGGCCTGGTGGGCTCGACCCCGCGTGGGCCGGCGATCGGCGTACTGGCGATCCACAGCAGCGCGCCGGCGATGAGCCACGACGTACCCGGGGCGAACGTGAAGACGCGCAGCCCGCGAGGCGTGGCGGACCACAGGTCCTCGTCGCCTCGCCCGGGCCCGCTCCCGGTCAGTCCGGCAAGGAGCACCGGGGAGGTCGTGCTCGGGGGCCAGGAGGCGAGCACGGCCAGCATGATGCCGATGCCGAACCAGTCGAGGAAGGCGGGTAGCCAGAGCACCGCGAGCCCCGGCAGTGGCGAGTCGGGGTTGTGCGCGTACGCGTTCCAGGTGAGGCCGGCGAGGACGAGCACGGCGCCGAGCGCCAGTTGGCGTCGGGCTCGCTGAAGCGGGGTCCGACCGCCCATTCGGCGACCGAGCACCGCTATCACCGGCAGCGCCAGGTAAAAAGTCGCCTCCGTAGCCAGGCTCCAGGTCTGTTCCATCCCGACCGGAAGTCGCAATGGCTGATAAATCTGTGCCAGAAGGAGGGGAACTGCCCAGTCCCAGACCGACCTGAGGTAATCGATGTTGAGCCACAGCAGTGCGACAACCGCCATTGCCCAGTAGCCGGGCAAAATACGCAGCGCGCGATGCCAGAGGTATCGCCGAACTGGCGGGTGCGCCTGCGAATGAATGGCGGCGTGCGCGAATGGCCGGTAGAGGAGGAAGCCCGACAGCGCGAAGAAGATCGCCACCCCGACATCCAGTCTGGCCAGCACACCTCCGAGGCGGGCGAACGAGTTGGTCAACCCGCTGAGAAAAGAGACGTGGTGGATGACGACGCACAGTACCGCTACCGCGCGAAGTCCTTCCAATGCCGGCAACCAACCATCCGAACGGACGGTATTTGACGCGGACTCGCCTACCTGTCCGTTGCTCGCGTCGGGTCTGACGGGTTGGCTCACAGTTCCTCAACATCCCATTTGGTGGGGTGGCCCCACGGCCACGTGCCACCGGAGTCGGTACGTCTTCCGAAGGCCGCGTCGGACCATATCCGAAATCGGCCCCGTCATGTACTGTCAGCCGCCAGTCGAGTCTTTACAAGGGGAGGAGTTACATGCGACCTACGTCGGGTGCCGTCTTGGTGGCGGCGGGCGCGTTCCTGATCGCCGGGGCGGTGGCGACGCCGTTGACCGTCGCGCCCGCTCTCGTCAAGGTGCCCCTTGATCAGAGTTCGGTGACGGTGTCGAAGGCCGAGAACGCGACAGTCTTCGACTTCCCCACCCTGTCGGAGCGCAGCGGGGTCAACCTCACAGCCCACCGCGCGGTGCGGGGCGATGTCGGGGCCGGCAACGATGACCGCGCGGTCTTCAACGTCGGCGTCCGGGTGATCGACGACGCCAGCAAGGCCGAGATCACTGTCAACACGGACCGGGTTGCCGTCGACCGGCGGACCGCCGAGGCGGTGGCCTGCTGCGCCGAGGACATCAACGGAACAGCCTTCAAGCACGAGGGGCTGACCTACACCTTCCCGTTCGGCACCGAGAAGAAGACCTACCAGTACTTCGACAACACCGCGCGCAAGGCGTACCCCGCCAAGTACGTGAGCACCGAGAAGTTGCAGGGCCTGACCGTCTACAAGTTCGAGATGACGGCCGAGCCGATCCAGATCAAGCAGATCGATGTCCCGGGCCGGCTGGTCGGCTCGACCGAGCCCACCGTGACCGCCGGTCTCTTCTACACCAACACCCGCACCCTGTGGGTGGAGCCGGCGAGCGGCGTCATCGTCAAGGGCCAGGAGAAGCAGGCTCAGACCCTGCGGGACGCGGCCGGCGCGGACAAGGTCAAGATGATCGACGCGACCCTCGCCTTCACCGAGGACACCCAGAAGCAGCAGGCCAAGGTTGCCAAGGATGCGCGTGACCAGATCAACCTGCTGACCACTGTGGTGCCGATCGTCCTCGGACTCGTCGGCCTCGCCCTGGTCCTGCTCGGTCTGTTCATCATCATCCGGGCTACCCGCCGCAGGTCCGACGCGTCGCCGGTGGCCGCCGACGACCGACCGACGACCGACCTGCCGGCGCAGGCGTCCTCGGAGCCGGTCGAGGAGACCACGGCGCCGACCGGGGGCCGGCACGCCGTGGAGCGCAGCGAGCCGTAACAACCACACCACCGCACCACCGCACGCCGACCTGAAGGGCCGGCCGACCTCCGGGTCGGCCGGCCCTCGCGTCTCAGGCCTGCTGGTCGCGCCGCACGGCGTAGCGGGTGCACACCCAGTCTTCGGTGTACGGCAGGTCGGGGCGCTGCCCGACGATGTGCCCACCGTGCGCCGCCACCAGCCGCACCATGTCGGCGTCCGGCACGGCGGTCATGCTCATCGGCGCCGGATAGCCCAGCAGCCGGCGCTGCGCCCAGCTGATCAGCCGGAACGGCACGACCTGCCAGATGAGGGCCTTGGCCGTACGCGCCGGCTCCGTCGGCAGCCCCACGACGGCGATCCCTCCGGGTCGCAGGACGCGCAGGAACTCGGCGAGGTAGCTGTCGATGGCGGGCCGCGGCAGGTGTTGCAGGACCAGGGCGCTGTAGACGAGATCGAAGTGGCCGTCGGGGAACTGGCTCAGGTCCGGTGCGTCGTTGAGGACGAAGCGGATGTTCCCGGCACTCCGGTCCAGTTGTCGGGCGGTCTCCAGCATGGGTGGCGCGATGTCGACGCCGACGACCTCGTCGGCGTGCGGGGCGAGCCCCTGCGACAGCCGCCCGGCGCCGCAGCCGAAGTCGAGTACCCGTTCCCAGCGGGTGGGCAGCCCAAGCTGGCCGAGCCAGGTGGCCGTCTCCTCGACGTCGGCGCGACCCGTGGCCAGGAACTCGTCCACGTCCCACCGGCCGCCCCGCTTGCCGGGTTGAACGAGCACGGCCCAGAGCGGATCCTCGGCGCCCAGCTTGGTCCAGTCGCGTCGTACGTCGTTCAGATTCACGCCGAAACCCTAGGGCATCCGGGCGTCCTGTCGGCGGGGATGTTCGGACCGGGAGGCCCCAGCCGAACGGCTCGCCTGACCTGGGAACTTTACATCCGTTACCTGATTGTAATCCGTCGATGCATTGCTCACTCTGGGTCGCGCTGACTAGTCCTTATGCGACATCTGACAGGCTTGTGGATATTTTGCGACGCCCTCGACGAGAACGCTTCGTGACATCGCTCTACCTCTGGGTCGCCCTCGTGTTACCACCGAGTAATCGGGGGGTTGTGAGCTGTGCCGCGCCGGGTGCACGATCAAGCTCGATCGTTACCCGCCGGTAATAGATGGCGGGCGCTGCGTGGGCCGCCGCGAACGGCCGCCGCGCCCATCCACCCGCAGGAGGAACCCGTGCAGGATCGGTTAGACAACCAGGGTCGTGTCCGGTGGCGTCGATTCGCCGCCATGATGGTGCCCGCCACGGCCGCTGCCGGAGCCATCCTCTTCGGCATGTCGACAGGCGCGATCGCGTCCGACATCACGGTCTCGGGTCAGACCTTCAAGATCGGCGCCGAGCGGCTGGAGGGCGACGGCTTCAAGCAGTACGGCGGCATCGTCCGGGAGAAGGGCGAGGACGGAAAGGCCGGCCAGGTCCGCCCCGTCGCCCTCTCCGAGATCAGCAGCGCCGAGCTGTACAAGCTCTGCCAGTCCGTCCGCGCCGACCTCCCCGGTCTGCCGGTGGTGCTCACCATCAACGCCGGCGACGGCAAGGAGCCCGCCCGGGCGAAGGACCTGCTCATCGCGATGGACTCGCTGGGCGGCAACGCGACCTTCACCAACATCAAGATCGGCCGGGACGCGACAGACCTGAACCCGACGGCGCAGGCCGGATCGTTCGGTCAGAACTCCGATCACGTCACCATCACCAACCTTGAGCAGGTGTCCCGCTACACCACGGCGGCCACCTTCAACCTGGTGGGGCTGAAGCTGAAGGTCAACGTGGGCGACGACGCCAAGGGCAAAGAGTGCTTCTGAGGTGAGGCCCGCGGTGGTCAACCACCGCGGGCCAGCCCGTGTCCCCGTCCCCGCTCCGCCAGGAGGAGTACGTGACAACCACCAACCCGGCTCACGCCCGGCCCGGCGGTACGACGGCTCAGGTCTGGCGGAGCTTTCGCCGCTGGCAACGGAGTCGCCCGTTCTGGGGTGGCCTTCTCACCGCCCTGGCCGGGGTGGAGATGTTCGCCTCCACCCGGATGACGCTCAACGGGCTGAGCTTCCACAGTGGCGCCACCGGTCTGCTCTCCCTGCTCATCCCGGTCATCCTGGTGGCCTGTGGTCTGCTGCTCTGGTTCACTCCGGCGCAGCGGCTGTTCTACTCGATCGTCGCGGCGGTCACCGCGGTCTACTCGCTGATCGGGCTCAACCTCGGCGGCTTCTTCGTCGGCCTGCTGCTCGGCATCGTCGGTAGCGCGCTGGCCTTCGCCTGGACGCCGACCAACCCGCCCCCGCCGGCGACGGCCGTAAAAGACGAGCCCACCGCCGAGCAGCCCACCGCCGAGCAGCCCACCGCCGAGCAGGTCGATGCAGAGCAGGACGTCCCCGAGCAGGACGTCCCCGAGCCGGTCACTTCTGAGCCCGTCGCTTCCGAGCGCGCCGTCCCCGAGCAGGTCGCTCCTGAACAGGTCGTCCCCGAGCGGGTCGTCCGGGAGCGGCAGCCCATTCCGGAGAGGGGGTTGGCCGACGCGGGCCCGCCCCCGAAGTGGCCGGGACGGTCGACCGATCCGCGGGCGCTCGGCATCATCCTGGTGGTGCTGGGCCTCGCCGCCGTCGGTCTGGCCGTCCAGCCTCGAGCGGTGCAGGCCGCGCCGAGCCGCCCCACCACCACCGCCTGTCCCACGCCGTCCCGGACGGCCACCCCGTCGCCCAGCCGCAGCGCGGCCACGCCGACACCCACGCCCAGTCCGGAGCAGCGTCGGGGCCTGATCGGCGACATCCTGCACGGGATCGGGGACCTGTTCACCGGCGGGGGCCGTCAGGAGAGCCCCTCGCCGTCGCCGAGCCCAAGCGTCCAGCCGAGCGGAACACCGACCACCCGCCCCGACCCCGGCACCTGCCCACCGTCGCCCCCTGCCAAGCCGGGTTTACCCGGCAAGCCGGGTAAACCCGGCACGCCGGACAAGCCAGGCAAGGCGGAACCTGGCAAACTGCTGCCGCGCATCGCCGCCGACCCGAGCCTGCCGAAGGTCGCGCAGACGCCGTCCAAGCTCACCGGGTCCTCGGTCAAGATGACCGGTCTACGGTTCGACGGGATCACCGAACTGCGCACCGAGAACGGCAACCTCAAGGTGCTGAAGTTCAGCATGAAGCAGGCGGTCACCAAGAAATTCGTCCTGCAAGCCGACGGCCCATCGGGGCGCACCCAGCGGTACGCGACCGACACGCTTACCGTCAGCGGTGACGTGGCCTTCTACTCCACCCGGTTCGTCGGCAAGCTGCTCGGCCTCAAGCTCACCTTGACTCCGGAGCTGCCGTTGCCGGACGGCATCCCTGTCACGTTGCCCTTCGAGGTCACGTTCACCGACCCGGTGATCGACCTGGCGTACGTCACGAGCAACACACTTACCGCCGAGCCGGCGTTGGCGCTGAGTCTGACCTGAGCGGCGCGGTGACAGGGCTCCGGACGCCAACGGCTGGTCGTACCGCCGGCACCCGGAGCCCTCGCAGCCTCAGAGCCGGGCCAGCGCCTTGCGCAGCGGGTCGAGGCCCAGCGCGCCGAGGTCCAACGCCTGCCGGTGGAACTCCCGCAGGTCGAAGTCGGCGCCCTTGCGGGCCTTGGCGTCCTCGCGGGCCTGCAACCAGATCCGCTCACCCACCTTGTACGACGGCGCCTGCCCCGGCCAGCCCAGGTAGCGGTTCAGCTCGAAGCGCAGGTTCTCGTCCGGCACCCGGCAGTGCGCCCGCATGAACTCCCAGCCCAGCTCGGGCGTCCACCGCTCGCCCGGGTGGAAGCCGAACGGGTTGTGCTTCGGGATCTCCAACTCCAGGTGCATGCCGATGTCGACGATCACCCGGGCGGCGCGCATCGCCTGGCCGTCGAGCATGCCCAGCTTGTCGCCCGGATCCTCCAGGTAACCCAGCTCGTCCATCAGCCGCTCCGAGTAGAGCGCCCAGCCCTCACCGTGTCCGGAGACCCAGCAGAGCAGCCGCTGCCAGCGGTTGAGCAGGTCGGCCCGGACGGCGGTCTGCGCCACCTGAAGGTGGTGACCGGGCACGCCCTCGTGGTAGACCGTCGTCACCTCCCGCCAGGTGGAGAAGTCGGTGATGCCCTGCGGCACCGCCCACCACATCCGGCCCGGCCGGGAGAAGTCCTCGCTCGGGCCGGTGTAGTAGATGGCCCCGTCACTTGTGGGTGCGAGGCAGCACTCGATCCGGCGGACCTGCTCCGGGATGTCGAAGTGGGTGCCGTTCAGCTCGTCGATCGCCTTGTCGGCGAGCGTCTGCATCCAGTCGCGGAACGCCTCCTTGCCCTGGATGGTCCGCGCCGGGTCGGCGTCCAGCGTGGCCACGGCCTCGTCGACAGTCGCGCCCGAGCCGGCGATGCGCCCGGCCACGACCCGCATCTCCGCCTCCAGGCGGGCCAGCTCCGCGAAGCCCCAGGCGTACGTCTCGTCCAGGTCGACCTTCGCGCCGAGGAAGTACTGCGAGGCGAGTTCGTAGCGCTCCCGGCCGGCGGCCTGCTTGTCCCGCCCGTGCGGGGCCAACTCGGCGCGCAGGAACTGCCCGAACTCGGCGGTCGCCGCGGTGGCCGCCGCCGCGCCCCGGCGCAGCTCGGCGCCGAGCGTGCCGTCCGCGCCCAGCCGTTCGACGAGGCCGTGGAAGAAGTTGTCCCCGGTCGGGTCGGTCCAGGTGTCGCACTGCTTGGCCACCTCGGCGAGCTGCACCTTCGAGCTGACCCGCCCGTCGGCGAGCGCCTCGCGCAGCGTGGTCTTGTAACCCTCCAGCGCGCTGGCGAGGCCGTTGAGCCGGGCGGCGATGTTGGCCTGGTCGTCGGCCGTCGCGGTCGGCATCAGGTCGAACACCATGCGGACCTCGTGCAGCCCGCTTTCGATCACGCTGATCTCGCTCGTCGTCTCGCCGGCCTCGTAGCGGGCCAGGTCGAGGCCGAGTCGTTCCTGCATGGCCTCCTTGGCGGTGCGTTCCGCCTCGGTGTCCGGCTCGGTCACCTCAAGTTCGGAGAGTGTGCGGCGGGTGAGGTCCGCCTTGGCCCGGTAACCCTCGGGCGAGAGGTCGTCGAGCTTGTCGTCATGGCCGGCGATGCCGACGTAGGTCGCGCCGGTGGGGCTCAACGGCGCCCACTCGGCCACGTAGCGGTTGGCGAGTTCATCAATTCGTCCCACGGTGCGACACTACGTGACCACCCCGCCTGGATGTCGACGACGTTTGTCGTGTTCAGGCAGCAGATCCAGAGTGCGGAAAGTCGCGGGACTTTGTCGTACCCGTCCGGCAGAGTGTCAGGGGTGACCACCGACATCGCTCCTGACAAGGCGCCGTTGCGTGCCTGGCTGCCGGGCTTCTTCGCCCTCGCCGCCATCTGGGGTTCCAGCTTCCTGTTCATCAAGGTCGGCGTGGCCGAGCTGCACCCCGTCGAGCTGACTCTCTACCGCGTCGTCGCCGGCGCGCTGACCCTGCTGGTCGTCCTCGCGGTGCTGCGCGACCGGCTGCCGCGCGAGCCCCGCGTGTGGGCGCACCTGTTCGTCGTCGCCGCGTTCGGCGTGGCCGTCCCGTTCACCCTCTTCGGTTACGGTGAGCAGCGGGTCGAGTCGATGCTGGCCGGCATCTGGAACGCGACGACGCCGTTGATCGTGCTGCCGCTCGCGGTGCTGGTGTTCCGCACCGAGCGGTTGACCGTGCGCCGCGCGATCGGCCTCGGGCTGGGCTTCCTCGGCGTGCTCGTGGTGCTCGGGGTCTGGGAGGGCATCGGCGGGGCACACTTCGTCGGGCAGTTGATGTGCTTCGGCGCGGCCGCCTGCTACGGCGTCGCCATTCCGTACCAGAAGCGGTTCATCGCGGGCAGCTCGCACTCCGGCCTGTCGCTGTCCACTGCGCAGTTGCTCCTCGCCGCCGTCCAGCTCGCCGTCGTCACCCCGTTCGTCGCGGGTGCGCCGCCGCTGCCCACCGAGCTGTCGCCGAAGGTGGTGGCCAGTGTGCTGACCCTCGGGGCACTCGGCACCGGGCTCGCCTTCGTCATCAACATGCGCAACATCCGGGTGGCCGGCGCGAGCACCGCCTCCACCGTCACGTACCTGATTCCGATCTTCGCGGTGCTGATCGGCGCGGTGGTGCTCGACGAGCGGCTCAACTGGCACCAGCCGGTCGGCGCGCTCATCGTGCTGCTGGGGGTCGCGGTCGCGCAGGGCCTGTTCGGCAGTCGCAAGCCGCGCCCGGTGGTCGGCGTCGGCGCACCCGCCACGCCCGCCGCCGAACCCGCCCGCAGGTGACCCCGACCGGGCCGCTGGTCAGGCCCGGTCGCGTGTCCACTTCACCAGTTGCTCGGCCGACCAGGTGTTGACCACCCGGTCGGCCGGGACGCCGCAGCGGGCCGCCCGCTCGCAGCCGAACCGCTGCCAGTCGAGCTGACCGGGCGCGTGCGCGTCCGTGTTGATCGCGAAGCGGCAGCCCGCCTCCAGGGCGCGGCGGATCAGCCGCTTCGGCGGGTCCTGCCGCTCCGGCCGAGAGTTGATCTCAACGGCGGTGTCGTGCTCGGCGCAGGCTGCGAAGACCGCGTCCGCGTCGAAGTCGCTCTCGTTCCTGGTCCGCGCCCGGTGCCCCCGATCACCCGGGCCGGTCACCCCCGCCGGCCGGGACGACACCATCCGCCCGGTGACGTGACCGAGAATGTCCAGGTGCGGGTTGGCGACCGCCGCCAGCATCCGGCGGGTCATCTTCGCCCGCTCGTCCTTGAGGCCGCTGTGCACCGAGCCGACCACCACGTCCAGCCGGGCCAGCAGGTCGTCGTCCTGATCGAGTGAGCCGTCGGCGAGGATGTCCACCTCGATCCCCGTCAGGATCCGGAAGCCCTCCGGCAGCGCCGCGTTGACCTGCGCCACGTGGTCGAGCTGCCGGCGCAGCCGCTCGGCGGTCAGCCCTCGTGCCACAGTGAGACGGGGCGAATGGTCGGTGAGCACCAGGTACTCGTGGCCCAGCTCCACCGCTGCCAGCGCCATCTCCTCGATCGGGGAGCCGCCGTCGGACCAGTCCGAGTGGGTGTGGCAGTCGCCGCGCAGGGCGGCGCGCAGCGCCGTGGCCTCGGCGTCCAGGTCGCTGCCCTCGGTCGCCACCAGCCGGCGCAGATAGACCGGTTCCTCGCCGGCCAGGGATTCCGCCACACAGCGGGCCGTCACGTCCCCCACGCCCGCCAGCTCGGTGAGCGTGCCGTTGCCGGCCCGCTCGGCCACCTCGGCCGCCGGCAGGCCGGCCAGCGCCTTCGCCGCCGAACGGAACGCCCGCACCCGGTAGGTGGCCTCGTTCGCACGCTCCAGCAGGAACGCGATCCGGCGCAGGTCGGCAATGGGGTCCCGGGCGCTCATCCCACCGAACCTAGTGCGTACGAGCCGCGTCAGGGAGCCTTCGGACAGCCGTGTTCGCGCTGCCACGCGGTCACCTCGGCGGCGGGCTCCCGGTTGCCGCCGCGCCGCCACGAGTCCAGATAGCGCGCCGGCCAGAGCACACCGCGCCGGATCCACCACCCGTCCTTGCCCGTGCACGGCGGCGAGATGCCGAAGTGCACGTGACAGACGTTGTTGGCGTTGCCGGTGCGGCCCACCTTGCCGAGCTGCTGGCCGGCACGGACCCGAACCCCCGCCTCGACGCCGGCGCCGACCACACTCAGGTGCGAGCCGTAGTAGCGCACGCCGTCGTCGCCGAGCAGCGACACCGACAGGCCGCCGTTGTTCGGGCCCTGCGGCCCACTCTTGGAGTACCTGTCGACACGACTCACCTCCAGGACCTTGCCGTCGGTCACCGCCACGAACGGCTCACCGCAGTCGGCGAACACGTCAGTCGCCGGGTACGCCCCGTGCGTCGTGTGGTAATCCACGTTGTCGGCGCGTACCGGAAAAACGTGCCGGAGCCCGGCGCGGGGTGCGGTCGGCGACGGTCTGGCCGACGACGGCGTCGGGCTGGCCGGGCGTGTCGTCGGTGTGGCCGTCGGCGCCGCCGGCTGCTCACCGGTCTCCCAGACCGCCGACGACGACGGCGCGGCGCCGGTCGGCGGCACACCCGGCCGGGTGGTCGCGCAGCCGGCGGCCAGCACCGGGGCGAGCAGCAACAGGATCGGGTACGCCGGACGCACGCGGCGACCGATCGTCGGCGAGGGCATTCGGTCATCCTGACAGACCGGTACCGTGGGCACGAGCGACGCGCGTGAGGGGAGGGCAGCCGATGACCATCGCCCGACCCGACCCCGTCCCGGATCCCGGTCCCGCCCGCCCGGTGCCGCGTACCCCGTCCGGGCTCTTTCCGGCCGGGCCGCCGACCAGACCCACCTACCGCGAACCGCACCCGGTGACCGGCGGCGGTGTCGCCGCCGGAGGTGGCGCGGCGGCTGCCTGGCTGCTGCTGTTCGGGCTGCTGGGCACCGACGTCGCCAGGTACGCGTGGTGGACTGTGGTGGCCGGCCTGCTGGCCTGGCTGACGGCTCTGGTGCTGGTCCGCTACGGCGATCGCGGCGTGGCCACCGGGGTGGCCATCGTCACCGCTGGTGGTTGGAGCATCGCCGCCGCCGTGGTGGCGGTCCGCTGGGCGACCAGCGGTGACTGGCCGATGTGGTGAACGTGTTCCGACCGGCCCGGATCCGGCGCCCGACGACTGCGGCGCGTGCCCGGTTGGCTGCGTAGCGAACGCCGTCTTGACGTGGCTGTCGATACTCGGCACCCTCGGCACTATGGCCTGGACCACCCCGCGGCAGGACCCGGATCGCAACCGCCGCCGCCTCCAGTTGCTCGCCGAGTTGGCGGGCGCTCGGGCGGTACGCCAGCGCAGCCGGCCGCAGCGACAGCGCACCGAGCGTCTGCGCCAGCTCATCGCCACCCGCCGTCGGGTAGCCGGCTGATCCGACTTTGTCAGGTTTGGCCGGCGTCTCGGGGCGTTGACCGGTCGCCTGCCGACCCGACCGGCTAACGTGCACCCTTGACGAGTCGGCGCTGTGCCGAGGGCTTTTGGGGGAACCGTGTCGTACTTCGCTGCGGCCGTGGTGCGTGACGACAGTGGCTGGACCGCCGCCGAGGTCAGCCTGCGGGGCGCCACCGACATCGATGAGGTCGCCGACCGGCTGCGCGACGTCGACCAGGAAGCCGACGTGTCGCTGCTGTTCGTCGAGGCCGACGACGCGTACCTGGTGATCCTGCGTCTCGACGAGGGCGAGGATCTGCGGGTGTTCGGCTCGGACTCGGCGTTCGCCGAGGAGTCCCGGCTCGGTCAGCTGCTGGTCGGTGACCTGAAGACGTCCGTGACCGGGCTCGACGGCGACGACGAGCCCCGCCCTGCCGCCGGCGGCGACGACGAGAGCGAGCAGCCCGCCGTCGATCCGGAGGCCGATCCGGTGGGCGACGCCGACCTGCTGGCCAACCTGGGCATCTCCGCGCAGAAGCTGCTGACGCTCTGCGCCACCGAGGGGATGCTGCCGGCGGACGTCACCGCCGAGATCTGCGAGGTGCTCGGCTGCGCCGACGAGGTCGAGGAGCTGCGTGAGGTCTGACCCCGCCGGGTCGGCAGCACACGGTGGGTTCGTCCCCGCGGGCGGCGCGGAGCCGGCCGACGCCACCGATCCGCTGTTGGAGACGATGCGCCCGGGGCAGCCGACGCCCGGCGCGGTGGGTCGGGCCGGCCCGGGCGCGCACGAGGAGCTGGCCGACCCGGGTGACCTCGGGCGGCGGCAGCGGCACGAGCTGTGGATGCGCCGGGCCCTGGAGGTCGCCGTCACCGGCCCGACGGCCGACGACGACGCAGGCCCGGCCGACGTGGACGACGTGCCGGTGGGTGCGGTGCTCTACGGCCCGGACGGCACCGAGCTGGCGATCGGGCGCAACGAGCGGGAGTTGACCGGCGACCCCACCGCCCACGCCGAGGTGCTTGCCCTGCGCCGTGCGGCCGAGCGCACCGGCCGGTGGCGACTGGACGGCTGCACCCTGGTGGTCACCCTGGAGCCGTGCACCATGTGCGCGGGCGCGCTGGTGCTGGCCCGGATCTCCACAGTCGTCTTCGGCGCCTGGGAGCCCAAGACCGGCGCGGCCGGCTCCCTCTGGGACGTCCTGCGCGACCGCCGGCTCAACCACCGCCCCGAGGTCTACGGCGGCGTGTTGGGGACCGAGACCGCAGCCGTCCTGCGCGCCTTCTTCCGCTGAGGCCGCGCGGCCTCTCCCGGCCGCCGCTGGCGGTCGCGTGGCCGGGAGAGGCGGCTCACGCAGTCAGTGTCCCCGGCCGCCGAACCGCGGGCTGCCAGGCCACGCGCGGCTGTGTCGGGTGGTCACGGTGGGGGCAGGGTCACCGTGACGGTCAGGCCACCGCCCGCGCGGGGCTGCGCGTCGACGCTGCCGCCGTGGGCACGCGTCACGGCCCGGACGATCGACAACCCCAGGCCGAAACCCCTGGCGCCCGCGACCCGCTCCCGGGACAGCCTGCGGAACGGCTGGAACATGGTCTCCACGTCGTAGCCGGCGATCACCGGGCCGGTGTTCGTCACCGTGAGCGTGGGCCGGCCTCCGACGAGCCCGGTGCGCACCTCGACCCAGCCGTCGGTGGCCAGGTTGTGCCGCAGCGCGTTCTCCACCAGGTTGAACGTGAGCCGTTCCAACAGCACCGGGTCGCCGCTGGCCGGAGCCGGCGCGAGTGACAGGTGCACGGGCAGGTCGGGCGCCTGCCTGCCGGCCTGGTCGGTCACGTGCGCGCAGACCTCGGCCAGGTCGACAGGCGTACGGTCGGTCAGCTCGTTCTCCGAGTCGGCCAGGGTCAGCAGGCCGTCGATCAGCCGCTCGTGCCGCTCGTTGACCGCCAGCAGTGACTCGCCCAGCCGGCGGGTCTCCGCCGACGCGTCCGGACGGGTGATGGCCAGCTCCACCAGCGCGCGGTTGAGCGCCAACGGCGTACGCAGCTCGTGCGACGCGTTCGCCACGAACCGCCGCTGCCCGTCGAACGAACGGTCCAACCGTTCCAGCATCTCGTCGAACGTGTCGGCGAGTTCGCGGACCTCGTCGCGGGGGCCGACGAGGGCGATCCGCTCGTGCAGGCCCCGACCGGCGGTGTCCGCGCCGGCGATCCGCCGCGCGGTGTCGGTGACCTGGTGCAGTGGCTGCAACGCCCGGCCCGCCAGCAGCCAGCCGAACGCGATCGCCGCCGCCGAGACCACGACCAGCGCGATGCCGCCCTGGGTGAGCAGCGACTCCAGCGCGCTGCGTTTCGCCTCGTCCTGCGCCTGTTCCACCAGGGACCGCAGCATCTCGATGTTCTGTCCGCTACCCGAGCTGGGAGTGGTCACCCCGACCTTCGGCAGGTCGCGCAGGCTCACCCCGAACGGCTGCGGCATCCGCTGGTCCACCAGCACGTACGTGACCGCGAGCAGGACGATGCCGGCCAGCAGGAACAGGCCGCCGTAGATGAGGGTGAGGCGGGCACGGATCGTGAGGCGTTTCATCGGATCCGGTACCCCGCTCCCGGCACCGTCTCGATCACCGGTGGGTCGCCGAGCTTGCGGCGCAGCTTCATCACCGTCACCCGGACCACATTGGTGAACGGGTCGATGTGCTCGTCCCAGGCACGTTCCAGCAGGTCCTCGGCCGAGACCACCGCGCCGTCGGCGCGCAGCAGCTCGACAAGTACGGCGAACTCCTTGCGGGACAGGGCCACGTGCCGGTCGTCGCGGCGTACCTCGTGGCGGGCCGGGTCGAGTTGGATGCCGGCGCGGCGCAGGGTCGGAGGCGCGGCCGGGCGGGCTCGGCGCGTCAGCGCGTGCACCCGTGCCGACAGCTCGACCAGGGCGAACGGCTTCGTCAGGTAGTCGTCCGCCCCGAGCGCGAGCCCCGCCACCCGCTCCCGTACCGCCGCCGCGGCGGTCAGCATCAACACCCGGGTCTCGCCGCCCGCATCCACGATCGCCCGGCACACGTCGTCGCCGTGCACCACCGGCAGGTCCCGGTCCAGGACCACGACGGCGTACTCGTTGACACCGAGCCGTTCCAACGCCGCGTCGCCGTCGTACGCCACGTCGACCGCGAACGACTCCCGGCGCAGCCACTCGGCGATGGCGTCCGCCAGCACGCTCTCGTCCTCGACCACCAGCACTCTCACGTGTCCATGGTCCCCGGGGCGCGGTAACTGCGGCATAACCGCGCACGGTTACGCCCGGGATACGCGCTCTGCCGTGCACTGGGTCCGACGTCCGGCGAGCCACGCCGGACACCAGCGGAGGTGAACACCATGCGACGACAGGTGCTCGTGGTGCCCGTCCTGCTCGCCCTGGCGCTGGCCGGGTGCCGTGCGGGAGGCGACGACGGTGGCGGGGTCGCGACGGCCGGCGGCGCGAAGACCGGCGCCTCGGCGAGCGCCGCCGGGGTCGGCGACTCGGAGCGGCAGCTCGACTTCGCCCGGTGCATGCGCGAGAACGGGGTGGACATGCCCGACCCGGAGCCGGGCGGTCGCCCGGGGTTCCGCTTCGGCGCGGACGTCGACCAGCAGAAGGTCCAGGCGGCCATGGAGAAGTGTCGCGACAAGCTGCCCAACGGTGGGCAGGGCCCACAGCTCAACCCGGAGCAGGCCGAGCAGATGCGCACCCTGGCCAAGTGCATGCGGGAGAACGGCGTACCGGACTTCCCGGACCCGGACGCCGACGGCCGGATCCAAATTCCGAAGGCCGGCAAGGCGTTCGACATCGGTGATCCGACGATGAAGGCCGCGCTGGAGAAGTGCCGGCAGTACGCGCCGCAGTTCGGAGGCGGACGGTGACCCGTGGCGTCCGGCGTTCCCGGCTGCGTGCCGCCGTCGCCGGCGGCGTCGTCCTGCTGGTCGCCGCCGTGGGCGCGGTCGCCGCGATCGGCTTCGGTGGCGGTTCCACCGGAGACGCCGCCGAGGCCAGCGCGCCGACGGCCACCGCCGTGATCACCCGACAGACCCTCGCCGACGCGCAGACCGCCGACGGCGAACTGGGGTACGGCACGACCCGCACCGCCACCAGTCGACTCGGCGGCACGATCACCGGGGTGCCGGCGACCGGGTCGACGGTGCGGCGCGGCAAGGCGCTCTACCTCGTCGACAACGAGGAGGTGGTGCTCCTCTACGGCGGGTTGCCCGCGTACCGGACGCTCACGCCCGGCGTGGAGGGTCCGGACGTCACCCAGTTCGAGCGGAACCTCAAGGCGCTGGGCTACACCGGGTTCACGGTCGACGACGAGTACACCGGCGACACCGCCGACGCGGTCCGTGACTGGCAGGAGGACCTCGGCCTGCCCGAGACCGGCCGGGTCGAGCCGGGGCGCGTCGTGTACGCCGACGGCGAGGTCCGGGTGGAGAGCCACCAGGCCGACGTCGGTGCCGTCGCCCAGCCCGGTCAGGCGGTGCTGACCTACACCGGCACCAGCCGGGTGGTCACCGTCGACCTGGACGTGGACGACCAGCGGCTGGCCAAGCCGAAGGCGAAGGTGACGGTGAAGCTGCCGGACGGCCGGTCGGTCGGCGGCACGGTCAGCACTGTCGAGACGGTCGTCCAGGCCGGTGCCACAGGTGCCAACGGGCAGTCCGGCGAGGCCGAGACGAAGATCGAGGTGACGGTCGCCGTCACCGACCCG
Organism: Micromonospora sp. DT63; assembly: GCF_049841615.1. Lineage (NCBI taxonomy): Bacteria > Bacillati > Actinomycetota > Actinomycetes > Micromonosporales > Micromonosporaceae > Micromonospora > Micromonospora sp. DT63. The sequence continues at coordinate 1,129,135 of NZ_JBNCKQ010000002.1, read as the reverse complement.
AAGGCTCTCGCCGGCTTCGACCAGGCCAGCGCCGACGTGACGTTCACCGCCTCCGAGCGACGTGACGTGCTCACCGTCCCGGTGGCGGCGCTGCTCGCGCTCGCCGAGGGCGGGTACGGCGTCGAGGTCGTCGACGGCGACGCGAGCCGGATCGTCGCGGTGACCACCGGACTGTTCGCCGACGGTCGTGTCGAGGTCAGCGGCTCGGAGATCACCGGGGGCATGACCGTGGTGATGCCGAAATGAGCGGTGACGTGATCCTCCTCGACCGGGTCAGCAAGCGCTACGCCGGCGGTGTGGTGGCGTTGGACGACGTCTCGTTGCGGGTCGGCCACGGCGAACTGGTGGCCATCGTCGGCCCGTCCGGGTCGGGCAAATCGACGATGCTGCACCTGATCGGCACCCTGGACCGGCCGTCGTCGGGCAGCGTACTCATCGACGGGTACGACGCGGCGAAGCTGACCGACCGTGAGCTGTCGGCGCTGCGGGCCACCCGGATCGGCTTCGTGTTCCAGCAGTTCCACCTGGCCCACGGCGTCCCGGTCGTGGACAACGTGGCCGACGGTCTGCTCTACGCCGGCGTACCCCTGCGGAGGCGGCGCGAACGCGCGGAGGCCGCGTTGGTCCGGGTCGGTCTGGGCCACCGACTCGGGCACCGGCCGCACGAGCTGTCCGGCGGCGAACGGCAACGGGTGGCGGTGGCCCGGGCGGTGGTCGGCGAGCCGGCGGTGCTGCTGGCCGACGAGCCGACCGGCAACCTGGACTCCGCCTCGGGCGCCGGGGTGCTGGACCTGCTGCACGAGCTGCACCGGGCCGGCACCACTGTGGTGGTCATCACGCACGACCGGGAGATCGCGGAGAGCCTGCCCCGGCAGGTACGGATGCGGGACGGCTCGGTGCGGCACGATTCGGCCGCCGCGACGGCCCTCGCCACGGGCGGAGGCGTCCGATGACGACGGCCACGCCGGCGCGGCTCGTCCCGGCCCGGATGGGTCCGGCGGACGTTCTGCGGGTGGGCGGGGTTGGCCTGCGGACCCGCCCACTGCGGGCGTTCCTCTCCGCGCTGGGCATCGCGATCGGCATCGCCGCGATGATCGCTGTCGTCGGCATCTCCTCGTCGTCCCGGGCCGAGCTGGACCGCGCGCTCGACGCCCTCGGCACCAACCTGCTCACCGTCGAGCCGGGCAACACCCTGTTCGGCGCGGACGCGCAGCTGCCCGAGGAGTCGATCGCCATGATCGGCCGGATCGGCCCGGTCACGCAGGTGTCCGCCACCGGGCAGGTCTCCGACGCCAAGGTCTACCGCTCCGACCGGATCCCGGAGGCGGAGACCGGAGGCATCGCCACCCGGGCGGCACGACTGGACCTGCTCGGCACCGTCGGAGCCGAGCTGACCAGCGGCACCTGGCTGAACGAGGCCACCGCCCGCTATCCGGCGGTGGTCCTGGGTGCCACCGCCGCGCAGCGGCTCGGCATCACCACTGCCGATCCGCAGGTGCAGGTGTGGCTGGGCGGACGGTGGTTCACCGTCGTCGGCGTGCTCGCGGCCGCACCGCTCGCCCCGGAGCTGGACACGTCGGCGCTGGTCGGGTGGTCCGCCGCGACCGGTTACCTGGGGTTCGACGGGCACCCCACCACCGTTTACACCAGGGCGCGGGAGTCGCAGGTCGAGGCGGTGCGGTCGGTGCTCGGCGCGACCGCCAACCCGGAGGCGCCGAACGAGGTGGAGGTGTCCCGCCCCTCCGACGCGCTGGCCGCCGCCGAGGCGACCGACGCCGCGTTCACCGGGCTGCTGCTGGGCCTCGGGGCGGTCGCCCTGCTGGTCGGAGGGGTCGGCGTGGCGAACACCATGGTGATCTCGGTGCTGGAGCGACGGGCCGAGATCGGCCTCCGCCGGTCACTGGGGGCGACCCGCGGTCAGGTACGCACCCAGTTCCTCGCCGAGTCGCTGCTGCTCTCCGCGCTCGGCGGGATCGGCGGGGTGCTGCTGGGCATCCTGGTCACCTCGGGATACGCCCTGTCGCAGGGCTGGCCGACAGTGGTGCCGGCGTGGGCGATGCTCGGCGGGGTGGCCGCGACCCTGGTCATCGGTGGCTTCGCCGGCCTCTACCCGGCGGTGCGCGCCGCCCGCCTCGCGCCGACCGAGGCACTCGCGGCCGTCTGACCGCTGTGGCGGGGTCTGGGCTGGCGTGGCGTGGCTCGGGATGGCGTGGCGCGGTTTGAGCTGGCGTGGCGGCTCGGCCCTGGCGTGATGCCGAAGAGCGGTATGACTCAGAGGAATAAATATTCCTCTGAGTCATACCGCTCTCGGCAGTGACACCGCCCGCCGGGACGGGTCAGGCGATGATCGTGTCGAGCGCGATCTCGACCATCTGGCTGAACGTCTGCTCGCGCTCCTCCGAGGTGGTCTTCTCGCCGGTCTTGATGTGGTCGCTGACGGTCAGCACGGTCAGCGCGCGGGCCTTGAAGCGGGCGGCGATCGTGTAGAGCGCCGCCGACTCCATCTCCACCGCCAGCACGCCGTAGTCGGCGAGCGTGTCGTAGAGGTCCGGCCGGTCGGTGTAGAAGGCGTCCGCCGCCAGGATCGGGCCGACGTGCATGCTGATGCCGCGCCGCTCGGCCACCTCGACCGAGGTACGCAGCAGACCGAAGTCGGCCACCGGGGCGTAGTCGATCAGCCCGTCGAAGCGCATCCGGTTCATGTTCGAGTCGGTGGACGACCCGATCGCCGCGACCACGTCGCGCAGTTGCAGGTCGGTGCTGAGGGCACCGCAGGAACCGACGCGGATCAGCGTCTTCACGCCGTACTCGTTGATCAGTTCGTGGGCGTAGATGGAGGCCGACGGCATGCCCATGCCGGAGCCCTGGACCGAGACCTCGACGCCGTTCCAGCGGCCGGTGAAGCCCAGCATGCCCCGAACCGTCGAGTAGCAGGTCGCGCCCTCGAGGTAGGTCTCCGCGATCCACTTGGCCCGCAGGGGGTCACCCGGCATCAGGACCCGCTCGGCGATCTCGCCCGGCTTCGCGCCGATGTGCGTACTCATGGCAAAGATCCTGCCAGGCCGGCCCGGGCGATACCGGTTCGGCGTCCGAACCGGCGGTCCTGTACCCTCGTCGGCGGTGGCGTGTCCGAGCGGCCTAAGGAGCACGCCTCGAAAGCGTGTGAGGGTTAACGCCCTCCGAGGGTTCAAATCCCTCCGCCACCGCTCTGTAGTGCAGAAACGCCCGGTCGATCCGCGAGGATCGACCGGGCGTTTTCGCGTCAGAGCTGCTGTTCGCCGCCGTCGACGAAGAGCTCGCCGCCGGTCATGAAGCTGCTCTGGTCGGAGGCGAGGAAGAGCGCGGCGTTGGCGATCTCGTCGGGGTGGGCCATGCGCTGCATGGGCACGCCCGAGGCGATGGCCTGGAGCAGCCCGGGAGCCTCCGCGGGGCTGGGCGCGAGGCCCGCGAGCCCCGGTGTCTCGGTCGAGCCGGGCACCAGGGTGTTGACCCGGATCTTCCGGCCGATCAGCTCGGCGGCCCAGGTCCGCCCGAACGAGCGGATGGCCGCCTTGGACGCGGCGTAGACGCTGAACGCCGGGGTGCCGTTGCTGGCGGCCGTCGAACCGGTGAGCACGATCGACGCACCCTCGTTGAGCAGGGGCAGGGCCTTCTGCACCGTGAAGATGGTGCCGTAGATGTTGGTGTCGAAGGTGGTGGCGACGTGCTCGACCGTGATCGAGTCGAGCGAACGGAACTCCCCACCGCCGGCGTTGGCGAACACCACGTCCAGCCCGGCGCCCCGCTCCTCAATCGCCCGCATGACCCGGTCCAGGTCGTCGAGCTTGCTGACATCGCTGGCGATGCCGGTGACGTTGGCGCCGATGCTGGCCACGGCCTCGTCCACCGGGCCCTTACGGCGGCCGGTGATGAAGACGTACGCGCCTTCGGCGGCGAAGCGGCGGGCGGTGGCCAGGCCGATGCCCGTGGTGCCCCCGGTGACGAGGGCGGTCTTGCCGTCGAGCTGTCCCACGATTGATCTCCTTCACGAATTGTGTACCGAGCGGTACTGATCCGACCGTAGCAACCGCTGACCTGCGCCGCAAATTTCTGTACCGATCGGTTCAGGCGCGGGTAGGATAAGTCGCGGGAGGTGGTGGTTCGTGCCACAACGAGGGCGACCGCGCGGCTTCGACGCCGACGAGGCGCTGGAGCGCGCGCTGGAGGTGTTCTGGCGCCAGGGGTACGAGGGCGCCTCGATGAGCGACCTCACCGCCGCCATGGGCATCAACAAGCCCAGCCTCTACGCCGCCTTCGGCAGCAAGGAGGAGTTGTTCCGCAAGGCCGTGACCCGCTACGCCGAACAGGACATGGAGTACGCGCGGCACGCTTTCGCCCAACCCACCGCGTACGAGGTCGTCGCCACTCTGCTGCGCGAGAACGTGCTCGCCGTGACCCGGCCCGACCGGCCGGCCGGCTGCCTGTCGATCCAGGGCGGCACCGCCTGCTCCAGCGAGAACGCGGCCGTCGTCGGGTTCCTCGCCAGCAGCCGCCTGGCCGGTGAGCTGGCTCTCGCCGACCGGTTCACCCGCGCCGTCGCCGAGGGCGACCTACCCGCCGACGCCGATCCGGCCGCGCTCGCCCGCTTCGTCATGAGCGTCACCGAGGGGCAGGCGATACACGCCGCCGCCGGGGTGGCTCGGGAGGACCTGCGTCAGACGGCGGAGATCGCGCTCGCCGGGTTCGCCGCCGTGTCCGGGGCGCGGAGTCCCGCGCCCGCGGACAGCCCGGCCTGACCGCTCACGGTCGGACGAGCGCCGCCATCCCGTCGAGGAGCCGTTGCAGCCCGAACTCGAAGAGGCTGTCGACGGTGAGGTCGATCGCCGACCGGGAGAGCCGGGCCAGGTACGGAAACTCGCCAGCCGCGAGCAGCCGGCCCAACACGTCGGCCTGAGCCACCATCCATTCGTCATCGGTCAGGCCGGTGTCCTGTTCCGCCTCGGCCCCCTGCTGGAGGGTCACCGCCGCGCCCCGTACGTGGTTGGCCAGGGCGGCCACCAGGTGTAGCTGGGTATGCGGGTCCAGGCCACATCCGGCGAGGGCGCGCAGGGCGCATTCCGTGTGCGCGACGGCGTGCGGTGCCATCAGCGGGCGGGTCAGCGAGATGACCTGGGCCAGCCAGGGGTGTCGACAGTAGATCGACCACTGCAGCCGGCAGAGCAGCTCCAGTTGGGCCCGCCACCCGGGCGGGAGCGTGCCGGGCACCCGATGCGCGGCGAAGGCAGCGTCCGCCATCAGCAACAGCAGGTGCTCCTTGCCGCGGACCTGCCGGTACAGCGACATGGTCGGCACGTCCAGGTCGGTCGCGATGCGCCGCATGCTCAGCCCCGCCAGCCCCTCGGAGTCGGCGATCCCGATGGCCGTGCGCACCACCTGGTCCCGGGTCACCCCGTGGGCGGGGCCGCGGCGCACCTCGGCCCGGCCGCCCCGGCCGGGCGGCGCGGGCCCCGAGCCGGCGACCACCATGCCCACGCCGGGCACCGCTCGGAGCAGGCCTTCCTGCCGGAGCGCGGTGAGGGCGCGGCTCGCGGTCGCCATGGCGACACCCCACTCCCGGACCAACTGGCGGGTGGACGGCACCCGGTCACCGGGACCCAGCTCACCGGACGCGATGCGCTGCCGTAGCTCCGCGACGATGCGCAGGTACGGAGGTGTGGACTCGTCGATCTCCGGCACGGCCGTCCTTCCGTCGGCCGGAGCCTAGCGCACTAGAGCACCTGGCCCCGTCCGTCGACCCTTCCCGAGGGCGGCCTGTGGGTGCACTAGAGCTGTCTGGTCGAGCCCTCACCGAGTCGCGATGCTCGACGCGTACGCCGTACAGCATTCGATGATGGGGGACTTTCATGACCAGCATCCCGTACCGCCGGTGGGTCGTCGCGACGGCGATCTTCGTGGCAGCGACGGTGGGGACGGCGGCCGGTCCGGCCGCCGGGGCCGCCGACCGACACGGCGCGGCCGTGGTGCGGACCGACCAGGGCGCCCTCCGGGGGACCGTCGCGGGGGATCACCTGACGTTCGAGGGCATCCCGTACGCGCGTCCGCCGCTGGGCGCGCTGCGCTGGGCCCCGCCGCGACCGGGCCCACAGTGGACAGGCGTACGCGACGCGACGCGACCCGGCCCCGCCTGCGCGCAACTGAAGGGACTGCCGATGGACGACGCGTCGGCGTCCGAGGACTGCCTCTACCTCAACGTCACCATGCCCCGCACCTCCGCTCGAACGCCGCGCCCGGTGCTGGTGTGGCTGCACGGCGGCGACTTCCGGTTCGGCCAGGGTGACGCCTACGGCGGGGAGCGGCTGGCCGCCGATGGGGATCTCATCGTCGTCACGGTGAACTACCGGCTCGGTGCGCTCGGCTTTCTGGCGCATCCGGCGCTGGCTGGCCCGGACGGGTCCACCGGCAACTACGGGTTGCAGGACCAGCAGGCGGCGCTGCGCTGGGTGCGGCGCAACGCGGCGGCCTTCGGCGGGGACCCGGGCAGCGTCACCCTCGCCGGCCAGTCGGCCGGCGCGACAAGTGTCTGCGCCCACCTCGCCGCGCCCGGCTCCGCCGGCCTGTTCCACCGCGCGATCATGCAGAGCAACTCGTGCGCCAACCCCGTTCAGACCCGGGCGGAGGCGGTCGAGGCGGCGCGGGAGTTCACCCGGCGGGTGGGTTGCACCGATCCCGGTGTGCTCGCCGCCTGCCTGCGGGCGCGGGACGCCGCCACGCTCGTCGACGCGGTCGGCTACCCGGGCGCGGGTGTCGACCTGGGCCCGGTGGTCGACGGTCGTACCCTGCCGGTGGATCCGGCGAACGCGCTGGTCAACGGCCGGTTGCACCCGGTGCCGGTGTTGACCGGTACGAACCGCGACGAGTCCACGCTCCAGGTGTGGGGGATGGAACGCAGCGGGATGAACTGCCCCCGGCCGCCCGCGCCCGGGCAGGAGCCCGAGTCGTGCCCGCTCACCGACGACAGGTACCGCGAGCAGGTACGCGCGATGTTCGGCGAGCGGGCCCAGGAGGTGCTGGCCCGCTATCCGAGCGACGACACACGCTCCGCCAGCGAGGCGTTGGGGGCCGTGTGGACCGATCAGGCGTACGCGGAGCCGATCTTCACGGCCGCGCTTGCGTTCGCCCGGACGGTCCCGACGTACGTGTACGAGTTCGCCGACGAGGATGCGCCGTTCTTCGCCGAGGGACCGGAGCCGACCTTCCCGACCGGCGCGTACCACTGCGCCGAACTGCCGTACCTGTTCGACGTCGACTACGCCGAGGCGCTCACACCCACCCAGCGGCGGCTCTCCGGCGAGATGGTCCGGGCCTGGAGCGACTTCGCCCGGACGGGTCGGCCCGGGTGGCCCCGGCTGCGCGACCGCGGCGGGTACGTGCGGGTCCTGGCCGGCGGTGGGTCGGGCGCGACGGACTTCGCGGCAGCGCACTCGTACGACTTTTGGCGGTCGCTGCGCGGCTGACATCGCGCCGGGCGGTCGGTCCTACGTGGACCGACCGCCCGTCGCGCCGCCGCGGGCGGCCGGTCAGCAGGGGGCGGCGCCCTCGTCGAAGAGGCGGCGGGCCCAGTCGGCGTACCCGGCGATGGTCTTTCGGACCGTGCGCCCGTCGTGCAGGAACAGGTACGCGCGGTCGCCGCTGCGGGCGAGCAGCCCGTCGAGCCGGTGCGTCCCCTGTGGAGCGGGCAACCGCGTGACGGACGGGTAGCGGGCCCAGACCTCGTCGATCGGCGAGCCGGCGGTGATGCCCTCCGGTGTGCGCATCGGGTCACCTACCCACAGCAGCACCAGCCTGTCCTCGATGAAGACCGGGCTGACCGTGTCGTGGCCGGTGAGCACCGGCCCACAGGCGTCCTGGTCGGTACGCAGGACGCCCCGGCGGGTCAGCTCGGCCTCGGTGTCGCCGAACTCGATGTTGCGCAGGCCGTTCAGGTCGATGACCTCGACGTTGCCGGCGGGCCGGTTCGGTGGCATCGGGCCGGGCGGTGGCGGGCCGCTGCCCGCGATCAAGGCAGCCGTCAGCAGCATGGCAATAAACGCGAATTGTCGCAATTTCATGGAATCCCCCAGTCCCCCAACGGGACGGGGCCGCTCAGGTTGCTGCCCGTCGCCGGATTACTGGTTTTCCCACTGCTCGACAAGCTCGTCCCAGTAGTCGGCGCTGAGTCGCCGCCGTCCGTGCGCCAGCCAGCCGTCGGTGTTGCGCTCCAGGTGCAACCCCACCTCGGCGAACGGGTCGATCCACGCTCCCCGCTCGACGCCGAGCTGGACCAACGCCGCGTTGATCGGCCACTCCTCGCGCGGCGCGTCGAGGACGTCGTCGAAGCGCGGTCCCCAGGACAGCGCGCCGCCCAGCCACACCGCGGCCGACTGGTGGCCGATGCCACCGCCGAACTCGGCCTCCACGTACGCCACCGGGCCCGACCGCGACCAGCGGGCCACCAGGTCGGCCAGCGCCGGCGACAGCACCAGCTCGAACGGGTGCGCGGCGCTGCGGTCGTCGGTCGCGTAATCCGGCAGCGAACCGGTCAGCTCCACCACCAACTGCGGCGTGATCGGCAGCAGCGCGAAATCCTGCCGCAGCTCGCCGAGGACCGCGTGATCCAGCTCGGCGGTCTGCTCGCGGAGCAGGTCCGCGTCCGCGACCACCGCGCTGAGCTGGTAACCCATCGAACCCTCCGCCGTCCACAGCCTGTGGATAGAACATGTGTACGACGGGCTCCGGGTGCCGCCGGTTTCTGGAACGGTACCGGTGTAGCTTCCTATGGCATGGCTGATCAACTGACCGTGCCGGGTATGCCGACGCCACTCGTGCCCTCGTCCGCAGCGCTGTGGCGGGTCGATGAGGCGACCGGTGCGGTCACGGTGTCGGCGCAGCCACGCACGGACCTCTTCATCGACCCGAGCGGCGGCGGTGCGGGCGAGAGTACCGCGCCGAGCCCGGCACCCGTGCTCAACGCGGCAACGCTGCTCGGCGACCTGCCGCCGGAGGGCGACTTCCAGTTCAGCGCCCGGGTCAGCGTGGCCTTCGGAGCGACCTTCGACGCCGGGGTGCTCCTGCTCTGGCGCGACGAACGGTGCTGGGGAAAGTTGTGCTTCGAGTTCTCACCCGAGGCTGAGCCCATGATCGTGTCGGTCATCTGTCGGGGCGTTGCCGACGACGCGAACGCCTTCGTCGTTCCCGACCGGTCGGTGTGGCTGCGGGTCTCCCGGATCGGCCGGGTCTACGCGTACCACGCCGCACTCGACGGCCGGACCTGGCAGTTGATCCGCGTGTTCGGTTTCGACGGAGCCACGTCCCGCGACCGGATCGGGTTCGCGGGCCAGTCACCGACCGGCGACGGGTGCAGCGTGACGTTCGACGAGATCCAGTTCCGGCCCGAACGTCTCGCCGATCTCCGCGACGGTTCCTGACGCCTTCACGCCTCCCGGGCGAGCTGGGTGACGAACGCCCGCCAGGCCGTCGGCGCGAAGGTGAGCGCCGGACCGCTCGGGTCCTTGGAATCCCGTACGCCGATCACGCCGGGCAGGTTGTCGGCGACCTCGACACACGCGCCGCCGTTGCCGCTGCTGCGGCTGCTCTTGCGCCAAACGGCGCCGTTCAGCTCCATGTCTCCGCCACTTCCGTCATCAGATCGACCGACTGCCAGTGCGACAGCGCCTCGCCGCGCACGTTCTCCCATGCCGCCATCATGGCCGCGATGTCGTCGGGGTCGCTAGCCACTTGTCCCTGGAGTTGGTTGTCCAGGTAGCCGGCGACCCGGTGATCGTGGCTGTGCGCGATCACGAACGGCCCGTTGAGGCCGGCGTACGCGCCGACCGCGCTGGGCACCACGTGCACCCGGATGTGTGGCTCCGCGCAGGCGGCGACCACGGCCAGCAGTTGCTCGCGCATGGCCGCCCGGCCGCCCACCGGTCGGCGGAGGATCGCCTCGTCGATGACGGCCGTGAACTGCGGCGGGTCGTCCCGCTTCAGCACGCCCTGCCGGTTGAGCCGCACGGTGAGGTGCCGCTCGATCTCGCTCGGCGGGATCAGGCCCGCGCCGCCGAGGACCGCGCGGGCGTACGCCTCGGTCTGGAGCAGCCCCGGCAGGACCGTCGATTCGAACCAGCGCAGCGACACCGCCTCGCGCTCGATTTCCTGCCACGGACGAAACCAGATGGGGTCACGACGTCTTGAAGTGTCCGGCCAGATGTCCGACACGTCCTTGTGGAGGGCTTCCGCTGCCGCGAACCGATGCCGAGGATGCGGGATGCGGCCCTCGGTCAGCCAACGCGCCACGGTCTTCGGGTCGACGCCGACGGTATCGGCGAGGGATTCGGTGGTGTGCCCGGTGTCGTTCAGTGCCACCCGCAGCGCGTCGTTCACGGCCCCTCCATCGGATGTCTCGAATATCTGGAAACCATATCGCTACGCGGTGTACTTGTCCGATTACGCGGCCGAGGGTGGTCCACAGAAGACGGCGTGGCCGGTGGAGGTGTGAGAGCCCGGCGGCCTGCGTCAGTCAGGGGGTCGCCCCGGCGGGGAGGGCGGGGCGACTCCCTTCCACCGCCAAGGAGGCTCGACCATGCCCCGCCGCCGGGACCACCTACCGACCCGACCCACCTGGCGCTGCGCGGCGTGCGGCATCGCCTGGCCCTGCTCGGCGGCGAAGCTGCGGCTGCTCGGCGAGTACCGCAACGACCGGTTGGCGCTGGCCGTCTACCTCGCGACGCTCCAGGCCGAGGCCGGTGAACAACTCCGGGACGTGGAACCGGCCCGGCTCACCGAACGCTTCCTCTCCTGGGCCCGCGCCCGCGGGTGACCGACGGCCTTCACCTGGCCTCAGGGTCGCCAGATGGCAATGCCCACGTCCTGGCGGCGCTCGGCGAAGAGGCCATCTCGCGCCGTCGTCGTCAGAAGGTCGCGCAGATCGGCCTCGAAGGTGGGGAGCCGGTCGCCGAACAGGTGCGGCGCCGAACTGGACAGCGAGAACACCGCCGAGGCCACCTCGGCCACCGACCGTTCCACGACCATCCCCTGCTCGATGGTCAGTCGGGTGGGGCCGGCGAAGCCCGCCGCCAGCATGATCTCCGCTTCGCCCCCGGGGGTGCCGGCGGGCAGTGCTCCCTGACCGGCCCGGCGGATCGGCCCCAGGTAACGCGCGACCAGCTCGGTGATCTGCGGCCAGGGCGGTCGCGGGTAGGGCAACCCGTCGTCGCCGTTCACGCCCTGGTGGGTGTTGGCGCTGACATGGACCCAGGCCCCGTCGGGCGCGAGCATGTCGCGGACCCGCCGGGCCACCAACGGCCGGTCCATCCAGTGGTACGACTGGGCGAACGTGGCCACCCGGAACGTACCCAGGTCGGCCGGCAGGTCCTCGGCGCGCAGGTGCCGCCACTCGACGGTGGTGACCCCGGCCTCGCTGGCCCGCCGCTGCGCCTCGGTGAGCATGTCCCGGTCGGCGTCCACCCCGACCGCCGCCTCGAACAGGGGCGCCAGCAGCAACGTCAACGACCCCGGGCCGCAACCGACGTCCAGGAGGCGGCCGGTGCAGTCCAGGTCGAGCGCGCTGCCGATGGTCTCGGCGAGTTCCGGCGGGTACGGCCACCGGCCCACGCTGTAGTGGCGGGCGCTGCCCGCGTACAACGTCTCGTCCCACTCCCACGCGGTCTCCGCCATGGCGTCGATGACACCACAACAAAAACGCCCAGCCGACCGGTTATCGGTCTGCTGGGCGTTGCTGCTGCTCAGGCGAGCGGAGGATACGAGATTCGAACTCGTGAGGGTGTAAACCCAACACGCTTTCCAAGCGTGCGCCCTAGGCCTCTAGGCGAATCCTCCGCGAGCCAGGATACAGGCCCCCGTCGGTCGGGCCACCCCACCACCCCCTGAAGATCGACGGGCCGTCGGGTAGGGTTGGCGTCACCTCCCGTGCGGCGGTATCTCGTGAACCTCCCCAGGGCCGGAAGGCAGCAAGGATAAGCGAGCTCTGCCGGGTGCACGGGAGGCCTTTTTGTCTCCGGGGCCTTGATCCACTCCAGGTCGCCGAGGTGGGGCTGTTCTGGGCCGTGGATACCGCCACGTCGCCGAGATGGAGTCGATCAATCGCGGCAACCCGGGGTAACCCAAGCTGCCCGGCGGGGTGGGTGGTCACCCGCGCCCGACCGGCGCAGAATGGCTCGGTCGAGAGGAGGCGGGACGAGTGACGCTGGCGCTCTACCGCAAGTACCGGCCACGTACCTTCGCCGAGGTCATCGGGCAGGAACACGTCACCGAGCCGTTGTCGCAGGCGCTGCGCAGCGGCCGGCTCAACCACGCCTACCTCTTCTCCGGCCCCCGTGGCTGCGGCAAGACCTCCAGCGCCCGGATCCTGGCCCGCTCGCTCAACTGTGAGCAGGGCCCCACCCCCGAGCCGTGCGGCAAGTGTGAGTCGTGCCGCTCGCTGGCCATTGACGGCGCCGGCTCCATCGACGTGATCGAGATCGACGCGGCCAGCCACGGTGGTGTCGACGACGCCCGTGAGCTGCGCGAGCGCGCGTTCTTCGCGCCCGCCAGCAGCCGCTTCAAGATCTACGTGATCGACGAGGCGCACATGGTCTCGACCCAGGGCTTCAACGCCCTGCTCAAGCTCGTCGAGGAGCCCCCGGAGTACGTCAAGTTCATCTTCGCCACCACCGAGCCGGAGAAGGTCCTCGGCACGATCCGGTCGCGGACCCACCACTACCCGTTCCGGCTGATCCCGCCGAAGATCCTCCGCCCGTACCTGGAGCAGCTCACCCAGGCCGAGGGCGTCGCCGTCGAACCGGCGGTCTTCCCGCTTGTGGTCCGCGCCGGTGGGGGCAGTGCCCGGGACAGCCTCTCCGTGCTCGACCAGCTCATCGCCGGCGCCGGTCCGGAGGGCGTCAGCTACGCCCGCGCCGCCGCGCTGCTCGGGGTCACCGACGCCGCGCTGATCGACGAGATGTGCGACGCGCTGGCCGCCGGTGACGGCGCCGCCGCGTACGCCACCGTCGACCGGGTCGCCGAGGCCGGGCACGACCCGCGCCGATTCGCCTCCGACCTGCTGGAACGGCTGCGCGACCTCATCGTGCTCCAGCAGGTGCCGGACGCCGCCGCGAAGGGCCTGATCGACGGCCCCGCCGACCAGATCGAGCGGATGGCCGCCCAGGCGTCCCAGCTCGGCCCGGCCACGCTCTCCCGCTGCGCCGACATCGTGCACGACGGCCTGGTGGAGATGCGCGGCACCACCGCGCCCCGCCTGCTGCTGGAGCTGATCTGCGCCCGGATGCTGCTGCCCGGCGTGGACGACTCCGCAGGCGGCCTCCTCCAGCGCCTCGAACGGATGGAACGCCGGCTCACCCTGGGCGGCACCGACGCACCGTCGGCCACCGCCGGCTCCGCGTCAGCAGCCCCCCAAGGAGTACGCCCACAGCACGCCCCTCCGGTCCCGGCTGCCGCCACCCCGGCGCCAGTGAACGCCCCGACCTCCGCACCGCCGTGGGACGTCGACCCGACCGCGTCCCCGACCCCTGGCGCTCGGGCTGCCGACGTCGCCGGCTCGGGCGTGGTGGGTTCGGGTGCCACCGGCTCGGGCGCTCGCGTTTCCGGCGCACCGGCCTCGTACACGCCCTCGGGCGCCGACTCACCGATTCCGGCCTCACCCGGTGCGTCGGCCGTCGCTGACCCGGCCACCGCACCCGTCTCGCCCGCCGGACCGGGCACGCCCCCGCGTCGCGTGGTGCCGCCGTCGGCCGTGCTGCCCGACCCGGCGACACCCGTGCCGCCTCGCCCCGGTGCGCCGGCCGCCGCACTGGACGCGGTGGCCGTCCGCCGGGTCTGGCCCGACGTGGTCGGCAAGGTCAACCGGACCAACAAGCGGATCGCCGCCCTCATGCGCGACGCGGTAGTGCGCGAACTCGACGGCGACATGCTGGTGCTGACGGTGAAGTCCACGGTGCTGGCCAAGATGATGGCCGACCACGCGGCGGTGCTCACCGACGCGCTCTACGAGGAGCTGGGCGGACGCTGGCAGATCCGCTGCGAGGTGGCCGGCGAGCGGGGTGGCGTGTCGCTGTCCGGTCCGCCGCGCTCCCAGCCGGCCGCGCCACCCCGCCCGACCGCTACCACGCAGCCAACCGCGCCGACCGCTGCCGCGCAGCCAACCGCGCCAACCGCGCCGACCGCTGCCGCGCAGCCGAGCGCGCCGACCTCGACCGTGCCGACCGCTGCCCCGCACTCGACTGCGCCGACCCCGGCCGCGCCGACCCCGGCCGCGCCGACCGCTGCCCCGCAGCCGACCGCGCCGACCTCGAACGCGCCGATGGCTGCCCCGCAGTCGACTGCACCGACCTCGACCGTGCCGACCGCTGCCGCGCAGCCGTCCATGCCGACCCCGGGCACGCCGACCCAGACCCCGGCCGCGCCGGCTGCCGCCGCGCCGACTGCTCCGGCGGATGTCCGATCTGCCCCCACGAACACGTCGCCCACCGTGTCTCCGGCCTCGGCGAACACGGCCGCCCCGGCTGGCGCGACGAACACCCCGGCGGCTGCTGACGACGAGGACGACTGGCCGGAGGCTGCGCGCCCCGGTGGCAGTGCTCCCGCCGCCCCGGCGACCGATGACGAGGACTGGCCGGAGGCCGCCCGACCGGGCGGCACCGCGGTGGACGACAGCGACTCCGCCTCCGTACCCGCGTCGACAAGCGTGAACGGTGCCGACGCGGCCCACACCCGATCGAACGGCGCCGCGAACGGTTCCGGCCCGGGGGCGAACGGTGGTGGCCCCGGCGGCTCCGGCTCGGTGACCGGTAAGCCGGACGCGCGGGCGGCCCACCCGACGCCGGGGGCCCGGCAGCCGGCGTCAGCCGGTGGCGCACCGGTGAGCAGCGCCATCGCCGCCGCCCGAGCGGCGGCGGCGGGGCGCGGCGCGCGTACCGCATCGGCGGCCCGGCCCGTCGCGGACGCCGAATGGGCCGGCGAACCGCCTTACGACCCGGACTTCGACGGCCCGCAGCGCGGTAGGCGCGCGGGTGGCGGGGCGCCGGCGGCGGTACCGACCTATGAGGGGTTCGACCCGGGCGACGAACCGTTGGACGAGGTCATCGACGAGAAGACGGCCCGGGAGTCCAGCGAGGAACAGGCGGTACGGCTGCTCCGGGAGACCTTCGGCGCCGAGAAGATCGACGAGGTGGACGCCCGCTGACACCCGGCCCGCCGATCATGAAGCGATGTGGCTCGCGGGTTCCTGGGCGACGTTGACGGGCGGGGTTTCCGCGAGCAGGGCGCCCAGGCAGCAGGCCCACACCGGAAAGGGCAGCACCGCCACGCGTTCCATGCCGCCCACGCCGATCCCGAGGCCCTGCTGGGCGAAGAACAGCACGGTCCCCGCCAGCGCGGTCAGCCCAGCGGCAACTGTGAGCGCCCGCCACCGGCCGAGCACCGTGGTGGGCGGCGCGAAGCCGGCGATGAGCAGCCCGATGTTGCCCATCCCCATGATCAGGAACGCGCCGAGGACGTGCAGGTTCTCGTCGACGTCCGCCGGGTAGAGGGCCACCAGGGCGTACCCGCCGGCCGCCAGCAGCAGCAGCGTCTGCGCGGAGCGCACCACCGCGCCGCGACCGAGTGTCCGCCAGCTCAGCAGGAGCCCGGCGGCGAGCAGCACGGCGGTGGCCAGCGTCGCGGCGTTCATCACCGGGTGCCAGGGGGAGCAGACGTACCGGGGCCGGGTCGTGTCCCAGCTGCCGCAGTGGACGTTGCCGAGGTCGCTGATGTTGTGGCTGGCCCAGCTGTAGGCCGGCTCGCGCCAGCGCAGGCCGGTGACCAGGCTGGCGACGAGGAAGACAGGTGCGGCGATCACCCAGCACAGTGCGCCGACCCGGCCCGTGGGGTTGAGGTTCATGCTGTCGAGCAGACCAGCGCGGGGGGTGCCGACGCACTACCCGCAGATGGCCGGTTCCCGGTGGTGCCAGCCATACCTCGCAGGTCGTCCGAGCGGGCGGCGGTAAAGCCCCGGCACGGCCCGGCGTGGGCGGACGCACCGGGCGGGGCGGGGTCGGTCCCAGCGGTTAGGCTGGTCGGCGGCCGAGCAGACGAGTGCGAGAAGGAGCCATCCGTGCGCCCAGGTGGACAGCCGAACATGCAGCAGATGCTGAAGCAGGCGCAGAAGATGCAGCAGCAGATCGCCGCCGCCCAGGCCGAGCTGGCCGAGGCCGAGCTGACCGGCACCGCCGGCGGAGGGCTGGTCACCGCTACCGTCTCCGGCTCCGGTGATCTGAAGTCCATCAAGATCGACCCGAAGGCCGTCGACCCGGACGACGTGGAGACGCTTGAGGACCTGGTGGTCGCGGCCGTGCACAACGCCGCCGAGGCCGCGCGCGAGTTGACCGAGCGCAAGATGGGTCCGGTCGCCGGCGGCATGGGCGGCCTCGGCCTGCCCGGTTTCTGAGCCGGCAGATGTACGAAGGCGCCATCCAGGATCTGATCGACGAGCTGGGACGACTGCCGGGCGTGGGCCCGAAGAGCGCCCAGCGGATCGCGTTCCACGTCCTGTCGGCCGACCCGGCCGACGTCAACCGGCTGGCCGGCGCGCTGCGCAAGGTCAAGGAGCTGGTGCGCTTCTGCACGACCTGTTACAACGTGGCCGAGTCCGAGCAGTGCCGGATCTGCCGCGATCAGCGCCGCACCGACGAGGTGCTGTGCGTGGTGGAGGAGCCCAAGGACGTGGTGGCCATCGAGCGGACCGGCGAGTTCCGCGGTCGCTACCACGTGCTCGGCGGCGCGATCAATCCGCTGGAGGGGATCGGCCCGGACAATCTGCGCATCCGGGAGCTGATGACCCGGCTGAGCGGCGGGGCGGTCCGGGAGTTGATCCTGGCCACCGACCCGAACACGGAGGGCGAGGCGACCGCCACCTATCTGGCGCTGATGGTGAAGCCGATGGGGATCGCGGTGACCCGGCTGGCCAGCGGGCTGCCCGTCGGCGGCGATCTGGAGTACGCCGACGAGATCACCCTGGGCCGGGCCTTCGAGGGGCGCCGAGCCGTCTGACCCCGTACGCCGTCGGGGTTGTCGGCGGCCGGTACAACTGAGGTGACTCCGGTGGGTCCGTGCGACGAGCGCGGGCCCACCGGCGTACCTCAGGGAGGTGGCGAGTGGCGAGGCAGCGGCCGGCCCGGCGGTCCTGGGCCCCGGCGGTGCTGGTGGCCGTGCTGGCGCTTGCCTTCGCCGGCGTCCTCGTGGCGATCGAGGTGGGGAGCCGGCGAACCGCCGCGGACACCCGTGCCGGGGAAGCCGGGGCCGAAGCCGCGGTGACCCGGAACGCCCAGGCGTACGGCGCGGCGGTGGTCGCCACCGGTGATCCGGCGCCGACCGACGAACGGTTGGCGGCGGTCGCGGAGGGCACCCAGGTCGAGGTGCAGGAGGTCCGCCGGGCGCCTGACCTGGTGGTGACCGTGTACGGTTCCGCCCCTTTCGGCGTGGTGTTCGGAGTGAGTCACGTGAACGCCTGCCACCGCGTGACCTTCCACGACCTGGGCACGGCCACGGCGGGTTCGACCGTCGAGCGGTTGGCCGACTGCCCACCGCCGGTGGCCTGGCCGTCGCCCTCCTGACGCACCCCGGGGTCGTCGACGACAGGCGTCGACGGCTGGCGTCGTGGCGTCGAATTCATGTGTCGCTCGATGTATTCCCCGTGCCGTCGACTGTCAGACGTCCGCGCAAGGTGTCGGCTTGGTAGCGATTGCCTGACGGCCGTTCCGCTTCCGGTGTTACATGTCATAGCCTCCCGCACACGGACCGAGCCACAGCTCGGCGTGGTCATGCGCATGACAGAGGTGAGAGATGCAGGCGAGAAGGCTTAAATCGGCCATGGCCATCGCGGCCGTTGCCGCTCTGGCGGTCGGCGCGGCCGGCTGCGCGAAGAGCGATCGCGACGGCGACAGTGGCGAGGCCAAGACTGGCGGCACCTTCATCTTCGCGGGTGCCGGTGACCCGAAGAACTTCGATCCGATCTTCAACGATGACGGTGAGTCGTTCCGGCCGGTCCGGCAGATGTTCGACACCCTGGTGAGCCACAAGCCGGGCACCGCGGAGCTGCAGGGCGGCCTGGCCGAGAGCTGGGAGCACGACCCCGACGGCAAGGTCTGGACGTTCAAGCTCCGCCAGGGTGTGAAGTTCCACGACGGCACCCCGTTCGACGCCGCGGCGGTCTGCTTCAACTTCGACCGCTGGTACAACATGAAGGGCGCTGCCGCCCAGTCCCAGATGATCTACTACATGGACGTCTTCGGGGGCTTCGCCAACAACGAGAGCCCGGACGCCGGCAAGCCGATCTACAACAAGTGCGAGGCGAAGGACGGCGGCACCGCCGTCGTCACCCTCAACCAGTACAAGGGTGCGTTCCCCGGCGCGTTCGCGCTGACCTCGCTCTCGATCGCCAGCCCCGAGGCGCTGAAGAAGTACGACGCCAACACGGTGAAGCAGAACGGCGACTCGTTCGAGTACAGCGCGTTCGCCACCACCAACCCGGTCGGCACCGGGCCGTTCACCTTCGGTGGCTGGGACAAGGCCAAGAACGAGATCACCCTGAACCGCAACGCGGACTACTGGGGTGACAAGGCCAAGGTCGACAAGGTGATCATCAAGGTCATCAAGGACGAGAGCACCCGCAAGCAGGAGCTCCGCGCCGGCACCGTCCAGGGCATCGACTTCCCGGCCCCGGCCGACCGTAAGGCGCTGGAGGGTGAGGGCTTCCAGGTCATCAACCGTCCGGCGTTCAACGTCCTCTACCTGGGCCTCAACCAGAAGAACCCGAAGCTCAAGGACCTGCGGGTGCGCCAGGCGATCGCCTACGCCCTCAACCGCCAGCAGCTGGTGCAGACCAAGGGCCCGGGTGGCGCCAAGGTCGCCGACGAGTTCATGCCGGACACCGTGCTCGGCTACGCCCCGGACGTGCAGAAGTACGAGTACAACCCGGACAAGGCCAAGCAGCTGCTCAAGGAGGCCGGCGCCGAGGGTCTGACGCTGAACTTCTACTACCCGCCGGACGTCTCCCGGCCGTACATGCCGAACCCGCAGGAGATCTTCACCGTCCTCGCCAACGACCTCCAGGCCGTGGGCATCAAGGTCAACGGTGTGCCTCGCCCGTGGAACGGTGGCTTCAAGGACGACGTGCAGCAGTTCGGTAAGCAGGACCTGCACATCCTCGGCTGGACCGGTGACTACAACGACCCGGGCAACTTCGTCGGCACGTTCTTCGGACGGGCCAAGGTCGAGTTCGGCGACCAGTCGATGACCGAGATGTTCGACGCGATCGCCAAGGCCGACGGCACCGTCGACGAGGCCGGCAAGAAGGCGGCCTGGGAGCAGGTCAACCGGGACATCGCCACCAAGTGGCTGCCGGCCGTGCCGCTCTGGCACGCCCCGCCGGCCATCGTCGTCACCAAGGACGTCAAGGGCATGGTGGCCAGCCCGTTGACCGACGAGCGATTCAACACGGTCAGCGTCAGCAAGTGACGTCCCTCGGCTGAGGCCGTAGGCGTGATCGGCCCGGGTCCGGGGTTCCTCCCGGCCCGGGCCGATCCGCGATTCATCGAGAGTCTGGTGTGTGAGAGATGTTGCGAGTCATAGTCCGCCGCCTGTTGCAGCTGGTGGTGACCCTCATAGCGCTGTCGGCGCTGATCTTCATCTGGCTGCGGAACCTGCCCGGTGGCCCGGTCGAGGCGCTGCTCGGCGAGCGGGCCACACCCGAGCGCCGCGTGCTGCTGACCAAGGCGCTCGGCTACGACCAGCCGATCCTGGTGCAGTACGGCAAGTTCATGCAGCGAGTCGTCACCGGCGACTTCGGCAACTCGATCCGGACCGGTGACCCGGTCACCGAGGTCATCAGCCGCGCCTTCCCGGCCACCGTCGAACTGGCCCTCGCCGCGATGATCATCGCGGTCGGACTCGGCGTGCCGCTCGGCTACCTCGCCGCTCGCTGGCGCGGACGATCGCTGGACAACCTCACCATCGCCGGCACCCTGCTCGGCATCTCGATCCCGATCTTCTTCCTGGGCTACCTGCTCAAGGACGTCTTCACCCAGAACATCCACTGGTTCCCGCCGTCCGGACGGCTCACCACGGGTCTGGACAACACCCACGTCACCGGCTTCTTCGTGCTCGACGGCCTGTTGACCCGGGAGTTCGACGCCAGCGCGGACGCGCTGTGGCACCTGATCCTGCCGGCGATCACGCTCGCCACCATCCCGCTGGCGGTGATCGTGCGGATCACCCGGGCCAGCGTGCTCGACGTCCTCAACGAGGACTACGTGCGGACCGCCGAGGCCAAGGGCCTGCGGCACCGCACCATCCGCGGCCGGCACATCCTGCGCAACGCGCTGCTCCCGGTGGTCACCACCATCGGCCTGCAGACCGGCGCGCTCCTCTCCGGCGCGGTGCTCACCGAGAAGGTCTACAACTGGGGCGGCATCGGCACGCTGATCACCGACTCGATCAGCGGCGGCCGGGACTACCCGGTGCTCCAGGCGATCATCCTGCTCGCGGCGCTGGTCTTCGTGGTGGTCAACCTGCTGGTCGACCTCTCCTACGCCTTCATCGACCCCAGGGTGCGTGTGCGATGAGTGACCCCATCACCCAGGCCGGAGCGCCGACGCCCCGCAGCGGGGACGACAAGCCCCGCCCCGGCATGAGCGAGCGCAGCATCGGCGTGCTCGGCGACCGCAAGAAGGCACGACTGGACGAGTTGGCCCGGGCCAGCGCGTCCGACCGGGGCGGCATCAGCCTCGTCCGCGACGCCGTACGCCGGCTGCGACGCAACCCCGTCGCCATCGTCGGCGCCAGCATCGTCGGCCTGTTCGTCCTGGTGGCGATCTTCGCCCCGCTCATCGCGCCGCACGACCCGGTGCAGCGCTTTGAGGAGCTGACGAAGAACCTCACGGTGGACAGCATCCCGGGCGCCAGCGGTGACTTCCCGTTCGGCTCCGACCCGCTCGGCCGGGACTTCCTGTCCCGGATGATCTACGGTGCCCGGCAGACGCTGTTCGTGGGTGTGCTCGCCACCCTCATCGGTCTGGCGCTCGGCGTGCTGATCGGCGCGATCGCCGGCGCCTTCGGCGGCTGGGTCGACGTCGTCCTGATGCGACTCACCGACGTGATGCTGGCCCTGCCGAGCCTGCTGCTCGCGATCACCCTGGTCGCGATGGCCAGCCGGTCGAGCCAGTGGACTGTCATCTTCGCGGTGGCCATCGTCAACGTGCCGATCTTCGCCCGGCTGCTGCGCGGCTCGATGCTGGCCCAGCGGGAGAGCGACCACGTGCTCGCCGCCCGCGCGCTCGGCGTCAAGCAGCGCAACATCGTGCTGCGGCACATGCTGCCCAACTCGCTGACCGCCGTGATCGTGCAGGCCACCCTGACCTTCGCGGTGGCCATCCTGGACGCCGCGGCGCTCTCGTTCCTGGGCCTCGGTGACCCGGACATCAACCGGGCCGAGTGGGGCCTGATGCTCGGCGTGGACGGTCAGCGCTACTTCGAGGTCCGTCCGGAGCTGGCGTACTACCCGGCGCTCGCGATCATCGTGGTCGCGCTCGGCTTCACCCTGCTGGGTGAGGCGATGCGCGAGGCGATCGACCCGAAGAACCGGCGGTGACCGCGGTGCGCGCAATCAGCACGGCCGGCCCGTGCCTCGGGCGAGCGCGAGGAGTGAGCTTGCGAGCCCCGCAGTCGCGAGTGAAGGACCACAGCAGTGAGGAAGTGACCCGATGAGCCTGCTCGACGTCCGTGACCTGAGCGTCGTGTTCCAGCGGCGGGGCGAGCGGCCCTTCACCGCTGTCGACAAGGTCAGCTTCACCGTGGAGCCGGGGCAGACCGTCGGCCTGGTCGGCGAATCCGGCTGCGGCAAGAGCGTGACCAGCCTGGCCATCATGGGCCTGCTGCCCAAGCGGGGCAACAAGGTGAGCGGCGAGGTGCACTTCGACGGCACCGACCTGCTGAAGCTGCGTCCCGACGACATGCGCGACCGGCGCGGCCGGGAGATCAGCATGATCTTCCAGGACCCGCTGTCGTCGTTGAACCCGGTCATCCCGATCGGCATCCAGGTGGCCGAGGTGCTCGAACGCCACCAGGGCCGGGACCGCAAGCAGGCGCTGCGGGAGGCACGGGACCTGCTCGACGCCGTCGGGATTCCCGACCCGCAACGGCGACTCAGCGAGTACCCGCACCAGATCTCCGGCGGGATGCGCCAGCGCGCGCTCATCGCCATCGCCCTGGCCTGCAAGCCGCGGCTGCTGATCGCCGACGAGCCGACCACCGCGCTCGACGTGACAATCCAGGCGCAGATCCTCACCCTGCTCAAGCAGTTGGTCGACGAGACCGGCACCGCGCTCGTGATGATCACGCACGACCTCGGCGTGGTGGCCGGGCTCTGCGACACCGTCAACGTGCTCTACGGCGGCAAGGTCGTGGAGCGGGCCCGCCGGCACGAGCTGTTCGCGCACGCCCGGCACCCGTACACCCACGGGCTGCTCAACTCGGTGCCGCGGCTGGACTCCCCGCGCGGTGAGCGGCTGCACGCCATCCGCGGGTCGGTCTCCGACAACATCCCGTGGACCGAGGGGTGCGCGTTCGCCCCGCGCTGCGACAACGTCGTGGACGCCTGCCTGGAGGGGCCTCCGCCGCTCGAACCCACCGCCACCGGCGGCGACCTGCGCTGCAACAACCCCGTCTCCGAGGAGGTGGCGGCCCGATGACCGAAGAGACCACCCCGCTGATCGAGCTGCGCGACGTCAAGGTCCACTTTCCGATCAAGAGCGGCCTGCTCTTCGACCGGACCGTCGGCTACGTCTACGCCGTCGACGGCGTGTCACTGAGCATCCGCAAGGGCGAGACGTACGGCCTGGTCGGCGAGTCGGGCTGCGGCAAGTCGACGCTGGGTCGTGGCCTGCTGCGGCTCGTCGAGCCCACCGACGGCGAGATCGTCTTCGACGGCACCGACGTCCGGGCCCTCAAGGGCGAGGCGATGCGGCACGCCCGTCGCCGCATGCAGATGATCTTCCAGGATCCGCTGTCCAGTCTCGACCCTCGACAGTCGGTGGAGTCGCTGCTGGTGGAGGGCCTGAAGGCGCACGGGCTGGCCGGCGACAAGGCCGAGACGAACCGGCGACTGCGCGAGACGCTGGAGGCGGTGGGCCTGCCCGCGTCCGCCCTCAGCAAGTACCCGCACGAGTTCTCCGGCGGTCAGCGCCAGCGCATCGGCATCGCCCGGGCCCTGGTGCTCGACCCGGACCTGATCGTCGCCGACGAGCCGGTCTCCGCACTGGACGTGTCGATCCAGGCGCAGGTGCTCAACCTGCTCGAGGACCTGCAGAACGAGCGGGGCCTGACCTACCTGATCATCGCGCACGACCTGGCTGTGGTCCGGCACATCGCCGACACGGTAGGCGTGATGTACCTGGGTGGTCTGGTGGAGGAGGCGTCCAGCGACGACCTCTACCGCGAGCCGATGCACCCGTACACCCGGGCGCTGATGTCCGCCGTGCCGGTGCCCGACCCGGTCGTCGAGGACCGCCGCGAGCGCATCCTGCTCGCCGGCGACCTGCCCTCGCCCACCAACCCGCCCTCGGGCTGCCGGTTCCACACCCGGTGCCCGTGGGCGCAGCCGACCCGCTGCGCCACCGATCGGCCCGAACTGCGCGACGTGGTCGGCGGCCACCGGGTGGCCTGCCACTTCGCCGAGGACATCGCCGCCGGCCGGATCCGGCCGCACGAGGTCGAGGTGGAGCTGGTGCGCCCGACCGATGGCACCGGTCCCGTCGACCCACCGGGCGAACTGATCCCCACCCCGTGACGCGGTCCGGGGCCGTCCGCGACGGACGGCCCCGGATCTGCGTACGGGGCCTCAGCCCTCGGGACGGTTCAGCAGGGCCACCGCGACGGCGTGCACGGCGTCCAGCCCCGCCGGATCGGCCAGCGCGACCGATCCGCCGGTCACCGCGTACCACTCGTCCGCGTCCTTGTACTGCACCCGCAGCGTGACCTTGCCGTCCGCGTACTCGGTGCGCAGGGTCAGCTCACCGGTGACGACGCCGACCTCGTCGGTCATCACCCCGCCCGGTCCGGGCACGATGTCGGCGGTCCGGCTCTGCGGCGCGCTCGCGCCGGTCGAGTCCGCGACCATGCCGGCGCCCGGCACCGCGGCCGGCGTGTCGCCGGTGCCGTCGGCGGTCATCCCGGCGGCGGACGGGGCCGTGTCCGCCGCCGTCTTGGCGTCTGTCGCCGGTTCCTCGCTCATCAACAGCCCTCCAGCATGTCGGTCAGGGCGCTCTTCTCGGCGCTCGTCACCGTCAGCTTCCAGTAGTGCTTCACCGTCACCCAGTCCTTGGCGTACTGACACCAGTACGACCGGTTTGCCGGCTTCCACTGGGACGGATCCTGGTCACCCTTTGCCCGATTGGAGGACGCGGAAACCGCGATGAGCTGCGGACGTGTCGTGTCGTTGGCGAAGTCACCCCGCTTGGCGTTGTCCCACTCGTCGGCGCCCGAGCGCCACGCGTTGGCCAACGGCACCGTGTGGTCGATGTCCACGTCGGAGGGATCGGTCGCGCTGCGGCCGTCGTACACGCTCTCCCAGCGGCCGCCGACGACGTTGCAGCCGGACAGCTTCACGTCCTTGCCGTCGCGTTGCAGGATGCTGTCCCGCACGTCGCAGTTCTTGCCGGTGTCCCGCCAGTGCGGGAAGCGCTCCCGGCTGTAACCCTTCATCGAGCCGGCGGTGGCGACGGTCAGCTGGCCCAACTGCTCGACGGCGTTGCCGCCGCCACCCGGTGCCGGCGTTCCCTCCGGCTCCTCGGGCGGGACGCAACCGGCTACGCCGAGCGCCAGCGCCGCGACGAGCGCGGTCACCGCCGCGCGCTGTCCTGATCTGGTACGCACAGACGACACCTCTCCAGCTTGCGGGCTCCCGGCGATTGCGCACAGTACCCGGGCATGGTTTCGGCGTTTCGTGGCGTCTCCCACATCCTGCAAGGCAGATTGGTGAGATGACCACTGCCGTACCATCGCCCGCTCTGCGGATGGGCACCGCCGCCGGCCGGGGGACGCTGCTCGCCGCGGTGCTCGCCTCCGGCATGGTCTTCCTCGACAGCACCGTCGTCAACGTCGCGCTGCCGAAACTCGGTCAGGATCTCGGGGCCAACGTGGCCGATCTCCAGTGGACCGTGAACGGCTACCTGCTGATGCTGGCGGCGTTCGTGCTGCTCGGTGGGGCTCTCGGGGACCGCTTCGGCCGGCGACGGGTCTTCCTGATCGGGGTGGTGTGGTTCACCGTGGCCTCGGTGCTGTGCGGGCTGTCCCAGGGCACCGGCACCCTGATCGCCGCCCGGTTCCTCCAGGGCGCCGGCGGGGCGCTGCTCACCCCCGGCTCCCTGTCGGTGCTCCAGGCCAGCTTCCACCCGGACGACCGGGGCAAGGCGATCGGCGCCTGGGCCGGGCTGTCCGGTGTGTCCACCGCGCTGGGCCCGTTCCTCGGTGGCTGGCTGATCGACGCGCTGTCGTGGCGATGGATCTTCTTCCTGAACCTGCCGCTCGCGGTGCTGGTGGTGTTGGCCACCGTCCGCTGGGTGCCGGAGAGCCGGGACGAGAACGCCTCCCGGACGCAGGGGCCGGACCGGACGCGACGCCGGTTCGATGTGGCCGGGGCGCTGCTCGGCGCACTCGCGCTCGCCGGCGTCACGTACGCATTGATCGACGCGCCCGCCCGGGGCTTCACCTCGGCGTCGGTGCTGATCGCCGCGCTGGTCGGGGTGGTGGCCGCGGTGACCTTCGTGCTGCTGGAACGGCGGCGCGGTGACACGGCGATGCTGCCCACCGGGCTGTTCAGCAGCCGACTCTTCTCCGTCCTGAACATCTTCACCGTGGTGGTCTACGCGGCGCTCGGCGGGTTCACCTTCTTCTTCGCGGTCTACCTGCAGAACGTCGTCGAGTGGTCGGCCTTTCGCACCGGGATCGCGCTGCTGCCGATGACGGTGCTGCTGCTCATCGGGTCGGCCCGGGCGGGCGCGCTGTCGGCGCGGATCGGCCCCCGGCTGCCGCTTGCCGTCGGGCCGGTGATCGCCGCCATCGGTCTGCTGCTGCTGCGCGGCGTCAGCCCCGGCGCGTCGTACTGGACCGACGTGCTGCCCGGGGTGCTGCTCTTCGGTCTCGGGCTGACCCTGGTGGTGGCGCCGCTGACCGCGTCGGTGCTCGCGGCGGTGCAGGACCGTTTCTCCGGGGTGGCCAGCGGCTTCAACAACGCCGCGTCCCGCGCGGGCGGTCTGCTCGCGGTGGCCGCGCTGCCGCTGCTGGTCGGCCTCTCCGGCGGGGGCTACGAGCAGAAGGCCGAGCTGACCGACGCGTTCCGGGGAGCGCTGGCCTGGTGTGCGGGGCTGCTGCTGGTCGGGGCGGTGCTGGCCCTCGTGCTGGTGCACCGGCCCCCGCGCGCGGCGCCGCCGTCGCAGCCCTGCCACCAGATGCCCGCCGCCACGCCCCCGAAGTAGACCGACTTCGGGGGCGTGGCGGGAACGTCAGCCGCGGGCGCGGTTGACGGCGCTGGTGACCGCCTTGATCGACGCGGTGACGATGTTGGCGTCGGTGCCGACACCCCAGACCGTCCGACCGTCCACCTCGCACTCCACATAGGCGGCGGCCTGCGCGTCGCCACCGGAGGACAGCGCGTGCTCGTGGTAGTCGAGCACCCGGACGCCCACCCCCACCGAACCGAGCGCGTTGACGTACGCGTCGATCGGGCCGTTGCCGACTGCGGCGAGCGAGCGCTGCTCGCCGCCCACGCCGACCTGTGCCTCGATCTCGACCTTGCCGTCGGTGGTGCCGATCGTGTAGCCGCCGAACCGGATCGCCGGGTCGGGCTGGTGGTCGAGCAGGTAGTGCGTCGCGAAGATCTCCCACATGGCGCGCGGGTCGACCTCGCCGCCGTCGTGGTCGGTGACCTGCTGCACGACCCCGGAGAACTCGATCTGGAGGCGGCGGGGCAGGTCCAGCTGGTGCTCGCTCTTCATGATGTACGCGACGCCGCCCTTGCCGGACTGCGAGTTGACCCGGATGACCGCCTCGTAGGTGCGGCCCAGGTCCTTCGGGTCGATCGGCAGGTACGGCACCGCCCAGGTGTGCTCGTCCATCGGCACGCCGGCCGCCTTCGCGTCGGCGGCGAGGGCGTCGAAGCCCTTCTTGATGGCGTCCTGGTGGGAGCCGGAGAAGGCGGTGTAGACCAGGTCGCCCGCGTACGGGTGGCGCTCGTGCACCGGCAGCTGGTTGCAGTACTCGACGGCCCGCCGGATCTCGTCGATGTTCGAGAAGTCGATCATCGGGTCGATGCCCTGGGAGAAGAGGTTGAGCCCCAGGGTCACCAGGTCGACGTTGCCGGTGCGCTCGCCGTTGCCGAACAGGCAGCCCTCGATCCGGTCCGCGCCGGCCAGCAGGCCCAGCTCGGCGGCGGCGACCCCGGTGCCCCGGTCGTTGTGCGGGTGCAGGCTCAGCACCACGCTGTCGCGACGCGGCAGGTGCCGGTGCATCCACTCGATCGAGTCCGCGTACACGTTGGGGGTGGCCATCTCGACCGTGGCCGGCAGGTTGATGATCAGCGGCCGGTCGGGCGTCGGGTCGATCACGTCGATCACCCGGGAGCAGACCTCCAGCGCGTACTCCAGCTCGGTGCCCGTGTACGACTCCGGCGAGTACTCGTAGAAGATCTCCGTGTCCGGGGTGTGGATCTCCGCGTACTTCTGGCAGAGCCGCGCGCCGGTGGTGGCGATGTCGGCGATGCCGTCCTTGTCCAGGCCGAAGACCACCCGCCGCTGGAGGGTGGAGGTCGAGTTGTAGAAGTGCACGATCGCCCGCTTGGCGCCGCGCAGCGACTCGAACGTCCGGTCGATCAGGTGCTCCCGGCACTGGGTGAGCACCTGGATGGTGACGTCCTCCGGGATCATGTCCTGCTCGATGAGCTGCCGGACGAAGTCGAAGTCGGTCTGGCTGGCCGACGGGAAGCCGACCTCGATCTCCTTGTAGCCCATCTGGACCAGCAGCTGGAACATCCGCCGCTTGCGCTCGGGCGACATCGGGTCGATCAGCGCCTGGTTGCCGTCCCGGAGATCCACCGCGCACCAGCGCGGAGCGGCCTCGACGGTACGGGTGGGCCAGGTGCGGTCCGGCAGGTCGATCCGGAACTGCTCCCGGTACGGCTGGTAGCGGTGGTACGGCATCCGGCTCGGGCGTTGCCGGGCGATCGGATCGGTATCGGTATCGGTATCGGCGTCGGTGACAGGTTGAGCCATCTCAGAGTGCTCCCTGGAACATGTGGCGTCAGCAGATCGGAAGGTGTCGGCGAGGTGCCGGGCGACGGTGCGCGGCGGTGCCGAGAGGAAACTCAGATGTGCTGGACGGCGCGATGCGACTCCGCGACGAGGTGCCGGCCGGTCAGGCCTCGTCGCGGCGGCTAAGGAGAAGAAGCGCCCGCCACATGACCAGGTCACCCTACGTGATGGAACGGAGGGTGGAAAGGTCGGTCCGGATTATGGGACCGGAGTCATGGCCGGCTCCGGGACCTCGGCGCCCAGCCTCGGCGTCCGTAGAGCCCAGGCCACCGCGGGCACGATCGCCACTCCGACCAGCACGAAGATCGCTGCCGTCGGTAACCATCCCCAGCCGCCGGTGGTCACGCCGAGCGCGGTCAGCCCCGCCGGGGCGATCAGGTACTGCACCTGCTCGCCGAGCCGGAACGCCCCCACGTACGCGCCGCGTTGGCCGGCCGGCGGCAGGGTGGCGGTGAGCCCCCAGGTGCCCGCCGACTCGATCAGCTCGGCCAGGATCAGCACCGTCGCGGCGGCCACCAGCACCACGATGGTGAGCCAGCCCCGGGTGAACCCGGAGATCGGCAGGACCAGACAGAACGAGGCGATCAACAGCGCGCCCCGGCGGGAGGCCTTCGCCGCGTCCGCGGCGGTGTCGGCGCCCCGGCTCACGCGCACCTGGAGCAGCACGATCAGGACAGTGTTGAGCAGCACCAGGGCGGCGATCACCGTCTTCGGGGCGTCCGTGTGGGTGAGGATCCAGAGCGGCATGACCGTCAGGTAGAGCGCCTGGTGCGCGGTGAGCAGCCCGGAGAGCAGGGACACCGCCATGAACGGGCGGTCCCGCAGCACGGCGAGCCGACTCATCGGCTCCACCGGCCGGGTCACCTGCGGCAGCCGGGGCAGCCGCCGTACGAACAGGGCCGTCACCAGGATCACCGCCGCGATGAACCAGACCATCGCGCGGTACGCCTCGATCGTGTCCACCGCCAGCACCACGCCGCTGATCACCGCGCCCAGCCCGAAGCCGACGTTCAGCGACGAACGCTGGTACGCCATCGCGGTGACCCGCTCGGCCGGGGGGAGTGCGTTGATCGAGTAGACCTGCCGGGCCACGCCTGTCGACGCATCCACGGCCGCCAGTGCCACCACCACGGCGAGGAAGCTGGCGAAGCCGCCCACGAACGGGTACGTGGCGAAGAGCGCCGCGTCCAGCACCAGCCCGACGATCCAGACCCGCTGCGGTCCGTACCGGTCGGTGAGCCCGCCCAGCGGCACCGTGCCCAGCAGCGACACCCCCGCCGCGATGGACAGCCCCAGCCCGACCTGGGCGGCGCTGAGCCCGAGCGCCCGGGTGAAGAAGACGGCGCTGCCGGCATGGAACAGGCCGCTGCCGACGGCGTAGACCGTGGCCTGCACGGCCAGCGCGCGGATCAACCCGGCCGGCGGTACGACGTTTCGGACGGCAGTGCGGATGGTTTCTCTGGCCCCCATGGCCGGGAGTGAACCGTGCCCCCATGACGACGGTCGAGCCTTTTAGGCTGGACCGAATCCTGCTCCCGAGGGGGGTGTCAGTGTCCGAGTTGCGGTTCAGCCTGGCCGACGTCGCGGGGGTGCGGCTCGCCGTGTCGCCGGTCAACGAGACGGTCATGAGCATGTGGGCGATGGCCAGCCCGGTCCGCTACGCGGTGCACCTGCCCTGGATCGACCGGGCCCGGGTGACCCTGCGTCGCCCCGAGGTGGCCGCCCGGGTCGGCCCGCTGACGCAGCTGGTCGGGCGGGGGCGCTGGTTGCCCGACTTCCTCACCCCGGCGGCCCGGCCGAACGTGGAGATGGCCGAGCAGCTTGAGCAGATCGCCGCGACACCGCCGAGCGTGGTGGTCCAGGATCTGCTGGCGACCGTCCCGAGCCGGCCGCTCAATCCGTTCGGGCAGGCGCTGCTCGCCGACCCCCGTGGACTGCTGCCGCAGCTCGTCGACGCGGTGCGGGTCTGGTACGACGAGGCGA
The DNA here is from genome assembly GCF_049841615.1 of Micromonospora sp. DT63. Taxonomy (NCBI): domain Bacteria; kingdom Bacillati; phylum Actinomycetota; class Actinomycetes; order Micromonosporales; family Micromonosporaceae; genus Micromonospora; species Micromonospora sp. DT63. The sequence continues at coordinate 1,098,785 of NZ_JBNCKQ010000002.1, read as the reverse complement.
TCGCCCCGGACTGGCCGCGGATGCGGGCGCTGCTCGACGCCGACGTGGCGTACCGCGCCGCCCAGCTCGCCGAGAACGGCGCCGGTCGGTTCTTCGAGCAGCTCCACCCGAGCCTGCACTGGCACGGGGACCGGGTGATCAGCGACGACACGTTCGGGCGGGACTTCGACCTGCGCGGTCGCGGGCTGGCGCTGAACCCGACGGTGTTCAGCGGGCGGCAGGTGCTGTGGAACCTGCTGGAGGATTCGCTGCCGGCCGGCGCGTACCCGGTCCGGGCGGTCGGGACGCTCTGGGAGGCGACCGCGCCACCGCCCGGCGACCCGCTGGCACGGGTGATCGGCCCCGGCCGCGCCGCGCTGCTGCACCTGCTCGACACGGCCACCACCACCACCGACCTGGCCCGCCGCACCGGGATGTCCGCGGGGAACGTCTCGCAGCACCTGGCCGCGTTGCATGCCGCCGGCCTGGTCAGCCGGTCTCGACAGGGTCGGCACGTCCTCTACCGCAACACCGACGCCGCAGAGGTTCTGCTGCGGGCCAGCGGGGCGGCCGACCCGGTCGGGTGATCAGGCGAGCAGCAGGTCGGCGACCGGCCGACGGTGCCGCAGGCCGGTCTCCCGGGCGCGCAGCTCGGCCGGGAGGGCGAACGGGTCGCCGAGCCGGCCGACGGCGGCGACCACCAGCGGTCGGACGCCGCCGGGCAGGTCGAGTTCGATGGCGAGGCCGGCCCGGTCGAAGCGGACGAGCTGGCGGACGTGCAGACCGAGCGCGGTGGCCTGGAGCGTGAGGTGGGCCATCGCCTGACCGAGGTCGTACGCGGCCCGCTCGGCGTCGCCGCCGGTGTGCGCGCCGACCACCAGGGTCGCGGCGTGCCGGGCCCAGCCCTGGTCGTCGGCGGGCAGGTTGATCAGGATCCGTTTCCAGTTCTGGTCGTCCCGGTGGCCGAGGGCGAACCGCCAGGGCTGCCCGTTGTCCGCCGACGGCGCCCACCGCGCGGCCTCCAGCAGCGAGGCCGCCTCGTCCGAGGTCAGGGTGGCGCCCGGGTCGAACGCCCGAGGGCTCCAGCGGAAGGCGAGCAGCGGGGTCAGGTCAGCCATGCCGAGAATTGTCCTGTATGGGTGATTCGCCACTCAACATGGGCTCGCCGGATGTGGGCAAAAGCACCCGTAACGGTATGAAGATCAGGGCGTTCCCGCGCTCGGGCTGAGTGTCGGATCGGGCGTCGGAGGGGCGGCGGTGTCGAGGGGCTCCGCGTCCACCACCACCGGCCCGGCGAGCTGCACGGTGGCGGGCGCCGGGCCGGGCGGGGCCGCCAACCGCAGCGTGCCGGCCTCGGTCCGGACGCCGGTAGGCGTGCCGTCGGTGTCGTAGCAGTAGATGCCGACGTCCAACGGCGCGTTCAGCGAGGCGGAGGTGGACTCCACCGAGTAGCAGGTCCCGGTCAACCCCTTGGGCGTGGCGGCCAGGGCCACCGCGAGCGGCGCACGCCGGTCGGTCAGCACGTCCAGCCAATCGGTGAGTGGATGCTGGATCCGGGGGTCCAGCCGGCGCGGGAGCGCGTCGTCCCGTTCGCCGAGGCGTACGCAGCGCGCCGGCTCCGGATGGCCGGTCGAGGGCAGCGCGCACTGGAACAGCCCGTCGCCGGTGGCGGCCAGCGAGACGTCGGCGGTGCCACCCAGCGCCCCGCCCGGCACGTCGACCCGCCAACTGCCGTCGTTCGCGCTGGTGAACACGATGCTGCGGTCCGGTTGGCCGGTCCGGCCGAACACGTACCGCGCCACCAGGTGGCGATCCTGTGCGGCGGCGGCCAGGGCGGCCAGCTCGTCCCGGGCGCCGTCCACCTCGACCGGCCCGGGATCGGCCGGCGGCGGAGGCGGCGGAGGTTGCTCGCTGGTGCAGGAGACCAGGACTACCGGCAGGGCGAACACGAGCGGCCCGAGCACGCGGCTGGCCGAGCGGTGAAGGACGGGCACCGGCCCATTCTGGTGGGTGCGGGCCAGGTGTGGGCAGCGGCGGGCAGCCGTCCGCCCGGCGTGTCGGGCACGGACTTTCGGCGTACCGCCCGAACTCGCGGACCTGGCCACCCGCGTTGCCCGGACGGCCGCGCGGGCCGGATGGTGGGATCACCCGACCCGCCGCCGTGACCCGCCGGATACCCTCATGGGGTCTGACACGCGCCGCCGGCCCCGGTTCCGGCGGCGTCGGCACGCTCAGGGTCACTGGGAGGGAGTGCACCGTCGTGGCACTCGTTGTGCAGAAGTACGGCGGGTCCTCCGTCGCCAACGCCGAGCGGATCAAGCGGGTGGCCGAGCGCATCGTCGCCGCCCGCAAGGCCGGCGACGACGTGGTGGTGGTGGTCTCCGCGATGGGGGACACCACCGACGAGCTGCTCGACCTGGCCAACCAGGTCAGCCCGCTGCCGCCGGGCCGCGAGCTGGACATGCTGCTCACCGCCGGGGAGCGGATCTCGATGGCCCTGCTGGCCATGGCGATTCACAACCTGGGGTACGAGGCCCGCTCGTTCACCGGCTCGCAGGCCGGTGTGATCACCACCTCGGTGCACGGCCGGGCGCGGATCATCGATGTCACCCCGGGGCGGCTCAAGGGCGCGCTCGACGAGGGCTCGGTGGTCATCGTGGCCGGCTTCCAGGGCGTCTCGCAGGACACCAAGGACGTCACCACGCTGGGCCGCGGCGGCTCGGACACCACGGCCGTGGCGCTCGCCGCCGCGCTGCACGCCGACGTCTGCGAGATCTACACCGACGTGGACGGCATCTTCACCGCCGACCCGCGGATCGTGCCCAACGCCCGCCACATCCGGGACATCACCTACGAGGAGATGCTGGAGCTGGCCGCGTGCGGCGCGAAGGTGCTGCACCTGCGTAGCGTGGAGTACGCCCGCCGGGCGGGGTTGCCGATCCACGTCCGTTCGTCATACTCGACCAACACCGGCACGATGGTCACCGGATCGATGGAGGACCTTTCCGTGGAGCAGGCACTGATCACCGGGGTCGCGCACGACCGCAGCGAGGCCAAGATCACGATCGTCGGCGTGCCCGACGAGCCGGGTGCCGCCGCGCGGATCTTCGACACCGTCGCCGGCGCCGAGATCAACATCGACATGATCGTGCAGAACGTCTCCACCGAGGGCACCGGCCGGACGGACATCTCGTTCACGCTGCCCAAGGCCGACGGCCCGACCGCGATGGCCGCCCTCAGCAAGATCCAGGAGCCGGTCAAGTTCAAGGGCCTGCTCTACGACGACCACGTCGGCAAGGTGTCCCTGATCGGCGCCGGCATGCGCTCGCACCCCGGCGTGGCCGCCGGCTTCTTCGCCGCGCTCGGCGCTGCCGGGGTCAACATCGAGATGATCTCCACCTCCGAGATCCGCGTGTCCGTCGTCTGCCGGGACACCGACCTCGACGCCGCGGTCCGCGCCATCCACGACCAGTTCGAGCTGGGCGGCGACACCGAAGCCGTGGTCTACGCCGGGACGGGTAGGTAGCGCCGATGACGGCGCTGCCCACCCTCGCCGTGGTCGGAGCGACAGGTGCCGTCGGCACCGTGATGTGTGAGCTGCTCAGCGGGCGTCGCAACGTCTGGGGTGAGATCCGGCTCCTCGCCTCCGAGCGTTCGGTCGGCAGGCGGGTGCGCTGCCGGGGCGAGGACATCGTCGTCCAGGCGCTGACCCCGGAGGCGTTCGACGGGGTCGACGTGGCGATGTTCGACGTGCCCGACGAGGTCTCCGCCGAGTGGGCGCCCATCGCCGTCGCCCGGGGCGCGATCGCCGTGGACAACTCCGGCGCCTTCCGGATGGACCGGGACGTCCCACTTGTCGTCCCGGAGATCAATCCCGAGCAGGTCCGCAACCGGCCCCGGGGCATCATCGCGAACGCCAACTGCACCACCCTCGCGATGATCGTCGCGGTCGCGCCCCTGCACCGCGAGTACGGCCTGCGGGAGCTGGTGCTCGCCTCCTACCAGGCGGTCTCCGGCGCCGGTAAGGCCGGCGTGGACATCCTGCACGACCAGCTCACCAAGGTCGCCGGGGATCGAGCGCTCGGCTCGCGTACCGGCGACGTCCGCCAGGCGGTCGGCGACGACCTCGGCCCGTTCCCGGCGCCGCTGGCGCTCAACGTGGTGCCCTGGGCGGGCTCGCCGGCCGACGGCGGCTGGTCGTCGGAGGAGATGAAGATCCGCAACGAGTCGCGGAAGATCCTCGGCCTGCCCGACCTCAAGGTGAGCGCCACCTGCGTGCGCGTGCCGGTGGTGACCGGCCACTCGGTGGCCGTGCACGCGGTCTTCGCCACCGAGGTCGACGCCGAGGGCGCCCGCGAGGCACTGCGCAACGCCCCCGGCGTGATCCTCGTCGACGACCCCGCCGCCGGTGAGTTCCCGATGCCGATCGACGCGGTCGGCACCGACCCGAGCTGGGTCGGCCGCATCCGCCGCGCCCTGGACGACCCGCGCGCCCTCGACTTCTTCGTCACCGGCGACAACCTCCGCAAGGGCGCCGCCCTCAACACGGCCCAGATCGCCGAACTCCTGGCCAAGGAACTCCGCACCCCCTAGCCCCGCCCCACCCGCACCCTCGCCCCCCGCCCCTCTCCGCGCCGATCTTGCACTTTCTGTCCCCGCATAAGGCGTGAAGGTGACGAAACGACGACCGAAAGTGCAAGATCGGCGGGGAGGTTCACGCCGCGGCCAGGTGGACTCCGTCTCGGCCCTGGCGTTTTACCGCGTAGAGGGCCTGGTCGGCCCTTCGTAGGGTGCGGTCGGGGGACTCGCCGGGGCGGGGGAGGGCGACGCCCACGCTGATCGTGCGACCGGTCCGGCGAGCAGCCTCGGTCAACCGCTCGGCGATCCGGACCGCCTCCTCCGGACGGCTCACCTCGATCACCGCCACGAACTCGTCGCCGCCGATCCGGTACAGCTCGTCGCCGTGGCGCAACGCCCCCTCCAGCGCCCGCGCCAACCCGACGAGCACCTGGTCGCCGGCCTGATGGCCGTACGTGTCGTTGACCGTCTTGAAGCCGTCCACGTCGATCGCCAGCAGAGCCGTACGCCCCGGGGTGGCCGCCGCGATCCGCTGCCCGAACGGGCCGGTGTGCCGCAGCCCCGTCAGCGGGTCCGAGCTGGCCTGCTCCCGCAGCCGGGCGAGCGTACGCAGCCGGTCCAGGCTGGTCCACACCTGCCCGGCGAGCAGCTCCATCAGGCTGACCGTGGTCGGGTCCGGCCGCAGCGCCCGCTCGTCGGCGACGAGCAGCGCCCCACCGACGTCCGATGGACCCACCGGAACGGCGATCAGCGTGCGTACCCCGGCCCGGGTCAGCGGCCGGTAGTCCTCGGTCGGCGGGTGGCCCGCCTCGCCCAGTGTGTAGCCGGCGCCGTACCGGTGCGCCCGGTCGATCATCCGGCCGAGAGCCTCCGGCCCCGCCTCGGCCAACTCGGCCCGGATGCGGGTCTCCAACTCGCACCCCGCCAGCGGCGGCGGCCCGAGCTGGGCGCCCTCCGGGCCGCCGATCAGCAGCACCGCGGTGGAGAGGGTGGACACCTCCCGGGCGGCCGAGGTCGCCGCGCTGATCACGGACTCCTCGGTCGGCGCGGCGGAGAGCGCGGCGGCGTGCCGGAGCAGCTTCTCGCTCCGGCTCTCCGACGGCGGGCCGCCCAGCGCGGCGATGCGCGCGCCGAGCCGGGCCGCCAGCCGCTGCGCGGTCTCCTGCCACGGCTCCAGGTCGACCGGCCCACTCCACTGCAGGTCCAGTACGCCGAAGACCCGGCCCGCCGGGTCGCGCACCGGCACGCACAGCTCAGCGGTCACGTCCGGGCGTACCGGAAGGTAGTCGGGGTCGGCGGTGACGTCCGGGACGACCGCCGCGACGTCGGTGGCGTACACCCGGCCGACGATCCCGGTGCGGGCCGGGACGGTCGCGAAGACCTGCCACGCGCCGGTCGCCGCCACGCACCGCAGCCGGTCGTGGGCCTCGAGCAGCACCGAGATGGTGGCCGGGGTGTGGCGCGACAGCGCGGCGACCGTCCGCCGGCAGGCCTCCGGCGCGGTCGACGCCATCGACAGGCCGACGGTGACGTCACGGATGACTCGCTGATGATCCACTCGCACGTCGTTCCAGGTAGGGGAGGGTTCTGCGCGATCAAGCGTACCCACGCCGACGGGACCGCCCCGAGCTTCGTACACATGTGCTATCCACAGGCTGTGGACGCAGCCTGTGGGAAGAAGCGGCGGGCGATAGCGTGGAACTCCCGTCGCCGAGGAGGCGAGCACTCATGCTCATCGCCCAGCTCAGTGATCCGCACGTGACCACCGGCCTGCTCGCCGCCGAGCCCGCCGCCGGGCTGCACCGGGCGCTCGGCCGGGTGCTGGCCCTACGCCCGCGACCCGACTGCGTGGTCATCACCGGCGACCTGGTCGACCACGGCCGACCCGACGAGTACGCGGCGCTGCGCGAGCTGATCGGCCGATTCCCGCTGCCGGTGTACCTGGCCGCCGGCAACCACGACGACCGGGAGTCGCTGCTCGACGCGTTCGGCGGCACACCCTGGCTCGGCGGCGGGTTCTCCGCCTACTACCACGTCGACCACGAGGCGGCGACTGTCGTCGTGCTCGACTCGCTCACCCCCGGCAGCGGCGGCGGCAACCTGGGCGAGGAGCAGCTCGCCTGGCTCGACGGCGTGCTCTCCGGTCGGCCCGACGTTCCCGCCGCGATCTTCCTGCACCACCCGCCGGTCGCGGTCGGCATCCCGGCGGCGGACGCCATCCGGCTCGCCGACGGGCCCGCGCTGGCCGAGGTGATCGGCCGGCACCGGCACGTCGTGCGGGTCGCCACCGGGCACCTGCACCGTCCGGTCACCATTGGGTACGCCGGCACGGTGCTCACCGTGGCACCCAGCACCTGGAAGCAGAGCACCCTCACGATGGCCGCCGACGAGGTGATCGGCTGGGTCGCCGAGCCGACCGCCTTCCTGCTGCACCGCATCGAGCCAGACGGCTGCACGACCCACGTCGTACAGGTCAGCCACTCGGCCGGCCAGACCTGCGGCTTCTGAGCCCGCCGCCCATGCCCGGCACCGTCTGGTACGTCGCGTACGGCTCGAACATGCACGCCGCCCGGCTGGCCTGGTACATCGTCGGCGGCTGCCCGCCCGGCGGTCGGCGGACGTACCCGGGTTGCCGCGACCCCCGCCCGCCGAGCCGGTCGGCGCCGGTGTGGCTGCCGGGCGGGATCTACTTCGCCGGCGAGTCCGGCGCGTGGACCGGCGGGATGGCGTTCTACGACCCGCAGCTGCCGGGCGAGGCCGCCGCGCGGGCCTACCTGGTCACCATCGAGCAGTTCACCGACATCGCCGCCCAGGAGATGTACCGCCCGACGGGCGACACCGCCGACCTCATTCCGGCGACCGGCGCGGCTGTCGACACCGCCGTCGCGAAGGGGCGGGCGACGCTCGGCCCGGGCCGCTACGAGACCCTGATCTGCCCCGGGCTGCGCGCCGGCGTTCCGATGCTCACCTTCACCGCCCCCGAGCCGGCGTCGGCCGTGCGCTGCCGGCCACCGGCACCGACCTACCTGCGCATGATCGCCCGAGGGCTGCGCGAGTCACACGGCTGGCCCGCCGAGCGGATCGTCGACTACCTGGCACAGCGTCCCGGAGTCGCGGGCGGCTGGCCGCCCGACGCGGTGACGACTCTGGTCCGCGACGCGCTCACCACCGGCTGATCGGCCAAGTCCAGCTTCCGCCCGGATCGGCGGCGATGATCCACCGGCCGGATCGACCGGTGGGATCATCGGACCGGATGGACCGGCCGGTGAGAGTCCGGACGCGTCCGAAGGTCGACCGGTCCGAACTGCCGGGCGGCGTCGCCGCGCACCGACCGGCGCACCACGCTCCACCGCCCGGATCGAGTTGGCGACGCGTCCTCTTCGCTGGCCACGCCCGCCCCGTCCCGCCGCTAGCGTCAGCGCTCCACGTCACACGTGGAACGACCGCGTCGGCGCTCGTCGGCCGGCGCACGGAGTGAGGAGACGGAATGACGAAGAAGATGATCGGTCTCGCGCTCGCGCTCGCCGGGACGCTCGCTGCCACGCTGGCCACCGCCGGACCGGCGCAGGCCGCGACTCCGTCGGTGCAGATCACCAAGGTCTACTACAACTCGCCCGGCAGCGACAACCGCTCCAACTCCAGCCTGAACGCGGAGTACGTCCGCCTCACCAACCGGCGGTCGAGCACCATCAACCTGAAGTCCTGGACGCTGCGGGACAAGGCGCGCCATGTCTACACCTTCAGTGGCGACGTCCGCCTCGCCGCCGGAGCGAGTGTCTACATCCACACTGGAAAGGGCCGGAACACCTCGACCCACCGCTACTGGGGATCCGGCGCGTACATCTGGAACAACACCGGCGACAGCGCGTACCTGCGCGACTCCGCCGGGAAGCAGATCGACTCCTGCTCCTGGGGCAGCAAGGGCAGTTACACCGCCTGCTGAGCAAGCGGACGCCGCCGACCGACCGGCCGGCGGCGTCCGCCGCGGACGTCGATCGAGGAGATCTGGTCGGTGACCGATGGTGGACCAATCGGTGTATTCGCAGCTCTGCTGTGCTCCTCGGCTCGACGGGTGAGCGTCCGGATGAGAGGCTGGCCGGGCGGGCGACGACCCAACCGCCGCCAAGCGTGATCGATCCTTCCGACGGCGTCGACAGCGGCCGCTCGACCCACAGGCCGGCCACCGCACGCGCCGATTCTCACGAGGAGTTCCATGTCCATACCCGGGATGCGTCGGGCCGCTGTCGGCCTGACCGCGCTCGCGGTGGCAGCGCTCGGCGCGGTCGCCACCACTCCCGAGCAGGCCGACGCGCGACCGAAGCCGGTCGACGTCACCCTGCTGGCCCTCAACGACTTCCACGGCAACCTCGAACCGCCGAGCGGGTCCAGCGGCACCATCGCCGGGCAGACCGCCGGAGGCGTCGAATATCTCGCGACCCACCTGGCCGAGCTGCGCGCCGCCGCCAAGAAGCAGAACACCATCACCGTCGCCGCCGGTGACCTGATCGGCGCGTCCCCCCTGCTCTCCGCGGCGTTCCACGACGAGCCGACAATCGAGGCGCTGAGCATGGCCGGGCTGGACTACGCCAGCGTCGGCAACCACGAGTTCGACGAGGGCGCCGCCGAGCTGCTGCGGATCCAGAACGGCGGCTGCCACCCGGTGGACGGCTGCGCCGACGGCACCCCGTACCGAGGCGCCGGCTTCCAGTACCTGTCCGCCAACGCCTTCAAGACCGCCACCGGCAAGCCGCTGATGGCGCCGTACGCGATCCACAAGGTGCAGGGCGTCAAGGTCGGCTTCATCGGGATGACCCTGGAGGGGACCCCGCAGATCGTCAGCCAGCAGGGCGTCGCGGGCCTCACCTTCGCCGACGAGGCGGAGACCGCCAACCGGTACGCCCGTGAGCTGCGCCGCAAGGGCGTGGAGACGATCGTCGTGCTGCTGCACGAGGGTGGTGCCCAGGCGGCGACCGGTGGCATCAACGACTGCGTCGGCATGACCGGGCCCATCGTGGACATCGCCAACCGGATGGACCCGTCGATCGACGTGGTCGTCAGCGGCCACACCCACCAGGCGTACAACTGCAACATCAACGGCAAGCTGGTCACCAGCGCCAGCTCGTTCGGCCGCCTGGTCACCGACATCGACCTGAAGATCGACCGCCGGTCCGGGGACGTGCTCTCGGCCGCCGCGAACAACGTGGTGGTCACCCGGGACGTCGCCAAGGACCCGAAGCAGACCGCGTTGATCGACAGGTACAAGACGGTGCTCGGCCCGGTCGCCGACCGCCAGGTCGGCGAGACCACCACCGCGATCACCAAGACCCAGGAAACCCTCTTCGGTACGACAGTGGGCGAGTCGCCACTGGGCAACCTGATCGCCGACGCGCAGCTCGCCGCCACCGACGACGAGCAGAACGCGGTCGCCGCCTTCATGAACCCGGGTGGGGTCCGGGCCGACCTCAACGCCGGCCCGGTCACCTACGAGGAGGCGTTCACGGTGCAGCCGTTCGCCAACAACCTCGTGACGCTGGACCTGACCGGCGCGCAGCTCTACTGCGTACTGGAGCAGCAGTTCGTCACCGGTCGGGTGCTGTACCCGTCGTCGACCGTCGGCTACGTGGTCGACCCGGCTGGCACCACCGGCACCGCCGCCGACCCGTGCGCCGGCACCCGCGTGGTCCGGGGCAGCCTCACCATCGGCGGCACCGCCGTCGACACCGCCGCCACCTACCGGGTGACGGTGAACAACTTCCTGGCCGGCGGCGGCGACGGCTTCAGCGCCCTCACCGCCGGGACCAACCTGGTCACCGGCCAGATCGACCTCGACGCGTTCGTGGCGTACCTGACCGCGCAGTCGCCGGTCTCCGCCCCGACGCTCGACCGCATCCGCACCACTGCCGAGGTCCCCGCCGCCTGACGGCGTACCCCGCAACGATCGGGCCCCGGAGCACCCGCTCCGGGGCCCGACCCGTCCCCGGGCACCGGCGACCGCCGCGCCCGCTTCCGCCCTGCGCGTTACCCGCGCCTGGCGGCCTGCCCACCCCGGCCCGCGCCTGGCGGCCTGCCCACCCCGGCCCGGGCAGCGCCGGCCTGCCCGGCCCGGGCAGCGCCGGCCTGCCCGGCCCGGGCAGCGCCGGCCGGCCCGCCTCCGCAAGATCGCGCTCGATCCTGGTTGTAGTGGCCTTCGGGCGCAGGGATGCCACTACATCCAGGTTCGAGCATGATCTTGCGGACGCGCGCGACGCCGCCCTGCCCGCGGTCCGGGCTGCCCGCGCCTTCGAACGTGGCTACCGCGTCGGGTCAGACGGAGGCGGGCGCCGGGGCGGGCGCGGTGATCGTCGGGCGGCCGTCCTGATCGGTGGTGAGGAGTCGGCGCAGGGAGCGCGCGATGAGCGAGGCGACCAGGCAGCCGCCCACCACCACCGCGACCCAGACCATGCCGTTGGCCGCGCCGATGAGCGGGCCGGCGGTCACCGGACCGATCACACCGCTGATCCCGAAGATCATCGAACTCATGGCGTTGTACCTGCCGCGCAGCTCGTCGGTGGCGAGCGCGTTGGTCAGCGCCGGCATCACCGGCGACAGCAGCGTCTCGCCGAGGCCGAAGATCGCCGAGCAGGCCACCACGCACAGGGCGGCCACCAGGGCGTTGCCGGTGCTGACCACACCGGCGACACCGAGGACCAGCCAGGCGGCGGCGAATACCGCCCCGACCACGGCGAGCGCGCCGGTGCGGCTACGCCCCTCGATCCGGCGGATCACCAGCAGTTGGGCGAGCACGATCATCACCGTGTTGGCCGCAAGCGCCCAGGCCACCACCCGGGGGTTCACCTCGGCGACGCGTACCGCGAACGCGGCGAAGCCGACCTCGACCTGGGCGTACCCGCAGGTGGTGAGGACCAGACCGAAGATCACCAGCCGGCGGAACGGACGATCCCGGAGCACTGTCAGGTAGCCGCCGCTCGACGGCCCGTCGCCGGCGGAGCGGTGGCCGAGTCGGTGGCCGACGCCGGGCAGGGTCAACAGGATCAGAGCCGGCATCAGGTAGCTGACCGAATCCAGCAGGTAGATCGTCTGGAAGGTGGCGGGTCGCGCCGTGTCGACGATCGCGCCGGACGTCATGCCGCCGATACCGATGCCGAGGTTGAGCAGCGCGAAGTTCAGCCCGAAGACCCGTTGCCGCTCACCGTCGTCGGTGAGCGAGGCGAGGATGGTGTTCTGCCCGGACCAGATCGCCGAGCTGCCGACGGCGATCACGGTCATCACGAGCAGGGCCGAGCCGGTCGAGTGGACCAGCGCCAGCGAACCGGTGCCGATCGCCTCGATCACGAGACACGGCACCACCACCCGGCGCGCGCCGAACCGGTCGATGAGCGTCCCGCCCAGCGGCGACAACGCCAGCGTGACGACGCCGTACCAGCCGATCACCAGACCGGCGCGGGTGTCGGTGAGCCCGCGTACGTCGGTGAGGTAGATGAACAGGAACGGCAGGGTCAGACCCCGCCCGATCGCCGACAGCAGGGTGCCGAGGAGGATCCGGCGGGCTTCCGGACGGCGGGGCAGGGATCGACGCAGCATGTCCGGCATTCTGTTCGGTGGGTGTGACGCCCCGCGAACCGTTTTGCAGCGGCGACGCTGTTCCCGGGCCGCCGCGTGACCAACCCCACGGCGATCGTCGGTGTCCGCCGGGTCTGCGATGCTGGCCCGATGACCGGCACCTGGCGCCACCTGCCCGCTACCGCCCGCGCCATCGCGGTGACCGCCACGGCGGCCGTCGCCGCCGCCCAGGCCCGCGACGATCAGGCGTACGACGAGGCGGTCGTTGATCTCGCGGCCGACGAGCGGTCCGGTCTGGTGCTCGGAACTGTGGTGCGGCTCCTGCTGGAGGAGGGCCACCCGGAAGGGCTGGCCGGCGACGACATCCGTCAGGTGCTGACCCGCTGCGTGCAGGACGCGACGCGGTGGCGTCGCGAGGTGGACCCGCACGTGGTGCTCGTCCTGCTCGCCGGAGCGCTCGGTGTGTACGACCCCGAGGGCGACGAGTCGCGGCCGGACGCGGCGGCCCTGGCCCGGCATGCTCCGCTGCTCGTGGCCGACCTGTTGGCGGTGACGGGCGTGCCGTTGGACGACTATCTGGCTGCCGCGTTCACCGAGATCGAGCGCACCGAACGGCAGGACTGACGGCACGGGTTGCCGTGGGCGGTGACCGTCGCCGACAGACACAAGAGGGCACATCCATTGATCGGATGTGCCCTCTTACCTCTGGTCGGGGTGGCCGGATTCGAACCGACGACCTCTTCGTCCCGAACGAAGCGCGCTACCAAGCTGCGCCACACCCCGAGGCGTGCCGACAAATAGTAGCCCACCCGCTCCGATGGTCAAACTCGGTACCCCCGCCGCCCGACCCGGCCGAATCACGCCCGCAGCCGCCAAGATCCGCGCAACTTCCCCGATGTTGCTGCCTCCCGGCACGGCGAGGCAGCAACATCCCCGATACTGCGCGGATCTTGGGGCGCGGCGGGGCGACGGCGGGGACGAGGGCGGGGCGACGGCGGGGCGGGCGGTCGGGGGCGGTCGGGGAGGCGCGGCGGGACAGGTCAGCGGGGGATGAGGGTCAGGATGCTCGCCTCCGGGGGGCAGGCGAAGCGGATCGGTGCGGTCGGGTGGGTGCCGAGGCCGGCGGAGACGTGCAGCCAGGAGTCCGATCCCGGCCACCGGTGCAGGCCACGTGCCATCGAGCGGGGCAGGCCGCAGTTGGTCACGAGCGCCCCGTACCCCGGGACGCAGACCTGGCCGCCGTGGGTGTGCCCGGCCAGCAGCAGGCCGAAGCCGTCGGCGGCCATCTGGTCGAGCACCCGTGGCTCGGGGGAGTGTGTCACGGCGATCGACAGGTCGGCGGAGGACGAGGCGCGGCCGGAGACGGCAGGGTAGTCGTCCCGGTCGATGTGCGGGTCGTCGACGCCCACGAGGTCCACTTCCCGGCCGCCGGCCTTGAGGGTGGTCCGGGCGTTGTTGACGTCGGCCCAGCCGGCGCCGGTGAACACCTGGCGCAGTTCCTCGTAGGGCAGGTTGACGCCCTCGGTGTACTCCCGGTCGGGCAGGAAGTAGGTGAACGGGTTCTTCAGCACCGGCCCGGTGTAGTCGTTGGAGCCGAACACGAACGCGCCCGGGTAGTCGAGCAGCGGTTGCAGCGCCCGCAGCACGCCCGGCACCGCGCCCGGGTGCGCCATGTTGTCGCCGGTGACCACGACCAGGTCCGGGTCGAGGGCGGCCAGCGACGCCACCCAGCGCTGCTTGCGCGCCTGGTCGGGCATCATGTGCAGGTCCGACAGGTGCAGCACGCGCAGCGGCTCCGCGTCGGCCGGCAGCGTCGGCACGTCGTACCGCCGGAGGGTGAACATGTTGCGCTCGACGAGCGACGCGTACGCGAGTGTGGTCGCGCCGACCGCTGCGGTTCCGGCGGCGAGGCGGAATAGTGTGCGCTTTCGCATGGCGTTCAGGGTAGTTTGACCGTCCATGAGCACGCTGAAGGACCGCCTCACCGCCGACATGCGTTCCGCGCTCAAGGCGCGCGACGAGCTGACCACCTCCACGCTGCGGATGGCCCTGGCCGCCGTGGGCAATGCCGAGGTCGCCGGCAAGGCCAAGCGCGAGCTCACCGATGACGAGGTGCTCGCGGTGCTGACCAAGGAGGCCAAGAAGCGTCGGGAGGCGGCCACCGCCTTCGCCGACGCGGGCCGCGCCGAGCAGGCCGCGAAGGAGACCGCCGAGGGTGAGGTGCTGGACCGCTACCTGCCCAAGCAGCTCTCGGACGCCGAGCTGACCGAGCTGGTCGCGGGGGCGCTCGCCGCGGGCGGCTTCACCGGCAAGGCCCAGATGGGCCCGGCCATGAAGGCGGCCCAGGCCGCGGTGGCCGGCCAGGCCGAGGGTGGTCGGGTCGCCGCCGAGGTACGCCGACAGCTCGGGCTCTGATCCCCAGCGCCCAGTCCGGACATGCGAACGGGCGGTCACCCCCACAGAGGGTGCCCGCCCGTTCGTGCGTACTGCTGCTGATCAGCCGCCCGGGCGGCCTGGCGGGTTGCCGGGCTGCCCCGGCTTCTTGGCCGGCGGCGTGCCGGCGGCGCCGCCGCCGGTGCTGATCTCGATGGTGACGGGGCCGCCCTTGATGGTGCGCCCGTCCGGGTTGGTACCGGCGGCGGTGCCCGCCGGGCAGGGGGAGGTCACCTTCGTCTGGGAGACGATCGGCTCGAAGCCCGCGCCCTTGATCCGGGACTTGGCGGTCTCCACCGGCTGGCACTTCACGTCCGGGATGCTGCGCTGGTCACCCTCGGAGATCTTCTGGCCCGGGGGCTCGAAGTTGATCCGCGGCTTGCCCTTCATGGCGTCGCGCAGCGTCTCGTACACCGGCGGGTTGATGCCGTCCTTCTCGGCGTGCTTCATCTTGACGTTGGTCTGCGGCCAGTCCGGGTCGGCCATGATGCCGGCCACCGCGTACTGCTTGGTCATCGCGACCAGGGCGGCGGTCTTCTCGGAGTCGGTGGTGCCGGACTTGCCGGCCACCGGCGCGTCGACGATGCCCTTCACGACGCCGGCCGTACGGCTGCTGCCGCACTTGCTGGTCTTGGAGTTGTCGCCGACCGGGCAGCGGGCGGCGTCCACGGCGGCGCGGGCCACGTCGGTGCTGAACCGCTTCTCGCAGCGCGGGTTGGCGATGTCCAGCTTCTTGCCCTCGGGGTCGCGGATCTCCTGCACCGGGATCGGCTCGCAGTACTTGCCGTCCGCCGCGAGCGTCGCGTACGCGTTGGCCAGGTCCAGCGGAGTGGTGGAGGAGACGCCTAGGGTGAAGGCGCCCCACTGGTGGGCCGAGTCCTTGGTGGCGGCGAACTTGGCGTCGTTGCTGGCCCGGAACTGGATGCCGGCCCGCTTGGCGACGTCGACCACGTTCTCCGCGCCGACCTGCTGCTGAAGCGGCACGAAGTAGGTGTTGATCGACTGGGCGAAGGCGCTCCACATGTTCTGCACGCCGCCGGCCTTCTTGCCCGAGTTGGTCGGGCAGTAGAAGTGGGTGCCGGAGCAGGCGGCAGGGCTGTTGCTGTCGATGATGTATTCCGACTTGAACTGCTGCGGCGCGTTGAACGAATAACTGAGGGGGATGCCCTTCTCCAGGGCGGCGACGATCGTGAAGATCTTGAACGTCGAGCCGGCCTGGTAGCCGGCGATGCCGTCGCCGCCGGTGAGCAGCGGGTTGACCGTCGCCGGGTAGTTGCCCTTGATGCCGCGCTTGCTCTTCGCCGGGTCGCTGGAGATCTTGTTCTTCGGGCTCTTCGGATCGTCCAACTTGAACTGCCGGTTGACCGCGAGCGCCCGCACCCGGCCGGTGCCCGGCTCCACCACGGCGACCATGGCGGCTTCCTTGCTGGTCTCCTTCTTGGCCCGGCGGACCGCCGCGTCGGCGCCCTTCTGTGCCTGGACGTCGATCGAGGTCACGACGGTGTAGCCGCCGCTCTTCAGGCGCCGCTCACGGTCGTACGAGGTCGAACCGAACGTCTCCTGCTGCATCCACCAGCGGTAGAAGTAGTCGCAGAAGAAGCCCCAGCTGTTGACGTTGGTGGCGACGCAGCCGTTCGGGGTGCGCTTGTCCTGCACCTTCAGCTTGACCGCCTTGGCGGCGTCGGCCTCCTGCTGGGTGATGGCCTTGGTGTCGACCATGTTCTGGATGACGTAGTTACGACGGTCCAGCGCCAGCGGGTAGCCGCTCTTGGTGGTCGGGTCGTTCGTCGTCGGGGCCTTCACCATGCCGGCCAGCAGCGCGGCTTCCTCGATCTTCAGCTTGCTCGGCGGCTTGCCGAAGTAGACCTGGCTGGCGGCGTAGATGCCGTACGCGCCGTTGCCGAACGAGGCGAGGTTGAGATAGCGGGTCAGGATCTCGTCCTTGGAGAACTCCTTGTCGACCTGCAGGGCCAGCCGCATCTCGCGGAGCTTGCGGGCGCTGGTGTCCTCGGTCGCGGCGACCACGTCGGCCGGGTGGGTGGCCGAGTAGGCGATGGCCAGCCGGACGTACTGCATGGTCAGCGTCGAGGCGCCCTGGCGCCCGGAGCCCTCGCTCTGGTTGTTGACGAACGCGCGGGCGACACCGTTGATGTCGACGCCGTTGTGCTTGTAGAAGTCGTGGTCCTCGGCCGCGATGATGGCCTTGATCATGTACGGCGAGATGTCGGCGAGCTTCACGTCGCGACGGTTCTCGTCGTACATCGTCGCGAGCGGCGTCTTGCCGTCCGACGCCAGCAGATAGCTGATCTGTGGCGCGCGGGCCACCGTCAGCTCTGTCGGCAGGTTGCCGAATGTCTCTGCCCCGGCCTTGGCGGCCAAGCCGGACATCGCCACCGCGGGGAAGGCCGCCGCAGCGACCACCACGCCAGCCAACAGGCCACATATGAGCAGCGATGCGGCGTTGGTCAGCACATTGTGGTCACGTTTCCGCATCCAGGTCACCTCGGCATGGTACGCGAGTAGGGAACGAGGGCCGCCTGGGCGTCTTTCCCCATTTCCTGCGTGCGCTGCCCTCGTTGTGCTAAACGCATGACCCCCCGTACGAGGTTGCGTGTGACCTGGCGCGAGTCTCCACCGTTTGGCGGAGGCTCCGCAGCGTTTTCGCCGACCTCGGCGGGGTAACCGGCGGTCGAGAGCCCGGGAAGCCGGGAGTGTCCGGAATGATGGATTTCGCCGACAACGTTGCGTAATCAGTCGACTACAGAGCATGATGATGGCGGCGACAGCGCCACATGTCGTCCGCACCGCCTTGGGGAAGGCGGCCGGGCGACCGGGGGGAAATTGCCGGCTGCCGTGCAACGAGGTCGGTAGGTACTGCAAGGGGGGACGTGTACACATGGGCATGATCACTGACTGGCCGTCGCTGGCGGCGTGTCAGAACGGGGACCCGGACGCGTTGTTCGTACAGGGCGCCGAACAGAACGTGGCGAAGCGGATCTGCCGGAGCTGCCCAGTTCGGTACGAGTGCCTGGCCGACGCGCTGGACAACCGGATCGAGTTCGGTGTGTGGGGCGGTATGACCGAACGCGAACGCCGGGCGTTGCTGCGTCGTCACCCCCAGGTGACGAGCTGGCGCAAGATGTTCGAGGCAGCGATGAAGAAGAACAGCAAGGACAAGGCTGGCAAGGACAAGATCCTCGTCAGCGCGGCCACCTGACGCCGGTCACGACCGGCTGATCGCCGCGCCGATCGTCCGCAGCCCGTCGACGTCGTGCACGTCGGCGGGCTGCGCCGTCACCGACACCGCCGGCACCGCCGGGAACGCCTCGGTGAACCGCGCGGCGACCTGCTGCTCGCGTACCGCCTGACGGGCCAGCGCGGCGTGCGCCCGCAGCACGTCGGCGGTGGCCTCGTGCCCACCCAGCTCGGCCAGCCGCTCCGCGGCGGCCCGACTCTGCTCGGCGTCCAGCTCCGGGACCGCCGGCCGGTGCACGCGGTTGAGCACCAGGCCGGCCAGGGGCATCTTCTCCTCCCGCAGCCGGCCCGCGAAATAGGCGGCCTCCCGGACCGCGTCCGGCTCCGGCGCCGCGACCAGCACGAAGGCCGTCTCCCGCGCCTGCAGGATGCGGTACGTCTGCTCCGCCCGTTGCCGGAAACCCCCGAACATCGAGTCGAGCGCGGCCACGAAGCCGGACAGGTCGGTGAGCAGCTGCGCGCCGAGCACCTTCTGCACCACCTTCGAGAACATCCCGAACGAGGCTGTGACGAGGTTGAACATGCTCCGTCCGCCGCTGCGCGCCGGTGCCAGCAGCAGGCGCAGCATCCGGCCGTCGAGGAAGCGGGACAGCCGGGCCGGCGCGTCCAGGAAGTCCAGCGCGGAGCGGGACGGCGGCGTGTCCACCACGATGAGGTCCCACTCGCCCCGGGCGTGCAGCTGGCCCAGCTTCTCCATCGCCATGTATTCCTGCGTGCCGGCGAACGTCGAACTCATCGCCTGGTAGAACGGGTTCGCGAAGATCTCCGCGGCCTTCGCCGGGTCGGTGTGCTGGAGCACCACGTCGTCGAAGGTGCGCTTCATGTCCAGCATCATGGCGTGCAGCTCACCGCCGCTGGCTTCGACGTCGATGCCCTTGACCTGGCGGGGTGTGTTGTCCAGCTCGGTCAGTCCCAGTGACTGGGCCAGCCGGCGGGCCGGGTCGATGGTGAGCACCACCGTGCGCCGGCCGTGGTGTTCGGCGGCCCGCAGCGCCAGCGCCGCGGCCGTGGTCGTCTTACCCACCCCGCCGGCACCGCAGCACACGACGATCCGCACGCCCGGGTCGGCGAGGATCTGGTCGACGTCCAGCTGCGGCGCCGCGTCTTCGGAAGGCACCAATCGAGCGTATCGGGCCGCGTCGGTCCATGCGCCCGTGCTGAGCTCAGGTGTGAGTCAATCGGCGCTGACGAGGGCACGGGCCAGTGCCGTGAGGCCCGCCCGGTCCACCCCGTCGGGCAGCAACGGCAGCTCGATCATCGGCAGCCCCAACTCCACCAGGTCGGCGCGCAGCGAATCCTCCAGTTCGCGCCGGATGAGCTGGTCTCGCGCCTCGTCGTGCAACCCGGCCACGATGTCCTGATCGGCAGGCAGCCCGGCGGCGACCAGACCGCGCCGGAGTTCCGCGGCGGTGACCGCCGGGCCGGCCGGCAGTGGAGGCCGGGCGCCGTTGACGATCACCTTCCCGATGCCGAAGCCGAGCGCGGTCAGGTCGGCGATGGCGTCCACCGTCTCCTGCACCGGCATCTCCTCCAGCAGCGTGACCACGTGGACGGCGGTCATCGGGGAGCGCAGCAGCGCGGACACCCCCTCGCTCTGGGTCTTGATCGGGCCGACCTTGGCGAGCCGCGCCGTCTCCGCAGTGACGTTGAGGAAGCGGCCGATCCGACCGGTGGGCGGCGCGTCCAGCACTACCGCGTCGTACGCGCGTCGCTGCCCCGTGGTGCGGGTGGTGGCCTCCTTCACCTTGCCGGTGAGCAGCACGTCACGCAGGCCCGGGGCGATGGTCGTGGCGAAGTCGATGGCGCCGAGCTTGCGCAGGGCCCGGCCCGCGGCGCCCAGCTTGTAGAACATGTCCAGGTATTCGAGCAACGCCTCCTCGGCGTCCACCGCGAGCGCGCGCACCTCACCGCCGTCCGGCGCGTCGGCGAGGCGACGCTCCTCGTACGGCAGCGGGTCGATGCCGAAGAGCTGGGCGATGCCCTGCCGGCCCTCCACCTCCACCAGCAGGGTGCGCCGGCCACCGGCGGCCAGCGCCAGGGCCAGCGCCGCGGCCACGCTGGTCTTGCCGGTGCCGCCCTTGCCGGTCACCACGTGGAGGCGGGCCGACCATCCGGTACCGGCCGGGTCGGACGGCCGCTCAGCTGCACGCACCCGTCGAGCCTATCCAGGCTCGCCGGTCAGGCGACCTCGCAGACCCACCAACCCGTCTTCTGCACCACAGTGAAGCGCAGGTCCTGGTCGGCCACCTTCTCGTCGGCGGTGGTCATGGTGATGCGGGTGGAGACGGTGGCCCGGTCGCCGGTCTGGTTGTCGACCTTCGGGGTGGCCCACTTGAACCGGGGGTTCTGGTACTCGGACGCGTACTTCTGCACCTCGGCCACCTTCGCCGCGATCTTCTTGTCGTCCCGGGAGGCGGCGCAGACGTGCTTGGCGGCCTTGGTCGCGTCCCGGTCCTTGTACACGGCCGTGAGGAACTCGTCGACGGCGACCGCCGGCTCCTTCGCGCCCTCGCCGGACTCGGCGTTGCGCAGGGTCAGGAACGCCACGACGCCGCCGCCCACGCAGAGCACCATGATCACGACCAGCGCGATTGCCGCGATCAGCAGACCGCGCTTCTTCTTCGGCTCGGCAGTGCCCTGGTACGGCGGGTAGCCGGGCGGGGGCGGCGGGAACGCGCCCGGGGCGCCGGGAGACTGCGGCGTGCCGGTCGGAACATCGGTCTGCGGAAGGCCAGCGGGCGGGCCGGGCTGGGTCGGCACGCCCGGCTGCGCGTGGAATCCCCCCGGCGCGGGCTGCCCGGGCAGAGCGGGCTGCCCCGGAAGGGCGAGCTGGCCTGGCTGGGCGGACGGGCCGGACGGGACCGCCGAGCCGGAAGGGGCGGCCGGGGCGGGAAGTGCGGGCTGGGCGACCGGGCCGGGTGAAGTGACTGTCGCCGCTTCGGGCTCGCCCACGGGGGTGCGCGGGTCGGGTTGCCCGGGGATCGGCTGGCCGGCGGACGTCGGATCCGGCTGGCCGGAAGCCGTCGGGTCGGGCTGTGCGGGGATGGCCGTCTTCTCGGGTTGACCGGTGGAATCCGGGGTCGCCGACGGAAGAGCGCGCGGGCCGGCCTGGTCGCCGCTGGGCGGTTGGGTCATCTCGTTCCCCCGGGGGTGCGGCGCCCGGCCGCCACCCCTGGCGCCGAGCGAGATCGAGCGGGCGGCCGGGCGCTGTGCGACCGTCCGACCGGAAGGGTAGCGGCCAGCCGACGGTTCGGTGTCGCCCCTATCGCGCGGTGTGTGGGCATGGCGTGCATCACGCAGACCGTGAGATCACTCGCAGTCGGGATTCCTGCCCGACATCTGTCACATATGTGACTCTCGGTGACTGATCGTGCGCGTCCTGTTGGCGGGACCGCCGCCGGAGACCTACCTTCGTCCGGGCGGGGGGGCCGGAACGGATGAATGGTCCGGGCCGGAAGCGTGGTCCGAGAGGTACGACCGGAGGCAGTTCATGCGCGACGCGGACAACATCCCTCGCACCCAGTTCCCGACGAACGAACGGCAACGCCGGCCCGCATCCGTGGGCGAGGTGGCCGGCGGGCCGTTGGGCAGCCTGCCCATCAACGAGCGGTCGTACCGTCGGGTTCCGGAGCCCCCGGAAGTGATCCGGATGTCGAGCCAGCCCGTCGAGCGGCTGCGGGACGACGACGAGCCCGGGTTCGTCATCCACCTGCCGATCCGGGTGCCCGACCTGGCCTCGGCGACCGTGCTGGCCGGTCGCGTCGCGGAGTCGCTGGGCTTCCTGCCGGAGCTGGACGCCGGCGAGACCACCGTGTCCAACGCCGACGACCAGAACAACCGCCACCGGGTTTTCTGCGACCTGCTGCTGCCCGACCGGTCGCGCTGCCCCCAGGGGTACGAGCACGAGGGCCCCTGTGGAGAGCTGCCGACCGCGCCGGAGCAGCGTCCCGCGCCTCGTCCGGCCAGCGGACCGTAGGCTGTGCCCGACGAAGTCCGCACCACGAGGGAGCCCTCCAGCGATGCAGAAGTGGGAATACTCCACGGTCCCTCTGCTGGTCCACGCGACCAAGCAGATCCTCGACAACTGGGGTGAGGACGGGTGGGAACTCGTCGCCGTGGTCCCCGGCCCCAACCCCGACCAGCTGGTGGCGTACCTGAAGCGGCCCAAGGCGTGAGCGCGGCGCGGCGCGGCACCGCGGTCGCGGGCCACGGGGTGACGCGATGAGCAACGGTCCCCACGCGAAGCTCGCCGAGCTGGGCCTCGAACTGCCCGACGTGGTGCCGCCGGTGGCCAGCTACGTGCCGGCAGTGCAGTCCGGGCAGCACGTGTACGTCTCCGGCCAGCTGCCGATCGCCGAGGGCAAGCTGCTGGCGACCGGCAAGGTCGGCGCCGGCATCTCCGCCGAGCAGGCGAAGGACCTGGCCCAGCGGTGCGCGCTCAACGCGCTGGCCGCCGTCGACTCGTTGGTCGGCCTGGAGAACGTGGTCAAGGTGGTCAAGCTGACCGGGTTCGTGGCGTCGGCCCCCGGCTTCATCGGTCAGCCCGCCGTGATCAACGGCGCCTCCGACCTGTTCGGCACCGTCTTCGGCGAGGCCGGTCGCCACGCCCGCAGCGCCGTCGGGGTGGCCGAGCTGCCCCTGGACGCCCCGGTGGAGATCGAACTGATCGTCGAGGTCGCCTGACCTGACCGCACCGCCACCGTCCCGCGATCATGCGCCGCTGGCCCGGAGGAAAGCCCTGAACAGGGACGAATCAGGGGCCGGACGTGCATGATCGCGGGACGTGGCGGGCAGGGTCGTACGATCGCAGCCATGAGCGGGCACGTGACGGGGGCGACTGCGGCGCTGGCCGACAGGCTGCCGAGCTGGGTGACACTGCTGCGCGCGCCGAACCCCGGCCCGATGACCCTCGACGGCACCAACACCTGGCTGCTGCGCGCGGCACCGGGTGACCCGGCGGTGGTCGTCGACCCCGGGCCGGCCGACGAGGGACACCTGGCGGCGATCGCCGCACACGGCCCGATCGGGCTGATCCTGATCACGCACGGCCACCCCGACCACACCGAGGGCGCCGCCCGGCTCAGCGAACTGCTCGGCGGGGTGCACGTCCTCGCCGTCGACCCGGCGCACGCCATCGGCGGCACGCCCCTGACCGACGCGCACCTGGGCGGCTTCGGCCTGGGCATCCGGCTGCTGGCCACCCCGGGGCACACCGCCGACTCGGTCTGCTTCCTGGTCGAGCACGGCGACGAACGCGCGGTGCTCACCGGTGACACCATCCTCGGCCGCGGCACCACAGTGGTGGCCCATCCCGACGGGCACCTCGGCGACTATCTGAGCAGCCTGGAGCTGCTGTCCGCGTACGCCGGAATCCCGGCGCTGCCCGGGCACGGCCCGGCGCTGGCCGACTGCGCTGCCGCAGCCACCTTCTATCTTGCCCACCGCCGGGCCCGGCTCGACCAGGTCCGCGCGGCGGTCGCCGCCGGCGCGCGGACACCCGCGGACGTGGTCGCGGCGGTCTACGCCGACGTGGACCGCTCGCTCTGGTGGGCTGCGGAATGGTCGGTCCGTGCCCAGTTGGAGTATCTGGGCGTCGACACCGGGGAATCTGCGCCTGGGGTCAGTGGGTTGGAGCACATGTGACCTGCCCGGTGTGCGGAACTGTCGCTGTCCCCGGCGCACGGTTCTGCCACAACTGCGGTGCCGCGCTGCCGGCCGCCGCCACGTTGCCGGCGGCCGAGCGTCGGGTCGTCACCGTGCTCTTCGGTGACCTCTCGGAATTCACGTCCTGGTCGGAGGACCTCGACCCGGAACGGGTCGGCGCGGTCACCGACCGGGTGCTCGCCTCCCTCGCGGGGGCGGTGAAGACGTTCGGCGGGCACGTCGACAAGCTGACCGGCGACGGGATCATGGCGGTCTTCGGGGCGCCGGTGGCGCACGAGGACGACGCCGAGCGGGCCATGCGGGCCGCCCTGTCCATGCAGCGGGCCGTCCGCCGGGTGCTCGACGACGAGCGCGGCGGCGGCGCACCGCTCGGCCTGCGGGTCGGCCTGAACACCGGCGACGTCATCGCCGGCATCCAGGCGGCCATCGAATACACGGTCATCGGCGACACGGTGAACACCGCCGCCCGGTTGGCCGACGCCGCCGCTGTCGGCGCGGTCTACGCCGGCGGGCGGACCGCCGCAGCGACCCGGCACGTCGCCTCCTGGCGGGCGCTGCGCCCGCTCCGGCTCAAGGGCAAGCGCGAGCCGGTCGAGGCGTACGAGCTGCTGGGCCTGCTGGACGCGCCGGGCACCCGGTCGGGTCTCGGCGACGAGGCGCCCTACGTGGGCCGGGAGACCGAGATCGGTCGGGTCGCCGGCCGACTCGCCGAGGTGATCGACCAAGGCGACCCGCGGGTGCTGCTGATGACCGCCGAGGCGGGCATCGGCAAGTCCCGGTTCGCCGCCGAGGTCGAGCGTCTCGCCGCCGGGTACGACGTGGGCGCCGGCCGGTACGCCGCGCACACCGGCGCCCGGGTGCTCTCGGTGCGTTGCGCCGCCTTCGGTGAGCGACGCAGGCTCGCGCCGTTGGCAGACCTGGTCCGCGCCGCGGTCGGTCTGCCCAGTGATGCGGCAACCGCGCTGACCCGGCCGGCTGTGGAGGAGCGGCTGCGCCGGCTCGGTCAGCGGCTCGCCCGCTCCGGCGGCGAGTCGCCCCCGATCGCCACCGACCAGCTGCTCGCCCTGCTCGGTTACGCCGAACTGCCCGCGCACGGCGGTGCCGACAACGGCGAGTGGGGCAGCTCCACCGCCTCGCCCGCCGATGCCGAGGCGGTGCCGAACGCGGTCGCCGACCTGCTCAGCGGGCTCGCCTCGGAGGCGCCCCTGGTCATCGTGGTGGACGACCTGCACGACGCCACCCCCGAGACCATCCGCGCTCTCGGGTTGGCGCTCTCCCGACTCACCGGTCCGGTGCTCGTGCTGCTGCTCGGCCGCCCCGAGCTGGTCCGTACCGCCGGCGCGCTGACCCGCGTCGCGGACGCCGAGGTGCACTCCCTGCCGCCGCTGCGCGGCGCCGACGCCGCCCGGCTGCTCACCAGCTACCTCGGCGGAGGGAAGCTGCCACCGGCCGACGCCGACCGGCTGCTCGCCACCGCCCAGGGCAACCCGTTCTACCTGGCGGAGCTGGTCACCCTGCTGATCGAACGCGGCGCGCTGACCGCGGAGCGGCAGGCGTCCGGTGACGGTGACCCGGCCACGCCGGCCGGCTGGCGCCTCGTGCCCGGTTCGCTGGGCAGCCGGCTGCTCTCCCGGGACCTCGCGGCAGTCCTCGCCGCCCGCATCGACGCGCTGCCACCGGACGCCCGTTCCGTCCTGCGGGACGCGGCGGTGGTCGGTGACACAGTGCCGACCGGCGCGCTGGAGGCGCTGCGCGAGCAGCGGGCCGGCCGCGACGGGAGGCCCTCGGCGGTGGTCGCCGTGGAGTTCGACCGGGCCGTCGAGGAGCTGCTGCAACGCCGCATGCTGCACCGCACCCGAGCCGGCTACGCGTTCGCCACCCCGCTCATGCGGGAGGCCGCGTACGCCGGGGTGAGCAAGGCGGAACTGGCCGAGCGGCACGCCGCGCTGGCCCGCTGGGCGGCGCCCGTCGACGGGGCCACGGCCGGTGCGGTGGGCGGGTTCACCGAAGAGGCACGCGACGACTTCGTCGCCGTGCACGTCCAGCGGGCCGCCACGCTCGCCGACGCGGTGAAACTGCGACCGGACGCGCCGGCCCGCGCCGTGGTCCCGCTCGGGATCGCCGCGCTCGGCCGGGCCGCCCGCCGGTCGCTGTCCGCCGGGGAGCCCGCGCTCGCCGTCGAGTACGCCGAACGCGCCAGCGAACTGGCCCGCGACGGGATACCGGCGATCGACCGGGTGGTGCACGCCCGTGCGCTGCTGCAGATCGGCCGGGTCGCCGACGCGCTCGCCTTCGCCGAGAAGATCGCCGCGAACGCGGGGGACGAAGCCACCCGTGCCAGCGCCCTGCTGCTCGCCGGGCAGGCCCAGCAGACCCTCGGCGACCAGGGTCGGGCGGAGGCCGCCTGGCAGGAGGCGTTGCAGGTGGCCACGGCCGGCGGGCTGCCCACGCTGCGCGCGTCCGCCATGCGTCGGCTCGGCATGGGCGACTTCGTGGCCGGCCGGCTCAGCCAGGCGAGCAGCCGGTTGGCCGCCGCGTACCAGGTCAGCCTCGGCGCGCAGGACCGGCGTGGGCAGGCCTGGTCGCTGCAGAACCTGGCCTGGGTGACCACGACCCGGGGTGACTTCGCCGGCACCGATGCCGTCCTCGGCCGGGCCGCGCGGCTCTTCGCCGAGCTGAAGGACCCGTACGGGCGGGCCTGGCTGCGGGGCACCACCGCGTTCGCCCGGCTGCTCGCCGGTCGGCTGCGGGAGGCGTGCCGGATGGCGCAGGTCTTCCTGCCCTTCGGCGAGCGGGTCGGCGAGGCGTGGGCGGTGGGCACGCTGCGCGCGGTCGCCGCGTTCGCCACCGCCGAGTTGGGCGACCTGGCCGAGGCCGACCGGGAGGCCCGCCGGGCGTACCGCGAATTCGCCGCCGCGTCCGACGACTGGGGTCGCGGGTTCGCGCTCGTCGTCCGGGCCGTCGTCGCTCGTGGACTGGGCGAGCCGGAGCACGCGGCCGACCTGCTCACCGACGCCCTGGTGTACGCCGACCAGACCTCGCACCCGCTGCTCACCGGAATGGCGGGCACGCTGCGCGGCTTCGTGGCGCTGGACATGGGCGACCACGAGACCGCCGAGCAGGCCGCCCGGGCGGTGCTGACGGCCGTCGAACCGCACAACCCGCAGGCGCCCGCGCAGGTCGCGCCCCGGGTGCTGCTGGCCACCGCCCGGCTGGCCGCCGGTGACCCGGCGACCGCGGTCGGGCTGCTCGCCCCGGTGGCGACGGCCGCCGCCAACGCGCCCTCGCTGCTCTTCTCCCGCCGCCAGACCATGGCCCGGTACGCGTCGGCGCTGCTCGCGCACGGTCAGCGGGAGCAGGCGCTGGACTGGGCGAGACGGGCGGTCACCGCGCCCGCCGAGGACGTACGCAGTCAGGTGATCGCGGCGAGCGTGCTCGCCGAGGCGCTGGCGGCCTGCGGCCACTCGGCGGAGGCCCGGTCCTGCGCCGACGAGGCGGTCCGCCTCGCGTACGCCACCGAACAACGCAGCGAACGAGCAGCCGCAAAGTCCCTACAAGCCCGCCTGACCCTCCCCTAACCCCACTCCACCCACCCGGCCCCTACCCGGGCCTCCCGCGGTTGATCATGAAGTTGTTGCGCCGACACGCCGGCGTTGGTGGCAACAACTTCATGATCACCGTGCGGTGAGGGTGGGGCCGCAAGGGGTGGGGTGGGGCGGTTTTGGCGGTTCTGGGGATGTGGTGGTCGGGGCGAGGGGCTAGCGTGTCACCACCGTGCGGTGGTCCACAGTGGCGACCGTCGCCGTGCCTGGGGAGGCCATCATGAAGCTGCCGCGTTCCGTCGCGGGCTGGACCATCGCGGTCTTCGGCGTACTGGCGCTGGTGATGGGCGCGGTCGGGTTGCTGTGGCCGGAGGCGCAGCTGCGTCTGCTCGGGTTCGAGGTGCCGGCGACTCGTGGCGCTGGCGACTACACCGGCACGTTCCTGCTGGCGTCCTCGATGGCGTCGTTCAACATGGGCGTCTACTACCTGCTCGCGACGGTCACCGAGTGGCGGGCGTTCTACCGTTTCACGGTGGTCTTCCGGCTGGTGACCTTCACCGTGTTCAGCATCGCCGTGCTGGCCGACATCGCCCCCGACCGGTTCTTCGGCGTGGCCGCGTGGGAGGGGTTGGGCGCGGTTGCCACGGCGATCGGACTGCGGATGGACGCCCGTCGGGGCACGCCGGCCGCCGTCGACACCGCTGCCGTGTCTCCCACTCCCGCCGCGTCTCCCGCCGCGGCGTCCGCTCCGCCTGCTCCCGCTCCCGCCTCCGCGCCCGCTGCGCCCGCCGCCTCCACGTCGGCCGATGCCGACGCGCCGGAAGGCACCGGAGAGGCGCCCGGCGCGGCCGGTGCCGCTCCGGCGGACGCGGCGCGCTGAGCCGCCGGCCGGGTTGGGTATTTTCGAGCGGTGACCGACACCCCGACCGGCGGCTTGCCGGTGCCGATCGTGCCCGGTCTGACTGATTTGCGGGTCTTTGCCCGAGGCGGCTACGCCACCGTCTACCAGGCCACCCAGATCTCGGTCGGTCGAGAGGTCGCCGTCAAGGTCGAGAACCGCACGCTGGACAGCGAACGCGATCAGGCCCGTTTCCTGCGCGAGGCGCGTGCCGCCGGGCGGATGTCGTCGCACCCGCACGTGGTGGACCTCTTCGACGTGGGCGTCACCGTCGACCAGCACCCCTACCTGATCATGGAACTCTGTGACGGGTCGTACGCCGAGCGGATGCGCAGCTCGCCGCTCGGCCCGGTGGAGGCCCGCGATCTCGGCATCAAGATCGCGGATGCGTTGGCGCACTCACACGGAGCCGGGGTGCTGCACCGGGACGTGAAGCCCGCGAACATCCTCTACTCGCACTTCAACTCGGCGGTGCTCGCCGACTTCGGGCTGGCCGTGCTGGCCGAGGCGCGCGACGCCTCGGTCACCCTGGAGGTGCTCACCCCGGCGTACGCGCCGCCGGAGATGTTCAGCCACAGCCCACCGTCGCCTGCCGTCGACGTGTACGCGCTCTGCGCCACCCTCTACGCGGTGATGCACGGCCGGCCGCCCCGCTGGCAGTCCGAGCGCAACCCCAGCCTGGTCACCGTGCTGGAGATGTTCAACCAGCCGCTTCCCGGCCTCCCGGGCGTACCGGACGAGCTCATCGACGTGCTGCGTCTCGGCATGGCCAACGACCCGGCCGAGCGGCCGTCCGCCCTCGAACTGCACGACCTGCTCGCCAACCTGCCGTTCGGCTCACCGTCCGCCCCGGTGAGCGGCGTCCCGACCAGCGGCTCACCGATCAGCGGAGCCCCGGTCAGTGGTGGCCCGAGCCGGTCCGGCCTGTACGGCACCGGCCAGCCAGCGCCCCGGCCGCCGGTCGAGGACTCCCGCCCCAGCGTTCCCGGCGGCCGGCGGTGGCGACGACGCTGGTTCCTCGGCGGCGCCGGGGTGCTGGCGCTCGCCGCCTCGGCCACCACCGGGGCCTGGCTGGCGAGCGGTGGCCCGCCGCCCGGCCCGTCCCCCTCGGTGACCCAGGTCGCGGCACCGGCGACCGGGCCGCTGCCCGGCTGCGCGTCAGGTGCCGGGGCGCCGACCGCGCTGCCCAGCGGCGCCCGTTGCCTGCCCGAGCTGGAGTGCTTCGGTCCGGTGCGCATCCGCGGTGCCCGCGCCGAGGCGGCCCGCGTCCCGTGCGACGGCCGGCACACCTGGGAGACGTACGCCGAGGGCATCCTGCCGGTGCCACTCGTCGGCGCGGCCTACGACGAGGTGATCGCCGCCGAGCCGGTACGACAGGTGTGCAGCGCCACGACGTTCCGACTGACCACGGAGATCGCCGAGCCGGTCGGCTGGCACCTGGAGGTGTTGCCGCCGGTGGACGGCAACGTCGACCGGGTCTACCGGTGCCTGGCGGGGCGGGGCGTCGACGCGCTCACCGCGCCCACGCTCACCGGTCGCTGAACCCGCCGCGCGCCCGTCCCCGGTCACGCACCGCACGCAACGCGTCCCGGCTGTCCAGGGCGTCGAGCGTGTCGGCGTCGATCCCGTACGGCATCAACTCCGGCGGTGCGGTGGCGTGTGGCTGGTCCGCCGGCTCCGGTTCGGCGCGCTGGCGGACGGCGGACACGGCGACCGCGGCGACCATGGCCAGCAGCACGCAGAGCAGTGCGAGAACCACGCCGAGAAGGTCCTGCCGGCGCAGAACGACCAGCAGGGCCAGCAGCGCGACGGCACCCGGCGCCGCGACCGCCGCCACCATCCGCGCATCGATCCTGGACAGTCGACTCACCCCTCCAGCATGTCGCGGCCTGGCCCGCTGTCAACCGGAGAGGCGATCCGCCGCGCCGATCAGTGTTGATCGAACGGACCATCCGACCTGACCGGTCGGCGTGCACACGCAGTGGACTCGTCTCGCTACTCTCGGTGTTCCGCAGGCTGCTCCGTCAGCGAGGTCGCCCATGAACGTACGCAGTTCCCAGTCCCGGCTCCGCTCGGTCGCGTCGACACTGGCGGTCGCCCTGACCCTCACCCTCTCCGCCGCCGCCGGCTGCGAGAGCCGCAAGGAACCGGACCTGCCGTCGGTGCAGGAGAAGTTGCGCGAGTCGCACATCTACGGGCAGTCGAAGCTGCGTATCGGCGTCGCCACCAACGAGCCGTTGATGGGCGACCTCCGCAACGGCCAGCACGTCGGCTTCGACGTCGAGATCGGCAGGTACATCGCCGCGTCCCTCGGTTACCAGGGCGAGCAGCAGTTGGAGTTCGTGTCGGCGGCCACCGAGGACCGGATCCCGTACCTGCAGGGCGGCACCGTCGACCTGGTGATCTCCAGCTTCTCGATGACCGAGGAGCGCAAGAAGCTGGTCAGCTTCGCCGGGCCGTACTTCGTCACCACGCAGGAGGTGTTGGTGCCGGTCCGGCTCAAGGACAGGATCCGCACCATCGAGGACCTGCGCGACCCGGCATACAAGGTCTGCACCACCGGCGGCTCCACCACCGAGGCCGAGCTGGAGAAGCGCCAGGTCAAGGCGCTTGTGGTGAAGGACGTCTGGGACTGCGTGACAGGCATCCGCGCCGGCCGGTACGACGTGGTCAGCTCGGACGAGACGATCCTCGCGGGCTTCCTGGCCACGTACCCCAAGGAGTTCGAGATCGTCGACCTGCCCTTCGGCACGAGCGAGCTGTTGGGCATCGGCGTGCCGATCGGCGATCCGGCGCTGCGTGACCTGGTCGCCTTTTTCCTCCAAAAGAGCTACCAGCAGGGCCGCAACGGGCAGGCCAGCCCGTGGCTGACGGCGTACAACCGGACCCTGGGCCCGTGGCTGCGCGTCGAGAAGACTCAGCCGCAGCCACTGGAGGTACCGAAGCTTGTCGACTTCGACGACAAGGCGCCCCGGCGGTGAGCACGGTGCCGACCACCACCGGTGACGCGAGCGCCGGCGGCTTGGTGCCGCCGCCCCGGCCCGCCGTGCCGACCGACCACGTCGAGGTGGACCCCGGCGGGTGGCCGGCCGGTGTGCCGCGGGCCGAACCCGCAGTGCCGGTCGCCGACGTCGAGCAGGTGCCGGTGCGGTGGGATCCGGCGGAGCGGCGGGCGCGGGCCAGCCAGTCGTTCTGGACGGCGGTCGTGGGCGTACCGGCGATCTTCTCGGTGCTCCGGCTCGGCGTCGAGGCGGGTGGGGAGCTGCAGACCACGCTGCTGCTGGTCGCCAACGTCGGGCCGGTCAACCTGCTCGCCGGGTTCCTGACCACCGCGGCCCGGCTGCTCTCCACCGGACTGGTCGCCGTCTTCGCGCTCGGCGCGGTGCTGGCCGTGAGCGTGGACCGACTGCCGCCGGGCACCCGCCGCCGCCCGCTCTTCGCCCGCTGGGCGGACCTCACCCCGGCCTGGGTCGTGGTGGCGAGCTTCCTGCTCGCCCTGCTCACCTGGCCGCTGCTCTACCTGCCGCTGCTGCTGCCGGCGTTCGCTGCCGCCTTCCAGCTTCGTCCGGACCGGCTGCACGAGTGGGTCGTACCCCGGTTGGCGGCGATCGTCGCGCTGCTCGCCGGGTACGGCTGGCTGCTGCTGCCGACGCTGCGCGACGCGGCCGGGCAGCGCGAGCTGCTGGTGCTCGCACTTCTCGTGGTGCCGCCGGTGTTGGCGCTGTTCATCGCCGGGCCGCTGCCCGGCATGGTGATCCGGCCGCTGGCGTCGCTGACCGAGGTGGCGGTGCTGGCCATGCTGGTCTGGGCCGCGCTGCCGGTGATCAGCACACCGGTGCTCCCGCTCACCGTCACCACCGTGGGCGTCGAGAACGGCCCGACCGAGGACGTCCGGGGGCACGTGGTGACCACCGACGACGTCAACATGGTGATCCTGCAGGAACGGGGCGGAGTCCGGTACGTGCCGGTAGACCTCGTCCGCGCGCAGGTGCTCTGCCCGAGCGAGGAGGAGTTGCCCCGGCACCGGCTGCGGATCCACGACTTCCACATCGAGGACTCGCTGCTGGAGGGGTTGGGCCGCCGCGTCCGCCCGGTGCACCGCATCGACGCGGCCTGCCGCGCCCCCGGCTGAGGTCAGTAGGACTTGTCCTGGCCGAGGACGTGCTGGGCGACGAAGTTCAGGATCATCTCGCGGCTGACCGGGGCGATCCGCCCGGCCCGGACCGCGCCGAGCAGGGTGGCCACCCCGTATTCCGTGGTCATGCCCGCCCCGCCGAGGGCCTGCACTGCGGTGTCCACGGCGAGGGCGGCGGCCTCCCCGGCCGCGTACTTGGCCATGTTGCCGGCCACCCCGGCCTCCAGGTCGCGGCCGGCGTCGTACAGGGTGGCCGCCTTCTGGATCATCAGGCGGGCCAGCTCCACCTGCACCGCCGCGTGGGCGAGCGGATGCGCCACCCCCTGGTGCGAGCCGATGCTCCGGCCACCCCACACCTTGCGGGTGGCGGTGTACTCGCTGGCCCGCTCGATGGCGTACCGACCGGTGCCGGCGCCCATCGCGGCCACCGTGATCCGCTCCGGGTTGAGCCCGGCGAAGAGCGCCGGCAGCCCGGCGTCCAGGGATTCGCCGACCAGCGCGTCGGCGGGCACCCGCACGTCGTCGAGGTAGAGCAGGAACTGGTTCTCCGGAGAGACGATCTCCATGTCCAGCTTGGACCGGGTCAGCCCCGCCGCGTCGGTAGGCACCAGGAACAGCGCGGGCTTGAGCTTGCCGGTGGAGGAGTCCTCGGTCCGGGCCACCACCAGGACGTGCCCGGCCTCGTCGACCCCGGAGATGTAGCACTTGCGGCCGTTGAGCAGCCAGTCGTCGCCGTCGCGGCGGGCCACCGTGCCGAGCCGGTGGAAGTTGGAACCGGCCTCCGGCTCGGTGATCGCGAAGACGATCTTCGCCGAGCCGTCCGCGAGGCCGGGCAGGTGCCGTTTGCGCTGCTCCTCGGTGCCGTGCCGGGCGAGCACCGTCGCCGCGATGGCGGGGGAGACCACCAGTAGCAGCAGCGGGCACCCCGCCGCCGCCAGTTCCTCGCAGACGATGGCCAGCTCGGTGATGCCGCCGCCCCCGCCGCCGTACTCGGTGGGGATGTTGACCCCCAGATAGCCGAGCCGTCCCGCCTCGGCCCACAACTCGGTGGTGTGCTCACCGGCCTTCGCCTTCTCGACGAAGTAGCCGTGGCCGTACCGGCGGCCCAGCGCCCGCACGGCGTCGCGGAGCTGGTCCTGCTCGGGGGTGAGGTCGAAGGTCATCGGGGGTCCTCCTCGGGGTTCGACGGCGTCGGGTCGTCGCTTGCGGGGGAGCCGTCGATGACGGCCAGGACGGTG
The DNA here is from genome assembly GCF_049841615.1 of Micromonospora sp. DT63. Classification (NCBI taxonomy): domain Bacteria; kingdom Bacillati; phylum Actinomycetota; class Actinomycetes; order Micromonosporales; family Micromonosporaceae; genus Micromonospora; species Micromonospora sp. DT63. The sequence continues at coordinate 1,065,503 of NZ_JBNCKQ010000002.1, read as the reverse complement.
CCGGTGCGCACCTGAGCGCCGGCCGGCACCGGGAGTTCGATGACCACCCCGTCGGTCGGGGCCAGCACCTGATGTTCCAGCTTCATCGCTTCCAGCGTGAGCAGTGGATCGCCGGCCGTGACCCGCTGGCCGACCTGGACGTGCACCCGGGTCACCGCGCCGGGCAGCGGCGCGAGCAGCGACCCGGCCGCCACCGCCGCCGTGGGCAGCGGGAGGCGCGGCAGCTCGACGAGGCTCGCCGCCCCGTCCGGGCCATCCACGAAGATCTCCGACCCCACCCGGTGTACGCGGTACGCGCGCCGAACGCCGTCGACGTCGAGCGCCACCCGGTCCGGGGTGACCTCCGCCAGCGCTACCGTCGGCGGCTTCCCCTCCAACGCCACCGTGTCGCCGGGCGGCGCTGCGGACCAGTCGGCGAGTCGGCCGGTGCGGTCCAGCCGGTAGCGGACCTCAATCTCGCCGTCCGGGCCGGTGAAGCGGCTGACCTGCGGTACGGCGGGCACGTTGCGCCAGCCGGAGGGCAGCCTGCCGAGCACCGGCGCGGTCGTTCGGCGTTGGGCCGCACCCGCCAGCGCGGCCGCCAGGGCGGTCAGCGGAAGCTGATCGGCGGGCAGCAGCGGCGCGAAGACCTCGGGGTGCCGGTCCAGGAAACCGGTGTCGATCTCCGCGGCCGCGAACGCCGGGCTGCGCAGCACCCGGACCAGCAGATCGCGGTTGGTGGCCACCCCGTGCAGCTCGGCCCGGGTCAGCGCGCCGGCCAGTGCGCGGGTCGCCTCGGCCCGGGTCGGCGCCCAGGCGATCAGCTTGGCGAGCATGGAGTCGTAGTGCACGCTCACCTCGGAGCCCGTCCCGACGCCGGAGTCCAGCCGCAGGCCGGCGTGCTGGAGGCCACCGAACTCCCGGTCCACCCCCGGCACCGCGAACCGGCGCAGCACACCTGTCGCGGGCCGCCAGCCCTGCGCCGGGTCCTCGGCGCACAACCGCACCTCGATCGCGTAGCCGCGTACACCCGGCTCGTGCAGGTGCTCCGGCAGCGGCACGCCCTCGGCGACGAGCAGTTGCCACCGGACCAGGTCGAGCCCGACGGGCACGGTCAGCTCGGTGACCGGGTGCTCCACCTGCAAGCGGGTGTTCATCTCCAGGAAGAAGAACTCACCGGTCGGAGCCAGCAGGAACTCCACAGTGCCGGCGCCCACGTAGTCGACGGCACGTCCGGCGGACACCGCCGCCTTGTGCAGCGCCGGACGCAACTCCTCCGGGAGCACCCCGGGGGCCTCCTCGATGATCTTCTGGTGTCGGCGCTGGATCGAGCACTCGCGCACCCCGAGGGCGGCCACCGTGCCGTGCGAGTCGCCGAAGATCTGCACCTCGACGTGCCGACCACGCTCGACGTACCGCTCGATGAAGACCGTGCCGTCGCCGAACGCGGCAGCCGCCTCCCGGCTGGCGCCGGCGACGGCCTCCGCCAGCTCGTCCGCGGACCGCACGATCCGCATGCCCCGGCCGCCGCCGCCAGCGGACGCCTTCACCAGCACCGGGAAGTCGGTGACCTCGTCGGCGTCGGTCCAGCTCGGCAGCATCGGCACGCCCGCCTCGGCGAGCAGCGCCTTCGCCGCCAACTTGTCGCCCATCGCGGCGATCACCTTGGCCGGCGGCCCGATCCAGGTCAGCCCCGCGTCGGTCACCGCCGCCGCGAACTCGGCGTTCTCGGCGAGGAAGCCGTAGCCGGGGTGGACGGCGTCCGCGCCGGCCTTGCGGGCCGCGTCCAGGATCAGATCCACCCGCAGGTACGTCTCGGTCGGTGAGCTTCCCGGCAGGCGTACGGCCAGGTCGGCCTCGGCGACGAACGGCGCGTCGGCGTCCGCGTCGGAGTACACGGCGACGGTCTGCACGCCCATCGCGCGGCAGGTGGCGAAGACCCGGCGGGCGATCTCGCCCCGGTTGGCCACGAGCAGTCTGTTGATCATGAGTGGCCTCTCTACATCCGGAAGACGCCGAAGCCGTCGGCGCCCTTCACCGGTCCGTTGTGGATCGCCGAGAGGCAGAGACCGAGAACGGTGCGGGTGTCCCGCGGGTCGATCACCCCGTCGTCGTAGAGCCGGCCGGAGAGGAACAGCGCCCCGGACTGCGACTCGATCTGCTGCTCGACCATCATCCGCATCGCCGCGTCGGAGTCCTCGTCGTAGTCGCGCCCCCGGGCGGCGGCGGCCTGCCGGGCCACGATCGACAGCACGCCGGCGAGCTGCGCCGGGCCCATCACCGCCGACTTGGCGTTCGGCCAGGTGAACAGGAACCTCGGCTCGTACGCCCGGCCGCACATGCCGTAGTTGCCGGCCCCGTACGAGGCGCCCAGGTTCACCGTCAGGTGCGGCACCGTCGAGTTCGACACCGCGTTGATCATCAACGCGCCGTGCTTGATGATGCCGCGCTGCTCGTACTCGGTGCCGACCATGTAGCCGGTGGTGTTCTGCAGGAAGATCAACGGGGTGTCCGAGGCGTTCGCGAGCTGGATGAACTGGGCCGCCTTCTGCGCCTCCGCGCTGAACAGCACCCCCCGGGCGTTCGCCAGCACCCCCACCGGGTACCCGTGCAGCTCCCCCCAGCCGGTGACCAGCGCGTCCCCGTACGCCGGCTTGAACTCGTCGAAGTCGCTGCCGTCCAGGATCCGGGCCAGGACCTCGCGCGGGTCGAACGGCACCTTCAGATCGGAGCTGACGATGCCCAGCAGCTCCTCCGGGTCGTACTTCGGCGGCTGCGGCACCGCAGTACGCGGCGACGGCCCCTGCTTGCGCCAGTTGAGCCGGCGGACGCACTGCCGGGCCAGCCGGATGCCGTCGCGCTCGTCCTCGGCCAGGTGGTCGGCGAGCCCGGACGTGCCGGCGTGCATCGCCGCGCCACCCAGCGACTCGTCGTCGGTGACCTCACCGGTCGCCATCTTCACCAGCGGCGGCCCGGCCAGGTAGACCTGCGACCGGTCCCGGATCATGATCACGTGGTCGGACATCCCCGGCACGTACGCGCCACCGGCAGTGGCGTTGCCGAAGACCACGCTGACCGTGGGGATGCCCGCCGCCGAGAGCCGCGTCAGGTCCCGGAACACCCGGCCACCCGGGATGAAGATCTCCGCCTGGGTGGGCAGGTCCGCCCCGGCCGACTCGACCAGGTTCACCATCGGCAGCCGGTTGGCCAGGGCGATCTCACCGGCCCGTCGGGTCTTCGCGAGCGACCACGGGTTGACCGCGCCGCCGCGTACCGTCGGATCGTTGGCGACGATCAGGCACTCCACGCCCTCGACCACGCCGATGCCGGTGACCACGCTGGCCCCGACCGGGAAGTCCGTGCCGTACGCGGCGACCGGCGACAGCTCCAGGAACGGGCTGTCGGCGTCCACCAGCAGCTCGATCCGCTCGCGGGGGAGCAGCTTGCCGCGCTTGTGGTGCCGGGACACGTACTTCTCGCCGCCGCCCGCCCGGGCCTGGTCCAGCGTGGCGTCCAGCTCGGCCAGCCGCTCCAGCAACGCCGTCCGGTTCGCGGCGTACCCCGGTGCGGCGGGGTCCACCCTGCTGTCCAGTGTGGTCACAGGCCCATGCCCTTCGCGATGATCTCGTTCATGATCTCGGTGGTGCCGCCGCCGATGCCGAGGATCCGGGCGTCGCGGTAGTGCCGCTCCACCTCGGCGTCCCGCAGGTAGCCGAAGCCGCCGTGCAGTTGCAGCGCCTGGTCGACGACCTGGTCGCAGGCGGCCACCGCGACGTTCTTCGCCATCGCCACCTCCGTCACCACCGGCTCGCCGGCCGCCACACGGACGGCCACCTCGTGCACGTACGACCGGGCCGCCTCGGCCCGCGTGTGCATCTCGGCCAGCCGGTGCCGGACCAGCTGCCGGCTGGCCAGCGGACGCCCGAAGGTCTCCCGGTCCCGGCACCAGCGCACCGCCAGCTCGACACAGCGCTGCGCGGTCGCGTACGCCTGGGTCGCCAGAGACAGTCGCTCGGCGGCGAAGTGCTGCATGATCGCCAGGAAGCCGGTGTTCTCCGCGCCGATCCGGTTGGCCACCGGCACCCGCACGTCCACGAACGACAGCTCCGCCGTGTCCGAGCAGTGCCAGCCCAGCTTCTCCAGTCGGCGCCCCACCGTGAACCCGGGCGACCCCTTGTCGATGACGAGCAGGGTCAGTTCACCGCTGCCGGGAAAGTCGGTGCACACCGCGGTGGTCACGAAGTCCGCCCGATGACCGCTGGTGATGTACGTCTTCGACCCGTTCACCACGTAGTGCTCGCCGTCGCGGCGGGCGGTCGTACGGATGCCGGCGACGTCGGAGCCGCCGTCCGGCTCGGTGATCGCCAACGCGCCGATCATCGTGCCGGCCAGGGTGGGCCGGACGTACCGTTCGATCAGGCCGCCGTCGGCCGGCGACGGGGTGCCGCCGAGCCGGCCGCCCAGCGACCCGCCGGTGCGGGCGCCGGCCGCGGCGACCATGTGCGGCAATGCGATGCCGTGCGTGAACAGGGCCGCCACCAGGCCGGACGAGCCGCCAGCGCGGATCAGCTCCTCCGTCACGATGATCGAGTCGAGCAGGTCACCGCCGCTGCCGCCCACCGACTCGGGAAAGCCGATGCCGAGCAGGCCGAGCTTCGCGGCGGTCGCGTGCAGGGCCCGGGGGACCTCGCCGGCCCGCTCCCAGTCGTCCAGGTGCGGCAGCACCTCCCGGGTCACGAAGGCCCTGGTCAGCTCGCGCAGCTGCCGCCGTTCGGGGGTGTCCACGATGCTCATCGCGCCGCCCCCGTCAGCACCTCGGCGGGCAGGTCGACGATCCGGGCGCGCAGCAGCTCGCCGAGCGCCTTGGCCTGCGGGTCGAACCGGGTGGACGCGGCCACCCCGGCCCCCAGCAGGCCCTCGATCACGAAGTTGACCGCCCGCAGGTTCGGCAGCTCGTAGCGCCGCACCGACAGCGACGCCGTCTCCGGCAGCAGCTCGGCCAGCCGCTCGACTGTCAACCAGGCGCGCAGCCACGCGTACCCGGCGTCGGTCCGGGCCCAGACGCCGAGGTTGGCGTCACCGCCCTTGTCGCCCGAGCGCGCGCCGACCAGTTCGCCGAGCGCCCCGCGCCGGGTCGGACCGTCGACCGCCGCACCGCCGCACGGCACGGTCTCGTCCCGCACCGTGGGGGCGGTACGGACCGGCGGGGCGATCGGCACCCGTTCACCGCCGGGCCGGACCGCGACGTGCGCCACCGCGTCCTGCGGCACGGTGTCGGCGGTGAAGACGCCGTACGGTGTCGCGTCGCCCGGGAGGGTGGTCAGCGTGCAGCCCGGGTAGGAGGCCAGGGCCAGCTCCACCGCGGCGGCCGAGAAGGCCCGCCCGGCCCGTGCCTTGTCGCCGTCGCGCAGGTGTACGTGCAGCAGGGCGCTCGCGACCTCGGTGTCGGCCGCGTCCGGGTGGTCGGTGCGGGCGAGCGTGAACTCCAGCCCGTCCTTGCCCACCGCCTCCTCGATCTGCCCCCGCACCAGGGCCGCCTTCGCCTCGATGTCCAACCCGCAGAGGACGAACGTCATCGAGTTCCGGAAGCCGCCGAGGTTGTTGACGCCGACCTTGAGCGTCGCCGGCGGCGGGGTGCCCCGGACGCCGGAGATCCGGACCCGGTCCGGCCCGTCGGGACGCAGCGTCACGGAGTCCAGCCGGGTGACCACGTCCGGTCCCAGGTACGCCGGCCCGCCGATCTCGTAGAGCAGCTGTGCGGTGACTGTCTCCACGGTGACCGCACCGCCGGTGCCGGGATGCTTGGTGACCACGGATGAGCCGTCGGAGTGCACCTCGGCGATCGGGAAGCCGGGGCGGTGCCCGCCGTCGGGCAGTTCGGTGAAGAAGCTGAAGTTGCCGCCGGTGACCTGGGCGCCGCACTCCAGGAGGTGCCCGGCGACTGTCGCCCCGGCCAGCTCGTCGAGATCGTCGCGACCCCACCCGTACCTGGCGATGGCCGGGCCGACCACCAACGACGCGTCGGTGACCCGGCCGGTGACCACCACGTCCGCGCCGGCGTCGAGGCAGGCGGCGATCCCGAACGCGCCCAGGTACGCGTTCGCGGTGAGCGCGTCGGGCCGCCGGAGCGCGTCGCCCTCGACGTACCCCACCTGGGCCGACAGGCCCAGACGGCCGGCGAGCGCCTCGATGGCGGCGGCCAGGCCGGCCGGATTCAGCCCGCCGGCGTTGGTCACGATCCGCACCCCCCGGTCGAGGGCCGTGCCCAGGCACGTCTCCAGCTGACGCAGGAACGTCTTCGCGTAGCCGAGGTCGGGGTCGCGCAGCCGGTCCCGACCGAGGATCAGCATGGTCAGCTCGGCCAGGTAGTCACCGGTCAGCACGTCCAGTTCGCCGCCGTCGAGCATCTCCCGCCAGGCCGTGAACCGGTCGCCGTAGAAACCGGAAGCGTTGCCGATGCGGATCACGCCGTGACTCCGCGTCGGCTCGACGGTTCGCGCCCGGTGCCCGGCGGGCCGGCGAACGCCTGCGCCACGTCGAGCCACTCGTCGGCGACGGGGCCGCTGGCCAGCAGGGCGAGGTCCGCGCGGTGGCGGCGGCGGGTGACGAGCAGGCAGAAGTCCAGGAGGGGACCGCTCAGGCGGTCGGCGGCGTCCGCCGGGCCCCAGGCCCACGTCTCCCCGCCGGGTCCGGTCAACTCGACCCGGACCGGTGCCGCCGGTGCCGGTCGGCCGTGGGCGGCGAAACCGTGCCCGAGAGTACGCACACCGAGGTGCGCCACGTGCCGGAGGCGGTCGGTGGCGGGGCGGACGACACCGAGGGCGTCGGCCACGTCTTCACCGTGCGCCCAGGTCTCCATGATCCGGGCGGTCGCCATCGACGCGGCCGACATCCGGGTGCCGTACCAGGGCAGCTTCTCGCCGGCCGGGACCGCGAGGAGCGCGTCGTTGAGCGCCGCCCGTCCGGCCCGCCAGCGGGCGAGCAGGTCGGCGGGCGGGGCGAGGAACGCCTCGGCGCCCGCGTCGACCATCCGGTTCGGGTCCGGCGCGGCCGTCACCGTCGCGTAGAAGGCGTCGGCGTCGGTGGCGGCCAGCAGGGCCACGTGGTCGGTCCAGGCGAGGTGGGCGATCTGGTGCCCGATGCTCCAGCCCGCCGCCGGGGTCGGGCGGGCCCAGTCGGCCGCCGGCAGGGGCGCCACCAACGCGTCCAGGTCGGCGGACTCGGCGGCCAGATCCGCGAGCAGGTCACTGAGGTCGACCATGATGCCTCCGGTCGGTGCTGGGCCGGTGTGGCCGGGGTCAGGGCGTGAGGAGGGTGGCGAGCTGGCGTTTCCAGGTGGCGAGCAGGGCGGCGCGGCGGGCCGAGTCGTCGCTGAGCAGGTTGGCCACCCCGAGCCCGCGCAGCAGGTCGAGGGTGGCCTGCACGGCTTCGCGGACGCCGGGACGGCGCTCGTCGACCCCGAGCAGGGCGACGGTGAGGCGGTGCATCTCCCGGCCGACCGTCGCCTCCAGCGGGACCAGGGCGTCGCGCAGCTCCTGGTCGGTGCGGGCGGCCACCCACAGTTCGAGCGCGGCGACGAAGAGCGGCCCGGTGAAGGCCACCCCGAGCAGGTCGATCACGCGGTCGAGCCGCTGCGGGCCGGCCGGCAACGCCTCGGCCTCGGTGCGCAGCTCGTTGGCCCGGCGCTCGGCCAGATGAGCGACGGCGGCCGTGACCAGCGCGGCCTTGGTCGGGTAGTGGTGCAGCTGCGCACCCCGTGAGACACCGGCCCGCGCCGCCACGACTGTGGTCGTGGTGCCCGACCAGCCGTGATCGATCAGGCAGTCAACTGTCGCCTCCAGCAGGCGGGCCTGGGTGGCACGACTGCGTTCCTGCTGAGGAACACGCGTCGCGCCGGCAGATGTCGATGCGGCGGACGTTGATGTGGCGGACGTTGATGTGGCGGACACGGCAACAGCCTGCGGCCTCCGAAACAAACAGTCAAGACTGACTTTTTATGGCGGAGTCGGCGGCCGTGCTCCGGTCGAGCCGACCTCGACTGCCCTACCCGTGCCCTGTCGAGCTGCCCCACGAGTGGGACGGCGGCGGTGCGCCATCTGCCCCTTCCCGTGCCCTGTCGAGCTGCCCCACGAGTGGGACGGCGGCGATGTGCCATCTGCCCCTCCCGTGCCCTGTCGAGCTGCCTCACGAGTGGGGCGGCAGTGACGCCCAGGTCTGCCCCACTCCTGGGGCAGCTCGACAGGTAGGAGAGCGGGTCCACGGGCCTCAGCTGACTCGCCGGATCAGCGGCTATCTGCGCGGCGAGGGATGCGCCGCGTTGAGGGGACGTGCGGGGTCGAGGACACGTGCACGGCCGAGGAAACGTGCGGGGTCGAGGGGATGTGCGGCGTCGGATCGGTGGGGGTCAGCGGCCGTCGCGCGGGCCGAAGACGGCGAGGGCGTCGGCGTCGCTGTGCTGGGAGCGCAGGTACTCGTCGGCCCAGGCGGCGGCGTCCGGGTACGTCGACTCCGCCGCCACCCGGGCGCAGGCCGCGTCCACGTCGAAGGCGGTGCGGCGCAGCTGTACGCCCGGCCCGAGCAGCGCCCACCACGCGCCCGCACCCCCGTACGGCATGCCGATGCTGCCCGGGTTGACCACCAGGCGCCGGTCGACCAGCCGGGTGAACGGCATGTGGGTGTGGCCGCAGACCACAGTCCCGACCTCGGCGGGCAGGCCCGCGAACACCTCCTCCCAGCGCGCCATCCGGGAGTCGACGAGCACCACCTCCTCGTCGTCGCGGGGTGTTGCGTGGCAGAACAGTGTCGGCCCGAGGCCGTCGATCTCCACCGTCACGGTCGCCGGCAGCGCGGCGAGCCGGGCCACCTGATCGTCGCGGAGCTGCCCGGCCGCCCAGTTGGACACCTCGAAAGCGGCGGGCCGTCCGGCCCGCGCGTCAACCAGCTCACGTTCGCAGTTGCCGCCCACCCAGCAGACCCGGTCACCCAGGTCGGCGAGCACGTCCAGCACCTCGACCGGCTGCGGGCCGGACGCGATGTCGCCGGTCAGCACGATGAGGTCGGCGGCGGCGACGTCCGGCTCGGCCAGGACGGCCTCCAGCGCGGGCAGTACGCCGTGGATGTCGGAGAGCACCGCAACTCTGTTCACCATGGCCCCACCCTCACCACTTCGGCCGCCCCGAGCCAGCATTTCTGCGCCGGGCAGACGAAACGTCCCCGCCTCCCGTCGATGAGGGAAGGCGGGGACGGGACGTACCGCTCAGACGCGGGCGCGGCGGGCCAGGCGCTCCGGGTCCAGGATGATGATGCTCTTGCCGTCCAGCCGCAGCCAGCCGCGCGAGGCGAAGTCGGCGAGCGCCTTGTTCACCGTCTCCCGGGAGGCGCCGACGAGCTGGGCGATCTCCTCCTGGGTGAGGTCGTGCGTCACGCGCAGCACGCCGCCGTCGCGCGTGCCGAACCGGCCGGCCATCTGGAGCAGGTTCTTCGCGACCCGGCCCGGCACGTCCGTGAAGATCAGGTCGGCGAGCGAGTCGTTGGTCCGGCGCAGTCGCCGGGCGAGCACCCGGAGCAGCTGCTCGGCGATCTCCGGGCGGTTGTTGAGCCACGGCCGCAGTGCCTGCTTGCGCAGCCGCACCAGCCGGGTGTCGGTCACCGCGGTGGCGGTCGCCGTACGCGGACCCGGGTCGAAGAGCGACAGCTCACCGACCATGTCCGACGGCCCCATCACCGCGATCAGGTTCTGCCGGCCGTCCGCCGCCCGGCGGCCGACCTTGATCTTCCCGGACAGCAGGATATAGAGGCTGTCGCCGGGCTCGCCCTCATTGAAGACGATCTCGCCCTTGCGGACCTCGATCGTCTCCATCTCCTTGGCGAGCGCCTCGGCAGCTTCCGGGTCGACACCCTGGAAGATCCCGCTGCGGGCCAGTACCTCATCCATCGCGCACCTCCGGTTACGCGTGCCGTCCGTCGGCCGGGGCCGCCGTCCGCTGATCCCCTCGCGCGCCGCCAAGTCTAGGCGCATGTGAGCACGAATCAGAGGTCGGCCCTGGAATCTTGATCGGTGGGCGTAACCTGCCCGACGTGCTGAGCGACCCGACCCTGACCAGCCGCGCCGAAGACGGGCGGCACATTCCGCTGCTCGTCTGGCGGCCCGACAGGCCCCTGCGAGCGGTCAGCAGCGGCCCGCTCGGCGGTGGCGTCGGCGTCCGGCACTGGGTGCTGAACGCGACAGTGCCCATGTCGTACGACCGGGACGACCCCGCCGCCCACCTGACCGCGCTCGCCGCGGACCTGGCCCTCGACGGGCCCGGGGTGGGCCTGCTGACCGGCGTCGACGTGACCGAGGTGGTCGCCCGGACCGACAGCGGCGTGCGGGTCTGGGCGACGGTCGGGCTCGGCACCCCGGTGCCCGCCGCCGCGCCGGAACCGGCCGCCCTCGCCCAGCGGGTGGGCACGGTGAACATCGTGGTGTACGTGCCGGTCCGGCTCGCCGACTCGGCCCTGGTCAACGCCGTCGCCACCGCCACCGAGGCGAAGACCCAGGCGATCGTCGAGCTGGGCTTGCCCGGGACCGGCACCCCCACCGACTCGGTCACCGTGCTCTGTCCGGTGGACGGCCCCCCGGCCGCGTACGGCGGGCCGCGCTCCACCTGGGGCGCCCCGCTGGCCCGAGCCGTGCACGCCGCCGTACGCGCGGGCGGGGACCGGCCGGTGGTGCCCTGGTCGGACCGGGTGACCGGCTGAACTTCCGACCGATCGGCCCTCGTCGGCGCGTTGAGCGGCCGGTAGGGTCGCGGACGATGTACGCTTCCGCCCCCCTCGCGTCCCGCCCGTTCCGCCGCGTCGCCATCGGCCTCGCGGCGCTGCTGGCCGCCCTGCTCGTCGCCGGCTGTGCCGACAGCGGGGAGGCCCCGGTGTGGCAGCCCGGCGCCGGTGGTGGTGGCACCGGAGCGCCGGTGAGCACGGCCGGCCCCAAGGCCAGCGGCGGTGCCTCGGCGTCGGGCGGGGGCGGCGCCATCTCGCTCTCCGCGACCGGCGACATCATCATGGGCAACGCGCCGAGCCGGCTGCCCGCCGCCGGCGGCAAGGGCTTCTTCGACTCGGTCAAGCAGGCGCTCAAGGCCGACCTGGTGATGGGCAACCTGGAGGAGCCGCTGACGGTGGACACCGGCACCGGCAAGTGCGGGGCCAACTCGACCCGCTGCTACCAGTTCCGGGCCCCGCCGGAGTACGCCGCGCACCTGCGCGACGCCGGCTTCGAGGTGCTCAACCAGGCCAACAACCACGGCTACGACTACGGGCCGAAGGGCTACGAGAATACGCAGAAGGCGCTGGAGAAGTACGACCTGAAGCACACCGGCGCCCCGGACGAGACCACCGTGGTCGACGTCAAGGGCGTCAAGGTGGCCGTGGTGGGTTTCTCGTCGTACGTCTGGTCCAACAGCCTGGTCGACATCGCCAAGGCCAAGACGGTGGTCGCCAAGGCGGCCACCATGGCCGACCTGGTCGTGGTGCAGGTGCACATGGGCGGCGAGGGCGCGGACAAGACCCGGGTGAAGCCGGGCACCGAGATCTTCCTGGGTGAGAACCGGGGGGACCCGGTCAAGTTCTCGCACGCCATGATCGACGCAGGCGCGGACCTGATCGTCGGGCACGGGCCACACGTGCTGCGCGGCATGGAGTTCTACCAGGGCCGCCTGATCGCGTACAGCCTGGGCAACTTCGCCGGCGGTAGCAACACGTTGATCAATACCGGCCGGCTCGGCTGGGGCGGGGTGCTGAAGGTGTCGCTCAAGCCCGACGGGAGCTGGGCCGGCGGCTCGTTCACCTCGACGTACATGAACTCCGCAGGCAAGCCGACGATGGACCCGGACGACCGCGGCCTGGGCCTGGTCACCGAGCTGAGCCGCGCCGACTTCCCCAAGGGTGGGGCCCGGTTCGACGGGCAGGGCAGGATCACCGCGCCGACGGCGGGTTGACCCGAGGAGGAACGTCCGGGGCGCGACGTAGGCTGACCGTCGTGACCAGTAGCTCTCCCGGTGCCAGCGAGACCGACCTCGGGCGCACACGTCGTGCCCGCAAGATCGGCCGGGTGCTGGCCGAGACGCACCCCGACGCGCACTGTGAACTGGACCACTCCAACGCCCTGGAGCTGGCCGTCGCCACCATCCTCTCGGCGCAGTGCACCGACAAGAAGGTCAACGAGGTCACCCCGAAGCTCTTCGCCCGCTACCCGAGCGCCCCCGCGTACGCCGGGGCCGACCGGGGCGAGATGGAGGAGCTGATCCGGCCCACCGGCTTCTACCGCAACAAGACCGACTCGCTGCTCAAGCTGGGGCAGGCCCTCGTCGACAGGTACGACGGTCAGGTCCCCGGCCGGCTCGTCGACCTGGTGACGCTTCCCGGGATCGGCCGCAAGACCGCCAACGTCATTCTCGGCAACGCCTTCGACGTCCCCGGCATCACTGTCGACACGCACTTCCAGCGGCTGGCGCACCGGTGGCAGCTGACCACCGAGACCGACCCGGTCAAGATCGAGCACGCGATCGGCGCGCTCTACCCGAAGCGCGACTGGACCATGCTGTCGCACCGGATCATCTTCCACGGGCGACGGGTCTGCCACGCCCGCAAGCCCGCCTGCGGGGCGTGCACGCTCGCGAAGCTGTGCCCCTCGTACGGCACCGGCCCGACCGAGCCGGCCGCCGCCGCCAAGCTGCTCAAGGGCCCCCGCGCGCGTGACCTCGCGGTGGCCGCCGGGGTCGACCCGGAGCTGGTGCCGGCGCAGGCGGTCGCCGCGGAGGTGCCGTGAACCGCCGCCTCGCCCTCGCCGTCCTGCCGCTGCTGCTGGCCGTTGCCGGCTGCACGGGCAACCCGGCCGACGACGCACCAGCGACCCGCCCGGCCGCGGCCGAGCGGCCATCCCCGTTCCGGGACTGCGCCGCCCTGAACACGGCACCCACGGCCGGGGCACCCGGCTCCGGCCCGGCGACCCCTGCGTCGCCCGGTTCGGGCACAGCGGCCTCTGGCACGTCCGGCACGCCGACCCCCACCGCCGGTGGGCAGCAGCTGCCGGAGCTGACGCTCTCCTGCTTCACCGGCGGGGCGCCCGTCGCGCTGCGCGACGTGGCCGGGCCGGCCGTGATCAACGTGTGGGCCTCCTGGTGCCCGCCGTGCCGCAAGGAGTTGCCCGCTTTCCAACGCCTCAGCGAACGGGCCGCCGGTCAGCTCCAGGTGGTCGGGGTCAACAGCCGGGACAGCCGCAGCGGCGCCCAGTCCATCGGTGAGGACTTCGGCGTCCGGTTCCCGATCCTGGTCGACCAGGGCGAGGCGCTACAGCGCGAACTGAAGCGCAACGCCATTCCGCTGACCCTCTTCGTCGACGCGCAGGGCCGCATCCGGCACATCGACGCCACCGGGGCCCTCGATGACGTCCAGATCGCCAAGCTGGTCCGCCAGCATCTCGGCCTGACGGTGCCGGCATGACCCGCCGACCGCCGGAATGGATCGAGCCGTTGCTGACCCGGCTGGGCACCGCCCGCGCCGAGGACTTCACCCGGCTGACCACCCCCGCCGAGGGCGGCCGGGAGAGCGCCGTGCTGGTGCTTCTCGGTGAGCAGCCCGACCTCGGCCCCGACGTGCTGGTCCTGCAACGGGCCGCCACCCTGCGCAACCACGCCGGTCAGCCGGCCTTCCCCGGCGGGGCGGCCGACCCGGAGGACGCCGACGTCCGGGCCACCGCGCTGCGCGAGGCGAACGAGGAGGTCGGCCTCGACCCGGCCAGCGTCACCGTGCTTGCCGAGCTGCCGAAGTTGTGGATCCCGGTCAGCGACTTCGTGGTCACCCCGGTGCTGGCCTGGTGGCACGACCCGCACCCGGTGCACCCGGCCGAGCCCGCCGAGGTGGCGCACGTGGCGCGACTGCCGGTCCGCGAGCTGGTCGACCCCGCCAACCGGCTGCGGGTCCGCCATCCCAGCGGCTGGGTGGGGCCGGCGTTCTCGGCGCGCGGCATGCTCGTCTGGGGCTTCACCGCCGGGGTGCTGGCGACCCTGCTGGACATGGGTGGTTGGGCCCGCCCGTGGTCGCCCGGCCGGCTGGTCGATCTGCCGCCCACGGGGGCCACTCCCGCGCCGTCGGCCGGCACCGAAGACGTCGACGAGACCGCCCTGCGCTGACCACGCGGTCACCTTCCGCAAGCGGTGGTCATCCGGCGGGCGCACTGCCCGTACGCTGGACCCCGTGTCCGTCGTGGATCTCGTCCTGCTGCTGCTCATGCTCGTGTTCGCGATCAGCGGATACCGCCAGGGTTTCGTCATCGGCATCACGTCGCTGTCCGGCTTCTTTCTGGGGCTGCTGCTCGGCCTGCAACTCGGGCCGCTGTTCGCCCGGCAGTTCGTCGACGCCGGCACCCGGGTGCTGATCTCACTGGTGGCGATCTTCGGGTTGGCAGTGATCGGGCAGGCGCTCGCCGGCTGGCTCGGCTCGCACCTGCGCAAGACGATCACCAGCGACGTGGGTCGGCGGATCGACGACATCGGCGGGGCGTTCGTCTCACTGTTCGCGGTGCTCCTGCTGGCCTGGCTGGTCGCCGTGCCGCTCGGGTCGTCGTCGGTGCCCTGGCTCGCCTCCGCGGTGCGCAACAGCGCGCTGATCGGCGTGGTGAACGGGGTCCTGCCGGAGGAGGCGCACCGCCTCTCCACCGCCCTGGAGGACACCGTCGACACCGACGGGTTCCCGGACGTCTTCGGTGGTCTCACGCCCACCCGGGCCCGCCAGGTCGACCCGCCCGACCCGGCGCTGGCCGGCTCGCAGGTGGTGGTCAACGGTCAGCGTTCGGTGGTCAAGGTGCTCGGCTCCGCGCCCAGCTGCTCGCGCCGCATCGAGGGCTCCGGCTTCGTGTACGCCGACGACCGGGTCATGACCAACGCCCACGTGGTCGCCGGCACCCGTTCGGTGGCGGTGGAGCTGGGCGGGGAGCGGTACGACGGTCAGGTGGTGGTCTACGACCCGAACCGCGACCTGGCGGTGCTGCTCGTGCCGGGGCTGCCCGGCCCGTCGCTGCGGTTCGCCGCCGGCAACGCGGGCAGCGGCTCGGACGCCATCGTGCTCGGCTTCCCGCTGGATGGCCCGTACAACGCGCAGTCGGCCCGCGTTCGTGACGTCGACAAAATCAAGGGGCCGGACATCTACTCCTCCGGCGACGTCACCCGGGAGATCTACACCATTCGTGCGCTGGTGCGCAGCGGCAACTCCGGTGGACCGCTGCTCTCGGCCAACGGTCTGGTGCTCGGCGTGATCTTCGCGGCGGCGGCGGACGACCCCAACACCGGGTTCGCCGTGACCGCCGCCGAGGCCAGGCCGGTGGCGCTGGCCGGGGCCGAACGCAACCGGGCCGTCGCCACCGGCGAGTGCACCTGAGCGGTCCGCCGGATCAGGTCCGGGCCGTGGCGGCCATCGGCAGCTTGGCGCGTCCCCAGCGCAGTCCCCGGTCCAGCACCGCCCGGGCCATGATCGCGACGCAGGTGCCGCCGTTGATGAAGGACGCCACCACGTCGCTCGGGTGGTGCATCCCCCGGTACATGCGGGTCAGCGCCACACCCACCGGCACCAGCAGCAGCGTCCACCAGGCGACCTTCGCTCCCGTGCTGCGTGCCCGTAGGGCCATCAGCACCGCGATACCGACGTAGAGGGCCACCGCCGCCGAGGTGTGCCCGGACGGAAAACTCGACGTGGGCGGCGAGGTGTCCATGTGCTCCACCGCCGGCCGCTGCCGGTCGATCACCATCGTGGTGAACAGGAACACCAACGCCTGGGCGGTCACCGCCGCGCACAGGAACAGCGGCTCCCGCCAGCGCTTGAGCCAGAGTCGCAGCACCAGGGCCACCAGCACGGTGACCACGACGATCATCTGGGTGCTGGCCAGCGTGCTGAACACCAGCGAGACGTCGTTCCAGCCGCCGGTGCGGTCACCCGCGAACTCCCGATTCACCGAGTCCTCGACGGTGAACGGCCAGGTCCGTTCGAACACGCGGGTGATCAGCACCCCGAGCAGCACCATGAAACCGAACAGGAGGGACACCGGCAGCAGCACCCGCCGGAGGATCTGGACCACGGTGTCGGACATGAGCCGGCCAATACCCGATCGACGTCGTCGTCACGCCTCAGGTCTTGTCCGGCTGCCGCTCGACCTCGGGCGCGACGCCGTCGCGCACCGGCCGGACCGGTCGGAGGCCGGTGTGCGCCCGCCAACTGGTGAACGCGGCGGTGGTCGCCGCGATCACCGCCACGCCGAGCAGCCAACCGCCGAGCACGTCACTGGTGAAGTGCACACCGAGCGAGACCCTGCTCAGCCCGGTCACCAGGGTGAGCAGCAGTGCGGCGATCCAGAGCGCGACCCGCGCGGCCCAGCGCCGGACGTACGGCAGGAACACCAGCAGCAGCACCCCGGCGGCCAGGGTGGCGTTCAGGGCGTGCCCGGAGGGGAACGAGTAGCCGGCGGCCCGCGCCACCGGGTCGAGCAGTTCCGGCCGGTCCCGGCCGACGAGCAACTTGAGCAGCGGACCCATCAACCCGCCGACCACCATCGTCGTGGCCACCCAGAGGGCCAGCCGGCGGGCCCGGCGGCGCAGCAGCCAAATCACCACGAGCAGGGCCACGACCCGCAGCGGCAGGGGCGCGAACACCGCACTCCAGACGTCCATCAGCGCGACCCAGGCCGGGTGGCGCACCGCATGGTCGTGCAGCGCGTCGGTGATCGTCGTGTCCAGCCGGTGCAGCGGCCCCCACGCACCGAGCACCAGCAGTGCGAGCAGGGCGAACGGCACCAGCACCAGGAACGTCGCCGTCGCCGCCAGGGTCAGCCGCAGACCCAACGAGTGGTCCGGGTCGAGGCGGCGACGCCGCCAGGACGGGCGCCGGTCGGTGTCGAGGGTTCGTGCGGCGGGCGTGCTCATGCGGACGGTTCTACCCCACCCGCCGGGCCTTCAGGCCTGCCGTCCGCGACGCTCAGCGACTGCGCTGGCGGAACCGGCGCACCATCAGCGCCGCACCGGTCACCAGGGCGGCGAGGAGCGCGACACCGGTCCACAGTTGCTCCGGCACCGATTCGGCCGGAGCGCCCGCCGGTCGGGCCGTCCACCCGGTCTGCTGTCGTCCGGCGGTGAAACCGAGCGGGTCGCTGCCGGCGCCGCTGACCGGGCCGTTGTCCTCCGAACCGGGGGCCGGACCGAAGCCGACCACGCCCGGCGAGGTCAGATCGTCCAGCGGGTTGACGGTGACCGGGGGAACGTCCGCGGTCAGCGCCGCCACCGGGTCGACCACCCCGTACCCGAAGCGGTCGTCCCGGCCGGTCGGGCCGAGGTCACGGGCGGTGGCCAGCAGCCGGTTGACCACCTCGCCGGCGGGCATGTCCGGAAAACGGGACCGGACCAGCGCGGCGGTCGCGGCCACCAACGGCGCGGCGAAGCTGGTGCCCTGCACCCGCCAGTACCCGTCCGCCGGGCGGGCGCCGACCAGGCCGGTGGCGGGGGCGGTGAGCACCGTCGCCCGGCCGGTGATCGAGCCGGACCACAGGTTGTCGCTGCTGCGCTCCAGCCCGGCGACCGCGATCACGCCCGGCTCGCGAGCCGGGTACCAGACCTTGGAGTCGGTCGACGTGGCCAGGTTGCCGGTGCAGGCGACCACGACCACGTCCCGGGCGAACGCGTAGTCCAGAGCCGCGGCCAGGGCCGGGCTGTCCCCGCTGCCGCCCAGCGACAGGTTGATCACCCGGGCGCCGTTGTCGACCGCCCAGCGGACACCCTTCGCGACGATCAGGGCGTCGTCGTACTTGTTGCGCTCGTCCAGCACGCGGACCGGGAGGATCCGGGAATCCGGCGCCAGGCCGACCACGCCCCGCTTGTCGTCGTTACGCCCGGCGATCAGGCCGGCGACAGTGGTGCCGTGACCGACCGGATCCGGACCGGCGCCGCCAGCGGGCCCGACCAGGTCGAGGCCGGGCAGCACCTGGCCGGCCAGGTCGGGATGGTTGGCGTCCACACCGGAGTCGACCACCGCCACTGTCACGCCCCGGCCGGTCGAGCTGCGCCACGCCGTGTCGGCCCGCAATTCGTCGAGCTGCCACTGCTCGTCACGGACCTGGTCGGTGCGGGCCACGCTGTCACCGGGGGCGAGCGCCACCGGTGCGCCGGCGAGTTGCCCGCCGCTGCTGGGCGCGGCGACAGGTGCGGCGGCCGGGACCGCGACGGCGAGCATCGCCGCCACACCGAGCAGCGCCCGGCCGGCCCGTCGGGCCACTGCAGGACCGCTGTGCCGAACCCCTGTCACATCCTCAGCCATTCATCCCGACGGAACCACGACGATCGGAGATTACCGGTTTCCCCACCCGTCACGGGAGGAACTACGGAGACAGGTCATGGTGGCGGCAGATGTGCGAGCTGCACGAGGCGTACGCCCTCCCGTCGGGTGACCAGCCGACCACGGCCCGCCGGCAGCGGTCCGGGCCGCACCGGGCCGACCAGCGCACCCTCCTCGGGGCTGCCCGCCATCACCAGCCCGGCGGTGGAGAGCTCCCGCAGCCGCTGCACGATCGGCTCGTACTGGGAACGTCCCGCGCCTCCGGAGCGGCGGGCCAGCACCAGGTGCAGCCCGACGTCGCGGGCGTGCGGCAGATGCTCCTCCAGGGCCCGCAACGGGTTCGCCGGCCCCGCCGCCACCAGGTCGTAGTCGTCGACGAGCACGAACAGTTCCGGTCCCGACCACCAGGACCGGTCCCGCAACTGGGCCGGAGTGACCTCCGGCCCCGGAGCCCGCCGCTCCAGGTATCCGACGGCCGACTCGACCAGGTCGGCGGTGTGCGCGGCGGCCGTGCCGTACCCGATGAGGTGCGGCGTCTCGATGGCGCCGAGCAGACTGCGCCGGTAGTCGACCAGGATCACCCGGGCCTCCTCCGGCGCGAACCGGGTGGTGATCGAGGTGGCCAGCGCCCGCAGGAACGTCGACTTGCCGCACTCCGCGTCCCCGAAGACCACGAAGTGGGGCTCACTCGCGAAGTCGAGCAGCACCGGCCGCAGGTCCGCCTCGGCGATCCCGATCGGAAGCTGCAGCCCGGTCGTCGCGGCCAGATCCAGGTCGGCGTACGGCAGCACCGGCGGGAGGAGCCGGACCCGGGGGGCCACCGGCCCGGCCCAGCAGTCGGCGATCCGTTTGACGAGGTCGGTGGTGCCCCCGCCCGGGGCGGCGAGCTGCGGGAGCGCGGTGAGGAAGTGCAGGCTCTCCGCCGTCACCCCCCGGCCGGGGCGCTCCGGCACGTTCGCCGCCGCCCGCCGGGCCACCAGGGAGTCGGCCGGATCGCCGAGGCGCAGCTCCAACCGGGAGCCGAACAGGTCCCGGATCGCCGGGCGGAAGTCCAGCCAGCGCAGCGCCGTGGCGACCACGTGCACCCCGTACGACAGGCCCCGGGTGGCCAGGTCCGTGACCAGCGGTTCCAGGTCGTCGTACTCGCCGCGGACGGTGCTCCAGCCGTCGATCACCAGAAAGACGTCGCCGAACGGGTCGGTGCCCGGCTGGCTGGTCGTACCTGCCGCGGCGCGACGCTGCCGGTACGCGGCCATCGACTCCACGCCCAGCTCGGCGAACCGGCGCTCCCGCTCGGCCAGCACTGTCGTCATCTCGCCGACCGTGCGCCGCACGGCGGTCGGATCGGCGCGGCCGGCCACCCCGCCCACGTGCGGCAGGTCGCGCAACGCCGCGAGGCCACCGCCGCCGAAGTCGAGACAGTAGACCTGCGCCTCGGCCGGAGTGTGGGTGAGCGCCAACGCGCAGATCAGCGTGCGCAGCACGGTGGACTTTCCGCTCTGCGGCGCACCGACGACCGCGACGTGTCCGGCCGCGCCGTCCAGGGTCAGCCAGAGCAGGTCCCGGCGCTGCTCCAACGGCCGGTCCACCACCGCCACCGGCACCCCCAGCGCGCCGTGCAGCTCGGGGTTGCCCACGGTGAGTCCGCGCGCCTGGTCCACCTCGACGGGGCCCACCAGCTCATCCAGGGCCGGTGGCTCGCCGAGCGGCGGAAGCCACACCTGGTGGGCGGGCGGGCCCTGCCCGACGAGCCGGTCGACCAGCAGGTCGAGCAGGGTCTCCCGATCGCCCTCGTCCTCGGCGACCATGGTCAGGGCCGGGGTGGCCGGCTCGGGCAGCGGCACGGCGTGGGTGGTGAACGTGAGCAGGCGGGCGCCGCCGCCGGCCGAGGCCCCCGCCGTCGCGGCGCGGCGGCGCACCGTTCCGGAGACGTACGCGGCCTTGAAACGGGCCAGCGGATCGGTGCCGGCCCGTAGGTAGCCGTGGCCCGGCGAGCGGGGCAGCTCGTGCGCGTCCGGCACACCGAGCACCGTCCGGGACTCCAGCGCGGAGAAGGTGCGCAACCCGATCCGGTACGACAGGTGGGTGTCGAGCCCGCGCAGCCGGCCCTCCTCCAGGCGTTGGCTGGCGAGCAGCAGGTGCACGCCCAGCGACCGGCCCAGTCGGCCGATCTGCACGAACAGGTCGATGAAGTCCGGCTTGGCGGAGAGCAGTTCGGAGAACTCGTCGCAGATCAGCAGCAGCGACGGCAGCGGCGCGAGTGGACTGCCGGCCGCGCGGGCCCGCTCGTAGTCGCGCACGCTGGCGAAGTTGCCGGCACGGCGCAGCAGCTCCTGCCGGCGGACCAGCTCCCCGTTGATCGCGTCGACCATCCGGTCGACCAGGGGCAGCGCGTCGGCCAGGTTGGTGATCACGGCGGCGGTGTGCGGCAGCCGGTCGAACGGCGCGAAGGTGGCGCCGCCCTTGAAGTCAACCAGGACGAAGTTGAGCTGCTCGCTGCTGTGCGTCGCCGCCAACCCCAGCACCAGCGTGCGGAGCAGCTCGGACTTGCCGGACCCGGTGGCCCCGATGAGCAGGCCGTGCGGGCCCATCCCGTCCTGGGCGGACTCCTTGAGGTCCAGCTCGATGGCGCCGCCGTCGACACCCACCCCGATCGGCACCCGCAGTCGGTCCCGGGCCGAGCGCGGCGCCCAGCCCTGCTCGGCGGTGAAGCTCTCCGGATCGCCGAGGCCGAGCAGCTCCGGCAGGCCCAGCTCGACCTGGAGCGGGGCGTCCGGGCCGCGGGCCGCGCCGGCCAGCCGCAGCGGCGCCAACCGCCGGGCGACCGCCTCGGCGTCGGCGAGGTCGAGGTGGTCGGCGGTGCCGACCTCCGCGTGCCCCTCCACCGACCACGAGTGCAGCCGCCGACCGCGCAGCTCCAACAGCAGCGCGTACCGGTCGAGCAGGCGGGGCGGCGGAGTGTCCAGGTCCAGCACGGTGACCGCGTCGATGCCGCCGTCGCCGGTCAGGTCGGTTGCGCCGGTCAGGTCACCGCCGTCGAGGACCACCACCACGTGCGGGCCGTCGGTGGCCGGTCCGGCAGGGCTGAACCGGGACCGGCTGGCCAGCACGTCGCCGAGCAGCCGTTCCAGCTCCGCGCCCGACGAGGTCACCAGCCGCACCGGCCCGAGCGCGTCCGTACGAGAGGGATGGTGCGCGTGCGGGAGCCACTTCACCCACTCCCAGTCGGCCCGGCGTTCCGGGCCGGCGCAGACCGCGATCAGCAGCTCGTCGGGGGCGTGGAACACGGCCAGCTGGGTCAGCACCGCCCGGGCCAGGGCCTGGGCGGCCCGGTCGCCGATGGGCGGCTCACCGCCGGCCGGACCACCGGCGGCGGTCCGCACGTGCACCCGGGCGAAGCTGCGCAGCGACAGGGCCACCGGCAGCTCCGGCACCACGGAGTACGCGTCCAGGAAGCGGCGCAGCGCGCCGGCGGTCATCGGCTCCAGCTCCTCGAGCGGCCGGGTGACCGGTCCGACGAGCGGGGTGGCCAGGGTCTGCGGCCCGACGGCGACGCGTACGACCGCGAAGTCCGGGTCGGCGGGACGGCGTTCCCAGACCCGGCGGCTGTCCACCGTCGACCACAGCCGACCCGGGTCGGGGTGTCGATAGTAGAGGCCGGCCCGCTGCTGCCCGGCGGTCTGCCGGACCCGGCGACGCAGTGTGGCCAGGTGGCGCAGGTACTCCCGGCGGGCCGCCATCATCTCGGACTTCTTCGGGGTGCCCGAGGCGCTGCCCCACGAGGTGACCAGCATCGCCAGCGACGAGAGCCCGAACATCCCGCCCACCACGTACGAGTAGGCGCCGCCGCCCCGGCCGAACATCATCGCCATCGCCACCGTGCCGCCGAGCATGGGCAGCACCATCAGCATCTGCTGCCACCGGCCGCCGGCCACCGCGGGGATCTCCGGCGGCGCCTCGACGGGCAGCTCGCCGACGGGGATCTCCGGCGCCGGCCGGCGCGGCGGACGCTTGATGACGACTGTGGACACTCGGCCTCCTGACAGCGCTGGGTAACCCGAGCCTGGCTCATCGTAGGTAAAGTCCTGTCGTCCGCGCAGCCTCCGATCCCCGTCGATATGGAGATCCCTCGATGACAACCGGGCTGGCCCGCGTCACCATCAGCGCGCCGCAACGGCGGGTCGACGTCGCACTGCCGGAGCAGGTGCCCCTGGCCGAGCTGCTGCCCGACGTACTGCGACACGCCGGCGAGGGCCTGGCCGACGACGGCGAGCGGCACGGCGGCTGGGTGCTGCGTCGTACCGACGGGGCGCTGCTGGCGACGGCGCAGGCGCTGCTGCCGCAGGGGGTCCGCGACGGCGAGGTGCTGCACCTGGTGCCGGCCCGCGCCCACTGGCCCGAGTTGGAGTACGACGACGTGGTGGAGGCGATCGCCGACGGCGCCCGCCGCCGGGGTGGGGCGTGGTCACCGGACGCCACCCGGGTGGCCGGTCTGGCCGGTGCCGCCGTGCCGCTCGCCGTCGGGCTGTTCGCGCTGCTCGCGGGCGGTCCGACGCTGCCCAGCGGCTGGTTCGCGGCGGCGGTGGTGGCGCTGCTGCTCACGGTTGCCGGCGCGGTCGCCTCCCGCGCCAACGGCGACGGCGCCGCGGGAGCGACGCTCGGCGGCTACGCCCTGCCGTACGCCTTCGTCGCCGGCGCCCTGGCGATCGGCTCCGGTGATCCGGTCGGCCCGCTCGGGCCGGTGCGCTGGGTCGGCGCACCCGAACTGCTGACCGGCTCGGTGGCGTTGCTGCTGGCGGCGCTGGTCGGTCTGCTCGGGGTGGCCAGCCGGCTGCGGGTCTTCGTGGCCGGCGTGACTGTCGGTCTGCTGGGTGCCTGCGCGGCGCTCGGCGCGCTGCTGCTGACCCCCGCCGGCACGGCGGCGGTGCTGCTCAGCGCTCTGGTCTTCGCCCTGGGGGCGATCCCGTTGCTCGCCATCCGGTTGGGCAAGCTGCCGTTACCGCCGATCACCCTGCCGGCCGCCGTGTCGGGTGCCGAGCCGGAGCGCCCCCGGGACCTGCCGGACCGGGGTCGGGTGCACGCGGCCGTCACCCGCACCGAGGAGGTGCTCACCGGGATGCTGCTCGGGCACGCCGTGCTGGCGGTGGGCGCGGCGGTCATCCTCGGGGTGGCCGGTGGGACCGCCGGCCCGGTGCTGGTGGCGGTGGTCTCGGCCGTGCTGCTGCTGCGGTCGCGGCTGTTCGTGGCGCTGCGGCACCGGGTGCCGACGGTGCTCGCCGGCCTCGCCGGCTACGCGGTGCTGGGTGCGGTGCTTCTCGACCGGGCCGACGACACCGGCCGATTGGCCCTGGTCCTCGGTGGCGCGGCGCTGGGCCTGGTGACCGTGGCCGCCGGCACCGGGTACGCCCGGCGAGCGGTCTCGCCGTACCTCGCAAGGGTCGCGGACCTCACCGACACGGCCCTGGTGGTCGCCGTGGTGCCGGTCGCCTGCGCGGTGCTCGACCTGTACGACCGGGCCCGGGGGCTGCTCGGTTGAGCGGCTCCCGGGCCCGGTCGGTAAGCGATCGTCAGTGGGCGGACTCGCCGCGCGCCTCGGCGTCGCGGGCCCGCTGGTAGGAGGCCCGGATCTCGGCCTCGGCCTCGGTGCGGCCGACCCAGGTCGCGCCCTCGACCGACTTACCGGGCTCAAGGTCCTTGTAGACCTCGAAGAAGTGCTGGATCTCCAGGCGGTCGAACTCACCCAGGTGGTGGATGTCGCGCAGGTGCTCCTGGCGGGGGTCCTCGTAGGGCACGCAGAGGACCTTGTCGTCGCCGCCCTTCTCGTCGGTCATCCGGAACATGCCGATGGTCCGGCAGCGGATGAGGCAGCCCGGGAAGGTCGGTTCGGGGACCAGCACCAGCGCGTCCAGCGGGTCGCCGTCCTCGCCCAGCGTCTCCTCGATGAACCCGTAGTCCGCCGGGTACTGCGTGGACGTGAACAGGGTGCGGTCCAGCCGGATGCGGCCGGTCTTGTGGTCCACCTCGTACTTGTTCCGGTGACCCTTGGGGATCTCAACCGTCACGTCGAAATCCATCTGCACGCTCCCTCGTCTGCCCACGCTGGCTAACGGAACCACTGGCGACCCTCCGGACAGGTGAATGCCCACCCGCCGACTCCGGCCGCCGCATAGTCTTCGGACCGAAGTAGTGTCACCCAAGCCGATTTTCGCTGGGGGAGGAGGGGGTCGTGGGGAGGGAAGATTCACACTACCGCCCGGACGGGGGCACCGCGCGTGGTACCGGACGATCCGGCTCCGGCGGCGCCACCGGGCGGGTGCCGGTGCCCGACGCCCACCTTCCCCGGCCGCCCGAGGAGTCGGTGCCCGAGCGGCCTCCGCCGCTGCCGTGGCGCCCGTCGGAGGCGAATTCCGCCGGGCCGAACAGCGGTCGCTTCCCGGTCCTCGGCGGTGGAGACCGTCCCACGAGCGCCCCGCCGAACGGCGCACAGCCGACCAGCCCCGCCCCGGCAGGTTCCGCCCCGGCCAGCCCTGCCCGGGCTGGCGCACCGTCCGGTGACGGCCCGACTGTCCGCATTCCGACCGGCGCACCGCCGCTGGGCCCGCCGATCTCCGCGCTGCCGGCGTCGGCCGGCGCCGAGCCGCCGCTGGCGCCGTCCCCGCCACGCCGCCGACGGCGGCTGGTGACCGTGCTGGCACTGGTGGTGCTGCTCGTGCTGACGGGTGTCGGCGTCGTGGTGACCCGGCCCGGCCCGGTCGCCGGCTGGTTGGGTGAGGAGGCGGCGTCCACGCAGGCCGCCGCCGGCCCCGCCGCGGAACCCGACCCGGCGGACGTGCTGGACGGGCCCGACCCGAACGCCCCGCTGCCCGCGCCCGACGGCGTACGGGCCGCGCTGGACCCGTTGGTCGGTGTCCCCGCCCTGGGCGACCGGGTGAACGTCTCGGTGGCCGACGTGACCACCGGTCAGACGCTGTTCGCCAAGGGGGCGGACGACGGGACGGTGCCCGCCTCGGTGACGAAGCTGGCGACCGCGGTGACCGTGTTGGCCGCCCGTGGGCCCGGGTACCGGATCCCCACCCGGGCGGTGGCCGGCGCCAAGCCCGGCGAGGTGGTGATCGTCGGTGGTGGCGACCCCACGCTCGCGGTCGACAAGAAGGGCTACTACCCCGGCGCGGCACGCCTGGACGACCTGGCCGCGCAGGTGCGCACCGCGCTCGGCGGCACGGCCCCGACCAGCGTCACCGTCGACGGCACGATCTACTCCGGCCCGGTGTACGGCCCCGGTTGGGACGACGACATCCCGACCGGCGGGTACGGCGGCGCGGTGACCGCGCTGATGACCGACGGTGCGCGCAAGGACCCGGGCGCCGAGCCCGGCGGCGCCGAGCGGGTCGCCGAGCCGGACCTCGCCGCCGGCCGGTCGTTCGCCCGGCTGCTCGGCGTACCCACCAGCACCGTCAAGCGGGGCACGGCCCCGGCCCTGGCCACCGCCGCCGGTGGCACCCCGCCTCCCGGTACGGAGCTGGGCGCGGTGCAGTCGCCGCCGTTGATCCGGCTGGTCGACATCATGATCAGCGAGAGTGACAACCTGCTGGCCGAGGCGCTGGCCCGCCAGGTGGCGCTGGCCCGCAGCCAGAAGGCCTCGTTCGACGGCGCCGCCGCCGCGATGGACGCCGAGGTGGCGGCGCTGGGCCTGCCCGCCGAGGAGATCACCCTCTCCGACGGCAGTGGGCTGTCCCGCAAGAACCGGATCAGCCCGTCGCTGCTCACCGACCTGATCCGGCTGGCCGCCAGCCCGGACCACCCGGAGCTGGCCGGCGTCTTCGGCGGTCTGCCCGTGGGCGGCTGGTCCGGCACGCTGGGCGAGCGGTACCGGGGTGCTCCCGGCACCGCCGCCGGGGCGGGCGCCGTCCGCGCCAAGACCGGCACCCTGACCGGGGTGCACGCCATCGCGGGCCTGGTCACCACCGCCGACGGCCGGCTGCTCACGTTCGCGGTGCTCACCGACAAGGTGCCCGGCGGGACGGACACCGCCCAACCGGCGCTGGACCGCATCGCCGCCGCGCTGGCCGGCTGCGGTTGCCGCTGACGGGCGTCGGGGCGGGTCTCACCCCCGGCGGGCGATGGCGTGCCGTGGCTACCGCTGACCTCGTCCGGGCCGGTCACCCGGCCGGTGCGGGGGCCGCGACCGGCGTCGATCGCCGACGCGAGCCCGGGCCGGGGTGTCGCGACGCGGGTACGGTGGGTTCATGGCGCAGTTCGTGGACTGGGATCTGGCCGCCGCGACCGCGGGGGCGTTGAGCAAGTCGGGCCCCCGGGTGTCGTACTCCGAGGCCACCGACGTGGTCGGCGACCTGCGTCGGCTGACCGAGGAGGCGGCCGGGCACGTGGCCGACTACACGGGGCTGCGGGCGCAGGTGGCGCACCCGCCGGTGCGGGTCGTCGACCGCCGGGACTGGGCGGCCACCAACATCGCCGGGCTGCGTGAGGTGATCACTCCGCTGGTCAGCCGGCTGTCCGGTGACAAGCCGCCCGGCGCGCTCACCGAGGCGATCGGGTCCCGGCTGACCGGGGTGCAGGCCGGCACCGTGCTGGCCTACCTCTCCGGCCGGGTGCTCGGCCAGTACGAGGTCTTCTCCGCCGACCCGGGCCAACTGCTGCTGGTGGCGCCGAACATCGTCGAGGTGGAGCGCAAGCTCGGCGCCGACCCCCGGGACTTCCGGCTGTGGGTCTGCCTGCACGAGGTCACCCACCGGACGCAGTTCACCGCCGTGCCGTGGATGCGGGCCTACTTCCTCAGCGAGGTGCAGGCGTTCGTCGACGCCTCGTCCAGCGGCGGCGAGCACCTCGTCGAGCGGCTGCGACGCGGGGTGGCGACGCTGTCCGAGGCGGTCCGCGACCCGGAGAGCCGCACGAGCGTGCTGGACATCGTGCAGACCCCGGCGCAGCGGGCCGTCCTCGACCGGCTCACCGCCCTGATGACCCTGCTGGAGGGGCACGCCGAGTTCGTGATGGACGGCGTCGGCCCGCAGGTGATCCCGAGCGTGGAGCGCATCCGGTCGTCGTTCAACAGGCGTCGCGAGGCAGGTAACCCGTTGGAGAAGGCGATCCGTCGGCTGCTCGGGGTGGACGTCAAGATGCGTCAGTACGCCGAGGGCCGCAAGTTCGTGCACGGTGTGGTCGAGCGGGTCGGCATGCCGGGCTTCAACTCGATCTTCAACTCACCGCTCACCCTGCCCCGGTTGTCCGAGCTGGGCGACCCGGACGCCTGGGTGGCGCGCGTGCACGGGCCGGCCGGCACCGTACCGGCCGCCGGCTGACCGTCAGTCGATGGGCGCGCTCGCGCCGCCGGTGGCCGCGATCCGGGTGGCGGTCCGTCGCGCGCTGACTCACCTGCCGGCCGGCGGCCCGGTGCTGGTCGCCTGTTCCGGTGGGGCCGATTCGCTGGCCCTGGCGGCGGCGGCCGTGTTCGTGGCGCCCCGGCTGGGTCGGCCCGCCGGTCTGGTGACCGTCGACCACGGCCTGCAGGCCGGCTCGGCGCAGCGCGCGGAGGCGGTGGCCGGCTGGGCCCGCGAGTCCGGGTTCGCGCCCGTGACCGTCGCCCGGGTCGAGGTGGCCGGCCGGGTGGGTGGCCCCGAGGCGGTGGCCCGGGAGGCCCGCTACGAGGCGTTGACCGAGGCGGCTCGGCGGCACGAGGCGGTCGCGGTGCTCACCGGGCACACCCGCGACGACCAGGCGGAGACCGTGCTGCTCGCGCTTGCCCGGGGCGCCGGTCCACGCGGGCTGGCCGGCATGCCCGGCCGACGTGACCTGGGCGGGGTGCCGCTGCTGCGGCCGCTGCTGGAGATCGGTCGGGAGCAGACCCGCGCCGCCTGTGCCGCGCTCGGGCTCAGCCCGTGGCAGGACCCGCACAACACCGACCCGTCGTACGCCCGCTCCCGGGTGCGCGCCGACGTGCTGCCGGCGTTGGTGCGGGCGCTCGGGCCGGGCGTGGTGGACAACCTGGCGCGTACCGCCCGGCTGGTGGCGGCGGACAACGCCGCCCTCGACGAGACGGCGGCGGCGGCGCTGGCGGCGGCCCGGCACGCCGCCGGTGGGCTCGCGGTGCCGGAGCTGGCCGGTCTGGGCGCCGCCGTACGCACCCGGGTGCTGCACGCCTGGGCACGGGAGCTGGGCGCGGTGCCCGGGGCGCTGTCGCATCGGCACGTCGCCGCGCTGGACGCCCTGGTCACCGACTGGCACGGTCAGGGTCCCACCGACCTGCCCGGGGGTGTCCGCGTACTCCGTCGTGGCGACCGGCTGACGGCCCTCAGCTCGGGCTGAGCGCCCCGGCGGCGTCGGCCCGGTCCCGGAAGGTGGTCCGGTAGCTGTGCGGGGTGGCGCCGACCCGGCGGCTGAAGTGGTGGCGCAGCGCGGCGGCGTCGCTGAAGCCGGCCTGGTCGGCGACGGCCTCCACGCTCAACGGGGTCTCCTCCAGCAGTCGCCGGGCGAGCAGCACCCGCTGGTTGGTGAGCCAGTCGTGCGGGGTGGTGCCGGTCTCGGCGCGGAACCGGCGGGCGAACGTGCGCGGGGCCATGCCGGCGCGGGCGGCCAGCTCCTCCACTGTGATCGCCCGGTCCAGGTGCCCCATCAGCCACTCCAGCACCGGTTCGAGCGTGGGCGCCTCGGGGGCCCGGGGGATGGGTGCCTCGACGTACTGCGACTGGCCGCCGTCGCGGTGCGGCGGGACCACCATCCGCCGGGCCAGCCGGGTCGCGGTGGCCGAGCCGTGCACCTGGCGGATCAGGTGCAGGCAGGCGTCGATGCCGGCCGCGGTGCCGGCGCTGGTGAGCAGCCGGCCGTCCTGGACGTAGAGCGAGTTGCAGCGCACCCGGGCGCGGGGATGCCGGCGCTGCAGCTCGTCGACGTAGCGCCAGTGGGTGGTGCACTCCCGGTCGTCCAGCAGGCCCGCAGCGCCGAGCAGGAAGGCGCCGGAGCAGACGCTGAACAGGTGCGCGCCGCGCGCGTCGGCGCGGCGCAGCGCGTCGAGCACCGCGTCGGGGATGACGGTGCCCGCGCTGTGCGCGGGGACGGCCACCAGGTCGGCCTCCTCCAGCGGGCCGAGGTCGGCGTTCGGGGTGAGGTGGAAGCCGGCGGACGTCCGGACGGCAGCGCCGTCGGGGCTGCACACGTCGAACCGGTACCCCGGGAAGCCGTCGGCCGTCCGGTCGGTGCCGAACACCTCGGCCAGCACGCCGAGCTCGAAGGGGGCGACCTGGTCGAGGGCGAGGACGGCGACGGATCGGAGCATGTGACGAGGGTAACCCCAGAGGTGGCAGTAAATCGATGCCCAGTGGCATCTCTGCCACTGTCCGGCCGGCGGGAGTCGGCGGAGACTGGTCTCAGTCCGGTGCGCACCGGCGGCGAAACCGACAGCAACCGTGCGAAAGTGAGCGCCGCCATGGAGTTCCTGCTCTTCCTCCTGTTCCTCGTCCTGCTCGTCGCCGCCTCGGCGGCCGGCCTCACCGCGGACAGCCACGACTCGGCCGACTGGAAGCCCAGCGAGGACGGCCGCCGCTGGCGGTCTCGCACCAGCTGATGCGTTTGATGTCCTTTGCGCCGAAGATCCCCGGCGGGACCGCGCCGAAAGGTGCGGCCCCGCCGACGGAGGCCATCGGACGTACGGCAGGCTAGGAGTCATGGCTGACGGCTCCTGGTACGACGCCGACATCGACCACGTGATCATTTCCGAGGCGCAGATCCGCGAGAAGACAGCGGAGCTGGCCAAGCAGGTCTCCGCCGACTACGCCCACGTGGGCGACGGACTGCTGCTGGTCTGCGTGCTCAAGGGTGCGGTGATGTTCATGGCGGACTTCGCCCGGGCGTTGGGCCGCAACGGCCCCCCGGCCGAACTCGACTTCATGGCCATCTCGTCCTACGGCCAGGGCACCACCTCCTCCGGGGTGGTCCGCATCCTCAAGGACCTCGACCGGGACATCGCCGGTCGGCACGTCGTGGTCGTGGAGGACATCGTCGACTCCGGCCTGACGCTCTCCTGGCTGCTGCGCTACCTGGAGTCGCGCTCGGCGGCGAGCGTCGAGGTGGTCGCGCTCTTCCGCAAGCCGGACGCGGTCAAGGTGCCGGTGCCGGTGAAGTACGTCGGCTTCGACATCCCCACCGAGTTCGTGGTCGGGTACGGCCTCGACTTCGGCGAGCGGTACCGGGAGCTGCCCTACGTCGGGGTGCTCAAGCCCGAGGTCTACGCCCGGTCCTGACGGCCGGCAGCCGGTTCTGGCTGCCGCTCGCCTGGTCCTGGCGCCGCCCGGCCCGGCCCCGACGGGTCGCGCCCCGGCCGAGTGAGAGCAACTCGCATCGGTATTCGTCAAGCCGACGTTCAGCGGGCTCTCAGCTGTTCCGGTTACCGTGGAGCCCGGTGGCGCGGAGGCAACTTCGCGCCCGGCCCCTCGACCGCGTGACCGGGCGTGCGGGTGGCCGGGCCGGATTCCCCGCCACGCCGGTTCTTGCCCGGACCCGCCGTACGCCTGGTGCGGGGCTGGCGAGGCCGCTCACGGAGCCCGTCGTCGATGGCGACGGACAGCCGGGGGTGGGACTCGCGGGCCTGCTCCTCACGTGCACGGGCCTTCGATTGATGCACCACTGCGGGGCTCGCAAGCTCACTCCTCGCGTACACGGTGTACCGTCGAATGACCGCGGCGCGGCAGTTTTCGCGCCTCGGGGTCGAGGCCGGCCCGCACGGCGGCTCCGACGCCGCCCAGGGCGGCGACACCATCAGACGGTCAGGACGTCGATCAGGAGGATGCGGGCGCTCCGGCGCTCGACAACAGTATGGAACGTACGCGTTTCTTCCGCCGACCGGTGGTCTGGATCATCCTGGTCATCCTCGGCGCCGTTGTGCTCAGTCAGCTGTTCACCGCTGGTCCCAGCTACCACCGCGTGGACACTTCCGTTGCGCTCGACCAGCTCCACACCGCCCAGATCAACAAGGTCGTCTTCCAGGACAAGGAGCAGACGCTCCAGCTGGACCTGAAGAACAAGACCAAGTTCGGTGACACCAACACCGACCGGATCGAGGCCCAGTTCCCGTACCAGGCTGGGGACGAGATCTGGAATGAGGTGCTGGACGCCAAGGCGGCCAACCGGGTCACCGGCCCGGCCGACGCCAAGGTCTCGTCGGACAGCATCTGGGTGAGCCTGCTGGTCAACCTGCTGCCTATCGCGCTGCTCGTGCTCCTGCTGCTGTTCTTCATGTCGCAGATGCAGGGCGGCGGCTCCCGGGTGCTCAACTTCGGCAAGTCCAAGGCGAAGATGATCACCAAGGACACTCCGAAGACGACCTTCGCGGACGTCGCGGGTGCCGAGGAGGCCGTCGAGGAGCTGCACGAGATCAAGGACTTCCTGCAGAACCCCGCGAAGTACCAGGCCCTGGGCGCCAAGATCCCGAAGGGCGTGCTGCTGTTCGGCCCGCCCGGCACCGGCAAGACCCTGCTGGCCCGCGCGGTCGCCGGCGAGGCCGGGGTGCCCTTCTACTCGATCTCCGGCTCCGACTTCGTCGAGATGTTCGTCGGTGTCGGCGCGAGCCGGGTCCGCGACCTCTTCGAGCAGGCCAAGTCGAACGCCCCGGCAATCGTCTTCGTCGACGAGATCGACGCCGTCGGCCGCCACCGCGGCGCCGGCATGGGCGGCGGCCACGACGAGCGGGAGCAGACGCTCAACCAGCTGCTCGTCGAGATGGACGGCTTCGACACCAAGGGCGGGGTCATCCTGATCGCGGCCACCAACCGGCCGGACATCCTCGACCCGGCGCTGCTGCGCCCGGGCCGGTTCGACAGGCAGATCCCGGTGGACGCCCCCGACATGGAGGGCCGCAAGGCCATCCTGCGGGTGCACGCCAAGGGCAAGCCGTTCACCCCCGACGTCGACCTCGACTCGGTGGCGCGGCGTACCCCGGGCTTCAGCGGCGCCGACCTGGCCAACGTGATCAACGAGTCGGCCCTGCTCACCGCCCGCAAGGACCAGCGGGCGATCACCAACGACTCCCTGGAGGAGTCGATCGACCGGGTGATCGCCGGTCCGCAGCGACGGACCCGGGTGATGAGCGACCAGGAAAAGAAGATCACCGCGTACCACGAGGGTGGGCACGCGCTGGTCGCCTGGGCGCTGCCGCACGCCGCGCCGGTGCACAAGGTGACGATCCTGTCCCGCGGCCGCTCGCTGGGCCACACCCTGGTGCTGCCGACCGAGGACAAGTACACCCAGACCCGCGCCGAAATGATCGACACCCTGGCGTACGCGCTGGGCGGCCGGGCCGCTGAGGAGCTGGTCTTCCACGAGCCCACCACCGGTGCCGGCAACGACATCGAGAAGGCCACCCAGCTGGCCCGCGCGATGATCACCCAGTACGGCATGAGCTCGAAGCTCGGCGCGATCAAGTACGGCACGAGCGGGGACGAGCCGTTCCTCGGCCGCAACATGGGCCACGAGCGGGACTACTCGGACTCGGTGGCCGCCGAGATCGACGGCGAGATGCGGGCACTTGTCGAGCTGGCGCACGACGAGGCCTGGGAGATCCTGGTGGAATACCGGGACGTCCTGGACAGCATCGTGCTCGAGCTGATGGAGAAGGAGACCCTCTCCACGGCCGACATGGCGCGGATCTGCGCGCGGGTCGTCAAGCGCCCGCCGCTGGCTCCGTACAACGGCTTCGGCAAGCGCCAGCCGTCCACCGAGCCGCCCGTGCTCACCCCTGCGGAGAAGGACAAGCTCAAGGCGCAGGCCCAGGCCGACGGCGCGCAGGCGTCCGTTGGTGGCGGCACGCCGTCCAACAACTCGGACGGTACGCACTGAGCGACGACCCGACGGCCAGCTCCCCGCACCGGGAGCTGGCCGTTTCCGCGACCGAGCCCGACGGCGACGACGGGCTGGACTACGTTGCCGCCCGGCTGATCAGCGGCCGGTTGACCGGTCGCCCGGTCGAGGACGCAGTCGACCTCGGCCGGATCGAGAAGGCCGTCCGGGAGATCCTGATCGCCGTCGGCGAGGACCCGGACCGCGACGGGCTCCAGCAGACCCCGGCCCGGGTGGCCCGCGCGTACGCCGAGCTCTTCGCCGGCCTGCGCGTCGACCCGGCCCAGGTGCTCAGCACCACCTTCGAGGCTAACCACGAAGAGCTGGTGATCGTCCGGGACATCGACGTGATGAGCCTCTGCGAGCACCACCTGCTGCCGTTCCGGGGCAGCGCGCACATCGGCTACATCCCCGGCCCGGACGGGCGGATCACCGGCCTGTCCAAGCTGGCCCGCCTCGTGGAGGTCTTCGCCCGCCGACCCCAGGTGCAGGAGCGGCTCACCTCGCAGGTCGCCGACCTGCTGATGAGCAAGCTAGCCCCGCGCGGCGTCGTCGTCGTGCTCGAATGCGAGCACATGTGCATGGCGATGCGGGGCATCCAGAAGTCCGGTGCCAAGACCATCACCTCGGCGGTGCGCGGCATCCTGCAGTCCGACTCCAAGTCGCGGGCCGAGGCGATGGCGCTGATCATCCCCCGCTGACCTGGCGAACGCGACAACGGCCGGCCGTCCCCTCCCGGGGTGGCCGGCCGTCGCATCTCCGGGTGTCGCCTCTGCGGTGGCCGGCGCTCGCTTCGGTTTGACCTGCGCGGCGGCGGGTCAGCCGGCCAGCAGGGCCAGCAGCAGGCCGGCCGTGACCAGCACAGCCGGCACCAGACAGACCAGCGCACCGAGGCGTACCGTCCGGTCCAGCCGCTCGCCGGGGCTGGCGTGGAACACCCGACCGACACCCACCCAGCCGACGACGAAGGCGACCGCCGGCATCGGGAGCCCAGCGATCAGGGCTGTCACGCTGGCCGGGCCGGTACCCGTCGTCGCGTACACGATGACCTGGATCAGCGGCACCAGCAGCGCCAACGGCCCGTACACCAGGAGGTTGCGCGCCCGCGCGGGCCAGGAGGCCGGCCGGACGCCGCGACGTGCGGCCAACGCCGCGTCCGCGGCCTCGGCCTGACCCCGCGCGGCCCGCAGCGCCGCCAGCACGGCGGCCGGACCGCCGGCCATCGACCGGGCCGCCTCGGTCAGCTCCGGCGGCGACGGCACCAGCGAGATCGCCGGTACGCCGCGCTCCCGCAGCCGCTCCTGCTGACTCGCCAGCCCGGCACGCACGACAGTCAGTTCCTCCCGGGCGGCCTCCGCCGAGCGGGCCTGCTCACCGGCAGCGGCAGCCGCGCCGCGCCGGATCGCATCGAGTTGCCGCGCCGCCGCCAGATACTCGGCCCACCCGCTGACGGGTTCGGCAGCCGCCGGCGTGCCATCGCCGTCCGACCCGGCGGTCCGCTGCCGCCCCGGCCCGGTCACCGTAGCGTTCGACCCCACACCGACACCTCCCGCGCGCACCGCCCGCTCACCCCACCCCGTCGGCGAACGGCACCAGGACCGTGCCCCGCTCGTCCGGACCGTCCCACAGCGCCGCCCGCTCCGGGTGCGCCCGCCACTGGACCGGCCGGCCGAAGACGGCGGCGAGCTGCGCCGCCGGCACGTCCAGCACCACGACGGCGGCGAGCTTGTCGACCTCGCCGTCCGGCTCCAGCAGCGCGGCGAACGGCGGCACCGCCCGCCACCAGCCCAGCAGGTGCCGGCCCGCCGGCGGCCCGTCCCGCAGCAGCGCGCGCAACCGGTCGGCCGGCAACTCCCGCGGCCCGGGCCGATCCAACCCGAAGACCACCAGGTACGTCGGCAGCTCCCCGTCGGTGTCCGCGAGCAGCGTCGGCACGTCCACCAGGCACGCCGGATGGCGGGCGGCCAGCTCGGCCGTCAACTCCTCCGCCAAGGGGCGTGCCCCCTGGTCCGGCGCGGCCACCAGGAACCGGGCGGTGCCCGGCGGGTGATGAGCCGCGGTGCTCCGGGCCGCCGTCGCCAACAGGCCACCCGCCGCCGGTCCCGAGCCCAGCACGGCGAGGTTCCGACCGGCCGCCGGCCCCATCGGAACGGCAACCGTCGTACGGGCCACGTCCACCGCCCGGCCGAGCAGAGCCGCCGGCCCGTGCGCCTGGCCCGCCAGGGCCGCCCGGTGACGCGGATCGTTGCTCAGCAGCGGGCGAGCGTAACCGGCGAACACCACAGGTGGCGCCGACCCGGCCGGCCGGGCCGCCCACAGCTCGTGCCGCAGTTGCTCGACGACCTCCGGATGGTCCAGCGGATCCGGGTGCCGGATCAACCGCTCGTGGCCACGGATCGCGCCCCGGGGACCACCCAGCCCTCCGGCGGTGTTCACCACCGCGCTGCCCACCGGCAGCCCTGCGGCCGAGTCGTTGGTCGGCTCCAGCACCGGGCCGCCACCCGGCAACGCCACCCGCACCGGGAACTGTCCGAGAACCGAATCCCGGTGCCCGGCGTCCGCGCGGCCACTCAACCCCAACTCACCCGCGCCGGCCAGCACCAGGTGTACGCCGTACGCCCGACCGGTGCGGGCCAGCTGGTCCACCTGCGCGGTCAGCTCGCCGGCCAGCCGATCGCGCTCAGCGAAGAGCAGCGGCACATTGTCCACCACACAGACGATGCGGGGCAGCGACCGGTGCTGGCGCAGCTCCGCGAAGCGCTGCCCGCCGGCCCGCCCGGCCGCCTCCGCACGGCGCTGCACCTCGGCCGTCAACTGGTCGAGCAGATCCCGGACGTACTCCCGGTCGGCCGCCATCGCCGCAGCCCGCACGTGCGGGATCCAGGAGCGGTCCCGCTCGGTCTGCAGAAACTCCACGAACGACTCACCGTCGCCCAGATCCGCCAGGTACAGCGCCAGGTCGTCCGGGCCGTACCGCGCAGCGAGCCCCAGCAGCGCGGTGGTCAGGAACGCCGCACGTCCCGCCCCGGAACGGCCGCTGACCAGCCAGTGCGGGGTCAACTCGGTGAAGCCCAGCGGCACCGGCCGGCCCCCGGCGTCACCCACCATCGTGGTGAGGCTGTCCGAGGAGTCCGCCTCCCAGAGTTGCTCACCCGTCGCCGGCAGGAGATCGGCCAACGCCAGCCGGGAACCCGCCTCCACCTGGGCTGCGAGCCGTCGACAGACCGCGTCGACGAGATCCGCCGGCGGGTCCGTCTCCACGAAGACCGGTGAGTTCAACCCGCCCGGTGGCTCGGCACCGGGGCTCGCGAACGACGCCCCCGGCGGATCGCCGAGCAGCGCGTACGCGTTGCGCAGCACCAGCGAGGTCGCCTGCGGCAACGGCGCCCGGGACGCGTACGGGCCCGGTGGCGGCCAACCGGCCACCACCAGGTGCAGGCCGGCCGCGGGCCCCTGCTCGGCCAGCGCCTCGATCCGGGCCAGGTCGGTCGGGCCGGTCAGCTCCGGCAACGCGGCGACCACCAGCAGCAGGGTGCGATCGTGGCGACGACGCCCGCTCGCACCCGGGGTCACCCACTGCTCCGCCTCCGTCAACACCGCCCGCAGACCCGCCACGTCCACCGCCGGTGGCGGCAGCAGCCCGGCATCGGCCAGCGCGCCGAACGGCGTCAGCACCGCACCCGTGGCGTCCACCGCGCGCACCAGCAGCGCCCCGGCCGGCGCCCCGCCCAGCAACCGCAGCAGCACGGCCCGCAGCAACCCCGCCACCCGGGGCTCCCGCGCATCGGCGTCCACGCTCAGATGGCCGACCCCGATCAGCGGCACGAGCGCCGGGAAGCGGGCGTCATCCAACGGCGCCGCCGTACCCACCCGCACGAAGGGCGGCGGGCCGTCACCCGCCGGCGAATCCACGGTGAGCGAGTCCAGATCGGCGCCCGACCAGCCCGGCGCCAGCCGCGCGGCAACCACCCGCAGCCGGTCGGCCAACTCGTACTGGCGGCGCTGATCCGCGGGGGCCGGTCGAGTCTCATCGAGGATGCCGGCCGCGGCGGTCACGACAGCTGCGGCCCGGCGGTGCAGCGCCGCCGCCCGGTTCGTGCGTGCCTTCGGACCGGCCACCGTGTCCACCCCCTCACCCGAGGTTGGCAACCCCTCCCCGAGCAGTGACGGTATCCCAGCCCGAGCCGCTCCTCCGGGAGGTACCACGGCGGTGCGCCGGTGTTGTCGCGGATCTCACCGGTGGGGAGGGGTCCGTCACGATCCGCTGGATCTGAGGCATTGGCTCCGGGCCGTCCAGCCGATAACTTCAGGAGGTGGAATCAGTGCAGCCCCCCGCCGGTTCCCAGGTCTCCCGCGTACCGGCCCAACGGACACCGTCCGAGCAGCTGCCGCCGGCCCCGCCAGCGCCGGCACCACAACCGCGCCGTCGCCGACTGCGAACCGTCCTCACCGTGGTCGGTGGGGTGCTCGCCCTGCTCTGCCTCGGTGCGGTGGCGACGGGGTACGTGTTGTACAACCGGGCGGCCGCTCCCGACCGCAGCGCCCCCGACGTGGTTGTCGACAACTACCTGCGGGCATTTCTCGTGGACCGCAACGACGCACGAGCTGACCAGTACACGTGCGAGGGCGGAACACAACTGGAGCCACTTCGCGCGCTACGAGCCGACCTGCTCTCGCGTGAGGATCGCTTTAAGGTCACGATCTCGGTCAGTTGGGGCAGCCTCGGCTTTCAGAAAGAAGGCGGCACTGCTGACGTTCAGGTCACTCTGATCATTTCCGCTTTGGTGGACGGCATACGGCAAAGTGAGCGACAGTCCTGGCGATTCAACACCCGGTTAGACGAAGGGTGGCGAGTATGCAGCGGGCAACCTGCGACTTAATCACTCGATCCACAGCAGATGGACCGGAACCTCCAGGGTGGTGGGTGACTGGCCACGCCAGGCCCAGCGGTACCACTCGACTTCGGGCGTGATCCGCACGCAGATGTCGCCCTCGGCCCCGGAGTAGGTCTCGGTGACGGCCCGTATGTCCCGGTGCTCCAGCCCACCCTCGACGTGCACCACCCGGCGGCCGGTGACCGCGTCCGCCTCGAACACCGGCGTGGGGGACCGGTGGGACGGCCCGTCCAGCGAGACCAGCCGGATGCCGCTGTCCCGGGTGTCGTCCGATCCGGGCCGTTCACCGACCGTCTCCACCCAGACCCGCTCCACCGGCACCAGCGGCGCGAACACCTCGACCTGGTCGGCCTCGGCCCGGTACCACTCGTGCTCGGGGATGACCGGCACGTAGGTCCGGGCACCCTGCACGACGCGGTCGTCCGCGCGCAGGTCCCCTCGCCAGCCCAGCCCGGGTAGCCCGACCAGCACCCGCTGCCCGCGTAATTCCACACGGCCGGTGGCGGGCACGATGGCGAGTGGGCGGGGTGGCCGGGGCGCCCAGTCGGGCTGGTCGGCGAACGGGTCCGGCATCGGTCCGGTCATGCCCGCGACAGCCTCACTCCGCGGCGCGCAGCGGGGCGCCCCGCGCGCGCATGAACGGAATCGGGTCGGTCGCGCCCCGGCTGGACCTGTCGTTTCGCAGGTGCACCTCGAAGTGCAGGTGTGGACCGGACGAGTTACCGCTGCTGCCCACCTGCCCGATCACCTCGCCGGCCGGCACGATCTGATCGGGTGTGACCCGGGGGCGGACCACCATGTGGCAGTACCGGGTGATGTAGCCGCCGGCGTGCAGGATGTCGACGAACCAGCCGCAGCCGCCCTTGCCGGGGTACCCGTCCACGTCGCAGCTCCGCCGTCCGCGCTTGTCCGGGTCGCAGCGGGCTACGAGCACCCGGCCGGCGGCCGCGGCACGGATCTCGGTGCCCTTGCCCGCTCCGATGTCGACGCCGTTGTGGCTGGGTCGGTCGGCGGTCTGGAAGCCGGAGCCCACGTCACCGGAGATCGGCGCGGTCCAGCCGGAGGCGGCGATCTGGCCGCGCTCGGCCGCATCGCACACCGCCTTTCCGTTGATCTCGACGGTGCGGGCCGCGCCACCGGCCAACGCGTCCACGATCTTGCTGGCCAGCTCCTCGTGCTTGGCGTACGCGTCCGGATAGGCGCTGACCTGGACCTGCTGGGCCACGACGGTCAGCGGTCGGCGCTGCCAGCTGCGCACCTTCACGAGCTTTTCGTAGAACTTCCGGGCCGTGTAAGCGGGAGTCATCCGCTCGGCGACCGAGCCCCATCCCGGCCGCTGCTGGAACAGGCCCAACGAGTCGTGGTCCGCGCCGACGCCCTCGTGCGGCAGGGCGAGCGAGGCGGGCACCCCGGTGTTCGCCAGATTACGCAGCGCGGACTCCTGCATGGCGGTGGCCAGGGCGATCACCCAGCCACGCGAGGGCACCCCCATGTCCTGGCCGACCTTGATGATGATCGCCGCGTTGCGGACCTGAGCGTCGCCATACTCGGCGAACCGGGGCAGCTCGCCGACAATGTCCACCGGGCGCACTGGTCCGCAGCCCCAGCCGGCCAGGGCGTCCCCGTTCTCCGCATCGCCGCCGAGACCGCTGAGAAAGAACGCCGCGGTGCCTCCGGTGCAGCAGAGCAGGAGCAGCACCCCGGTGAGCACCGAGGCGATCACGCCGACCCGTATCGGGCGGCGAAGAGCGCGGCCCGCTCGGCCGGCGGTCACTGTCGCTCCCAGTCGATCACGTCGACCAGCCAACCCTCGTCCGCAACCACCAGCTCCAACCGGAGCCGCCCGGTGTCGAGCGGTAGCAGCACCTCGACGAACGTGTCGGTGCGCGATCGCACCGATGGTGGGCCGGTCACCTCCCCGTCCGGCACGCCACCGGGCTCGGCGCCGGCCAGCTTCTCGGTCAGCGCCGGGGTCGACAACGGCCGCAGGCCGGCCTGCCACTGTTCGGTGCTCATGCCGGGTCGACCGAGCCACGCCGAGGCGAACCGGTCGGCGGTCTGCTCCGGCGTGCGGGCGCCGGGCCGGGTGACCGGCGACGGCGGAGCCTCGGTGGAGATCACCCCGTCGTCACCGGCCGTCGGGTCGACGGTGGTGATCGGCCGGTTCGGTCGGCTGCTCAAGCCGTCCGCCGGGTCCATCGGGCCGGACGCGAGGCGGGCCGCCCCGATCACCCCGAAGACCAGTACCGCGATCACCACCGCCACTCCCAGCCGAGACCGCAACGCCCGGGTGAAGAGGAATTCCAGGGCCCGTCGCATCGCTGTCACCGAGCCTCTGAGCGCACCCGAGGTCCGGTGCGGTCCGGCACACGTTCGGTGGAGCCCGGCCGGTAGACCACGAACGACGGGTTCTCCGACGGTACGTCCGGTTCGGTCCAGGTCGCCGGCTGCCGTCGACGCGGCTGCGGCGGCACCTGACGACCTCTGTTGCCGGTCTCCTTCGCCGGCGCCTCATCGGCGCGTTCCTGACCGTCCGGTCGACCGTCGCTGCCGCGTCCGCCCGCGACCGGGGTTGGCGTCGGCGCCGGGGCCGGGTCTTCCCGGCGGGCCTCCGGGCGCAGCCGGGTCTGCTCGGCGACCGGCGACCGGCGGCGTCCGCCCACCGGTTCCATCGTCCCCCCGGGCTCGGCCACGTCGAGCCGGGCCGCCGTCCGCATGTCCCGGAAGAACCGGCGGTGCCAGGACCCCGCCGAGCTGACCGCCTCGCTGCTGTCCTTGCCGCCGAGCTGGGTGATCCGCCGGTACGGCCGCAGCAGCAACCAGCCAACCACTCCGCACAACCACACCAGCACCACCTGGAGCCAGCCGGGCAGCGTGGGCGTACTCATGATCAGATCGACCGCGAACAGGTAGATGGCGGCCCCGGTGCCGAAGATGGCGATGTTGAAGATCGCGGCGACCACGGCGTTCGCGAGCCGCCGCAGGCCGGCACTGGCTGGTCGGAGCAACCCGACAGTGCCCAGGATGGGTGCCGCGATCACTGCCCATCGGAAGATCAGGAAGCCCAGCAGAACCAGCAGCGACGCGGTCAGGTCGAACATGGCGAACAGGATCGAGGCCAGCACCGCGATGAACCCGGCGCCGACCCGGTCCATGTCCCGGACACCCTGGAGGTACTCGTAAGCCTCCGGGTCCTCGGTCTGAATCTGCTCGGCCACCCGCGCCCACTGCTGCTGCTTGGCCTTGATCGTCGCCTCCCGGGTAGCCGGGTTGGCGCGCATCTTCTCGACCTCGTCCCACGAGAGCGCCTTGGCGTCATACAGCGCCGGCCCGTACTTGCGGGCCGTCTCACTGTCGGCCGAACCGAGCACACCCCGTAGCCAGTTCCGATAGAGCATCGCCTCGGTGGCGGTGTCGCTGGCTCGTACGGCTGGTGGACGCTTGTCAACACACGCGTCCGGGTTGGGGAGAGTGCAGCGGTCCGGCGGGGTATCCCGGGCTGCCGGGCCCACCGCATCGTGCACCACGCCCAGCGAAGTGACCAGAGTGCCGTCTGCGATGTTCGCCGATTTCACCGGCCATGCGGCGAGTGCGGTGACCGCGACCATCACCAACAGAGCCCAGCCGGCGGTGGTCATGGCGTTGCTCATGTCCGACTGCCGGGATCGCCAGAGCAGATAGAGCCCCACCACGCACAGCGTGACGATCCCGAAGACGCTGAACACCTTCTCGTAGACGGCCTTGGTCGCCTTCTCGACCAGCGGGTCGGCCCAGCCCCACATAGACCGGGGGTCCCAGGCGCGTTCCCGTAGCGCATTGGAGGCACCGACGATCGCGGTGGCCACCATGAACTCGCCGTTCGCCACGGTGGTGGTGAACTTGTAATCCGGATGCAGGACCGACGACGCGCAGCCGCCGGGGATGTCGTACGTCGGATAGCTGTATCCGGCGTAGCCGTAGTCGCTGTAGAGCCCCTTCGGCCCGGGTTGCTTCGCGGAGTCCGGACGACCGGCGAACCAGCCGGCGAGGCCGGAGTCCGGTGCGCCCGGGGTCGGCGCGTTGCGGCACTTGACCTCGTCCTCGCTGACCGCCTGGAGCTTCCCTACGCAGGCCCGGAAGTCCGCCTGCCATTCGGCTGTCGTGCAGAGGTCGGCGCGGGCCTGGGCGACCGGTGGGGCGGCCGCGGCCGCCTCCGCGCCGATCAGCGGCCAGCTGAGGGTGGCCCCGGCCAGCACGCCGAGCGCGAGCAGGAACGACGCGATCCGTGCCCGGGGCCCAGCCATGTCACGCCTCCAGATCCGGCAGGGAGATGCTCGGCAGGACTCCGGCCGCCGCGGCGATCGCGGCGGGCGTCGTGTCCAGGTGGTCCAGCAGGCCCTCGACGTACGAGACGTCGACGCGAACCTTCTGCACGCGGCCGTCGACGTCGCGCATCACGAACTCGCGGAATCCGAGGCGGTTGGCCGAGTTGGTGTCGGCGGTGGAGAGCGAGGCCAGGGTGGCCTCGTACCCGTCGTTGACCGGCACCCGCAGCAGTCGCAGCGCTTCGGAGGCGATCTCGGCGTCTTCGGCGATCCGGCCGACGAAGACGGTGGAGACCAGGTTCTGCACGTCGAGGCCGAGGATGTCGCGGGGGTTCTGCGAGGCGACCAGCGCGGCGAGGTTCCACTTGCGGGAGTCCCGGGCG
The DNA here is from genome assembly GCF_049841615.1 of Micromonospora sp. DT63. NCBI lineage: Bacteria > Bacillati > Actinomycetota > Actinomycetes > Micromonosporales > Micromonosporaceae > Micromonospora > Micromonospora sp. DT63. Next base: position 1,022,753 of record NZ_JBNCKQ010000002.1, on the reverse strand, counting down.
AGCCGGACCAGGAACGACCGGCCCGACCGCCAGCCCTCCATGAAGTGCGCCTCGTCGAGGCCGACGAGCTTGCGGGAGGACATCGACCCGCCGTAGCAGCGGCGGACGGCGAGCCGGTGCGCGGTGTGCAGCATCGGCAGGGCGAGGGCCTCCTCGGCGGACCAGTACTCTCGTTCGATCTTGAGGTCGGGCAGCCGGAGCCCGGCCATCGTGATCACCGTGAGCGCCGCGTCGGCACCGAGCAGACCCTCCGGCGGCCGGCCGAAGAAGAGCATGGCCAGCGGCATCTCGGCGGTGTCCAGGAGCAGGTTCGCCAGCTCCTTGCCGGCGTCGTCGTCGAGCCGCCCGAGGCAGCTCACGACGTCGTCCAGGGTGGACGTCTCCTCGGCGGGGACCTGCCGAACGGCGTGCCGGAACAGGGTGGCGGTCGACGCCTCGCGGGCCACCTGCGGCGGCACGAGCATCATGCAGATGTCCTGGACCAGCATGCGTCGCTCGGCCCGGGCGTTGGAGACCGCGATCTCGAACTCGCGGTCACCGGCGGCGCCGGTGGCGAACTCACTGCGCAGTGGCGTCGGGATGAGTGAGTAGGGCGCCAGGGTGCCGTGCTCCGAACCGGTCAGGTTCAACACCCGGGAGTACGGCCGCAGCTCGGGCATGGCGCAGAGCCGGGCCAGCGGCCCGGACGGGTCGAGCAGGGTCACCTGGACCCCTCGTCGGGCGGCGAGGTAGCCCAGCGCGCCGAGCAGCGTCGACTTGCCACCGCCCGGCTCGGCCACGAAGACCGCGAGCCCGGAGCGTTCGCGTACCTCCATGGGGAAGTGCAGGTCGAGGAAGACCGGGCGGCGGCAGGTGCCGGCGGTACGCCCGATCAGGTCGCCCCTGCGGTCACCGACGGTGGACGCGGCCTGGGGGAGCGCGGCGGCGAGCAGCGGCACCGGCATCCGGCGGACGTAGCCGGTGTTGGCGATGGGTTCGCCGGGGATGAACTCGCGAGCCAGCCAGTCCTGGTTCTTCGGGTGCTGCAGCGAGATGCGCAGCTCCCGGGAGTAGAGCTTGGATGAGCCGGCGGGCCCGCTCCAGGCACTCCTCCCTGGTCCGGCCGCCGACAGCGATCCGGTGCCAGCCGTGCGCGCGGGCCGAGTCGACCGGCAGCCCGGTGGTCATCTCGTCGCCGATCACCAGCGCCCGCTTGGCGAGGCGTTCCAGCTCGGGTGGCGCGTCGATGCCGTGCTCGGCGTAGTCGAGCTGCTGGGAGCGGATCATCCGCAGCCGGTGTTCGAGATTGCGGAACGAGTCGCCGGAACCGAGGATGTCGACCCGGGTGGAGATCTCCATCGGCCAGGGCAGCCGCTCGTGGAAGTGCAGCCAGGGCTCGTGCCGCTCCGGGATCTCCAGCGGCTCCATCCGGCCGACGGCGAGCACGGCCACGTGCCGTTCCTCGCCGGTCATCCGGTTGACCAGTTTCACTGTCGAGCCGTACGGGGTGCGGTAGCGCTCGACCTGCTCGGTCAGGGCGAGCAGGTCACCGCGCTCCCATTGCCCGTCGGTCACCGGGGAGAGCCGGCCCGGGGGTGCCATGCACAGCGCCACCGAGCGGTAGAGCAGCCACTCCAGCTCCTGGGCGGTGACTCGTCGGCCCCGCATGCCGAATGCGCCGAGCACCTCGTCGAACTGTTCCACGGTGCGGCCCAGCTTGCGGCGCTCGCCCTCGGCGGTGCCCCGGCCGAAGGTGCGGAGCAGGCGTTCGGTCATGGAGTCGCCGAGGGAGCGGCGGGCGAAGGTGACGCCCAGGTAGGTCTGCCCCTCGGCGTGGTTGACGGCCATCAGGTGCCGCTGGGCGGCGACCAGGTGGTCCGCCCAGCCGGTGGTGCCGGCCACGTCGGGCAGCGGTGCCGGGGTGTGCGCGTCGATGGTGCGTGCCCACTCGTCGGCGGGGAACGGTCGGGTGGTCCGGCGCAGGTGGAGCCGGAAACCGGCCAGGCCGGCGTACTGCTCGGAGATCGCCGACAGCAGCGCCTCACGCTCGGCGTCCGGGCGGAAGGCCCAGCGGACCTCGGGCAGCCAGTACCAGGCGGTGACCGTGTTGGGGGTGAAGGTCAGGTGGCCGGCGATCTCGGTGATGGCCAGCTCGACCGACGGATCCCGGTCTCCGAATTTGATCTTCGGAGCGCGGACCCGGGTTGGCTTGATCGGCCGGTCCTGGTTGCTCGCGGCCTGCTGGCGGGGCGGGGCGACTTCCTTCCCGGCCTCCCTGGATCGCTCCGACCCGGAGCGGCGCGGCGCCCGCTCCAGCGCCGGCCGGTCGCTCGGGGCGGCGGTGGCCGGCCGTTCCGCGGGCGCGGCCGGCCGTTCCGCCGGGGCGGTCGGTCGCCGCACCGATGCCGTCGGTTGGACGACGGGCGCGGTGGACGTCCGGGGTGCCGAGCCGGTGGCCGTCGACACCGACGCGCCCACGTCGGTCGACTCGGGGTCGTCCGAGGGGTGCGGCATCGGGTGTCGGTCGCCCGCCTGGTGCGGCACCCGGGATTCACTGGCCGGGTAGGCGTCCGTCCGCCGTGGCTCGACGGCCTGTCGGTCTCTGGTGGACCGGTCGTCGGGCGTCCACGGTGGCTCCAGCTCGGGAGTCGGTCGGGCCGGGGCCGGGGCGACCGCGGGCGGCTGCTGCGGGATGGCCGGCTGGCTTCGGGTCGCAGGGCCTGCCGTCACGGCCCGTGGACCATTGGGTCGCGCGCCACCGAACAGGTCCAGGAACGGCGAGTCGATGTCGGCGTTCTCGCCGGCCGAGACCGCGCTGGGCTCGGCGGGCGGCGTCCGACGGGTGACCGGTCGAGGCGCCTGGAACACACCTACCGCGCCGTGGCCGGGTGAGGTCACCAGCGCGGGGTCGAGCGCCACCTCGTCCTCGGCGTCGGGGTAATCAAATGACTGCGCACGGTGACTGGCCGGCACGGCCGGGCGGCCGGCCGGGGGACCCGGCGTGGAAGAGCGACTCATGCGACCGCCTCACCCGCATCGTGCAACAGACCGCTCGGCGTACGCCCGGTCATGCCAGCTCCTCCCGGATCCTGATCCGGCTGCCGACCAGGCGCGGGTCGCGCTGCTCGATCGCCGGCTCCCGGGTGCGTCGCCAGTCGGTGAGCGCGGTGCGGATGACCACCCGCGCCGGCCGGTCGGGGTCGACGTGCCGGAAGATGAACGACGTGGTCACGATGGCGAGCGCGATCTCCCAGGCTGGGAAGAGTTCGACAGTCAACGTGAACAGCCAGTGGATGAACATGTAGAGGGGGACGAGCAGCATGAAGAGCCCGTACTGGGCGTAGGGCAGGTGGACCGGAAGGGTGTAGCCGGGCGGCCCGAGGTAGACCAGGCGGGCCCGGTAGATGTCGTCGTCGGTGCGTAGCCGCATCTGGTGAACGCGCCTATTCGAAGATCAGGTCGATCAGGTAATCGCCGACGAAGAAGAGTGTTGCCGCGCCGGCGATGAAGGCGAGCCCGACGATGGCGATCGCGGAGCTGGTCAGCACCTTGGAGATCTCGCCTCGGCTGGCGCGACCGATGAAGATGACGCCCAGGACGGCGAGCAGGATCGGCGCGATCTTGCTGGCGAAGAAGGTGACGACACCGCTGGTGTCGATCCCCTTCGGTGCCGGCTCCGCGAGTGGAGCCGACGCCAGAGTGGAGAGCGCGTGGGCGACGCCGGAAGACGCCGTCTCCATGAGCTCGAAGGCGATCACTGGAACCTCCCCATAGCGCGGCCGGCGGTGCCGCAGCGGTGCAATGGACGAGCCTGGCGGGAAATGTGCTCCACAGGGCGCAGCGTTCTTGACCCTGCGTTCGTTACTCACCACGGAGGGTGGCGAGGTTTTGGGCGGTTTTCCCCCGCTTCGGCCCTCCCTCCTAGCGTCGCCATCTCGATGCTGGCCAATTCCAAAGCGTACGGGCCGCCCCGGATTGCGACAAGCCGCGAAGGGACTGCCTGATGCTGCCCGGATGACCGATCGTACACCTGTTCTAACGAGCACGTCAGGGGTGGTCGACCCGGGCCGCCGGGTGCCGCCGCCGCGACCGGTACCGTCTAGTCGTGACCGATCTGGTACGGGCTCCGGGCCCGGTGGTGATGGGCGTCCTCAACGTCACGCCGGACTCCTTCTCCGACGGCGGACGGTACGCCGACCTCGACGCGGCCGTCGGACACGGCGTGCGTCTGCGCGAGGCCGGGGCACACCTGATCGACATCGGCGGCGAGTCGACACGCCCCGGCGCCGAGCGGATCGACGCGGTGACCGAGGCCGAGCGGGTGCTGCCGGTCATCCGCGAGCTGACCTCCGCCGGTGTGCCGGTCAGCATCGACACCAGCCGGGCGCGCGTGGCCGAGGCCGCGTTGGGTGCCGGCGCCGCAGTGGTCAACGACGTCTCCGGTGGGTTGGCCGACCCCGACATGGCCCGCGTCGTCCGCGACGCCGGCTGCCCCTGGGTCCTGATGCACTGGCGTGGCCATTCGCGGCAGATGCGCGACCTGGCGAGCTACACCGACGTGGTGACCGATGTGCGGGACGAACTGGCCCAGCGGATCGACGAGGCGCTGGCCGCCGGGGTCGGGGCGGACCGCATCGTCATCGACCCCGGCCTCGGCTTCGCCAAGACGGCCGCCCACAACTGGGAACTCAGCGCGCGCCTGCCGGAGTTGCTGGACCTCGGGTACCCGCTGCTCTTCGGTGCCAGCCGTAAGTCCTACCTCGGTCGACTGCTCGCCGGCGCCGACGGCGCACCGCGACCCACCGCCGAGCGGGAGGCCGCCACCGTGGCCACCAGTGTGCTGGCCGTCGCGGCGGGCGCCTGGGGCGTACGCGTGCACGACGTGCGGGCCACCGTGGACGCGCTCGCCGTCTGGGCCGCCACCGGCAGCCCGCGCCTGGTGCCGGCCGGCCCGGCTGGGCCGACCGTGCGCGCAGCCGCCGGCCGACGAGAGGGAGACCGATGAGCGACCGGATCCAGTTGACCGGCCTGCGGGCCCGCGGCCGGCACGGGGTGTACGACTTCGAACGGGCCCAGGGGCAGGACTTCGTGGTCGACGCCGTCCTGGAGTTGGACCTCGCCCCGGCGGCGGCCAGCGACGACGTCACCGCCACGGTCCACTACGGCGAGCTGGCCGAACGTCTGGTGGCGGTGGTGACCGGCGAGCCGGTCAACCTGATCGAGACCCTCGCCGACCGGCTGCTCGCCGTCTGCCTGGCCGACGAACGGGTCCGCACCGCCACGGTCACCGTGCACAAGCCGGAGGCGCCGGTGCCGCACACGTTCACCGACGTGGCAGTCACGATGACCCGGACGCGTACCCGATGACCCGGGCCGTGCTCTCGCTCGGCAGCAACCTCGGCGACCGCCTGGAACACCTCCGGACGGCAGTCGCCACGTTCGGCGACACCGTACTTGTGGTCTCCGGCGTGTACGAGACTCCACCGTGGGGGGACGCCGACCAGCCCGCGTACCTCAACGCCGTGCTGCTGGCCCAGGACGCCGCCGCCACGCCCCGCGACTGGCTGGAGCGGTCCCGGGTCGCGGAGCGTGCGGCCGGCCGGGTCCGTGACCCGGGGCGGCGGTTCGGGCCGCGGACCCTCGACGTGGACGTGATCGCGGTCTGGGGCGACGACGACGAGCCGGTGCTCAGCGACGACGAGGAGCTGACCCTGCCGCACCCCCGGGCGCACCTGCGCGCGTTCGTGCTGCGACCGTGGATCGACATCCAGCCGTACGGGCGACTGCCCGGCCACGGCTGGTTGACCGACCTGCTCACCGCCGGTCCGGTCGCCGACGACGCGCTGGAACTGCGTCCCCGGCCCGAACTGGCGTTAGAGTCGACGGCATGACCCAGTGGAGCCGGCGGGCATGACGCAGGCGAAGTCCCCACCACCGGGCGGGCCGGGCCGGATGGGCCCCACCCGGATATCGACTCTCGTCGTGGCTGCCCTCGGCGCGGCGGCGTTGGCCTGGCTGCTGATCAGCACCCTCTACTACAGCGGCATCCCCCGTCTGCCGTGGCTGCCGGTGGTGACGCTGGCCGCGCTCGCGGTGCTGGAGGCCTACGCGGCCGTCAACACCCGTGGTCGCATCGAGCGCAAGCCCGGCCGGGATCCGGTGAACCCGCTGATGGTCGCCCGGTTCGTGGTGCTGGCCAAGGCGTCGGCGCTGGCCGGGGCCATCTTCGCCGGTTTCTACGCCGGTCTCAGCGGCTGGCTCTTCGTCGAGACCACCCGGGCCGCCATCGAGGACCGGCCGGCCGCCGGGGGCGGGTTGCTGGCGTCGCTGGCGCTGGTCGGGGCCGCGCTCTGGCTGGAGCGATCCTGTCGGGTCCCGGAGCGCCCGGACGACGAGCACGAGCCCGACCAGCGTCAGAGCCGTCCCGGCCAGCGCTGAGCAGGGGGTTACGCCCGGCTCCGGGCGCGGGTACGGTGCCTCCGATCGGAGAGCAACGGCCGCCCCCGATCCGTCCGTGCGCCGGACCGGGGGCGGCCGGCCACTGGGGAGGCGGTGCCATGGGGTACGAAGACACGGGCCGGGACCGGTCGGTCGAACCCTCGTCCGGGGTTCCTGCCGCCGTCCTGGAGAACGTCTTCGACGATCCCACCCACGGCGAGCCGGGCCGGGACCGCGTCGGCGTGCACATGATCTGGGAATTCCTGCTGCTGGTCGGTCTCGCCGCCCTGGGCTGGCTACTCTGGCGGGTCGACCCGGACGCGCTGCGCGGCGCCGGCCTGCGTGCGTTGCTGGTCGGCGCGGTCGGCCTCGGGCTGCTCGCTCTCGCCGCCGGGCTGAGCCTGCGCACCTCCACCCCCAACCTGGCCGTCGGACCGGTCGCGGTCGCCGCAGCGCTGCACTACGCGGAGCAGGGCGACCGGGGTCTGACGGCGTCAGTCGGGTCGGCTGTCGTGGTCGCCGCGGTGGGCGGTCTCGTGTTGGCGCTGGCCGTGGTGGTGTTACAGGTGCCCGCCTGGGCGGCGAGCCTGGCCGCGGCGGCCGGGGTCGTGGTGTACATCGAGCGCCGTTCGACGTCGATTCTGGTGCAGGGGGACTACGACCCTCGGCGCACCGCCGGCTACCTCTTCGTCGGGTTCGCCGCCGTCGCGGTCCTCGGCGGTCTGTTCGGCACGATCAGGTCGATCCGCCGGCTGGTGGGTAGGTACCGGCCGGTGGCCGACCCGGCCCGTCGCCGGGGCACGCTGGCAGCCGTGGTAGCCGCCGTCGCGCTTGTCGGTTCCACGGTGCTGGCCACGCTCGCCGGTGTCCTGCTCGCCGCCAACGGCCCCGGGGCGGTCACGCCCACCTCCGGGCTGGACTGGACCGTCCTGGCCATCGGCGTGTCCCTGCTCGGCGGCACCAGCGCGTACGGCCGCCGCGGCGGGGTGTTCGGCACGGTGCTGGCCGTCGGCCTGGTCACCGTCTTCCAGGCGTACGCGCCGGAGCGCGACTGGACGGTGAGTCGCTGGGCGCTCGGTGGCGTGGCCCTCGGCGTCGGGTTGCTGGTGACCCGGCTGGTCGAGACGTTCGGGCGACCCCGGCCGGGCAGCGCGGAGAGGATCGAGCCGGTGGGCGACGGCACGATCAGCACGGGATGGAACGTGCCCCGGCAACCGCCGGCCGAAAACTGGCCTCCGACGCTGCCGACACCGCCCGCACCGGAACCGGCCGACCCGTGGCGTGACCCCCGCTGGGAGACCGGCCCGCGGCACTGGGACGCCGACGGCAGGTGAGCCGTGTCCCGTCCGCCGAGCCGGCGCTGATCTCGACCGTTAGGCTCGCCGCATGACCGACACACCTGCCGCCACCCCCGGCGGAACCTCGTTCGAGGAACTCGACGCGCTGTCCACGGAGGAACTGCGGGAGCGGGCGTTCGCCCGGGCCCGGGAGCGTCGCGACGTGGGCTTCTACTGGTCGGTGCTGCGGCACCTGCCGAACGCGGACGAGGCCACGGTGCTGGACGGTGCGCCGAACTCGATCGGCCCGACCATCGACGAGGCGAACGCCCTGTGGCGGGAGCTGACCGGGCACGGCTACGAGGAGTCGGCGCCGCTGCTGCGGGCCGCCTTCATCGACTACCTGCTGAAGCACTGAGCCGTTCGGGGCAGCCCAGGTCCGCCCGGCCGGCCGGCACGGGACCTGGGCGGATCATGGGACTCGTCCGTACGGGCCCGGTGAGCGGCTACGGGACGGCCGCCGGCACCGGCGCGCTCGCCGTGCTGCTGCTGGTCGGCATCTGTGGCAGTCCGGCGTACACCGGCTGGGCCGCCGCCACGCTCACCGACCCGGACTCGGCAGGTGGCTTCTATCTGCGCCTGCTCGCCTGGCCGGCCTGGCGGCTGGACGCGGACGGGCAGGCCGGCGGACTGTTCGCCGCCGACCTGCGGGCCGTGGCGCTGGTGGTCCTCGCGGTGGCGCTGCTCTATCTGCTGCCGGCCGCCCAGGTGGCCCGGGTGCCCGGTCCGGTCAGCCAGTTCTTCTCCGGCTGGGCCGCGTACGTGCTGGCCGGCGGGCTCGCCGCCGTGCTGGCGGCGCTGCTCGGCCCGGACCCGTCGCTGCTGGCAGCACTGCGCGACGCCAGCAGCGGCGCCGGCTACGGCTTCCTCACCGGCTGGATCATCGGCACCGCGAGCCTCGGTGGTCGCGCCTGAGAAGAGTGACACCCGGGCGGGCGGGTGCCGCCGACGCCGGCCGGGTCACGGGCCCGGGTCAGCTCGGCGAGCGGCCCAGGTCGAGCAGACGTTGGCGGCTGAGCGCGCCCACCGGACGGCCGTCGTCGGTCACGACGAGCTGGTCCCGTCCCGACGTGAGCAGCACCGCCAGCGCGTCGTACGCCGTGCCGTCCAGCGCCACGGTGGGCAGATCCGCGGCGGCGCCTGAGGGCACCGGCTCCAGGGACTCCCGGTCGAGCGGGGTGACCGCCAGCCGGCGGATGCCCCGGTCGGCTCCGACGAATTCGCGGACGAACGGGGTGGCCGGTGCGCCGAGCAGGGCGGCCGGCGTGTCGTACTGCTCGAGATGCCCGCCCTGGGACAGCACGGCGATCCGGTCGCCGAGCCGGACGGCCTCGTCGAGGTCGTGGGTGACCAGCACGATCGTCTTGCGGACCTCGGCCTGGAGGCGGAGGAACTCCTCCTGGAGGCGGGCCCGGACGATCGGGTCGACTGCCGAGAACGGCTCGTCCATCAGCAGCACCACCGGGTCGGCGGCGAGCGCGCGGGCCACGCCGACCCGCTGCCGCTGGCCGCCCGACAGCTCGTGCGGATAGCGGCGGCCGAACTGGCTCGGATCCAGACCGACCAGGTCGAGCAGCTCGTCGACGCGGGCCCGGGTCCGATCCCGGGACCAGCGGAGCAGGCCCGGGACGGTTGCCACGTTCGCGCGGACGGTCTGGTGTGGAAAGAGGCCGACGTTCTGGATCACGTAACCGATCCGGCGGCGTAGCCGCACCGGGTCGACGTCGGTGACGTCCTCGTCGCCGAGCATGATCCGCCCGGCCGTCGGCTCGATCAGCCGGTTGACCATGCGGAGCACTGTCGACTTGCCGCAGCCGGACGGGCCGATCAGCACCACCAGCTCGCCGGCCTTGACGTCCAGGCTCAGGTCCCGCACGGCCTCGGTGCCGTTCGGGTAGCGCTTCTGGATGCCCTGCAGGGAGATCGACGCCGCGCGAGGGGATTCGGCCACGCTGGCGGCCTCCGGGGTAACGTCCACGTATGTCCTTCCGCCTGAGCTACCGGGCCGACCCGGGTAACCCCTGGTTCTCCTGGCAGTACGTGCGGGACAACTCTGACACGATCCTCGCCGCCGTGCGCGAACACGCCTCCCTCACGGGACGCGCGGTGCTGATCGCGGTGCTGATCGCCCTGCCGTTGTCCGTGCTCGCGTACTGGGTCCGCCCGCTGGCCGGCCCGATCCTCGGCGTCACCGGCGTGATCTACACCATCCCGTCACTGGCGCTGTTCGCGTTCATCGCGCCGTACCTGGGCACCGGCGCCACCACGGTGCTGGTCGGGTTGGTCCTGTACGCGCTGCTGCTGATCGTCCGCAACGTGGTGGCGGGGCTCAACCAGGTGCCGCCGGAGGTCGGCGAGGCCGCCGAGGGAATGGGTTACGGCCGCTGGCGGCGGCTCTTCCGGATCGACCTGCCGCTGGCGATCCCCGGCATCCTGACCGGCTTGCGCCTGGCCACCGTGTCGACTGTCGCGCTGGTCACCGTCGGTGTGCTGGTGGGGCACGGCGGCCTCGGCCAACTGATCTTCGCGGGCTTCCAGAACAACCTTTACAAGGCCGAGATCATGACCGGTACGGTGCTCTGCGTGGCGCTGGCGGTGCTGCTGGACCTGCTGCTGGTCCTCGTCGGCCGGCTGATCACCCCCTGGTCCGCCCGGGGTGTCCGGTGAGCGCCGCGGCCAACCCCGTGCACCAGGCCGTGCTCTGGCTCAACGACCCCCTGAACTGGAGCAACCCGGGCGGCATCCTGGACCGGCTCGGCGAGCACCTGACGATCTCCGCCCTGGCCGTGGCGCTGGGCTGCCTGGTGGCCTGGCCGGTCGGGCTGTGGCTCGGGCACACCGGCCGCGGCGGTGGCCTGGTGGTGCTGGTGTCCAACGCCACCCTGGCCATTCCCACCCTGGCGCTGCTGACCATCCTGCCGCTGACCTTCCTCGGCTTCGGGCGTACGCCGGTGGTGGTGGCGCTCGCCGTCTTCGCCGTCCCACCGCTGCTGGCCAACGCCTACACCGGCGTACGTCAGGCCGATCCGGAGGCGCGCGACGCGGCCCGCGGGATGGGCCTGTCCGGCGGGCAGTTGCTGCGTCGGGTGGAGCTGCCGCTCGCGGTGCCGTATCTGGCTGCCGGCTTCCGGACCGCCGCCGTGCAGGTCATCGCGACGACCGCGCTGGCCTCGTTCGTCAACGGTGGCGGTCTCGGCGAGATCATCCGTACCGGATTCGGTCTGAGCATCGCCGCCGGTGGCGGGCAGATCGTGGCCGGCGGGGTGCTGGTGGCCGGGCTGGCACTGCTGGCCGAGCTGCTCCTCGGGATCGTCGAACGACTGGTCACCCCCCGTCCGCTGCGGCGCGGGCGGCAGCGCGCCGGCCGGCCGCGGCCCGCCGACGCCACCGGCCGCGCCTGACACCCCGTCGTGATCCGTCCGGGTGAGTGGACGCCGAAGCGGCGACCAGCGGCGGGCCGGTCGGTGACGATGCGGTGACGAAGCCCATCTCAGGTTGTCGGTCGCTCGCGGACCATGTTGGGTGGAAGACGCGGGCGGCCACAGTCAGGTTCGCCCGTCGGACACGCGGCCGGCCCGGGACGGGTCGCGCCGGGACACGGAAGGCGGGCGACACATGCGCGCACGTACACGTCTGGCGATGGGCGCCATCGGCGCCGTCGCCGGGGCAGCACTCCTCACCGGGTGTGGTGATGCCGGCTCGTCCGGCACCGACGCCCCCCAGACGAGCGCCTCCGGCGCCGGGTGCGCCCCGGTCGCCGGTCAGCAGCTCATCGCCCTGACGGACGACAAGAAGCTCCAGAACTCCGACAACGTCATTCCGGCGGTCAACAGCAAGGTGGCCAACCCGCAGTTGATCGCCGCGCTGGACAAGGTCTCCGCGGCGCTCGACACCCCGAAGCTGATCCAGCTCAACAAGGCCGTCAACGAGGAGCGCAAGACCGCCAAGGTGGCGGCCGAGGAGTTCGCCAGCGCGAACAACCTCACCGCGGGCATCGCCAAGGGCCCGGGCGGCGACATCACTGTGGGCGCCGGCAACTTCGCCGAGAGCCAGATCCTGGGCGAGCTGTACCGGATCGTGCTCACCGCCGCCGGTTACCAGGTCAAGGTGCAGCAGATCGGCAACCGGGAGCTGTACGAGCCGGCGCTGGAGAAGGGCGAGATCCAGGTCGTCCCGGAGTACGCGTCGACCATGGCCGAGTTCCTCAACACCAAGGCCAACGGCAAGAACGCCCAGCCGGTGTCCTCGCCCGACATCAACGCGACGGTGACCAAGCTCAAGGCCGAGGGCGACAAGGTGGGCATCACCTTCGGCACCCCGGCCGCCGCGCAGGACCAGAACGCGTTCGCGGTCACCCAGCAGTTCGCCGACAAGTACGGCGTGCGGACCCTCTCCGAGTTGGCCGCGAAGTGCTCCGGCAGCGCGACGGTGCTGGGCGGGCCGCCGGAGTGCCAGCAGCGTCCGTTCTGCAAGCCGGGCCTGGAGAAGACGTACGGGCTCTCGGTTGGCTCGTTCTCCTCGCTGGACCAGGGCGGGCCGCTGACCAAGAACGGTCTGCGTGAGGGCAAGATCAGCGTCGGTCTGGTCTTCTCCTCGGACGGTGCCTTCGCCACCAGCTGAGGCCCTCCTCGGGTGTGCCGCGGACGCCCCCTCCCCAGCTTGGGGCGGGGGCGTCCGCGCGTCCGGGGACCCGTTCCCTCCGCTGGGGATCGTCGGTAGGCTGCACACCCATGCCAGCCCCGGTCACCCCCGACGCCCGGCGTCAACCGCTGCTGCTGACCGTGCTCTTCTGGGGCGGCGTGGCCCTGGCCCCGGTGGCGGCGCTGATCCTTCTGGTCGCCGACGGTAACGGCCCGCTGCGCTTCGCGGCGGTGCTCGCCATCGTGGCGGTGGTCCTGATCGGTCTCTCCATCGCGTTGCGCCCCGACGGTGACGACGCTCGGGCCGATGAGCTGCTGGACGAGATCGAGGAGTTGCGCCGGGAGTTGCGCGCCGAGATCGTGGCCGCCGCGCAGCGCGGCAACCAGGCGCTCGACCAGGCGCAGCGAGCCCAGGAGGGGATCGCGGCGGTCCGCCGTCGCCTCGATGCCACCGGAGCGGCCCTCGCCGGCGCCGCCCCGTCGGCCGAGCTGGCGGGAGCCGGTCGGGTGCGGGTGCCGGCCGCCGACCAGGTGGACGAAACTCCGCCCGCCCGCAGCCGCGTACCGGTCCCCGGCGACGCTCCGGTCGCCCGGGTCCGGGTGCCCGCTCCGGATGACGCCGGCCGGGTTCCGGGACGCGGGCCGGACGAGGTGGCCGGTCGGGTTCGGGCGCCGGCCCCGGACGAGGTCGCCGGTCGGTGGGGTCGCGACGAGCGCGTCGACGAGGAACCGGCGTACCGCCACCGCGCCGCCGCCGACGTGCCACCCGAGCCGACCGCCGGCGGTGTCTACGGCGCCGAACGGCCCACGCCCGGGTACGCCGCCACTCCCCGCCCCCGTGAGCACGACCGCCCGCGCGAGCACGACCGCCCGCGCGAGCACGACCGCTCCCGTGAGCACGACCGCCCGCGTGAGCACGACCGTCCGGAGCCGGCGCACCGGCCGGTCGGCGTGGTCCGGCACACCGAGACCGTGCATGTCACCACCCGGCACACAGTCGTCGACGGCGGACCGGCCGAGCCGGGCGGGCGCTACGGCGGCGGGTACGCCGGCCAGTGGAACCCGCCGGCCCAGGAGTGGACCCGGGGCGGTGGCACGGAGGGACGTGCCCGCCCGGCCGACCGCTCGTGGGGCGACCCGGAGAACCCCCGTTCCACGTACGCCGACGACCGTGCCCGCCCAGCCGACGACCGGTCCTGGGGCCAGCAGCCCGCCGCCCGGGGTGAGTCCGGTTTCGGGGGCGCACGGGACGGCTCGGGCTCCGACCGGAACGGGCCCGACCGCGGCGACGAGAAGCCGGGCTGGACGACTCGCCGCGACGAGCCGGAGTGGACCGGGCAGCGCGACGGGTACGCCCAGGCCGACCAACCCGCCTGGGGCGGCCGTTCGCCGCGCGACGACCGTGGCTGGTCGGAGCAGGCCGAGCCCGACCACGCCGGTGCGCCGCAGCCCGGTCCGGCCCTGCGAGCTGACGACACCGGCGAGTACTGGTCGCAGCTGCGGGCCGGCGACCGGTGGGCGGCCGTCCGGGACGACGAGAACGGCAGGGAGCTGCACGTCGGGGAACGCCGGGCCGAGGTGCACGCCGACGCCACGGGGACCGAGTACCGGATGGCGGACCGTTGGGCGTCCGTCCGGCACGAGGACCCGCGCCGCCACGAGGACCCGCGCCGGCAGGACGACCCACGCCGGCACGAGGATCCCCGCCGCCACGACGAAGCCCGCTGGCAGGACGAGCGCGAGTCGTACCACCGGTCCGAGCCGAGCGGCCGGCCGGCGCTGCCGGTCGGCGGCGTGCCCGTGCCGGACGAGTGGCGCCCGCCGCGCCAGCGCGGTCACGAACCGGAGCCGGCCCCCGAGCGGGCCGGCCGACGCCGGGTCGAGGAACGCTACGGCTACCCGCCGCAGGACGACGTGCCGCGTGCCGGCGGCGCCCCGCCCGGCGACCGCTGGCGCTGACGCCCCGACCGGCGCCCGTCACTTGTCGATGTCGCCGACCACGAAGAACATCGAGCCGAGGATGGCGATCAGGTCCGGCACGAGGCAGCCGGGGAGCAGGGTGGCAAGCGCCTGCACATTCGCGTACGAGGCGGTACGCAGCTTCAACCGCCACGGGGTCTTCTCGCCCCGCGACACCAGGTAGTAGCCGTTGATGCCGAGCGGGTTCTCCGTCCAGGCGTACGTGTGCCCCTCCGGCGCCTTGAGCACCTTCGGCAGGCGGGTGTTGATCGGCCCGGTCAGCTGGTCCACCCGGTCCAGGCACCGCTCGGCGAGATCCAGCGAGACGTACACCTGGTCGAGCAGCACCTCGAAGCGGGCATGGCAGTCCCCGGCGGTCTTGGTCACCACCGGCACGTCCAGCTCGTCGTACGCCAGATAGGGGTCGTCCCGGCGCAGGTCCAGGTCGAGCCCGGAGGCGCGGGCCACCGGCCCGGACGCCCCGAACGCGGCGGCGTCGGCGGCGGACAGCACGCCCACGCCCACCGTGCGGGCGAGGAAGATCTCGTTACGCCGGATCAGGTGGTCGAGATCGGGCAGCCGCCGACGGACCTCGCCGATCGCCGCGCGGGCCCGCCCGGTCCAGCCGTACGGCACCTCCTCCTTCAGCCCGCCCACCCGGTTGAACATGTAGTGGATCCGGCCGCCGGAGACCTCCTCCATCACCGCCTGGATGGTCTCTCGTTCCCGGAAGGCGTAGAAGACCGGCGTGATGGCCCCGATCTCCAGCGGGTAGGAACCGAGGAACATCAGGTGGTTGAGCACCCGGTTCAGCTCGGCGAGGGCCATCCGCAGCCAGGTGGCCCGCTCCGGCACCTCCATGCCCATCAGGCGTTCTACCGCGAGCACCACACCCAGCTCGTTCGAGAACGCCGAGAGCCAGTCGTGCCGGTTGGCCAGCACGATGATCTGCCGGTAGTCGCGTACCTCGAAGAGCTTCTCCGCGCCCCGGTGCATGTAGCCGACGATCGGTTCGCAGGCGATGACCCGCTCGCCGTCGAGCACCAGCTTCAGGCGCAGCACGCCGTGCGTCGAGGGGTGCTGCGGGCCGATGTTGAGCACCATGTCGGTGCCGAGCTGCTGATCGCCGGTGCCGGCGACCAGGCCGGCCCCGGTGCCGACGGTCAGTTCACGAAGGGCCCCGGCGTCGGTGGTCATGCCCGTCATCGTGCCACGGCCGGCGGTAGCCCGATGCCGACCGGTTGGTGCAGCCACAAGTGTCCGCCGAGCCCGGCCGGGTCGGTCAGCTCGGCCACCGCCGACGCGGCGGCCAGCGCCCGCACGTAGCCGGCCGGGTCGGTGCCGGCCAGGCTCAGCGGCGGTCGCCCACCGTCGGCCCCGAGCGCCCGCAGCGCCTCGGCCTGAGAGATCAGGGAGTACGCACACCTGGCGACCGCCGCACCGGCGGAGGCGACCGAGTCCATTGCCACGTGCGCTGTCACATCACTCGATCCGTCCGGCACCGGAGGCACCTGCCGTCCACCCCGATACCCGGTCAACGTCCCGTCCACCGGCCGACCCTCCCGCAGATGCCCGTAGTCGACAGCGACCGCCAGCCCTCGGCTGATCTGTCGCACCGCGTTGGCCCAAGCCTCGTCTCTGCTTCGGCCGATCTCGGCTCGTTGGTAGTCGCTGTGGGGGGTTTCGGGGCAGCCCGGCCGGCTCCGGGCGGTCAGGCTTGATCCCTGCGCCGGCCGGGCTGCCCCGAAACCCGACTCGTCCCGGCTGGTCGCGTCTGACCGGGTCAACCCCAGATCCGGGTCACCGCTAGCACTCGAAGGGCTCGCGGGACTGGGCCACCAGGTGTTCAGCCAGTCAACATCAGCAGCGTTGGCCAACTCGCCAACCGTCTCCACACCGCTGTCGGGGTCGACCAATACATATCGCCAGCCCTCGGGGGTGTGCACCGCCACGTCCAACGGGACGTTGTCCAACCATTCGGTAGCGATCAACAGTCCGTTGATCTCGTCGGGTATCTCAGCGGTCCAGTTGATCTCTTCCGGCAGGTTCTCGGGGCGGTGGGCGTACTCGACTGCTGTGAACCGCACGCGTTCCGCGAGCGAGCGACGGACGGTGCCGGACGACGGACCGTCGGGCGACCGACGGACGGAGGCCGTGGAAGTCGGGGTTTCCGGGGAGCCCACCCACGCAGGGATCAAGCCTGACCGCCCGGAGTGGGTGGGCTCCCCGGAAACCCCCACCGCAACCCCGACGGCCGGTGCCGCTGCGACGAGCCTGAGCAGGCTGTGCAGGAGTTCCCCTCGCCCGGCCCCGACGTCGACCACGTCAAGCCGTGGCGGATGGCCGAGGGTCGAGTCCACCTGGTCGAGCAGTCGCAGCAGCGCGGTGGCGAAGGCGGGGGAGGCGTGCACGCTGGTCCGGAAGTGATCGGCCGGACCGCCGCCGGCCACGAAGAAGCCGTCCGGCCCGTAGAGGGCGTGGCTCATCGCGTCCCGCCACGGGATCGGCATCAGCTCACTCCGGGTTCAGGAGGCGTCACCGTGCCGACCCTACGGCCACCCGGCGGGGCGACGACTCCCGATCCCCGCCGGGCGGCTTCCTCGCTCATGCCGTCCGGAAGTAGTGCCCCTCGTGCAGGTCGGCGATCAGGCGGGGGTGGGTGGGGGTCCAGCCCAGCAGTTCGCGGGTGAGGGCGGACGACGTCGGGTTGTCGAGCTGGACGAACGATCCGAGGAAGCCGAAGTGGTCGTCGGCCTCGGCGGGGCTGATGCTCCGGACCGGGATGTCGAGCTTGTGGCCGATGGCCTCGGCGATCTCCCGGAAGGGGACTCCTTCGTCGTCGGCGCCGTGCAGGCGCGTGCCGGCCGGGGCCTTTTCGAGAGCGAGTCGGTACAGCACGGCCGCGTCGAGTGTGTGGACGGCCGGCCATCGGTTGGCGCCCTCGCCGACGTAGGCGGAGTACCCCGTGCGTCGCGCAGCGGCGATGACGGCGGTGATGAAGCCGTTGTGGTCGAGCGAACTGTGCACCGTGGGCGCGAGTCGGACGACGGACGAGCGCACATCGCGGGAGGCGAGGCCGGCCACGAAGTTCTCCGCGTCGATCCGGTAGCCGCCGCCGGGGAAGATGTCGCGTTCGGTGCCGGGGCGGCCGACGACGCCGCCCATCACGAGCATGGCCGTCCCGCCGGTGCCGACCAGGGGCTTGCCGGAGCCGGCCAGGCCGTCGGCGAGTGCCGTGAGGGCGTCCAGGTCGGCCTTGGCGGCGCTGGCCAGGTCGCCGTTGACCATGAGGTCGTGACGGAACGCCAGGTGGATCACTCCGTCGGCGGCAGCCGCCTCTTCCCGGAGCACGTCGAGGTCGGAAAGGTCGCCGCGGTGCGCTTGGGCGCCGAGCTTCTCGATGGCGGCGGCGGACGTGTCGGAGCGGGCGAGGCCGACGACGTCGTGCCCAGCGGAGAGGAGTTCCGGGACGACTGCGGAGCCGACGTGGCCGGAGGCGCCTGTGACGAATACGCGCATGGTGGTTCCTTAGTGAGTGCCGATGTCACCTTGCGACATCACGCTACCTCGCATGATGTCGCGGCGCGACATCGCGACGGAAGTAATGTCGCAGTGTGACGTCGGATACCATCGCCGCATGGCCCGCTGGCAACCCGACGCGCGCGGCCGCCTGGAGGCGGCCGCCTTCGAGCTGTTCCGCGAGCGCGGCTTCGAGCAGACCACCGTCGCCGACATCGCCGGCCGCGCGGGCCTCGACAAGCGCACCTTCTACCGGCTCTTCGGAGACAAGCGCGAGGCGCTCTTCAGCGGCAGCGCGCACCTGGAGGAGGTCCTGGCCAAAACGGTGGCCGAGACGGACGCCGGCCCGTTCGAGGTGGTCATCGCCGCCTTCCGCCGGGTGGCGGAGGAGATCTTCGCCGACCGCCTCGAACTGGTCCGGGCGCGACAGGCCATCATCGAGAGCAGCCCGGAGCTCCAGGAGCGTGAGCTGCGCAAGACGGGCTCGCTGGTGGCCGCGGTCACCGCCGCCCTGCGTGCCAAGGGCCTCGACGAGAGCACGGCCACCCTGGCCACCGAGTCGGGTGCCACGGTCTTCCGGGTCGCGTACGCCCGCTGGGTCGCGCCCGGCGGTGACGTTCCGCTCACCGACCTGATCGCCGAGGTGGCCAGCGAACTACGCGCGATCACGTCGGCCTCCGGCTGAGCCCGACCGACCTGCGCCGAGCCCCTTGCTTCGGCGGTGAACGTTTTCACACATCCTGTCTCGCTCTGTGGCGCGGGCGCATACTTGCGATCGACCGGTACCCCTTCTCGAGGACTGGATCGTCGTCATGAGCGCACCGCTGCGCCCGCGTCCGGCCGCCCAGCTTGGGCCTGCCGCACCGCGGGATTCCGCCGTCACCGGCACCCCCACGTCCCGCCTGCTCACTGTCGGCGTCGTCGGCGCCGGCCGGGTCGGTGCCGTCCTGGGCGCGGCGCTCGCCGCCGCCGGGCACCGGGTGGTGGCTGTGGCGGGTGACTCCGGGACCAGCCGGGCACGGCTGGCCCTGCTGCTGCCCGAGGTGCCCCGCCGCCCGGTCACCGCCGTCGCGCGCGCCGCCGCCGACCTGCTGCTGATCGCGGTGCCGGACGACGCGCTGGCCGCAGTGGTAGCCGACCTCGTCGACCGGGGTGCCCTGCACCCGGGCCAGGTGGTCGCGCACACCTCGGGCGCGCACGGTCTCGCCGTGCTGGCGCCGGCCGCCGCGGTCGGCGCCCGGCCGCTGGCCCTGCACCCCGCCATGACCTTCACCGGTACGCCGGACGACCTGCCCCGGCTGGCCGGCATCTCGTACGGGGTGACCGCCCCGGCTGACCTGCGTCCGCTGGCCGCCCGGCTGGTCGCCGACCTCGGTGGCGTCCCCGAGTGGGTGGCCGAGGGGGATCGCCCGCTGTACCACGCCGCGCTCGCACACGGCGCGAACCACCTGGTGACCCTGGTGAACGAGGCGACCGACCGGCTGCGCGACGCCGGCGTGGCTCGTCCGGAGAAGGTGCTCGCCCCCCTGCTGCGGGCCGCCCTGGAGAACGCGTTGCGCCTCGGCGACGACGCGCTGACCGGTCCGGTGTCCCGGGGCGACGCGGGCACCGTCGAGCGGCACCTGGCCCGGCTGGCCGCCACCGCGCCGGAGTCGGTCCCCGCGTACCTGGCGCTGGCCCGGCGTACCGCCGACCGGGCGATCGCCGCGGGCCGCCTGCGTCCGGTGGACGCCCAGCCGCTGCTCGGTGTGCTCGCCGGGACGAGCCGGGAGGTGGCCGCATGACGCAGCTTGTCCACACGCGCGCCGAGTTGGCCGAGGCCCGGGCGGCGTTGAAGGGCACCGTCGGCGTGGTGATGACCATGGGCGCCCTGCACTCCGGCCACGAGACGCTGCTGCGCGCCGCCCGGGAGCAGGCCGACCACGTACTGGTGACGATCTTCGTGAATCCGCTGCAGTTCGGGCCGAACGAGGACTTCGACCGCTATCCGCGCACCCTCGACGCCGACCTGGAGGTGTGCCGGCGGGCCGGCGCCGACCTCGTCTTCGCGCCGTCGGTGGCCGACATGTATCCGGACGGCCAGCCCCGCGTACGCCTCGACCCGGGTCCGCTGGGCGGGGAGCTGGAGGGCGCGAGCCGTCCCGGCTTCTTCCACGGGGTGCTCACCGTGGTCCTGAAGCTGCTCCAACTCACGCGTCCTGACCTGGCCTTCTTCGGTGAGAAGGACTATCAGCAGCTCACCCTGGTGCGGCGGATGGCCCGGGACCTGGACGTGCCGGTCGAGGTGATCGGCGTACCGACCGTCCGGGAGGCGGACGGGTTGGCGCTGTCCAGCCGCAACCGTTACCTGAGCGAGCCCGAGCGGGCGGCGGCGCTGAGCCTGTCCGCCGCGCTGCGGGCGGGTGCCCGGGCCGCCGACGACGGCCTGGACGCGGGGGAGGTGCTGTCCGCCGCGCACGCCGCGTTCGGCGCCGGTACGCCCGGCGCTCAGCTCGACTACCTGGTGCTCACCGACCCCGAACTGGAGCCGGGGCCGGTGTCCGGGCCGGCCCGACTGGTGATCGCCGCCTGGGTCGGCGCCACCCGGTTGATCGACAACGCGGCGATCCACCTCGCCCCTCGTCCCTGACCCGGCCGCACCCCACCACCACTTCTTTCGCGAAAGGCGAGCCCGATGCTGCGGACCATGCTCAAGTCGAAGATCCACCGGGCCACCGTGACCCAGGCCGACCTGCACTACATCGGTTCGGTGACTGTGGACGAGGACCTGCTCGACGCCGCCGACCTGCTCCCGGGGGAGCAGGTCGCGATCGTGGACATCACCAACGGCGCCCGGCTGGAGACGTACGTCATCCCGGGGGAGCGGAGCAGCGGCGTGATCGGCATCAACGGGGCCGCCGCGCACCTCGTGCACCCCGGTGACCTGGTCATCCTGATCTCGTACGGGCAGATGGACGACGCCGAGGCCCGGTCCTACCGGCCGCGGGTGGTGCACGTCGACACCGACAACCGGATCGTCGAGCTGGGGGCGAACCCGGCGGAGGCGGCCCCGGGCACGGCAGGCGACCCGGTGCCGAGCCCGTTCGCCGTGTCCGGAGTCTGATCGCGCGCGAGCCGATTCCGGTCTGTCACCGGAAGGTCATTTGCGGTTACCCTGGGCACGCTGGCGGAAGCCGGTAGGTGGCTGGGGGAGGCCGCGATGCGCCGTGCCATGACGACCCTGTTCGCCACTGCCGTCACGGCAGTGCTGCTGGTCGGCTGCGCCGGGTCCGGCGGTCTGGACGGTGACCTGACCGACGACTGGGCGGCACTGCCACCGGCCATGGCGTTCACGCCGGCCGTCGGGGTGTGTCAGGCCGCCGACTTCGTCGAGGTGGTGACGCTGGCCGCCTATCAACCGATGGACTGCGCCGGCCCGCACCGGGTGGAGACCGTGCACGTCGGGGTGTTCCCGCCGGAGCGGGCTGCCGCCCCGGCGAACGGGTCGGTGGAGCTGCGCGGGGCGTTCACCGAGTGCGACACCCGGGCCTCGGCGTACGTGGGCGACGACTGGCGGGCCGGGCGGCTGCGGCTGTCGGTGGCGCTGCCCTCCGGGCCGGGCTGGGCAGCCGGTTCCCGCTGGTTCCGGTGCGACCTGACCGAGTTGACGACCGTCGAGGCGGCCGCCACGGTGGTGGTCCGGTCGGGCAGCCTGCGGGACGCGTTGAAGGGGGCCTCCGGGCTGCGGTTGGGCTGCCAGCAGACCCGCTCCGGGGCGGGCCGGGGTGTGCAGACGCTGGTCCCGGTGGAGTGCGGCGGTCGGCACGACGCCGAGTTCGTCGGGGTGTGGCGCGCGCCGGACCGGCCGTACCCGGCCAAGGATGCCGACTGGGCGCCGCTCTACACCGGCTGCCGCACCGTCCTCGGCCGCTATGTCGGCGTGCCTGACGACTCCGACCTGCGGTTCCGCAGCGGGGTGGTGGTGCGCCCGCCGGGTGCGGGGCGTTGGCGGGTCGGTGACCGGGGAGTCCGCTGTTACCTGTGGCTGAGCGACCGTACGGTGACCGCGTCGTTGAAGGGCGCCGGTCCGGCCGGCCTGCCGGTGCGGACGAAGTGAGCGGCGCGGCACGGTTCGGGCCGGACGGGGTAGCCCAAACCACTCGTTGAGCCCCCGCCTCCCCCGGCGAGGATCCTTCGGGTTGACTGGTGGGATGGACGTTCCGACGGTCGATCTGCCGGCCCTGCCCAGACTGCTGGCCGCGCCCGAGCCCGGCTGGGTGGAGACCACCGACGTGATCGTGGTGGGGTCCGGGGTCGCGGGGCTGACCGCCGCGTTGCACCTGCGTGAGGCGGGCCTGCACGTCACCGTCGTCACCAAGGTCAACATTGACGACGGTTCGACCCGGTGGGCGCAGGGCGGCATCGCCGCCGTGCTCGACCCGGCGGACACCCCCGCGGCGCACGCCCGGGACACCGAGATCGCCGGTGTGGGGCTCTGCGACCCCGCGGCGGTCCGGGTGCTCGTCGAGGAGGGGCCGACCCGGCTGCGGGAGCTGATGCGGATCGGGGCCGAGTTCGATCGCCACCCGGACGGTTCGCTGATGCTGACCCGGGAGGGTGGACACCGGGCGGACCGGATCGTGCACGCGGGCGGGGACGCCACCGGCGCCGAGGTGCAGCGGGCCCTGCACGCCGCCGTGCAGCGCGACCCGTGGATCCGGCTGGTCGAGCACGCCCTGGTGCTGGACCTGCTGCGGGCGCCCGGCGACGGCCCGGACGGGCTCGGTCCGGCCTGCGGGATCACCCTGCACGTGCTCGGTGAGGGCAGCGAGGACGGCGTCGGCGCGTTGCTGGCGCGGGCGGTGGTGCTGGCCACCGGCGGGATGGGGCAGATCTTCGCGGCCACCACCAACCCGGCGGTCTCCACCGGCGACGGGGTGGCGCTGGCGATGCGGGCCGGCGCGGCGGTGACCGACGTGGAGTTCGTCCAGTTCCATCCGACCGCCCTGATCACCCCGCCCGGCGCGGGGGTGCCCGGCGCCGGGCACGCGCAGCAGCCACTTGTCTCCGAGGCGCTGCGCGGCGAGGGCGCGTACCTGGTGGACTCCGATGGCAAGCGGTTCATGGTGGGCCAGCACGAGCTGGCCGAGTTGGCCCCCCGGGACGTGGTGGCCAAGGGCATCCACCGGGTGCTGATGGCCAGCGGCGCGGACCACGTCTTTCTCGACGCCCGCCATCTGGGCGGCGATTTCCTGGCCGGGCGGTTCCCGACCATCGTGGCGTCCTGCCTGGCGATCGGCGTGGACCCGGCCACCGACCTGATCCCGGTCGCCCCGGCCGCCCACTACGCCTCCGGCGGCGTCCGCACCGATCTGCGCGGCCGCACGTCGATCCCCGGCCTGTACGCCTGCGGCGAGGTCGCCTGCACGGGCGTGCACGGCGCGAACCGGCTGGCCAGCAACTCGCTGCTGGAGGGGCTGGTGTTCTCCCGGCGGATCGCCGACGACATCGCGGCCGGCCTGCCCGAGCAGGCCCAGCCGGCGGACGTCGGCGCATGGCGCGGCGGTGCGGGCTGGGTCGTGCCGGCCGGGGTGACGCCGACGCTCCAGCGGGCGATGACCCGGGGGGCCGGGGTGCTCCGGTCCGCGGCGACGCTGGCGGAGACGGCCGGGACGCTTACCGAGCTGGGCGCGGCCCGGGGCCGACCGCGCACCGCCGACTGGGAGGCGACCAACCTGCTCACGGTGGCGTCGTCGCTTGTCGCGGCGGCGTACGCCCGCGCCGAGACCCGGGGCTGCCACTGGCGGGAGGACTTCCCGACGGCCGACGAACGGTGGCTGGGCCACCTGGTCGGGTCGGTCGGGGCGCAGGGCCTGGTGACGGAGCAGTGGGAGGGGAGTGCACAGTGAGCGCGAGGAGTGAGCCGGGGTTGCGAGCCCCGCAGTCGCGAACGGAGATGGCCCAGTGAGCGCGAGGAGTGAGCCGGGGTTGCGAGCCCCGCAGTCGCGAACGGAGATGGCCCAGTGAGCGCGAGGAGTGAGCCGGTTTCGCGAGCCCCGGAGTCGCGAACCAAGGTGGCGTTGACGGGGTCGACCGAGGCGGCGTTGCGGGCGACCGGGCTGGACCCGGAGCAGGTGCGGCGGGTGATCGAGGGCGCGCTGGTCGAGGATCTGGGGCCCGATTTCCTCGACGTGACGAGCGTGGCCACCATTGGAGCCGAGCAGACCGACACCGCCGACCTGGTGGCCCGCGCCGACGGCGTGGTGGCCGGGATGGCCGTGGCCGCCGCCGTGTTCGAGCTGGTGGGCGAGGTGACCGGCTTCGGTCGTACCGTCGAGGTGTCGGTGCTGGCCCGCGACGGTGAGCGGGTGGCGCGCGGCGACGTGCTGGCGACGGTGACCGGCCCGACCCGGCTGCTGCTGACGGCCGAGCGGACGGCGCTCAACCTGCTCTGCCGGATGTCCGGGGTGGCCACCCACACGCGTGCCTGGGCGGACGCCCTGGCCGGCACGAAGGCGATGGTGCTGGACACCCGCAAGACGACGCCGGGCCTGCGGGCGCTGGAGAAGTACGCGGTGCGGGCCGGTGGGGGCACCAACAAGCGGATGGGCCTCTACGACGTGGCCATGATCAAGGACAACCACAAGCTGGCGGCCGGGGGCATCACTGCGGCGTACCGGCGGGTCCGGGAGGCGTTTCCGGAGGTTCCGGTGCAGGTCGAGGTGACCACTGTCGCCGAGGCGGTGGAGGCGGTGGAGGCGGGGGCGGACTTCCTGCTCTGCGACAACATGACGCCGGAGGTGCTGGCCGAGGCGGTGGCTGCGGTGGGCGACCGGGCGGAGCTGGAGGCGACCGGCGGGCTGACCTTGGAGGTGGCCGCCAGGTACGCGGCGACCGGCGTCGACTTCCTCTCGGTGGGCGCGTTGACCCACTCGTCGCCGATCCTGGACATCGCGATGGACCTGCGCACCGAGTAGTTGTCTAGGCTGCGACAGTGCTGCTCTGCATCGACATCGGAAACACCAACACCGTGCTGGCGACCTTCGACGGCGACAAGCTGGTGCACTCCTGGCGGATCAAGACCGATGCCCGCTCGACGGCGGACGAGCTGGGCCTGATGTTCCGGGGCCTGCTCGCCGGGGACAACGTCGAGATCACCGGTGTGGCCGCCTGCTCCACGGTGCCGGCCGCGCTGCGGTCGCTGCGGACCATGCTCGGCCGCTACTACGCCGACCTGCCGAGCGTGATCGTCGAGCCGGGCGTGCGCACCGGGGTGCAGCTGGCGATCGACAACCCGAAGGAGGTGGGCGCCGACCGGGTGGTGAACACGCTTGCGGCGTTCACCCTCTACGGCGGGCCGTCGATAGTTGTGGACTTCGGCACCACCACCAACTTCGACGTGATCAGCGGCCGGGGCGAGTTCCTGGGCGGGGCGTTCGCCCCGGGCATCGAGATCTCCTTCGACGCGCTGGCCGCCCGCGCCGCCCAGCTGCGCAAGGTTGAGGCCACCAAGCCCCGCTCGGTGATCGGCAAGAACACCGTGGAGTGCCTGCAGGCCGGTCTCTACTTCGGGTTCGCCGGGCAGGTGGACCGGATCGTCGAGCGGATGACCGAGGAGTTGGGCGAGGTGAAGGCGGTGATCGCCACCGGCGGCCTCGCCTCCCTGGTGATCAACGAGTGCAGCACCATCACCCACCACGAGCCGATGATCACGCTGATCGGCCTGCGGATGGTCTACGACCGCAACCTGTGACCCCCGGCCGCCGCCGGGGCCGGCCTGCGGGCAGGCCCTCAGCGCCGCCGGGCCCGCAGCACGACCGTGCGGTACGGCAGGTCGACGGTTTCCCGTCCGGCCAGCTCGGGATGGCCCGCGAAGAGGTCGCCCAGTTCCCGGTCGATGCGCTCCCGTCGCTCGGGTCCGGCGGTGAGCCAGTACGAGCGGGTGTGCAGCATCGCGATCACCTCGTCGGGTGTGAGGGTCGTGTGGTGCGTGAACTCGCCCAGCTCGACAGGTGTGAACGCGGAGCCGAAGTCCTCGTACCGTCCGACGACGTCGCCGGCGTTGTCACCGAGGTGGGCGATCCGACCCAGCTCGGCCACCCAGTCGACCCGTTCGTCCCGCATGTTCCAGATCGGGGCGAACGTCCCGCCGGGCCGCAGCACCCGTGCGATCTCGGCGTGCGCCAGCTCCCGGTCGAACCAGTGGTACGCCTGGCCCACCACCACGGCGTCGGCGAGCCCGTCGGGCAGCGGCAGCGACTCGGCGCCGCCGGCCAGAGCGGTGACGCCTGGGGTGGCGGCGTCCAACTGGGCGCGCATCTTGGGGTCCGGCTCCACCGGGGTCACCCGGTGGCCGAGAGCGAGCACTCCCCGGGTGAGGATGCCGGTGCCGGCGCCCAGGTCGACGACCTCGGCGGAATCGTCCAGCCCGTCGAGCGCCCACCGCACGGCCTCCACCGGATAGCGGGGCCGGAACCGGTCGTAGTCGGCCGCGGCCACGCCGAACGAGAGCGCCTGAGTGTGATCCGCCATGGCGGGCAGGTTATCCGATAACGACCACCTGAGCGCTTGAGTACGCTCGGGCCTGACCCCCCGTAGTCTTCGTGACGAGGAAGCGTGCCGTGACCGAGCAGAACGCCGTGCCAGTGGACCCCGCCGACGACCTTCCCGAGCAGATGAAGGTCCGCCGGGAGAAGCGGGACCGGATGCTCGCCGAGGGCGTGGAGCCGTACCCGGTCGGCTTCCCCCGCACCACGACGCTCGCCGAGATCCGCGCGAAGTACGCGGACCTGCCCACCGACACCGCCACCGGCGACCAGGTGTCGGTCACCGGCCGGGTGATCTTCGTACGCAACACCGGCAAGCTCTGCTTCGCCACCCTGCGCGATGGCGACGGCACCGAGTTGCAGGCCATGCTCTCCCTGGACCGGGTCGGTCCGGAGGGGCTGGAGGCGTGGAAGCGCCTGGTCGACCTGGGCGACCACGTCGGCGTGACCGGTGAGGTGATCACCAGCCGGCGGGGCGAGCTGTCCGTGCTCGCCCAGCGGTGGGAGATGACGGCCAAGGCCCTGCGGCCGCTGCCGGTGGCCCACAAGCCGCTCTCCGAGGAGGCTCGGGTCCGGCAGCGCTACGTCGATCTGATCGTCCGGCCGCAGGCCCGGCAGATGGTCCGCACCCGGGCGGCGGCGGTGCGCAGCCTGCGCGATTCACTGCACGGCCAGGGCTTCATCGAGGTGGAAACGCCGATGCTGCAACTCCTGCACGGTGGCGCGGCGGCCCGACCCTTCGTGACCCACAGCAATGCGTTGAGCACCGATCTGTATCTGCGAATCGCTCCGGAACTGTTTTTGAAGCGCGCGGTCGTTGGTGGTGTGGACCGCGTCTTCGAGATCAACCGCAACTTCCGTAATGAGGGTGTCGACTCCTCGCACTCGCCGGAGTTCGCGATGCTGGAGACGTACCAGGCGTACGGCGACTACGACACGATGGCCGAGTTGACCCGCAATCTCGTGCAACAGGCGGCGATCGCGGTCAGCGGGTCGACGGTGGTGACCCATGCCGACGGGCGGGAGTTCGACCTGGGCGGCGAGTGGCGATCGGTGACCCTGTTCGGTGTCCTTTCCGAGGCACTCGGCGAGGAGGTCACCGTCCGCACCGACCGTTCCCGGCTGGTGGAGTACGCGGACAAGGTGGGATTGGCCGTGGACCCGAAGTGGGGCCCGGGCAAGCTCGCCGAGGAACTGTTCGAGGAACTGGTCGTCCCGGGCCTGCAGGCGCCCACCTTCGTACGCGACTACCCGGAGGAGACCAGCCCACTGACCCGGGCGCACCGCAGCGAGCCGGGGCTGGCCGAAAAGTGGGACCTCTACGTTCTCGGCTTCGAGCTGGGCACCGCGTACTCCGAGCTGGTCGACCCGGTGGTACAGCGGGAACGGCTGGTGGCCCAGGCGCAGTTGGCCGCCCGTGGCGACGACGAGGCGATGCGTCTCGACGAGGACTTTCTCCGGGCCATGGAGTACGGAATGCCGCCGGCCGGGGGTATGGGAATGGGAATCGACCGGCTGTTGATGGCCCTGACCGGCCTCGGAATTCGGGAAACGATCCTCTTCCCGTTGGTCCGCCCGGAGTAGTCGCCCGCCGACTCCCAGCGAGTCGTAACGGCATCCTATTGACGGGGCGAGCAGCGCGGGGGTTATTGTGCTCTCGTTAGCAGGAGCGCCCTGCTCGAAAGGAATGTGGGACGTGGCCAAGCAGATCATTCACAAGCTGGTCGATGACCTGGACGGTGGGGACGCTGACGAGACCGTCAAGTTCGCGCTCGACGGCGTTCAGTACGAGATCGACCTGTCCGGTGCCAACGCCGCGAAATTGCGCGACGTATTCGCTCCGTACATCGGCGCCGGCACCAAGGTGGGTCGCGGTGGCGTGGTGATCGGTGGGCGGGCCGCCCGCGGTCGGGGTGGCGCCACCGCCGACCGGGAGCAGAACAAGGCGATCCGGGAGTGGGCCAAGAAGTCCGGCAAGGACATCTCGGACCGGGGCCGTATCCCGCAGGAGATCGTCGACGAGTACCACGCCAAGCGCTGATCCGTTCAGCTGACCGGTGGCAGCCGCCACCGCAAGGGCGACACCGACGCCGGGCCGGAGCATCCTCCGGGCCGGCGTCGCCGTATCCGCGCCCGGGACGGGCCGGCCGGAATGTTTCCCGGACCGGCCGGCGTTGTCCACAGGCGGTGGAGTAACTATCCACAACCTGTGGACAACTTCCCGAAAGGGGTCGGGTGCGGCAGCCCGAACGGTGCCGACGACCGGCGCTCGCCCCCACGACACCCGCTGGAGGCCGTCGAAGGCCCTCCCCCGGCCCTGCGGAGCCTTCCGTGGGGTCGGTCGGATTTCGCTCTGCGCGTAGCGCCAGGGGTACCGGAACACCTCCTGAGCGCGGACGGTTGTGCAAAACGACGTGGAACTGACCCAGACCGGAGAGACACGACCTCAGCTGAGTCGGTCAGCGACGATAGAGTAAGGAGGCACGGACGCCCGTCCCGGACGTTCGTGCACCGGCCCCGCCAAGATCTTGACCATCAAGGCGCACGGCACGTGAGGAGCACGAGGGCATGTTCGAGCGGTTCACCGACCGAGCGCGACGGGTTGTCGTCCTGGCCCAAGAAGAGGCCCGGATGCTCAACCACAACTACATCGGTACGGAACACATCCTGCTGGGCCTGATCCACGAAGGTGAAGGCGTCGCGGCAAAGGCCCTGGAGAGCCTCGGCATCTCCCTGGAGGGCGTCCGCCAGCAGGTCGAGGAGATCATCGGCCAGGGCCAGCAGGCGCCGAGCGGGCACATCCCGTTCACGCCGCGGGCCAAGAAGGTGCTGGAGCTGTCGCTGCGCGAGGCGCTGCAGCTCGGCCACAACTACATCGGCACTGAGCACATCCTGCTCGGGCTGATCCGTGAGGGCGAGGGCGTCGCCGCCCAGGTGCTGGTCAAGCTCGGCGCCGACCTCAACCGGGTCCGCCAGCAGGTGATCCAGCTGCTCTCCGGCTACCAGGGCAAGGAGCCCGCCGCGGCGGGTGCCGCGCCGGGTGAGGCCGCGCCGTCGACCAGCCTCGTGCTGGACCAGTTCGGCCGCAACCTGACCCAGGCCGCCCGCGAGGGCAAGCTCGACCCGGTCATCGGGCGCGAGAAGGAAATCGAGCGGGTCATGCAGGTGCTCTCCCGCCGTACCAAGAACAACCCGGTCCTGATCGGTGAGCCCGGCGTCGGTAAGACCGCCGTGGTGGAGGGGCTTTCCCAGAAGATCATCAAGGGCGAGGTGCCCGAGACTCTCAAGGACAAGCAGCTCTACACGCTCGACCTCGGTGCCCTGGTCGCCGGTTCCCGCTACCGCGGTGACTTCGAGGAGCGCCTCAAGAAGGTGCTCAAGGAGATCCGCACCCGCGGCGACATCATCCTGTTCATCGACGAGATCCACACCCTGGTGGGTGCGGGTGCCGCCGAGGGCGCGATCGACGCCGCAAGCATCCTCAAGCCGATGCTGGCCCGTGGTGAGCTGCAGACCATCGGCGCCACCACGCTCGACGAGTACCGCAAGCACCTGGAGAAGGACGCCGCTCTCGAGCGCCGGTTCCAGCCGATCCAGGTGGGTGAGCCGTCGCTGGCGCACACCATCGAGATCCTCAAGGGCCTGCGCGACCGCTACGAGGCGCACCACCGGGTGAGCATCACCGACGCCGCCCTGGTGGCTGCGGCGACGCTTGCCGACCGGTACATCTCCGACCGCTTCCTGCCGGACAAGGCGATCGACCTGATCGACGAGGCCGGCGCCCGGATGCGGATCCGTCGGATGACCGCACCGCCAGACCTGCGTGACTTCGACGAGCGCATCGCCCAGGTGCGTCGCGACAAGGAGTCCGCGATCGACGCGCAGGACTTTGAGCGCGCCGCCCAGCTGCGCGACAAGGAGAAGCAGCTCCTCGGCCAGAAGGCTCAGCGGGAGAAGGAGTGGAAGGCCGGTGACCTGGACGTCGTCAGCGAGGTTGACGACGAGCAGATCGCCGAGGTGCTCGGCAACTGGACGGGCATCCCGGTCTACAAGCTGACCGAGGAGGAGACCTCGCGCCTGCTGCGCATGGAGGACGAGCTGCACAAGCGCGTCATCGGCCAGGAGGACGCGGTCAAGGCGGTCTCGAAGGCGATCCGGCGTACCCGGGCCGGCCTGAAGGACCCGAAGCGCCCGTCGGGCTCGTTCATCTTCGCCGGCCCGTCCGGTGTCGGTAAGACCGAGCTGTCCAAGGCGCTCGCCGAGTTCCTCTTCGGCAGCGAGGACGCCCTCATCCAGCTGGACATGTCCGAGTTCCACGACCGGTACACGGTGTCCCGCCTCGTGGGTGCCCCTCCCGGCTACGTCGGCTACGACGAGGGCGGGCAGCTGACCGAGAAGGTGCGGCGTCGGCCGTTCTCGGTGGTTCTCTTCGACGAGATCGAGAAGGCCCACCCGGACGTGTTCAACACGCTCCTGCAGATCCTGGAAGACGGTCGGCTCACCGACGGTCAGGGTCGGATCGTGGACTTCAAGAACACGGTCATCATCCTGACCACCAACCTGGGCACCCGCGACGTGGCCAAGGCGGTGTCGCTGGGCTTCCAGGCGTCGGAGGACTCCGAGTCCAACTACGACCGGATGAAGCAGAAGGTCAACGACGAGCTCAAGCAGCACTTCCGGCCTGAGTTCCTCAACCGGATCGACGACACCATCGTCTTCCACCAGCTGCGCCAGACCGAGATCCTCTCCATCGTGGACATCATGATCCAGCGGATCGAGACGCAGCTGCGCAACAAGGACATGGGTCTGGAGCTGACCGACAACGCCAAGAAGTACCTGGCGGCGAAGGGCTTCGACCCGGTGCTTGGTGCCCGTCCGCTTCGTCGCACGATTCAGCGCGACATCGAGGACAATCTCTCCGAGCGGATCCTCTTCAACGAGCTGACCCCCGGTCAGATCGTCGTGGTGGACTGCGAGGGCGACCCGAACGACATCGACAAGTCCAAGCTCGTCTTCCACGGTGCGGACAAGCCGGTCGAGGTTCCGGACGCCGTCCCCGCCGACCTCGGTGGCACCGCCGCCGGCACCGCTGCGGCGGGCGCCGACGAGTAGCACGACCAGCAGCAGGGGGCGGGGCCCCGGTGGCGCAAGCCACCGGGGCCCCGCCTTTGTGCGCTACCCGCACAGGCAACACCCGCCGGCCCCGCTCGACACCCCCCGCGACCACCCCGGCCAGCCACCGCCGACGACCGGCCGGAACCCAAGGCTCGGGTGATCGGCGAGGAGCAGGCCGTCGCCGAAGCCGATCTCCAAGCCCGCCCTCCCCGACGCGCAGCACCCACCCACCCGCCATCGCCCGCTCG